>CADEDV010000007.1:0-33154 GCA_902826165.1 uncultured Bacteroidota bacterium
CATCGTTCTGGTAATTCTTGGCTGCATTGATACCTCCCTGTGCTGCGATGGAGTGTGCACGACGGGGAGAATCCTGGAAACAAAACGCTTTTACTTTATAGCCCAGTTCGCCAAGTGCAGCAGCTGCAGAAGCACCGGCCAGGCCAGTACCTACCACGATCACTTCCAGTTTGCGTTTATTGGCCGGGTTCACCAGTTTCACATGTCCTTTATAATCCACCCATTTCTGTTCTAACGATCCGGCAGGAATTTTTGAATCAAGCATAACCTCTGATTACTTTGATATAATGATTTTATTTTACAACTTTAATCTGCTCTTACTTCATTCGCTTTCTCTACACCCATCCCATATAAAAACTAACCGGCATCATAGCAAATGTAAATGGGACAATGATGGAGAATCCAACACCGGTCGCATTCAGTAACGCCAGGTATTTTTTGTTGCTTACTCCCAATGTCCGGAATGCACTCTGGAAACCATGCAGCAGGTGCCAGGCAAGTGAAATACATCCAACAATGTACAGGATCACCACCCAGAGTTCCTGGAAGGTAACCTGCATTTTATCATATAGATTGATCTCCTCACCCAATAAGAAACCCTGGTTTGAGCGGTTGGGAAACCAAAAATCAGAAATATGTACTACTAAGAAAATAAGAATCAGGCTACCGAGAATACCCATACTGCGGCTGTACCATTTACTGCCTTTGGAACCCATGGCCACTGCATATCCCTGTTTACGTTTACTGCGATTCTGGAATTCCAGCATGAAACCCTGGATGATGTGAAGCAGTAATCCTGCGAACAAACCGACTTCGAGAATACGAGGTACCACGTTAGAACCCATAAAATGAGCTCCTTTATTAAACATTTCACCGCCATCCATTGCCCAGATACAGGCATTGAGGCCAACATGCACGATCAAAAACAAAATGAGGAATATACCCGTCAGACTCATCACCAACTTTTTGCCGACGGAAGAAGTGAACATTTCAGACCATTTCATAAGCAATATTCTTAGAAGGAGAAATCAGATTTCTGCAAAAATAGTGTCCGGTGACCAAAAACGGTGAAAAGTTTTAAATGATAAAAATCAGGGCTGAAGCCGTCACCTATTATTAGTTAGTAAGACGTGCTGTCAGCTCGTTATCTATTTTCTTAAACAGGTGAAAAGGCTTATAGGTTCGCCAGTTTTCCAGTTCCATTAATTCTATATACCTGTTTAGTTTGGCATGTTTAAAGTCGTACTGGGTTTGTTCCGGCATGTTTAAACAGACGGCCCAGCCATTCTCGTCGGATAATTCTTCATAGAGTTCCTCGTAATAATCCCGTCCATCACTATGATAATTGAGTACATTCTCCCCAACCAGGATGAATTTATTGATACCCTCGTACATGAATTTCTCCAGTACTTCCCGTTTCAATTCCATGATATCATTCTCTACGGCATCATTCCACTCTCCGATCAGTTCAATAATAGCATATCGTTCTTCATAGTCAGCCATTAGCACTTTCAGGTAAAGGGTCCGGCTGCCAAAATCATCCCATTGCGGGTGGATATAGTAGTTATAAACGGTTTGGGAAAACTCAAATTCAGAATACTGCCGCCCGGAGAATGGCGATCGCTGGTCTTCTTCACTCACATAAATGTGACGCCAGTTATAAAAGGGTTCAAGCGTATGCATACACAATTTCCAATGCACAAATATACGCTAAGGAAATATCCTTTTGTTTTGGCCGGAGAGAAAATGAAGATTCACTTAATTTACCAGGTATTCTTTTAATTGTTTGAAATCTGCTTTCATCAATACACTTCGCTTTTCTTTATTCATAATTGATTGTACAGCTGCGGGAATTTCAATAGGCCTCCCGATACAGTTTTCTACCGCATCCGGGAACTTGACCGGGTGTGCAGTTTCCAATACCATACCTTTTTGCCCTGGTTGATCAGCTAAATAACGCTGCAATGCCAGGTATCCTACTGCGCCGTGCGGATCCAATACATAATTATACTGCTGGTACACTTCCCGGATCGTTGCTGTTGTTTCTGTATCGGAAATAGTGCAGGATGATAATTTACTTTTCAGTTCCGGGAACTGGTGATCAAAAATTTCCAGAATACGTACAAAGTTGCTTGGGTTCCCCACATCCATGGCATTGCTCAGTGTCGGAACAGCCTGCCTGGGTTGCAGGTTTTGTGTTTCCAGGTATTCACTTACAATATCGTTAGCATTACAGGCGGCTATAAAATGCTTTACAGGTAAGCCTGTTTGCATAGCTAATATACCGGCACAGATATTTCCAAAATTGCCGCTGGGTACTGATATAACCGGGTCTTTATCGCCTGAAGGGGAATTATGCAGCCATTGCTTGTACGCAAAGAAATAATAGAATTGTTGCGGTAACCAGCGGGCCACATTAATAGAATTGGCCGAAGTAAGGAATAACTGCTGGTTCAGTTCTGCATCCATGAAGGCCGTTTTCACCAGTTGCTGGCAATCATCAAAAGTCCCGTCCACTTCCAGGGCATGAATATTTTTCCCAAGGGTAGTCAGTTGCTTTTCTTGTACCTGGCTTACTTTACCCGAAGGATACAAGATGACCACCTCCACTCCTTCCACCTCATAAAATCCGTTCGCAACAGCGCCACCAGTATCGCCGGATGTAGCTACCAATACAGTAACTTTTTTGCTATTGTTTTTTAAAAAATAACCCAGGCAACGGCTCATGAACCTGGCACCGATATCTTTAAATGCCAGTGTGGGTCCATGAAATAATTCAAGTGAAGAGATCGATTCACTAATGGGTACTAACGGAACCGGGAAATTCACCGTCTCGCTAACGATCCGAAACAATTTTTCTTCCGGAATTTCATTCCCCACATAGGGTTTGATGACACGGAATGCAATTTCGTCGTTGGAATAATTTTCAATACTCCTGATAAATTCTTTATCAAGTTGAGGCAGTGTCTCCGGGAAATACAATCCTTTATCCGGGGCCTGTCCTTTGATGCTGGCTTCTTTAAATCCAACGATTGGTGATTGCCTGTTTGTGCTATAATAATTCATGCTCTAATAGGTTTATACTGGCCAGGCCATTTAAACAACTTCTACCCCGTTTTTATTGATGGTTGTCACATAGGTATTATACTCAATCCCTATTCTTGTATAAATAGCCTGCATTACTGCTTCTACTTTTTTTGCTGTTGCTTCTTCTTTGCTCAGCATAAAAATTGAAGGGCCGGAGCCGGAAATACCACCTCCCAGTGCACCTGCCTCTTTGCATTTCAGTTTCACTTCATCAAAACCCGGGATCAGGATACTGCGAACGGGTTCGATGATCACATCTTCTAAGGAACGTCCGATGAGTTCATGATCGTTCCTGATAAAACCGGTGACAAGACCTGCAATATTCCCCCATTGCCTGATCGCATCTTTCAGCAACACTTTTTCTTTAAGTATCTGCCTTGCATCCGATGTCCTGACTTCAATCTGCGGGTGAACCACCGTTACAAAAAGATCAGGTGCTGCTAAAGGAACAATATCCAACGGATGAATAGACCTTATCAAGGTAACCCCTCCCATGATACAGGGAGTAATATTATCGGCATGTTTTACGCCGGATGCTAATTTTTCACCCCACATGGCAAATTGCACCAGTTCATCAGTGGAGAAAATATTCCCCAGCAAATGATTAGCGGCTACAGCTGCTCCTGCCGCACTGGCTGCACTGGACCCCAAACCACTTCCGGGTTTGATGTGTTTCTCTATCGTTACTTCAAAACCAATATTGCCTCCCGCCTTTTCCATCACTGCCAGGAAAACAACACCGGCCACATTTTTCTCCGGGTCGGTGGGAAGATTAAAAGCATCCCGGTTATGTATGATCACTTTTGGTTCATCCAGCAGTTTTACTTCCATCACATCGTATGGTGTTTTTAATGCCATACCTAATATATCAAACCCACAAACGAGGTTGGCTACTGTACCCGGGCAATGAATTGTTACTTGTTTCATGTGCATAATTAAATTACAGGTTGGCCACCCGCATGATATCGGCAAATACACCACTGGCTGTTACTTCAGCACCGGCACCGGCACCTTTTACCACCATAGGCTGTTCTTTGTAGCGGTCCGTATAGAATAACACCACGTTGTCCTTTCCATATAAATGATAGAGGTCATGTTTCGGGTCGATATGTTGTAATCCAACCGCCGCCTTGCCATCATTAAAAGAAGCCACAAATTTCAGCTTGCAGCCTTCCGCAGTTGCTTTTTCATATAATTTTTTGAAATGCGCTTCTTCTTTGGCCATGGCTGCATAAAAATCATCTACTGATCCCTGCATACAGGATGCGGGCATGAAAGAATTATTAGCAATATCATCCATTTCAATTTGCTGGCCGGCTTCACGGGCCAGGATCATGATCTTCCGCATCACATCGGTACCACTGAGATCAAGCCTTGGATCAGGTTCGGTGTAGCCTTCATCCTGCGCCTGCTTTACCACATCAGCAAATAATTTTGTGCCGTCGTAGTTATTGAATACAAAATTCAAAGTACCACTTAATACCGCTTCAATGCGGTGCACCCTGTCGCCGCTGCGAACAAGATCATTTAATGTAGCAATGATCGGCAACCCTGCTCCTACATTGGTTTCAAATAAGAAACGGCAATTGTATTCACCCGCCAGTTCTTTCAATTTTTTATAATTATTATACGCAGATGATGCGGCCACTTTGTTACAGGCCACCACTGAAATACTTTTCTGTAATAACTGGTCATACACTGCGGCCACTTTATCATTGGCCGTGATATCAACAAAAACAGAATTACGGAGGTTGCGATCAATAATATGCTGAACAAACTCGCCAAGATCAGCTTTGCCTGCCGCATTTAATTTCTCTTTCCATACCGGCAATTCAATTCCCTCTTCATTGATCAGCATTTTCCGGCTGTTGCTTAATCCAACCACTTTTACTTGTACATGTAACTGGCGGACGAGATACCCTAATTGTTGTTGCAGTTGCCCGAGTAATTTTGCCCCCACGTTACCTGTACCCACTATAAACAGGTTCACTTCTTTATATGTGGTCTCAAAGAATTCTTCATGCAATACGTTAATTGCCTTCTTTACATCACGGGTGGAAATAACTGCTGAGATATTTTTTTCCGAAGAACCCTGTGCAATGGCACGGATATTTACGCCGTTTCTGCCCATTGCACTGAACATACGGCCGCTGATACCGGGATGACTTTTCATATTCTCACCCACCAGCGCCACGATGGAAAGATCTGCTTCCACTTTTAATGGTTCTACTTTTTCCAAAGCGATCTCATTCGCAAAAGCAGTATCCACGGCCAGTTTGGCTTTTGCGGCTAACCCATTATCAATACCCACACAAATAGAATGTTCCGAAGAGCTTTGAGTGATAAGTATAACATTGATTTTTTCATTGCTTAACGATTCAAATAATCGCTTGGAAAAACCGGGAATACCGATCATACCACTTCCCTCAAGGCTGATCAATGCAATATTATTGATGCTGGATATACCCCGGACGATATTTCCATTCTTTGCAGAAACTGATTCGATCAGTGTCCCTTCATCTGCGGGAGCAAATGTATTTTTGATCCAGACAGGAATCGCTTGCCCCATCACCGGCTGAATGGTCGGTGGATAGATCACTTTCGCTCCAAAATGTGATAACTCCATAGCTTCCTGGTAAGAGATACGGGGAATGATACGGGCATTGGCAGCCAATCTTGGATCAGCTGTCATCATACCACTTACATCTGTCCATATTTCCAATACAGAAGCATGTACGGCTGAAGCAAGGATAGCTGCCGTATAATCAGAACCACCACGGCCCAATGTGGTAGTGATGCCCTGTTTATCAGCCGCAATAAAACCCGGAAGAATAAATAAAGAAGATGATGATATGGCAAAGAAGTCAGCCACTTGCTTATTGGTAATGGCAAAATCAACTTCCGCTGTGGTGAACGCAGAATTAGTACTGATCAGCTCCCGGGAATCTTTCCAGGTACAAACAACGCCGTCTGCTTTGAATTTGGCCGCAATGATCTGCGATGATATCCATTCCCCATAACTGCCGATGCGGTCTTTGGAACGGGGTGTAAGTTCCCTTAATAAAAAAATACCGTTACAAATATCTTCGATCTCGTTACAACTTTTTTTAACAAGGCTGAGCAACTGGCTTTGACTGGCCACCGGTATCAGCTGTTTTACAGTTTCCAGGTGGCGTTGTTCAATGACCGCTAATTTCTCTTTGTACGCTTCATCGCCATCTGCAGCAAGAATAGCAGCGCCTAATAAAAGATCCGTGACACCACCTAAGGCAGATACCACAACCACTGTTGTATCTTTTTTAACCGCTCCCTTAACTACTGCAACTACCTTATTGATATTTTCTGCATTGGCTACCGATGTACCCCCAAATTTTAAAACCTGCATGAACTATATTTTGAAAATGAAAAGAAATGATTGTGGCTGTTATATAAGACTTCCCATCCTGATACAGCAAAATTGCCCGTTGTTGATATGGAATAATACAACCCTTAACGGGTTGTTGTAATTGTTGTGGTAATACCAGCAGCAATCGTAACAAGAGTTGTTACTAAAGAAGAAGTGCTGATATGATGAAATGAATGTACCACTTGTTAAACAGGAGCACAATATACACCGCAATGATGAGAATGAAAATTATTTGCTGAAAGAATCAGCCGCTTTTTTTACACTGCCGTATTTCAATAACAGTTGTTTGGCTTTTTCGTAATCGTTAAGCTTTACTCTTTCCATCAGCATCCTGGTGCCACGATCCACCAACTTATCGTTCGTTAGTTGCATGTTCACCATCTTATTATCCTCTACACGGCCTAACTGGATCATGACAGAAGTAGAGATCATATTGAGAACTAATTTCTGTGCCGTACCACTTTTCATTCTTGTGCTTCCCGTTACAAATTCAGGCCCTACCACTACTTCAATCGGGAAATCAGCCGCTGCACTCACAGGTGAATCAGGATTACAGGAAATACTTCCCGTCACAATTCCTCTTTTCCTGCATTCATCCAACGCACCAATTACATAGGGTGTGGTACCGCTGGCGGCTATACCGATCACCACATCTTTATCACTGACATTATATTCCAGCAGGTCTTTCCAGCCCTGGTCTTTATCGTCTTCAGCAAACTCCACCGCTGACGTAATCGCTTTTTCGCCACCTGCAATGATCCCGATCACCAGGCCCTTGGGAACGCCATAGGTCGGGGGACATTCACTGGCATCCACAATACCCAAACGGCCACTGGTGCCTGCACCGATATAAAACAAACGGCCTCCCATCAGCATCTTATCTCCTGCTATCTCAGCAAGCTTTTCGATCTGGGGGATCGCTTTTTCCACGGCTGCGGGAACGGTCTGGTCTTCTTTATTAATATTGATCAGCAGATCGGCTACCGACATTTTTTCCAAATGACGATACCTGCTTGATTCCTCTGTTATCTTTTCAAATGCCATAATTCCTTTCTTTTTCGTTAGCTATGGAATTCAACTAATCCTTCCATCGGGTTTTTAAGCACCCTGCCCAGTTCAAATTCATAACTGTCGCAAAGGTGCTGCAACACATCCTTAAAACCAAATGCAACACCACCGGTAAAATTGACGGGCTGGGTCCAGATCTCCCGGTATTTACAGAGATGGTTAAAGAAAAAATCATTCAACCCGTCCTCAATGATGTTTTCGATCATATAATGTCCCCGGTTATCGGCCAGAAATTTAGTAAATCCTGCCAGATAACGGTTAGGTAAGGGCTTTTTATAAACGTTTTCTAATATCTCGGCTGCATTCGTGGTGTAGGTCAGGTCAAACCGTCCCCGCAATTCATCATCAAATGTCCCGTATAAATAATACTGTATTACTTTTTTGCCGAGATACGCACCACTGCCCTCATCTCCCAATACATAACCGAGGCCGGGGCTGTTCTTCACAATCTTTTTACCATCATAATAACAGGAATTGGAACCTGTTCCTAATATACAGGCGATACCTTTTTTTCTTCCGCAAAGTGAACGGGCGGCGGCCATAAGGTCGTGGGTAACTTCTGTTTTTGCACCTGCAAAAACCTGCAAAATGGCTTTTTTAACAGATTTGGCATTGGTAATATTTGCACAACCTGTACCATAATAAAAGACCTCATCCACCTGCACATTCTTCAATTTAGGTGTCAGCTCTTTTAGCAAAATATCCCTGATCTGTACGGTGCTGAGAAAGTACGGACTGATGCCCTGCGTGAAAATGGTCTTCTTTTTTCCATTGTTGACCAGGCACCATTCGCCCTTGGTGGCGCCGCAATCTGCAATAAGTTTAACAACAGGCATAATATAGGTTTGCAATCCTTGGATTCAGTTTGAGTGCTGTTGGATTTGCTAAAATCAGTAACCGGTTCAGCATGAAAGAATAACCTTCAATAACAAACTAAAACTTTTGGCTATTTTGCGTTCAAATTACATAATTAAGACGTACGATGCTGAATAAAAAATTGCAGGTGTGGCTGCCCCTGATCTTTGCGGTGGTGATGGTCGTTGGAATGTTCTTTGGCTACCAGATGAATGGTGGAAGCAGTAAAAGCTTTTTCAGTAAACCCCAACAAAGCACATTAGACGAGGTAATCTACAGGTTAAAAAATAATTATGTGGATTCTGTTAACCTGGATTCGCTGGAAGGTGTAGCCATCGAACAGATGATGAATAAACTTGATCCCCATTCGGTTTATTTTCCCCCGGTCGAATTACAGGCCGCCAATGAAGACCTGGCCGGCAATTTTGAAGGTATCGGCGTTGAGTTCAATGTGTTTGGCGACACGGTGAATGTTGTATATGTTATTCCCAATGGTCCCAGTGATAAAGCCGGTTTGAAGATCGGCGATAAAATTTTAACGGTAAATGATTCGTCCCTCGTGAAAAGAAACCTGGAAACCGACCAGATCAAAAAACTGATCCGGGGTGAAAGAGGCTCCAAAGCCGTTTTACAAATTTTAAGGGATGGTAAAACAGCAACCTATACTGTTACCAGGGGCACTATTCCTGTTCCTTCCATAGATGCTGCTTATATGCTGGATAAAACAACCGGCTATATCAAACTGAATAAGTTTACGGAGAGCAGTTACGAAGAATTTATGCAGGCGATGGAAAGATTGCAGAAAGAAGGTTTGCAAAAACTGGTGTATGACCTGCGGGGTAATGGTGGTGGCTTTATGAATGAAGCCGTGGACATGGCGGATGAATTTTTAGATAATGATAAACTGATCGTTTATACCGAAGGTGTCAATAGTAAAAAAAGAGAATACCGCTGCAAACGCCCCGGGCTTTTTGAAAAAGGAAAGCTCACCATTCTTATTGATGAATTATCGGCCAGTGCCAGTGAAGTATTAGCAGGTGCCTTACAGGATTGGGACAGGGCTACCATTATCGGTCGCCGTTCATTTGGTAAAGGACTGGTGCAGGAACAATATAGTTTGAGTGATGGTTCTGCGATCCGCCTTACTGTAGCAAGATATTATACACCACTCGGCCGCAGCATTCAGCGTCCCTATGAAAAAGGAAGAAAAGTGTATATGGATGAATTATGGGAACGATATTCCAACGGTGAGTTATTATCGGCTGATTCAAATAAAGTGAGTAATGGTAAACAATACAAAACCATAGGCGGTAAAACCGTGTACGGCGGCGGCGGCATCATGCCAGATATTTTTGTAGCCTTAGACACCAGCACCTACCAGCGCAGTGTAAACCGCCTGCTGATTGATGGTGGTTTCAACAGCTTTGTATATAATTATTATCTGCAGCACCGGCAACAGGTGGATCAGTATGCCACTGCCACTGACTATGCAAAAGGGTTTACCAACGGAGAAGAAATGTGGAATGGCCTCGTAAATTATGCGGCCAGGGATTCTATCAACCTCAAAGGAGTAGGTGAAAATGAGAAAGAGTCACTGCGCCAGCGGTTAAAAGCATTACTGGCCCGTTACAAATGGAGAAATGACGGCTTTTACCAGGTATTGAATATCGATGATGAAATGGTAAAAAAAGCCCTGGAAACGATGGCGAAATGATTTTCAGGAACTATTTTTTCTAGTGGGATTCCTGCATATTGCCGGAGCGAAGCCCCAGTACGATCATTTCTTTGAGTGCAGCAGCCAGGAACAGCTTTCCTGTGGAATCGAGCGGAATTTTTGTTTCACCACGGTATAATTCATGACTCAACTTTCCCTGCTCATCACTTTCAATCACCACATGTTTATCATTACCCCAGTACTCGATATACCCATAAGGGGAAATACTTTTAACAGCTGATGAGTCTTCCGTAAAATGAATATCACCTGCACATTCGACCCTGGCCGAAGTTGTTCCGTCACTGGTTTCAATAGTTGTATGCCGGGGTCCGTTATGGCAGGAACCAAGTAGTAGAACGAAAAGGAGCAACAAGTTGACTGCGGTAATTCTTTTCATGCTGATAATTTATTAAAAAAGTATACAGCATTTCCTTTCTGACAAAAGGTAAGTGCTGTATACAAACAATTTGCAATAATGAGTTTTCCCTTAGCTCTTATTCTCGTCCCACCACTTTTTTTCCATTTTGTAAGACCCGAACAGTCCCAGACCACCTCCGATCGCAATCAGGGCAAAATAGATGGGTGCATTCCTGCCATCGTCGTGATAACGAATATTTTTGAAGCTGCTGTATAAGACATAATTATCCAGCACATAAGCCAGGAACAGTCCCACCCCCGCCCCGATCAGGAGCAGTGCCCATTTCAGGTTCTTATAAGGAGCCGGCCGGTTGGCAAACTCTTTGGGGTTCATTCCTTTTTCGATCATGGCCAGGTTCTGCCTGGTTTTCAGGTAATAGATACCAAAGATCATGGCAAATCCGCCGGCAAACATGGTTATCGGTATTAAAGCTTCTCCGCCGTCCATAAAATCAGTTTTATTGTTTTAAAATAGTTTATTCCGTATTTGTTCTCTTTGACTACGATCGTTTCAACCAGGTTACAGCCTTCAGGAACAATTTTTCAAAAACGTGTTACAAGAACTAAGACTACCGCTGGTTGCAACAGGTTACAGCCTCCCGGGTGCCGGCCTTTATTCAACTATATATAGTGTACCCGGCTGTGAAAATAAACGTACTTTGTACTGTAACCAAACCTCTTATGCTGTAGTCATATCAGCAGCATGTCTACCGGACTGAATGATAGCGAGATCATTAGCAAAGTGCTGAATGGTGACCACCAGGCTTATGCCGGGCTGGTGAACCGTTACCAGAACTATGTATTCACCCTGGCCTTACGGATGGTCAAGAGCAGGGAGGATGCCGAGGAGGTAGCGCAGGATATCTTTATTAAAGCCTACCGTTCACTGGCCGATTTCCGCGGGGCTTCCAAATTCAGCACCTGGCTCTATACGATCGTCAATACCACCTGCATCACTTTCCTGCGAAAGAAGAGGCTGGATATTCATTCGCTGGATGATGATAAAGTAATGGAAGCGGCCGATAGCCTGGATTCAGGCTTCAGGGCCAACCTGGTGGAGCAAAAATCGAAACAGGCCATGGTGAACAATGCGATCAACCTGCTGGGTCCTGATGATGCTGAGATCATCACCCTGTTTTATAAAGCAGAACAGACCCTGGAAGAAATAGCACAGGTATTGCATATTGAAATGAATACAGCCAAAGTACGATTACACCGGGCAAGGACAAGGCTGAAAGAGAAAATGGAAACACATTTTGCAGCAGAAGTAAAAGATATTTATAACTAAATTGTAGTGTATGGAAACTAATCTTCATCATATGAACCATGACATGGAGGAGAGACTGTGGGGTTATATTGACGGCACTGCGGCCGCGGCCGAAAAAACGGTCATTGAAAAATTACTGGCTACGGATGCTGCCTGGAAAGAAAAATACAGCGAACTGCTTGAAGTGAACCAATTACTGCAGGCATCTGAAATGGAAGCACCTTCTATGCGTTTCAGCAAAAACGTTATGGAAGAAATAGCCAAATACCATATTGCCCCGGCCACTAAATCGTATATCAATAACAAGATCATCTGGGGGCTAACGTTCTTTTTTATTGCCACGATCATCGGTTTTCTTATTTACGGGTTTGGACAAACCAAATGGGAAACAGGCAAAAGTTCGGCTATTGCTGACAAGTTTGACAAGATTGATTTCAGCCAGTTCTTTAACAACAACCTGGTCAATGCTTTTATGGTGCTAAATATTATCCTGGGTTTATTCCTGCTGGATGCTTACCTGGCCAATAAAAGAAAACAATATCGCAACGAAGCTTGATGATCTTGTATCATTAAGTCCGGTGGCCCTTCCTGTTTTCAGGGAGGGCTTTTCATTTCATGGCTTTGCTAAATTTCTGTATCTTTCTTATACCACTAAACCTCCTAAACCAAAAACAATGTCACAAACAGAAAACCGTGGCGGGCTTATTTCAGCGATTAAATCTCCGCTTGGCATCACAGCCCTGATCATACTTGTTGCAGAAGCGATTACTGTACTGGCCATGACAACAACGCCAAAATCCGATCCCTTTTTCAAATGGTATTATATTATCATGATCGGGTTGTTGGCGTTGCTGATACCTGCTTATTATCTGTATATAGTTAAAACGAAAGGGGGTGATGAGAAAAGTGAGACTCAAACTGTAACAGTTGACAATAAAACCATCCAGGCAAACCCGGCCACATCTGATACAAACATAGCAGTAAAAACAAACGAAGATGTTTTTACCGATTCCAATTATGGATTCGCATTAATTGTATCCAATGATTTTAAGCGATCAGAGTATCTTGATTATTTCCAGTTTCTGGATCAAAAGGGCCTTCTTTCATCTCCCAACGACACACAAAGTATCAGGAATAATCTTGAGGTAGCCCAGTTTGGTCAGTTACTTCTCAACTCCTCAAGCTTAACCTTTCAATATGGCAATCCCACAGAAATATACTTTACTAAAAATACGACTACCGACCCGATAGAAATCCACTTAAAAAGAATTATTGCACAATATGGTAAGGATGGAACTATTCTCACTGAAGAACAGATAGAGAAGCTTCGACATCAGCTTAATTTCGGCGAATTGGCAATAGAAAAAATAGCATTTACGCAATCCTTCAGTATCACGATGATGCCTAAAAAATTCAGCAACGGATATGGTATGGCGGCTAATATCTCCAATGTATTCCTCGTTCTATTATTATCCAATCCCCAGCCGATGGATAGTTTATTAGCGAATAACCAGTCCATTATCTGGCATTCGACCACCAAAATATCAAATGTAAAGGTGGAAGAAAAAGAAACAGATTTACTTATTTACCGTATTGAAAGGCTGATAGAAAGTGAGAACTATTTTTTTCTTTTAACCATACAATGGAGCCCTAATCTTGTTTCTTCAGTAGATGTATGGAACAAGTTGCAAAAGATGTTTGAATCCTTTCATATCCTCACCAAAAAGAACCAGCAGTAACCTGATTTAGGCTATATTTGGCCGCTCAAAAGGCCTGTTATGAATATTAAGAATAACATACTCGAAACGATTGGCAACACGCCGCTTATCCGCCTGAATAAGATCACCAAAGAACTGCCCTGCACCGTATTGGCTAAGGTGGATTATTTCAACCCGGGCAATTCGATCAAAGACCGGATGGCCCTGAAAATGGTGGAAGTGGCCGAAAAAGAAGGCAAACTGAAACCAGGGGGGACTATCATCGAAGGAACCAGTGGTAACACCGGTATGGGCCTGGCATTGGCAGCGGTGGTGAAAGGTTATAAATGCATATTTGTTACCACCGATAAGCAATCCAAAGAAAAAGCAGATATACTGAAAGCCGTGGGTGCGGAAGTGATCGTTTGCCCCACTAATGTATTGCCGGAAGACCCGAAAAGTTATTACAGCGTGGCTGCAAGATTGGCCAAAGAAGTACCTAACTCCTACCACATGAACCAGTATGATAACCTGGCCAACCGGCTGGCGCATTATGAAACAACCGGGCCCGAGATCTGGGAACAAACAGATGGCAAGATCACCCACCTGGTTTGCACTGCCGGAACAGGTGGCACCATTACCGGCACAGCACAATTCTTAAAAGAAAAAAATCCCAACATACAAATATGGGCCATCGATGTATATGGCTCCCTGCTGACCAAGTATTTCCGTACGGGTGAAATTGATATGAATGAAGTGCATCCTTATATCAGCGAGGGATTTGGTGAAGACTTTGTACCGAAGAATTATGATATGAGTGTGATCGATTACTTTGAACAGGTAACCGATAAAGATGGTGCCGTGATGGCAAGGAAACTGGCTAAAGAAGAAGGTTTGTTTTGTGGGTACAGTGCCGGCAGTTGTATACAGGGGTTGATGCAACTGAAAAGTAAGCTGACCAAAGACGACCTGGTGGTCTGTATTTTCCATGACCATGGCAGCCGCTATGTTGGAAAAATATATAACGATCAGTGGATGATCGAAAGAGGATTCCTGGATGTAAAAACATTTAAAGATATCATCAGTGCCAGGGGTGCCAGTAAGAAACTGGTAACCGTTGAACCCACACAAACGGTGGCAGAAGCCGTTGAATTGATGAAAAAATATGATATTGAACATATCCCGGTGATGAATGGCAATGGCCTGGCCGGTGCCATCAGCGAAAGTGGTTTATTCCAGAAAATATTTGATAACCCCGAGATCAAAAACTCAACCATTGCAGAGGTGATTGAACCCTTGTTCCCCATGGTGGAGTTTGATACACCCGTTGAACGGCTGAGCCACCTGATCAACAAAGAAAATGGCGCTGTACTGGCAAAAGATGATGCCGGCAATTTCCATATCGTCACCAAGTACGATGTCATCCAGGCCCTCGGTAACTAAGCACAATAAAGCATTTCATTGATTTCAGGCAAGACCGGTAACGATACCGGAGGCTGATTCCCGTAAAACTACGAATACAAGAATCGTTATACCCGCAAAACAGCATTGTCCTGTTTACGATGAAAGCGGTAAATACTGTCGTAAAATAATTGAGTTGTTTTGCTCTGTTCTATTAATGAAATGCTAATTACTTTTGTTGCAGAAGTTGATTGATAGCGAATCAATCTAAAGTCCAGAATCCAATATCCAACATTCGAAAAACCGTCCAGTAGTCCAAGTCCTGAAAAACCAAACCGATCCTGAGAAAGTTAGTCCAATTTAAAATCCAGTATCAATCAACTTCTTCTTTTTGAATTTGTCTTTGAAAAAACCAAAAGTTTAGAATCCAACATCCTGAAGAAAGATCCATCCATTTCCTTGAAAAACATCACAGAGTCACCGTGTCCAAATCCCTTGAAAAGAATTAATCGTCCGGAACCCTCCTGCTACCAAACAAAGTAGCAGGAGGCGCGGTGATACTTACCGCACCTCTTTTCCCAACAACCTTTTATCATTTTGTAACTTGCAGCAAATTGTTGCATGTTGTCATTTACAGACCAGACGGGGCAGGTCATCAGCTTACCGGCTATTCCCAAGCGGATCATCACCCTGGTTCCTTCCCAAACAGAATTATTAGCCGGTCTTGGTCTTACTGATGAGGTCGTGGGCATCACGAAGTTTTGCATTCACCCCAAAGAGTGGTTCCGCAGCAAGACAAGAGTTGGCGGCACCAAGCAGATCAACACCGGCATTATCCATTCATTGGCTCCCGACCTGGTCATTGCGAACAAGGAAGAAAATGTAAAAGAACAGATCAATGAACTGCAACAGCAATATCCTGTCTGGATCAGTGATGTGAATAACCTGGATGATGCATATGAGATGATTGAACAGATCGGTGCCATGACCGGAAAATCAGAACAAGCAACCCGCATTATTGAAGAGATCAGTGCTAAATTTTTCCAACTACAAACCTCAAACTACAAACTTAAAACCGCTTACCTCATCTGGCAAAACCCCTACATGACGGTTGGCGGCGACACTTTTATTCATTCCATGCTTGAGCGGGCAGGTTTTGATAATATCTATAAGGGAAAGACCCGCTATCCTGAAATAACTATCGATGAATTGAAAACTGCGAACTGCGAGCTGTTATTACTTTCTTCCGAACCTTTTCCCTTTCAGCAAAAACATATTGACGAACTGCAGTCGTTGTTACCCAATACCAGGATCATCCTGGTGGATGGTGAACTGTTTAGTTGGTATGGCAGTCGTTTGCTGAAAGCACCTGCCTATTTTAATGTACTGCAGAAACAATTAGCCTAAGTCTATGTCAGCTGCTGGCTTCCCGGTTCTTCGTATCTTAGGCCGTCATGTTATTCATCAATAACCATAACGACCGGGAAAGTAAGGAAGGCGATAAACCTTCCCGGAAAAAACCGATGTACCCGGTAAGTGAAGGGTTGCGCAATTACCTGAAACTACATGGTCGTGAAGTAAAACTGCCGGTTACTTATAACAACCTGCTCAATTATACCTGGTCGGTTCCCATCCAGGATAAATATGGGAAGGATACGTTATGGGAAAAATTGTCCTACGACAGCCGCGACTGGAATTATATCCGGGAAGGGCTCGTAAAAATTTATGCGATCCTGAAAACAGAAGGCGATTTCAGTTTTGTCAGTCACCTGGATGTGGCAAGAATTGATTATTGCACTTTTGGTAATTCACATCCCTTTCGTATCCGCATCGTTAATAAGTTCAATGATAACTACGATCACTACTATATCAAGATCGCTGATGCTTCCCGTATCTATGGTTTGGAATTAGAGCATATCCTCTCCCCCAACCGGATAACTTTCTTTACGGATGAGAATACACTGGTGGAAGAACATATACCCGGCATACCCGGTGATATCTTCATGCAGCAGATGATGAACAACCCGGAAACGAATAAGATCCGTTTTGCCAAGGAATTTGTGAAGTTCAATGAACGTTGTTTTGTCCGTTTGCTCGGTGATATGCGCAGTTATAATTTCGTGGTAGGCATCACCCCGGATATTGAAGACTATCAATACCGGCTCCGCAGTATTGATTTTGACCAGCAATCCTATGAAGGAAGAAGGAATCTTTACCTGCCGCAGTTCTTCAAAGAAAATTTTCCCTTCGTGGAGGTAGCTCTCTCCCACCTGAACCGGGAATCCATTGAACAATACCAGGCAGAAGAAAGAACCATGATCACTTTCCGGCTGGCCACCGCCCGGTACCGGATCAAAGACCTGCTGGATAATATGACGGTAGATGTTATTTCCACCCCGGACAAGATCAACCAGTTAAAAAAAGAGCTGGGTGAATACCTGAAAACAAATGCTTATGAGAAATGCCATTCCATGGGCGAGATCGTGAAGACACACCTGAAACAAACCCTGCGCAAAAACATGCTGTTGGTGCAGAAAAACCTGGGCAAGGCCAAGCGATAGCCGCTCGAACGCATGTTAGCTGCCTGATTAAATAAAACCTTTATATTCGCTGCCTGTTAACGGTTGCCCGCCAGCTTATCCATATTAATAATCCAAACTAAAACGATTTTTTGATCATGAAAAAGTACAGAGCCGGTGTGCTGTTCGGTGAAGAACTGGAAGCACTTTACAAAGACGCTAAAGAAAACCAGTTTGCCCTTCCAGCCGTTAACACTATTGGTACCAATACCATCAACGCTACCCTGGAAACGGCTGCCAAAGTCAACTCTCCTGTTATCATTCAATTCTCCAATGGTGGTGCACAATTCATCGCCGGTAAAGGAATGCCGAATGATAAACTGCAGGGAAATATTTCCGGTGGTATCTCCGGTGCCCTCCATATTCATAATGTAGCTAAATATTACGGTGTGCCTGTTGTTTTACATACAGACCATGCTGCAAAAAAATGGTTGCCCTGGATCAGCGGACTGATCGATGCCGGTGAACAATATTTCAAAGAAAAAGGTCAACCCCTGTTCAGCTCACATATGCTTGACCTGAGCGAAGAGCCCATCGAAGAAAATATTCATACCTCTGTTGAGTTCTTCAAAAGAATGCAACCGCTGGGTATGGGTATCGAAATTGAACTGGGTGTAACCGGTGGTGAAGAAGACGGTGTTGACAACAGTGATGTAGAAAATTCAAAACTTTATACACAACCCGAAGATGTGGCTTTTGCTTATAAAGAATTAGGTAAAGTTGGTAAACTGTTTACTATTGCTGCTGCTTTTGGTAATGTGCATGGTGTATACAAACCCGGTAATGTGGAATTGCGTCCCGTGATCCTGCATAACAGCCAGGTGCATATCGAAAAAGAATTCGGTACCGGTCCTAAACCGGTTTACTTTGTATTCCATGGTGGCAGTGGCTCACCGCAGCACCAGATCCGTGAAGCCATTGGTTATGGTGCTATCAAAATGAATATTGATACCGACCTGCAATGGGCTTTCTGGGAAGGCATCTTAGATAATTACAAAAAATACGAAGCTTACCTGCAGGGACAATTGGGTAATCCGGAAGGAGAAGACAAGCCGAACAAGAAACATTACGATCCCCGTATTTGGCTCCGCAAAGGCGAAGAAAGTTTCAGCAAACGCCTGGAAGTGGCTTTTGAAGACCTGAATTGCCTGAACCGTAACGCATAAGAAAAGTTACTGTCCGTTATACGACAACCCTGTATCAGCCTTCGGCGATACAGGGTTTATTTTTTACCAGACTATTAGCAACTAAGCCGTCAATGCCCTGTTATAAAAAGGGGTAGTTTTGCATACCCGATTAACCAGGTGGACTTTTTATGAAGAAAGAATTTTACCAGCATATATTTCAACAGCAGCAGGCCACGGAAGCCGTACCGGCCAATGAAGAAATTGCGGCCTGGGTATTAAAACTCTTCTGCTTGTTATTTCCGGAAAGAGCCGAATGCCAGTTAAGCAGTACAGAAGCAGTGGAAGCAGAATTCAGCAAACTGCAAATACAACTCAACCGCATACTCAATGCCACGAAAGCCTGCGACAATTGCAATAATGCAGAAAAAGCAAAACAATTTTTCGATGCAGTGCCGGAACTGTATGAAGTACTGAATACAGATATCACTGCGTTACTCGAAGGTGATCCGGCTGCAAGAACAAGATTCGAGATCATCCGGGCTTATCCCGGTTTCTATGCTATCTTTTTTTACCGGGTGGCACATGAATTATTGCTCCTGGATATTCCACTGCTGCCCCGCATCATGACCGAATGGGCCCATTCCAAAACAGGTATTGATATACATCCCGGTGCTGAAATTGGTCATTACTTTTTTATTGATCACGGAACCGGGACAGTAATTGGCGAAACCTGCCATATCGGTGATCATGTAAAATTATACCAGGGTGTTACACTCGGCGCATTAAGTGTAGATAAAGACATGGCGAATACCAAGCGGCATCCAACGGTGGAAGATCATGCGATCATTTATTCAGGTGCCACTATCCTCGGCGGTGATACAGTGATCGGTCATCACAGTATCGTGGGAGGTAATGTATGGCTCACGAAGAGTATTGCTCCTTACTCCACGGTCTATCACCGGCCGGATATTGAAGTGGTGGAGCAAACAAAAATATAAACACAACTATGTGCGCCTATGTATCTATTGTGTCTATGTGGTAAATATCCTCACCACATAGGTCATAGGCACATAGAGACACATAGACCGTAAATAAATTAATCAGCATGGCAAGCATCACAGACTTAGTAGGTAATACTCCTTTAGTAGAATTAAAAAAACTGAATCCTAATCCCAACGTAACTATATATGCCAAGCTCGAAGGCAATAATCCCGGCGGCAGTGTAAAAGACCGCCCGGCACTGAACATGATCCGGTCTGCCATTGAAAGAGGTGAGATCAAAGCCGGTGACCAGCTAATAGAAGCCACCAGTGGCAATACCGGTATCGCTTTAGCGATGATCGCAAGATTATATGACCTGAACATAGAATTAGTAATGCCTTCTTCTTCTACCAGGGAAAGAACATTAACGATGGAAGCATTTGGTGCCACTGTTACTTTATTAGAAAATATCGAGACCTGCCGTGACTATGCCGATGCCAAAGCCGCCCGTGGCGAAGCGTATATCCTCAACCAGTTTGCCAACCCGGATAATTATAAAGCCCATTATAAAACCACCGGCCCTGAAATATGGAGAGATACCGATCAGTCCATCACTCACTTTGTAAGTTCTATGGGTACCACCGGCACCATCATGGGTTGCTCCCGGTACCTGAAAGAAAAAAATGCGGCTATACAAATTGTGGGCTGCCAGCCTACAGAAGAATCATCTATTCCCGGCATCCGCCGCTGGCCCAAAGAATATTTACCGAAAATATTTGAACCCGAAAGAGTGGACAGGGTGATGGATGTATCGCAACAGGAAGCAACGCTGATGGCAAGACAATTGGCGAAAGTGGAAGGCATTTTTGCCGGGATGAGCAGCGGTGGTGCGGCCGCAGCTGCTATCCGGCTGGCAAAAGAAATTGATAAAGGTGTGATCGTCTTCATCGCCTGCGACAGGGGCGACCGCTACCTGAGCAGTGATCTCTTCGGGTGATTTTTTTGAACTCGGATGACACAGATCGAACAGATCAGCACGGATTTTTGATACTGCTTTCAATGATCCTGTCACTTCCTGCGTCATAACCACACAACCGTTTTGCCGTTTTCTTCCAAACATTATCTTTGCCTAACAGTCGTTAGCGACCTTTCAACTGATCAACCAATAAACGATTCCCATGCCTTCTATTACCCAATTGCTCGGCGATAAAGCGGAGTACTTACTCAACCACCAGTCCAAAACCATTGCTAAAGAACAACTGCACCTGCCCGGTCCTGATTTTGTGGATCGTATCTGGATCAACAGCGACCGCAACCCGCATGTGCTGCGCAACCTGCAGCTGATGTACAATACCGGCCGCCTCGGCAACACTGGTTATTTGTCAATTCTTCCTGTTGACCAGGGCATTGAACACAGCGGCGGTGCTTCCTTCGCTAAGAACCCAATCTACTTTGACCCGGAAAATATTATCAAACTGGCGATGGAAGGTGGTTGCAATGCGGTGGCCACCACGTTTGGCGGTTTGGGATTTCTTTCCCGGAAATATGCCCATAAAATTCCGTTCATCGTTAAGATCAACCACAATGAATTTCTCACCTACCCTAATAAATTTGACCAGGTGATGTTTGCTTCCATCAAAGCCAGCTGGAACCTCGGTGCTGCTGCCGTTGGGGCCACCATCTATTTCGGCAGTGATGAATCTACAAGACAGTTACAGGAAGTAACCAAAGCCTTTGAAATGGCGCATGAACTTGGTATGGCCACCATACTCTGGTGTTACCTGCGTAATCCAGCCTTTAAACAATCCGATAAGGATTATCATGTTTCGGCTGACCTGACGGGACAGGCCAATCATCTCGGGGTGACCATTGAAGCAGATATCATCAAACAAAAACTGCCGGAGAATAATGGCGGTTACTTAGCCCTCAACACCAAAGAATCGGCTTATGGTAAAAATGATAAACGCATTTATACCGAGCTCACTTCCGATCATCCCATTGATCTTTGCCGCTACCAGGTGGCCAATTGTTATATGGGCCGTGCCGGTCTCATTAACAGTGGCGGTGCATCTTCCGGTGCCGGTGATATGGCCGAAGCAGTAACCACCGCCGTTATCAATAAAAGAGCCGGTGGCATGGGACTGATCAGTGGCCGCAAAGCATTTCAGCGGCCGATGAAAGAAGGTGTGGAGATTTTAAATGCGATACAGGATGTGTATTTGGATAAAGCAATAACGATAGCCTAACCGGACAGACAGGCCGTAAGCTGGTGCAGATTTGCGCTGATTTCCAACCCGAAACTGTACCAGCTATTGCGTATATTTATGAGTTGGTGGCAATTATAAAGCGACACCCTAATGACATTGAGACTTTTCATTTTTATAATTGTAGTAACTAGTTTTTCAAGCTGCTTAGTTGGTGACACAAAATGTTGCGAAAAACTTGGAACAACAGAAATCTCAAAAGGGATTTATTTAGAACGATACCAAACATTTTGTGCAGGTGTTTTTGGTGAGTTGACAGAGTGTTATTTGACAGACACTTTGACTTTTAGAACTAAAGTTGGCTCTTATGATGAACATGAAAGTTTCAGAGCTATTCAGAATGGTGAGACAATTGAAGTTTTTAATTTTCAAAACAATCTTTTAAACGATACGATTGAACGAAAAACGATTTCTCAAAAAGAACTATTTCAAATACATCACAGCGACAAGAATTGTCTTGTGACAAAACCACTATTTGGAATTAATTCGCTAAAGTGTGACACAGACTTTTATCCTGCAAGTTCCTACAAGACAGAACAGGGAATTTATCACACAGAAATTCAATTCAAATGTGGAAACGATTATAAAAACGCAATCTTTTACACAGACAGTTCAAAGTTTTGCATTTTTATTGGACTGTATGAGCCAGGAAGTTTTGAAAACAATTATAGTTGTAATAAAATTAGTTCCGACACTTTTGAATTTTACAGAATTAACAATATCAATACGGTTGACACAGTAAAGCGACAAACATTTGCTCTAAGAGACTTGAAGAAAAGTAAGTTATTCAAAGTATGCAAGTAGTAGGACAAAAAATAACTGCCACAAACAATCGGTTTGCTGCCATGCTGGCGGACGTAGTAACAATCGGCTGCAAGTCACTATCAGCTTTGGTTCGGGCTCGACGTTCAATTTTCAGCTTTAGTTCTTAACTTCAACAACATATTTTCAAATGGGCATTTGTACCGGCCTGGACGAGCAATGAATTCCCTGCCTTCGCAAATACTCGACGTTATTACCAATTTTAAACGCTATTACAATCACAATGAAAAATATTCTATCAACACTCATTTTGACAATTTGCGGCTTGACAATTTTCGCTCAAGACAACACAACAATAGAACTAAAAGCATTGTCGGACAAAAAACAGTATGATAAAATAATTGAACAATATGCTTCAAAGACCAAAGACCTTTCTGCAAAGTCGTTGTATTATGTCGGGCTTGCTTACTACATGAAAGAAGACGATAATAACTGTATTAAGTTTATGAATCTCTCTATTGAGAAGGATGCAAAAGACCCAGCTCCATTTTTTATTAGAGCGTCAACTTTTAACTACATGAAAAAGTATGATGAGGCGGTTCAAGATTTTCAATCTGCAATTGCCTTAAAGGCAGACGATGCAGTTTTCTACAGCGGGCTTGGTGACTCTTATTATAATGTCGGAAAACTAGATTTGGCACTTGACGCTTATAAAAAAGCAACGGAACAAAAAGACTGCCCTGACAGACCATATTCACTTATTGCTCAAATCCATTCAGACCAAAAAAATAATACCAAAGCACTTGAAGCATTTTATGTTGCAAAGTCAAAAATCTCAAAGGAATCCGATTCATACGTTAACGCTTTGTTCAATATTGGATTGCTTGAATCCTTGAAAGGCGATTACAACAAAGCCGAGTCAGCATTTGTCGAACTTTTACAGTTAGATCCAAACGATTATCATTCTAATGCGAAACTTATTCAAATCTATTATCACAAAAAACAATACGATAAAGTAAAACCCTACAAAGACAAATTATATGAAGCTCACAAAAAGGGATTACTTAAAGAGAACATGAAAGATATGTTTTGCTTTGACCAATTCAAATGGAACGATTATTTAATTCAAGTTTTTGAACGTTATGAAAATGAAAACAAAGGCAATATTTATAATAAGCATATCTTCTATGTTGTCGACAATGCTGGAAAAATTTTATTACGAGTTCAAACAGAATTCTCTCCTATTTCTATTGAGTTAGGTGGACCTAAGTATTTATTATGTGCCAATAAAGGCTCGACACATTATAACCCTGGTATTGGATTCAATGATGACTTTAAATATGATAATTTGAAAGCGGAAGCAATTAAACTATTTGAAAAATATATGAAATAAACTGGCGCTAACATTGCATTGGCAATATTAAAATCCACAAATTAAAAGATTGACAATGGGACTTTTTGGCTCAATATTTGGCAAGAAACAAAAAATTGATCATGATTTTTTTGGGCAAATGATATTCACCGGTGGTAAAGTGCCGAAACCTTCTGACTATTTTGAGTGCCGACGGCACTTCAAACCTTCAAACAATATTATTGAAATAGGTATTGACGGAGATATCGCTGGCCCGACTGAAACACAAATTAATTTCTTTAAAAGTATTGAAAACAATTATTCAAGCATTACAAAAGCAATCACACCACTAATTGAAGACGAGTTTAGAAATTGGAGAGAGGATTTCAAAATTTCAGATTTTAATAAAGAATTTGAACCCGTTTATTTAAGGCTCCCACGATGCGATTCGAAACCAATTATTTGGGAAATTGCTTTCGAATCAGAACATGACAGAAATCACACCTTCACTTTAACAATGAACGACTATGAGGCAAAGGAAATCCTCATTGACGGATAGTAGGCACAAATATGAAACATGACTCTGCCTTGATTCGTACCCGTGAATAAAAAGACCCGGTTTCACTCACGAACTGGAACTATCAGTATTTTAAAGGAGCTGGTCCTTGATAGACGAACCACGGCATATTATATTCCTCAATGAATCACCTGCGGGAGACCCGTCTAAGAAAAGAAAGATATGCTTAAAAAATTAATGATCACTACTGCAATAATCATCCTGCTTGCCATAGTAACCTATATACTCTGGCAGGTGTATGATTTTTCCGCTGATTATAACTATGCCTCTGCTAAAATGGATATTGCAAGCGGAGATGTTAAGATAATTAACACCGGCATTCATAAAATTTCATCAAAAGATGAGGAAATAGAATTGGTAGCAGCCCGTTACGGATTTAGAAATATCTATGTCGAAAAATTCACAGCAAAGCAGACGGAAAAGGGAATCAGGAATTATAACGACCTGGTCAGTGGCTATTTGATGATGCGCAACGGGGCTGACTGGAAAACCAGGTACCAGAGAGAAGTTGACTCTTTGTATAAAGCAGCTGAAGCCGGCGGCAAGTGAGTACCCCTATTTGCAGGCGAACCTGCTGCAACCGACCTGCCGTTTGATGAAAAATAACTAACGACGACGAGCCCTTGCAGGAGACTCGGCTAAGAAAAAAAGCCAGCAGAATAAGGTTGCATTTTACACATACTGCCAAAAAACCGGCCATTGTTGAAGTGGAATAGTATTAACCAATAAGTTTTATCATTACCCGGTAACATTTCATCCACCCGGATCGTCTATATCTCTGCTCCATTTCCCTCCCATCCTTTTCAAACCGGGAACAAGAGAGGAAATAGTAGTTTAGCTGTATCGCTGCAATAACCAACCGCATGAAACCAATTGCTGTAGCCAAACAACGTATTGACCTCGTGGATATGCTCCGGGGCTTTTCCTTGCTGGGGATTATCCTGGCCCATTTTTGCAACCAGTATTATGCCGGTGCAGAGCCACCAGGTCATGAACATTTTAATATACAGAACGGGCTTGACCAGGGCTTACAGCTGTTCCATGATATTTTCATCTTTGGCAAATTCTACACGATCTTTTCGTTCCTGTTTGGATTAAGCTTTGCCATCCAGTTACTCAATGCAAAAGAAAAAGGACAGTCATTTATTGGCCGCTTTGCCTGGCGGCTGGTCTTATTATTTGCGATCGGTTTCCTTCACCAGTTATTCTATCGTGGAGACATCCTTACTATTTATGCCGTACTGGGCTTTATATTGCTGTTGTTTTATAAAGCCGGCAATAAAGTATTGCTGATCGTTTCATTTTTCTTTCTATTCAATGGCCCGGGTATTATCCTGCGAACCATTGAGTTTGTAAGAATAAGTAACCAGCCAGCACAAACACAAAGCCTGCAACCTGTTGCCAGCGATACCACCCATAACAGGATGCAGGATGAAGCCACAGTGTATTACAACCTCGTAAAGCAGGGTGATTACAAGCAAATTGCCCGGCTGAATATCAGCAATGAATTCCAGGCAAAACTTGAGTTCCAGGTTTTTTCGGGTCGGCTGTTTGTTACCCTAGGCCTTTTTTTGCTGGGATTATATATGGGCCGGAATAAAGTATTTGAAAATTTTCCGCATTATAAAAAGAAAATAAAAAAGTGGTTCTGGTTATCAGTGGCTATTTCCATTTTTGCTTTAGTGATCTATGGGGTCTTTGGGGAAAGCTTGTTTCTTTCCTTTAATATTTACAGCTTACTGGCTTCCGTCTTAATTGATATTCATTATATCAGTTTCAGCATGGTCTATGCCGGTGGATTCCTGTTGCTAGCACAACGGGCAAAAGCAGGGAATTTCCTCGCTGGTCTTGCGCCATTAGGGAGAATGGGATTGACGACATACCTGGTTCAAACTATTTTCGGCTTACTGCTGTTCTATGGTTATGGTTTTAACCAGCTGGGAGAAATAGGCAATAGTTTCAGCTTTGCTGCCGGGATCATTTTCTTCATCCTGCAGGTCTATATCTGCAAATGGTGGATGAAAAACTATCATTACGGGCCTTTTGAATGGATCTGGCGTTCCCTCACCTATTTAAAAGTACAGCCCTGGCGAAAAAAAATTAATCCTCCCTGCTGACAAATATCACATTCCAATCAGGCCTCCTTCTGTACTTTTGAAAAAACAGGAATATGAAAAATCTGAACGCAATAGGATTAGACAGTAAAAAATCTGCCTTACTGGCCGGGCAACTCAACGAGCTGTTGGCTAACTACTCTATCTTCTATCAAAATGTAAGAGGATATCACTGGAATATCAAAGGCGAGAAATTCTTTGAGCTGCATTTGAAGTTTGAAGAGTTGTATAATGATCTGTTACTAAAAATAGATGAAGTGGCGGAACGCATACTTACCCTGGGACATTCGCCCAATCATAAGTATTCTGATTATAAAAAAGTATCAGCGATTGCCGAAAGCACACAGGTATCGGATGGCCTGAAAGCCGTGGCCGATATCCTGAATTCATTCAAAGTGATCATCGGTATCCAGCGCAACCTTTTATCCTTATCGGCAGAAACTAATGATGAAGGTACCAATGCCCTGATGAGCGATTATATCCGGGCACAGGAAAAATTAGTGTGGATGTATTCGGCATTCTTGAAAAAATGACCTGGACAAAATCGCTATTTTAATCAGTACCTAAGATCATTATCACGGAATTTTAACAGGAATCATTCTGACATCCGGGAAGCAGTCTTTACTTTTAAGTATGAGAAAAATCGCTGTATTCCTGGTATTGTTGTGTTTGATCACCGCCTGTAACAATGAGGCGGTCCAGGAAGACACTACAGATACATTAGCCACAGAAGAAGTAATCCTCTCACCCGAAGAAAGACTGATCTGGAACACCGTGTATGACAGCCTGGGCGGAAATTATGTGTTGAAACAGCAGCGGCAGGTTAATACAGACAGTCTTACGGCTACAGAACTGATCACAGATATCAATGCAGTATGGGAGAATGTGCAACTGGAGTTTATTAAAGTTTCTAATGACACCATCTATACCGCTATTCCCAACAGCGAGTTCCTGACACAACGGATGGGCAGTGCCGGTGCTGCTGAATATATGGCCACCAGCACTTATAATCTTACTGAATTAAAAAATATCAGGTTTGTGAATTACAGCTTTAAAGGAGGTGATCATGCAGCACCCGGTACTTTCCGCCGGGAAGATTTCAGGAATTTCCAACAGCAATAGCTTTTTATTGCTGTTGGTACACTTTCACATAATCAACCTCCATGCGTTGCGGCAATATGGAATCATTGATCCCTTTTTGCCCGCCCCAGGTACCACCAAAAGCCACATTCAGCAGCAAATACATTTTATTATCAAAAGGCCATGCTTCATATCCGCTTCGTTCATTGGGAAACCGGAAATAAATAGTTCCATCCACTGATACTTTCACACTGTCTTTATCCCACTCGGTGCCATACACATGAAATTGCTCCGAACAATCCGGAATATGTACCGTATCCGTTTTTTGGGTGCCGATACTATGGTAATATTTTTTGCAGTGCACAGAGCCATGAATATATCCGGGGTTGAAACCCACATGCTCCATGATATCGATCTCGCCATCATCGGGCCATATCAAAGGAGTATTGGCTCCCAGCATCCAGATTGCCGGCCAGGTACCCAGCCCCGATGGTAGTTTGGCCCTTACTTCTATTTTCCCATATTGCCATTCTGCTTTTCCTTTGGTGACCAACCGGGCGGATGTATAATTCATCCCTTCCCAATTTTCTTTCCTGGCTTCAATAATAAGATTA
Organism: uncultured Bacteroidota bacterium; assembly: GCA_902826165.1. Lineage (GTDB taxonomy): Bacteria > Bacteroidota > Bacteroidia > Chitinophagales > Chitinophagaceae > CADEDV01. The sequence goes on from CADEDV010000007.1 coordinate 28,362, forward strand.
CCTCCTTCCACCCTTGCATTCTCTGGCCGGTTGGCTGTATAGTATTGCAATTCCTGGTTGCCCCAGCCATGACCACCCACATCATAATTCCATTTGCTGCTGTCGGGTAATCCCGGGTCATCGAATTCATCACTCCATACCAATTTATATTTTTCCTCCACAGTTTTGGAGTTTGACTGGCAGGCCAGCAACCCACCGCAGATGCTTACAAAAAGAAATAGCTTTTTCATGCCCTGAATTTCGGACAAAATCACATCCCCAATGTTTATTTTTGATAAAAGACCGTTGCATGATCTCATATAATCCTAAAGACTGGTTCACTTTCATCTTTCGTTTTCATAAAGCAGATACCTTCCGCCAACTCGGTAAACTGATCATTGGCATCTGCATCTATTCGGCTATCGTGGCTTACCTGGAACTGGAATACTGGAAACTGTCTTCCAACAGCTATGTCAGGAATATTCCTTTGATGCATTCCCTGCTTGGTTTTGCTATTTCTATGTTGCTTGTCTTTCGAACCAATACCGCTTACGACCGATGGTGGGAAGGACGCAAACTCTGGGGTTCGCTGGTGAACAACAGCCGTAACCTGGCATTGAAGCTGGCCGCAATTTTACCGGCAGAAGAAAAAAGCCAGCGTTCTTTTTTCCGGAAGATCATACCGGCCTATGCATTTGCCCTGCACAATCACTTACGCCGGGAACAAACCAGGATCGAGTTATTTAATGATGAAGAGCACAAGCATGTTTTCAGCAGCATTGATACCGAAAAGCATATTCCCAACCAGGTCGCTTTGCTGATGTATAAACATATCCAGCAATTGTATAAAAACAATACCATTTCCGGTGAGCAATTACTTTACCTGAATACAGAACTGCAATCCTTCACCGATATCTGTGGTGCCTGTGAACGGATCAAGAACACCCCGATCCCTTTTTCCTATAGTGTATTCATCAAGAAATTCATTTTCTTTTATATCATGACACTTCCTTTTGGTTACGTTTTCCAACTGGGCTTTTACGTAGTTCCGGTAGTGGCTTTTGTTTTTTATGTGCTGGCCAGCCTCGAGCTGATCGCAGAAGAAATTGAAGACCCGTTTGGCGGCGATGAGAATGATGTGCCAACTGATAAACTGGCACAGAACATCCACAAGCATGTGGCCGAGATCATTTAATTTTCAGAAACCAGCGTTTTGAGCAACTTTGGTTAAACTTTTGCCGTTAATAGTTATCAGAAAATCCTTTACCAACCAACGAAAACATGAAAAAGGCACTGGTTATTCTAAGTCTGGCAACAGCAGCATTTCTTTTTAATTCCTGCAGCAAGGATAATGGTGGCAATAACAATCCGCCGCTTGATTGTGCAACGGTAACCAACAAAGCATGGACTGCCGATGTAAATCCAATTATACAGGCTACCTGCAACCAGGTGGATTGCCATAACGTGGCCAGTGTGAATGGCCCCGGCCCGCTGACCAATTATGCACAAGTCTTTAGTGCCCGGGCAACGATCCGGACCAATGTGGCTTCCGGAAACATGCCCCGTAATACCACATTAACCACCGCTCAAAAAAATGCCATCCTTTGCTGGATCGACAGCGGTGCCCCTAATAACTGACCGCTCCTGATGCATTGTCTTCCATGTATTTATCCACCGGCAGCTGACCGGTATTAGTAACCTTACAATCCCTATATTTGTGCTCTAACTATAAAGGTTATGGCCAAAAAAATTGAAGATTTTGATGCGAACCTGGCGGGTGAGGAAGGAAAAACGGAGGAAAACAAGACCAGTTGGTTCAAGCGTATCAAGAAAGGAATTAATACCAAGACCTCTGAAAAGAAAGAAACCCCGGAAGGACTCTGGACCAAATGCCCTGAGTGCAATTATATCTGCACGGTCACTGAATTGAGAGAGCACCTGTTCGTTTGCCCCAAATGCAGCTATCACCACCGTATCAACAGCCAGGAGTATTTTGAACTGCTGTATGATAATAGTGAATTCACCGAGCTGTTTGAAAATATCCGCAGTAAGGATTTCCTTGAATTTACCGACCTGAAGCCTTATAAAAAAAGATTGGAAGATATCTGGAGTAAGACGGATCTGAAAGATTCCATGCGGGTAGCGACAGGAACCATACACGGGCATGGCATTGTGATCGCCTGTATGGATTTTGAATTTATTGGTGGATCATTGGGCAGTGTGATGGGAGAAAAATTTTCCCGGGCCGTTGATTATTGCGTTGAGCACAAACAGGCGTACATGGTGATCAGCAAAAGTGGTGGTGCCCGGATGATGGAAAGTGCTTTTTCACTAATGCAGTTAGCCAAGACCAGCGGCAAACTTTCACAATTAAGTGATGCCAAGCTCCCTTATATCTCTTTGCTCACCGACCCTACTTTTGGAGGTATTTCTGCTTCCTTTGGTATGCTGGGTGACCTGAATATTGCCGAGCCCGGGGCACTGATCGGTTTTGCCGGTCCAAGGGTTATTAAAGAAACAATTAAAAAAGATCTGCCGGAAGGATTCCAGCGCAGTGAATTCCTCCTGGATCATGGTTTTCTTGATTTCATTGTTGCCCGGAAAGACCTGAAAGATAAACTGGGTGTGGTGCTGGGGCACTTCAAAAGTTAAGCATATATCAAAAATCAGTTAGTAAGAGGTATTTTTGCCTCTTACTTTTTTTGTGCATGAACGAGATAAAGAACAGATCAGCTTATTACGAATACTTCATCGATGCCAAATACGATGCGGGCATGGTATTGCTGGGCACCGAGGTGAAATCGCTGCGGGAAGGGAAAGCCAGTTTCAACGACAGCTTCTGCATCATCCACCAGGGTGAAGTGTGGCTGAAAAGCATGCATATTGCCCAATATTCACATGGCACGGTCACTAATCATGACCCGTTAAGGGACCGGAAACTGCTGTTGCAGAAAAGAGAGATCCGGAAAATGGAAGGCAAGCTGAAAGAGAAAGGCTATACCATTATTCCGCTCCGCATCTTTTTAAACGATAAGGGCATGATGAAGATCGAGATCGGCCTGGGTAAAGGGAAAAAACTCTACGACAAGCGGGAAAGTATCAGGCAGAAAGACGTGGACCGGGAAATGAAACGGTATATTAAATAAGTGGTTACAATTTTCTTTTATTAGGGAATGATTTTTGCCGATCTTAGAACTTCATGAAGAAACTCCTCCTCTCTTTATTGCTTTTTATGGCCCTGTCCGTTTCCGGGCAAACTGTTTTTGGTTATTGGTATGGCTTTGCCAATGTCAAAACAACCAGTTCAGCAAACAATTACCTCGTGGAGCTTATCCTGCAACCGGAGAAGAATTATGTAAAAGGGGTGCTCAATTATTATTTTAAAAATACGTTTCGCAGCCTGCAGGTAAAAGGCAATTATAATGCCGCCAGCCGCCAGCTCAATCTCTATGATGTGCCGGTTACCTATTATGGCTCCAGGGCCAATATGGAAGTGGATTGTATGATGAATTTAAGAGCTACGCTTCGGGTAGCTAAAGCAGGATCTAATCTATCGGGCGGCTTTGTGAGTTTGCCGGAATACCGGCTGATGTGTGCCGATATCAATTTTAACCTGGAACTGAATGCTGATGCCAGCAAACAGGATTCCGTTTTAAAAGCACTTCGGGAATATAAAGAAAGCTACCAGGTATGGAAACCATCTGCCTTTGATACACTGGTTCCCGAAACCATTATACAGCGAAAAGTAGTGAACTACGTGGTGGAAAGAGAATTTACCGAACGGGAAAATGTGGTGGCAGAAGAAATTGAAGTGGAGTCGGATTCTTTAAAAGTGGATTTCTATGATAACGGTGAAGTGGACGGGGATTCAATTTCAGTTTTCTTCAATAAACAACTGATGGCTTTCAACCGGAAACTCAGTACCCGTGCCATTCATTTTGACATTGTATTAGATGCTGCCAAAGAGGTTAACGAACTGTCGATGTTTGCTGACAACCTCGGTGCCATTCCACCCAATACGGCCCTGATGATGATCAGCGATGGGAAAAACCGGTTTGAAGTTCGCTTATCCAGCAACCTGGAGAAAAATGGGACGGTGAGGATCAGGAGAAAGAAGGATGATCCTAGATCAAAAAAATAGAATTACACGAACGGAATCTTAATTTGTATAAAATTTCAAAGACCCCTCTAGTTCCGCTTCCAGGTAATCGTCAAAAAGGAATTTATATAGCCGGGTTTTCACTCCGTTATTATAGAATATAAAAATGAACCGGTAAAACTTTTTGTCATACTTACCCAGACTGCTATAAACAGCAATATCATCTTGGATGTATCGCTTTTTTAATATTTTGTATCCCATAAACGAACCTGAATTTTCATTCAGAAAAATAAACTTGCTTTTTAAATCTAGTACCGAAGAATCTCCCAAGCTTATATTGGGATTGGATGATAATAACCCTTCAATAGCCAAAGCAGCTTCTTTTCGCTGAGCCTTTGAATAAAATGAATCTATTAAAGGCATAGCAGTTTTATCCATTAAATTCTTCCCAGACTGTACACCACAACCAGTAATAATAATTAGGCTTACCGCTAACAGCAATATTCTCATAAGAAGATTTTAAAAAAAATCAAAACAATTCCGGCTGGTTATCCTCCGCTTTCGGTTTCACCCATTCCATTTCCACACTCTTGCTGTAATCAACTAATTTGGCACCAACTGCTTTCCAGCCCATCACTTCCACCATCTTCGCAATTTTGAATTTCGCTTTTCGTATCTGTTCTCCCCTGCCCTGCTGCACGGCCAGTATCGGTTC
>CADEDV010000007.1:33254-69472 GCA_902826165.1 uncultured Bacteroidota bacterium
GAGGCAGGACTCAGCACTACTTTCACCACTTCGGCTTCCCCATTGGCATTGGCGGTAAAATAATGTACTTTGGATTTTTCGTGTCCCTTGGTCAGGTCATATTCCTTATCACGGGTTACCCCGGTCACATTGAAACGCTTGGCGTAACTCATCCCGGTGGCTCCATCCGCATAGATCATATTGTAGGTGGTGCGTTCATCATTCTTCTGGAAAACGGCAGCATATAAAATGTCTTTCCCGATAAATGTTTTATCCGACACTTTCACCACTTTCATAATACCCCGCTTGGCAAACACGATGATATCATCCAGGTCGGAACATTCAAACAATAACTCATCTTTCTTCAATCCTGTTCCGATAAAGCCTTCTTCCCGGTTCACATACAATTTCGCATTCGCAATCGCCACGTTTTTCGCTTCGATCACTTCAAACTGTTTGATCTCAGTTTTTCGTTCTCTTCCCTTGCCGTATTTCTTCAGCAGGTTCTCGTAATACGCAACGGCATAATCCACCAGGTTATTCAAATCAGTTTTTACTTGCTTGATATCAGCTTCCAGTCCTTTGATCTGTGCATTCAGTTCATCAATATCCAGTTTGTAGATTCGACGTACGGGTTTCTCGGTCAGCTTCACAATATCCTCCCGGCTTATATCTCTTTTCAGTTGCTTTTTGAACGGCGTAAATGCTTTATCAATTGCTTCCAGCACTTTATCCCAGGTCTCATGCTTCTTTTCGAGTTCCTTGTATATTTTCTCTTCAAAGAATATTTTCTCTAGGGAGGTATAATGCCATTTTTCCTGCAGTTCTCCCAGTTTGATCTTCAGTTCCTGCTCCAGCAGGTCCTTTGTTTTATCTGTGGAAAGTTTCAGCAATTCCTGTACGCCGAGAAACTGGGGCTTCATATCCACGATCACACAGGCATTGGGAGAAATGGACACTTCGCAATCTGTGAATTTGTATAAGGCATCAATGGTGATATCCGGCGATATACCGGGTGCCAGATCAACCTGTATTTCCACCAATGCCGCTGTATTATCGGTCACTTTCTTGATCTTGATCTTCCCCTGGTCATTTGCTTTCACAATAGATTCCATCAGCTGCGTGGTGGTAACACCATAAGGAACGCTTTTTATCGCCAGTGTTTTCTTATCCACTTCTTCGATATGTGCCCTCACCTTTACTTTACCACCTCTTTTGCCCTGGTTGTAATCAGCCACATCGATCATTCCACCCGTGAGGAAATCGGGATAAAGTTCAAAACGTTTGCCTCTCAAATATTTTATCGCTGCTTCGATCAGTTCACAGAAATTATGCGGAAGAATTTTGGTTGACAAACCCACCGCAATACCATCAGCTCCCTGTGCCAGCAGTAAGGGGAACTTCATCGGTAATGTAACGGGTTCATTCTTTCGGCCATCATAGCTCAATTGCCATTGGGTGGTCTTGGCATTGAAAGCAACTTCTAATGCAAACTTGCTGAGCCTTGCTTCAATATAACGGGCAGCTGCTGCATCATCACCGGTCCGCACATCGCCCCAGTTACCCTGTGTATCGATCAGCAGATCTTTCTGTCCCATATTCACCAGCGCATCACCGATACTGGCATCACCATGCGGATGGTACTGCATAGCCTGCCCGATGATATTAGCGACTTTGTTGTAACGTCCGTCATCCATTTCTTTCATGGCATGAAGGATGCGGCGTTGTACCGGTTTTAATCCGTCTTCTATAGCAGGGACTGCTCTTTCCAATATAACATAGGATGCGTAGTCAAGGAACCACGTCTTATACTGACCATGCAACCCACTGTCGTTATTCTGAACGTCTGTTAATTTATTTTTTGCTGCACTCATTGTTTTATTTCTTTCCTATCGGTCCTAAATGTGTAAACTTAAATCCTTCTTTCAGTTTTAACCCGTAACCCATCATCCTGTCCATGGAAGCATGACCAAACAGAACAATACCTGCTAACTGCAGTAACTCATTGGGCAATATAAACCCGGTTACAAAAACCAGGATGGCCAGCCCTTTATGATGAAATACATTATAAGCAATAGCACCAACCGTATTGCCTGCTGCATAGCCGATCATACTGATATCAGGCCCCAGGAACAAAATAAGATACCACCACCAATCCACGTTGAATAGCGTAAGGGCATAAATGGCCAGCCCGAACATTAAAGCTTCTTCCAGTTTGATGATATTCTTCATACTTATATAGTTTCCTGCTCTGTTGTCACCGTTTCAGCCTGCTTGGCACCAGCCTGTTTCACATCAAAATCCTTCCATCCTTTGGCAAGGTCGCCCATGGTATCGATCCTTCCTGCTGCGATCAGTTGTTTCATCCTCCACATGATGAACACATCACCGGTCTTAATTTTCATGCGGTTCAGTGTATTGGATAAAACCCTGGCGGCTTTCTGCCATTCAGGAGTCAGGTTTTTGAGTATCTCGTTATCATAAAAACTCTCTTCTTTACCAACGATTTTTTTTCCTCCTTCCAGCATCCTTACGGTTGCATTCTCTTCCACCAGTTTTTTCCATTCATCCGGGTCCACTTCAAACTCACTCAGCGTAATGGGGCGGCATAATTTTTTTGCCTTGGTAAATTCTTTCGGCTGTATCTCATTCAGCCAGGATGGATAGAATATCTGCCCCTTCTCGTTGATAAAAGGAAGATTGTTCATGTACAACACCATCACACGGCCCTGGTAATTTCTCAGTTGCGGCATCAGCCAGTAATAACCGGTCACATCATGCTGGTTCTGGCCCATCCATATCCACACTTCCCCTGCTTTGTTCTCGTCCAGCTTCGCTTTCAATTGATTTACCGTTTCTCTGTCATCAAATGTACCAACATGGCTATCCCCATGCGGTGATCCTTGTAACAAACCTCTCCACCATTCTAATCTTAGATTCCAGCCTTCTTCGGTATCAAGCCCTGTCAATGGGCCTACAGCAAAATCATCCCGGATCAGTATCACTTCACCCGCCAGGGTTTCATCCAGTTCAATCACCTGCTGCATCAGTTGCACTTCACTCTCGTTAAAAACTATATGTATCATAAAACCTCCTCACCTCCTGTTACCCAGAAGGAATTTTATTTTTTAATTTTTACCGCTACAAATAAATAGTTGTTGGCAGCCCCGATCACTTCATAGTTCACATAAAAGCTTTCCGTAAAAATCTTAAATGCCATGAACTCATGTTTCGGTACTGCAAACTCATCAAATAATATAATATCGCCATCATTCAGGAAACGGTATAACTGTGACAAACTGAAAATGGTGGCACTGAAAAGATCAGCATCCATATGGATCAGCTTCTTCTTCCCGTTTTGATAGCTTTCTAAAAAAGGGATTAGCGTATCCTGGAACAAGCCCTTATAAAAATTAGCTCTTGGATCAGTAATATTCAGTGACTCCAGTGCTACCGCCATGGTACCTTTACTGAAAGGCCCAAAGTCTTCCGGCAATCCTTCAAAGGTATCAAAGCCGTAAAATTTTGAACTGCTGTTTGTATTATGCTCCAGCCACCATTTGAAGGAATGTCCACCGCAAACGCCAAATTCAAAATAGTCGATCGGGCTATCTTTTAAATTTTCCTGCTTACTAACCGCTTCGTATAAATTTATTCTCCTGCTGTAGTCCCAGCGGCCCTGGTACCAGTCATTATAGCCCGTTACTTTTGTCTGCTGTCTCCACTTACTCAGTTTTGACATGTGATAGGCATTAAGCAATAAACCCGTGAACGGCTCCACGATACCATGCAACCGCCATTTCATGAACAGCGATTTTGTTTTCCGTATAATATCAAGCTTGGTCATGGTTATGCGATCTCCTCCACTTTGTCCAGCTCCACTTTCAGGTTATTGATAATAAACTCCTGACGTTCCATGGTATTCTTGCCCATATAATATTCCAGCAATTGCTGTATATGATCTCCCTGTTCCAGCCGCATCAGTTGTTTGCGCATATCCGAACCAATGAACTGTGCAAATTCATCCGGGCTGATCTCACCCAATCCTTTGAATCGTGTTACTTCCGGTTTGGTGCCGAGTTTTTTCATGGCCTCCTGCTTTTCCTGTTCACTGAAACAATAGATCGTTTCCTGTTTGTTTCGCACCCGGAACAACGGCGTTTCCAGGACATACACTTTCTCATGCTTCACCAGGTCAGGAAAGAACTGCAGGAAGAAAGTCATCAGCAGCAAACGGATATGCATACCATCCACATCGGCATCGGTGGCGATCACCACGTTATTGAAGCGTAAGCCTTCTAATCCTTCTTCAATATTTAAGGCATGTTGCAGCAGGTTGAATTCTTCATTCTCATATACCACTTTCTTGGTCAGTCCAAAACAGTTCAGCGGCTTACCCCGCAAACTGAATACGGCTTGTGTTTCCACATTCCGGGCCTTGGTAATGGAACCGCTGGCACTATCACCTTCCGTAATGAAGATGGTGGTCTCTCCCTGTTTGGCCAGGAAATCTTCCTTGCCTTTGGAAGGCGGCTCATCGTTGAGATGATAGCGGCAATCTCTCAGTTTCTTATTATGAAGATTCGCTTTCTTGGCTCTTTCATTGGCCAGTTTTTTGATACCTGCCAGTTCCTTTCTTTCCCGTTCGCTTTGCTCAATACGTTTTTTTAATCCATCAGCGATCGAAGGATTCTTGTGCAGGAAATTATCCAGTTCTTTGGATAAGAAGTCACCTACAAACTGCCGCATACTGGGTCCGTCCACATCCACATTCACCGAACCCAGCTTTGTTTTGGTCTGCGATTCAAACACCGGTTCCACTACTCTTACGGATACAGCGGCTACAATACCCGTTCTGATATCAGCTGCATCGTAATCTTTCTTAAAGAAATCACGGATCGTTTTTACATAGGCTTCCCGGAAGGCCTGCTGGTGTGTACCACCTTGTGTGGTATGCTGGCCATTGACAAAACTGTAAATGTCTTCACCGTAGTCATTGGTATGCGACATCGCCACTTCGATATCATCACCGGTTAAGTGAATGATCGGGTAACGGATCTCGTCTTCATTGGTCTTGCGTTGCAGCAGATCGAGTAACCCATTTTTACTGATAAAACTTTTACCATTAAAAAGGATCTTCAGTCCTGCATTCAGGAAACAATAATTCCATATCTGGTTCTCCAGGAACTCCGGTAAGAATTTAAAATTCTTAAATACCTGGTCATCCGGAACAAAGGTCACCATCGTTCCGTTTTGTTCAGTACTTTTTGCTTCTTTATGTTCTTTGATCAGAACACCTCTTTCAAATTCAGCCGTCTTTTCTTTTCCATCCCGTATTGCAGTTACTTTAAAATAATTGCTCAGTGCATTCACGGCCTTGGTACCCACCCCATTCAACCCTACAGATTTCTGGAAAGCCTTGCTGTCATATTTTGCACCGGTATTGATCTTGCTCACCACATCCACCACTTTACCCAGCGGAATACCACGGCCATAGTCCCGGATCGTAACGGTTTTCCCTTCAATCGTCAGTTCCACCGTTTTCCCGTGTCCCATGGTGTATTCATCAATACAGTTATCCATCACTTCTTTCACCAGTACATAGATCCCGTCATCCGGTGAGGCACCATCCCCCAGTTTACCGATATACATACCGGGCCGCAGGCGGATATGCTCTTTCCAGTCCAGCGATTTGATACTGTCTTCTGTATACTCAAACAGGTTGGTTGTATCTTTTTCTTTTGCCATAATCTTGCGGGGGCCGCCGCAGCAAGTTCCCCCAATATTTATAGGTTATTAGTTTTCAAGTCAGCTCCATATCTACAGTCAACAGTTTCCTCCCTACAGGCAGCATTTAACAGCCTGCGAATAACCGTTTCAGTCGAAAAACAGCCAATCGGGCAAATATACCAAAACGAGCCTTGCACCCTCAATTTGTAGTTATTCACAGTTGGGGAAAAGAATTGAGCACCAGCAAGTTCAATTGCTGATGAAACTCTTATAGGCGATTGACTTGCCTCAATACCAGTACTAAAAGGCAAGACTACTTTTATGCTCTAAAACCGACCAATGAAAAAACTACTCCTTATACCCCTGCTGGCCTTGCTCGTGGCCTGTCAGCCCAGCAAGATCACCCGGCACTGGACCGCCCAAAACTGGCAACCCAGGCAATACAAACAAATACTGGTTCTGGCCATTGCTACCGATACCGATAATGTGTTACAGTCAAAAATGGAAGATCATTTGGCTGAAGACTTGCGGAATATGGGTTATTATGCCATTGCTGCCAATACCATTTACCCGGCGGGTACTTTTGTAAAAGGCGATACAAACCGGGCCATTGCCGCTATCACAGGCAGAAATTTTGATGCGGTTTTCACCCTGGTATTATTTGATAAGCAAAAAGAGAAATTTTATGTGCCCGGCCGGATTACGGACAGTCTCCGGGCCGGTCAAAACAGTCGATTTGAGCAATACATGAATTCGGTAAACGACCGGATCTATACCCCGGGGTATTATGGTGAACAGACCCGGTTTACCTGGGAATGTAATTTTTATGACGGGGCTTCGAAGCAGATCATCTACTCAGCCCGTACCCGGACATTTGATTATGCTTCCACTACTATCCTGGCACACACATTTGGCCAGTTGCTTTCCTATGACCTTGTCAAAAGAAAGATATTGACAAAGCCCCCGGCCGAGAATTATTAAGAAAAAGAAGAATTAAATTAGCAAGACAACCTTAAATCATTTTATGAGAAAGTTGTCCTGCCTGTTTGTTTTATTTTTTTGTTGTTCCATTCCATCCTTCACACAAACCACCGAAACGGATGGCAACTGGAGCAAACAATTCCTGCTGTTGAAAAATACCCCTGAGGCAGATGCCATGATCCGGGTGGGTGATATTGACAACCTCAGTTATGGTTGGGCTGAAGGATTTAACCCGTTCTCGGGAAGAAGTACTAACCCACATGGCTATCCCTGGGAACTAAATAAGAATGATGCTCCGGGTACCGACAGGATCATGGTGCCCACCGGTTATAAATATAACAGTGGAGCTCCGCATGAAGGATATGCTGGTTCAACCGAACGGCCCGCGAATAATCCCACCCCGGTTCTTATTTCTTTAACAGATATTAAGGACATTTCTGTAACAGCAGCAGCACTGCAATTATTCATTGATGATTTTCAATCGCCGGAATTTCAGAAAAAATTCCAGTTCAAAATAAACGGGCAGCGGTTCATTGAAGCCGAGAAGATCATCAACGGGGTGAACCAGGGCGGCCCCGTTGGAAAACTCATTACCATTAAATTCACCGGCGAACAGTTAACCATGCTGCAAGCCGATTCCTTAGTGATCTTTATTGATGACCCGGTAACAGAAACCGGTGATGGTTTTGCGATTGATTTTGTAAAACTGCTGATCAACCCCAAAGGCGTTTTGTATAAAGGTAGTATCAAAGGAACGATCATTGATGAGGGAACAAAAATGCCCATTGCGAATGCCACAGCTGAAGTAAAGGATTATGGAATGGTGCAAACCGGTGCGGAAGGAAATTTCCTGTTACAGGCTGTTCCTGCAGGTTTGAATATAGTAACTGGCAGTGCTGCTGGTTATTCCGCAGCTCAAAAACAAGTGGATGTGATTGAAGATGAAACAACCGAAAATGTAATACTGGAACTGAAACGTTCCGGTAAAGTAAAATTCAACGATAAGACCCTGCAGGAAGGTGATAATATCGTGATGAAGAATATACAGTTTGAAGTGAACAGCGCTGTATTGCTGGCAGCCGGCAAACAAGAACTGGATAAACTCGCTGTCTTCATGAACCAAAATCCTTCCATGGAAATCCTGTTATCGGGTCATACTTCTTCCGAAGGTTCGGCCAGCCTGAACCGGGAACTATCGCTGAAAAGAGTGAGAAGCTGTAAAGACTATCTAGTTGCAAAAGGAATTGACGAAGGTCTTATCAGTATTAAAGGTCTTGGGCCCGATCACCCGGTTGCTCCCAATGATACAGAAGCAAACCGGGCAAAGAACAGGAGGGTGGAATTAAAAATAACCAAACTGTAATGGCAGCTCCGGAGTATAAAACATTTCATCCCAAAACAAGAAAAGCCTGGCGGCTATGGCTGATAAAAAATCATACCAGTTCGCCGGGTATCTGGCTGATCTATTATAAAAAGGAATCCGGCAAGCCAAGGGTATCGTATGATGAATCGGTGGAAGAAGCATTATGCTTTGGCTGGATCGACAGCCTGCCCCGTAAACTGGATGAAGAAAGATCCATGCTGAAATTCACTCCCCGCAAACCTAAAAGTGTGTGGAGCCAGCTGAACAAATCAAGGATTGAAAAACTAATACAGGTAAAGCTGATGATGCCCGCCGGATTCGCAACCATTGAAACAGCAAAGAAAAACGGTAGTTGGGAAACATTGACTCAATCTGATACAGCAGCCGCCACGAAAACCATTCCGGCTGATCTTGAAAAACTCTTCTCCAAAAACAAGAAAGCAAAAGAGCATTTCCTGAATTTCTCATTTAGTATCCGCAAGCAATTTCTTTCCTGGATCGACAGTGCCAAAAGACCGGAAACAAGAGCAGCCCGGTTGCAACAAACAGTACTGATGGCTGCTGCTAATAAAAAGCCCGGTCTAAAAGGCTTCAAATTATAATATGTTTATGTACCCTGTCGGGCAACCGCATATAAAGATTAATCGTCACTTAATACCGGTTTCCTGTTCCGGGGGAATCTGAATAAGGGAATCACTTACATTTGTCACCTAATACTACTCTATGCGGAAATTTATTGTTGCGTTATTGCTTGGTTCCACTTTAATGGCGAATACCCAACCGGTACAACGACCCAAATTGGTGGTGGGCATTGTTGTTGACCAGATGCGCTGGGATTATCTCTATCGTTTTAATGACCGCTATGCAGCAGATGGTGGTTTTAAACGAATGCTGAACCAGGGTTTTACCTGTGAGAGCACATTAATACCTTATGCTCCTACTGTTACTGCCTGCGGCCATGCTTCCATATACACCGGCTCTGTTCCAGCCATCAATGGCATCACCGGAAATTCCTGGTGGGATAACCAGGAAATGCGTTCTGTTTACTGCACGGAAGATAAATCAGTAAAAACGGTGGGCAGTTCATCAGCTCTGGGCCTGATGAGTCCCCGCAACCTGCTGGTAACAACCATCTGTGATGAATTAAGATTGGCCACCAATTTCCGCAGCAAGGTAATTGGTATTTCGCCTAAAGATCGTGGCGGTATATTACCAGCCGGGCACAGCGCCAATGCTGCTTACTGGTATGATAATACGGTTGGTGACTGGATCACTTCCACTTATTACATGAACGAACTGCCGCAATGGGTAAAAGATTTTAACGCAAAGAAATTAGTTGATTCATACTACGAAAAAGGATGGGATCTTTTATACCCCGCTGATACGTATATACAAAGTTCTGCGGATGAAAAAGTATATGAAGGAAAGCCTTTTGGAAAAAATTTCCCTTATGATCTGAAAAAATTTATCGGTAAAACTTATAGTTCTGTCCTGACAACGCCTTATGGTAATACATTAACTGCTGAGTTTGCAAAAACAGCAATTACAGAAGAACATCTCGGTGCTGATGATATTACCGATTTCCTGGCCGTAAGTTTTTCTTCACCGGATTATATTGGTCACACTTTCGGCCCTAACTCTGTGGAAGCAGAAGATGGCTTTCTTCGTTTAGACAAAGAATTGGGCAGCCTGCTCAATTTTCTTGACAATAAAGTAGGTAAAGGGCAGTACACGGTGTTTTTATCTGCGGACCATGGAGTTTCCCAGGTACCAGAATATTTACAGGAAAATAAATTACCCGGTGGCCGTGTCTTTATGAGTAATGTGGTAAAGCAATTGAATAATAACCTGCTGGAGAAATTCAAAATTCCTGGATTGGTGGTAAGTGATGATAATTACCAGTTGCACCTGAACCGCATGGCGCTTGACTCTGCAAAAATTGATAAAGAAGAAGTAACAGAATGGATCACCGGCTATCTTTCTGCTGAACCCGGAATTGCCAGGGTATTTCCAATTGACGAGTTGAACGAAGTTCCTTTACCCGGCCGTATCCGGGAAATGCTGAACAATGGCTATTATCCCCGTCGCAATGGTGATGTGCAGGTGATCCTTCATGCTAATTATATTGATGCGTACAGCAGTACAGGCACCACGCATGGTTTATGGAATCCATATGATGCCCATATCCCTTTGCTCTGGTATGGCTGGGGTATCAAACAGGGAAAAACCAACCATGATACCTATATGTCGGATATTGCACCAACACTGGCAGCATTATTACATATCCAGATGCCCAGTGGCAGTGTTGGCAAAGTGATCCAGGAAGTGCTGAAGTAAAGTTTACGGCAGAACCAAACAACCCACTATACCATGAGAAAGTCCCTTCTTTTTTTTACTTTTCTGCTCCTGGTTTTCAGTAACCAGGTATCAGCCCAGGCAACTAAAAAAATTGACGATTCTTTCTTCCTGGAGGAGCAGCCGCTGGAAATAACCATACAGTCTGATTTCAGAACCCTGCTGGCAAAAAAATTCAAAAAGGAATACCAGCCCGCTACCGTTACTTTCCGTTTTCCCGACAGCAGCAGTATTAAAGAAGAGATCAGGTTACAGACAAGAGGAAAGTTCAGGCTAGAGACCTGTTTCATGCCTCCGCTGGTGCTGAATTTCAAGAACAATACCTCTCCCCTGTTAAAACCCTTGGGTAAATTAAAACTGGTTTGTGGTTGTGGCACTTCAACCAATGATGAGCAGCTTATCATCAAAGAGTTTATGGCGTATAAGATCTATAATATGCTGACCGAAAGAAGCTTTAAAGTTCGGTTAGTGAAGATCAACTATGAAGATACCCGTGGTAAGATCAAGAAATATTCCCAATATGGTTTTTTACTGGAAGATGTGGATGATATGGCAGACCGGAATAAGTGTGTCGAAGTGGAAGGAACTCAATACATGACCGAAAGAACAGACCGGCAACAGATGACCCTGGTCTCTTTATTCGAGTTCATGATCGGGAATACGGACTTCTCCATTCCTCATTACCATAATGTGAAACTGATGAGGCCTCTAAAGGACACTACGACTCCCCCTATTGTTGTTCCATATGATTTAAATCATTGTGGTTTTGTGAATGCAGAGTATGCCTTGCCGAACGAAGAGCTGGATATCAAATCGGTCAGGGAGAGGCTTTACCGGGGGTTCCCCAGAACAATGGAAGAACTGGAAACAGCCATTGCAGTTTTCAAAACGAATAAAGAAAAAATATGGAGCCTGATCAATAATTGCCCCTGGATGAATGCAAGAAACAAAAAAGAGACAACCGGCTATCTTGAAGAATTTTACAGGATCATTGAGAATAAAAAATCTGTTCAATATCATTTTATTGATAATGCCCGTACCCAATAATAAAAATATACAGTTGATTAGTTGTATACTTGCAGGGTTATTAATTATCTGTTATCAAGAAAACCAACTGTATGGAATTAAAAGAACAATTTGAAAAAGCTGTAGCCGACAGTAAGAATCTTTCAGAAAAGCCCGGCAATGACACTTTACTTAAACTGTATTCCCTTTACAAACAGGCCACCGAAGGCGACGTAACAGCAGACCCTCCTTCTAACCCTTTTGATTTTGTGGCAAAGGCCAAATACAATGCATGGTCAGGATTGAAAGGGAAATCAAATGATGAAGCAATGAATGACTACATCGCCCTGGTGAATAAGCTCCGGTCAAACTGACCTTGCTGAAATTTCTTTATACCAATTGCTGAATTGCTCACCAACTGTACGGTAACTGAATTTTGAACCGGTCATTGCTGCCACAGCCCTGCTGTCAATCAATGGCCGGTTTTCTATTGCCCATATCATTTTATCAGCCAGGGCTGCAGGATCGTGGGATTTTACAAAAAAACCGTTTATTGATTCCTGTATGTTTTCATGAAATACAGGGATATCGCTTACGATCACCGGCACGCCGCAGGCATTGGCTTCGATCAGCACACAGCCAAATGTCTCATAACTTGAATATAAGATCAGTGCAACAGACTGGTTGATCTCAGCTGCAAGCAGCTGCTGCGGTACTTCTTCATGAAATTTAACCTTGCCAGCAAGTTGCAGGCTATCTGAAAACTGTACGATCTCCTTACTTGTTGATCCGAATACTTCCAGTACAGCATCCGGGTATTTATCCCAAACGATCCTAAATGCCTCAATTATTTCTCTTGGATTTTTCAATTCATCCAGGCCGGAAATATGAATGAATTTCAATGCCTTCTTTTCTCCATCCGCAGGATAAAAAATGGATGTATTAACGACATTAGGAATTACTTTAGTTTCAATAAAAGGAAATCTGCGTTGTACTGCACTGCCCAGGTATTGAGATACTGTGCTGCACCCGGCAGCCTTTCTCATTATTTTCTTCCATAACAACCGGAAATAAAAAGGAAGCTGATCAAATCGTTCTCTTGCTTCATCTAAAAACCCTGACCAGTGTTCCGATACCACAAAAGGAATGGCCATTGTTCTTTTTATCCACAGTGCAATAACACCGGCTTTCATGGCTACATGGACATGCACAAGGCCTGGTTTTCCATTTTTTTGGATATAATTCCTTACAGCCTGCTTATAGAGTTGCCGGTACTTTCTTTCAGAAAAGAGTTTATCAAAAAAGAAAGGATATTTGGGGCTGTAATAGTAAATGATTGTTTCAGTAAGCTTGTCTTGTACAGTTTCTTCGGTTACCACATCTTTTGTAACAGCACCTGTTGAGTCTCTGATTACGTAAATCACCCGTACTTCTTCTAAAAGACTGACAGCTTCCGCATGACGCTTAATAAAATCGCCATTGAAGGGGGAACACCTGTTAGGATACCAGCTAGCCAGCCAAAGTATTTTCATGAACTGATCTTTAATTTGGACGCCTGAAGATATTTAATATCCTGTTCCAGTCATTCTTTTCCGGGATCAGCAGTTTTGCAATTGAAACTTTATAAGAATAACAATAAATAATCATAAAATAAAGCGCTGTAATAGTATACCCGATCGTACTGGCGATAGCAGCCCCCTTCATTCCTTCAGAAGGGATCAGGAATATATCCAGCAGGAATACAGACAACAGGCAAAGCAAAGAGCCCCAGAAATTGATTACCAGTTTTCCCTTCCCGCCAAAAAAAGCAGCCAGTATCGTGGCATTACAAAAGAGCAGTACCCCGGGTAGCAATACCTGGAAAAGAGAAATACTGTTCGCATATTCTTTACCAAATAAAAAAGGAACCAGGAAGGGAATTAAAAAAAATAAGAAAAGGCCTGCAATTATATTCACCATATTCATTGCCCGTATAAGAGCAAGCATTTTGTTATCCTTATCGTTACCGTTTTGCTGGTTTGCTACAACCGGGAATATGAAGCCGGCTAGTAATAAAGGAATGATCCAGAATAACTGGACTAGTCTTACTGCCAGGGAGTACCAACCCAGTTCTTCTCCGCCTTTGTAATGATCGAGTAACCAGTAATCCACCCGGTAGGCCAGGAACTGGATCACATTGATCACAAAGGCAAAAAAAGAGTAGGAGAAAAAAAGTTTTCTATCTGCTTTTGTGGGTTTCTCAATTTGTACAGGATTTTTATTCCATACATGATAAGCCAGTATCATCAGTACAGCCTGCAGCAGGTTCAGAACTATAAACGCAGTAAAATAAAAAAATAACGACTTACTGCCTGTTACAAAATAAAATATTGAAAAAACGATCAGCATACAACAGTTGCTGATCAGTAAAACCTTACTGACGAGCGAAAATTGTTGTTTGCCGGTAAGAAGAGCCGCATATTTTTCTGTTACAGAAATGCTTAACAGGAATACCAGCCCTACCCAGCCATAAACCAACTCATTCTCACTGAATAAAAAGAAATGCCCGGATACAGCACGGAAGCCAAATTCAGTGAGAGCTAATGCCCCGGCCTGGAACAATACAATGGATATGACAAACCCAAGGATCTTTGAGGGGGATAACTTGCCGGAGGCTGCATGGTAGGTGATCCCGGAATCAGCCCCAAAGCCGGAGAGCAGGTTAAAAATACCGGCATTGGCGATCAGTAGTGACAGCACCCCATATCCATTTACACCGGCCAGCCTGGACAAAAGGATATTGATAAAAAATACTACGCCAATATTTAATCCCCTGTAAACAATATTGGTTGCCACGATTTTACTATTGAGCATGGGGTTGGCCGTTTGGGGAATAAAAATTACGTTTGTCCTGTTTCAAAATTACAATATATACACTCCTTTGTATAAAATCATTAACTGGTACACAAAACATTTCCCTTTTCCGCACAGGGGATTAAAATTCTTTCTTCCATTCCTGAAAAGCATGGGGCTTTACCACAGGCAGTTTTGTAAAAAATTGCATACCGGTTACTTTTTTATGGTACGGCCATCGGAGCATATTCAGCAACAGCTGTTCTGGTACGGCTATTATGAAAAGGATGCCATCCTGACCTGGGAGCAAATGGTCAATACAGATGCTGTTGTTTTGGATATCGGTGCGAATACCGGCTACTACTCCATTATTGCTGCCAGAAAATCCAGGCATATTTATGCTTTTGAACCAGGCAGTAGCAACAGGAAAAAGCTGGAAGAAAATATAAAACTAAACCAGCTTACGAATGTTTCTGTACTTCCTTATGCCGTTTCAGATAAAGAGGGACAGACAGAGCTATTTATTGCCGTGGATGATAATACAGGGATGAACAGCCTGGAACAACCGGGTAATTTCTCCGGGCACAAAGAAGTCGTTGCCGTAGTATCTATTGATAATTGGGCCGCTGAAAATAAAATACCCGGCATCAATCTAATCAAGATAGATGTGGAAGGATTGGAGATGAAAGTACTAACGGGTATGAAAAGAATTATTGAAGAGCAAAAGCCGGGCATCTTTATAGAAGTGATCGGGCAATTGCTGATGCAATCAGGGCATTCAGTTAATGACATCTATAATTTTCTTTTCTCAAGAGGCTACAATGCTTACGAGATCATTAAGCCGTTACAGTTAAAACGAATTAATACTCCAAAAGAAGGGGACAGTATTGTATTTGTGCATGCCTCCGCTGTTTTCCCCGCTGCTATCGGGCTGGAATGATCCGGATAAATTTTTTCCTGTTTACATAATAGAGATAAATGAACCAGGCAATGGGAGCAAAACTCAGCAGCTTGATAAAAAACAGGCCGGTCCAAAACCCCAGCAGGTAGAACAAGACCAGGAAGAAACTTCCTCCCAGCAACTGCATATCCTCAATGGCACAGGTTACTTTAAATTTATAATAGCTGGGCTCTTCAAACACCAGTTCCAGCGGCGGGGTAAAGTGAAAGCCATCTGTGGCGACCACTTTCGGATGATTAATTTCAACAGGTATTACCACAGGCCTGTCATTCAGCAACGGGTAGATATCCCTGTTGTTGACAATGATCCTGACCTTCATAAAATTCAGTAATACCTGGTTGGTCCGGGTAATGACAATATAATACGGTGCCTGGCTCAATTATGCTTTCAGCGACCGGATGATCTCCGTAAAGTCAGCTGCCACCAGTGAAGCACCGCCAACGAGCCCCCCGTCCACATCAGGACAGGCAAAGATCTCGGCAGCATTGCTGGCTTTTACACTTCCCCCGTATAAAATAGAAACTTCGTCCGCGGTATGCTGACCATACTGTCCGGCCAATACAGAACGTAAATAAGCATGTATTTCTTGTGCCTGCTCGGTAGTAGCAGTTTTACCGGTACCAATCGCCCAAATGGGTTCGTAGGCAATAATAATGTCTTTAAGGTCTTTGGCAGATAAATGAAAGAGAGATTCCTTTAACTGTGTGGCTACATACTCGTTTTGAGTACCTGCTTCCCGGATAGACAATGGTTCACCACAACAAAATATAGGTGTAACAGAATTTTCAAGGCAAAGATTCACTTTATCAGCCAGCATGGCATTGGTCTCATTAAAATACTCCCTGCGTTCACTATGTCCGATCACACAATAAGGAACGCCAATGGAATGAAGCATTTCCGCTGATATTTCTCCCGTAAAAGCTCCTGATTTTTTATGATAACAATTTTGGGCCGACACAAAATAATTATATTCATCTGCCACCTCACTCCTGCTCATTAACAGGTACGGAAAGGGTACTGCAAAGATCACCTGCTGATGAGCAAACAATTTTATACTTTCTCCCAATATATCATCCAGTAATTTTTCCCCCTGCTGGTAAGTAAGATTCATTTTCCAGTTAGCCGCTGCAATTTGTTTTCTCATAGTTTGTATTTATTCCTTCTTTAAAATTTGTCAAATATATACTTCAAAATACTTTTTTCGGCATGATTTACTGACAGGTTCTTTAATTTTTTCCAGTCATCAATATCTATCATTGCCTTCTCCAGCTCATATCGCTTCACCCCTTCACTACCCCATGAAAAAGACGGAATATATTTCGGCGTAAGACCATTGCCAAATACATTGGCTGCAACGCCGATCACCGTTCCTGTGTTAATGGATGTATTAATGGCCGTCCTTGAATAATCACCCATCATTACACCACATTTCAGGCCTGCGTTTATTTCTCCTTTGGGTGTCCACACCCTTACCATACTTGCATTGTTCTTAAGATTGCTATTGGTGGTACCGGCGCCCATATTACACCATTCCCCGATCACCGAATCGCCCAGGTAACCATCATGTGCTTTGTTAGAATAACCAAAAAGAATAGAATTCTTGATCTCGCCACCCGCTACACAATAAGGGCCGATCGTGGTGGCACCATATACTTTGGATCCCATTTTCAAACAGGCTCCCTCTCCTATAGCAAAAGGCCCTCTTATCACTGAACCTTCCATCAGTTCTGCATTCTTACCAATATAAACTGGCCCGGTGGATGCATTGATGATACAATGCTCCAGCTTCGCCCCCTTCTCTATAAAAACCTGTGATGGATTAATGATCTTATTCGACTTTGGGATAGCTTGTGATTTTCTCTTCTTTGTCAGTAGTGTAAAATCCTGCCGGATAGCCCAATCATTCAGTTGGAAAATATCCCAGGGATAATGAATAAGTTTTGCCGCTATTTTAACTGCCACAGCACCGGTAACTTTTATCTTATGTTTTTCGCTGATCTCTTTTTTGGTAATACGGAAGATAATGCCTGAACTTCCGTTGGCTGAAATAAACTGGCCATCTTTCAGTTTTTGCGCTGCCTTCACCAATTCGGGAGTTGGTAAAACATTGCCGTGTATCATCAGGCAATAGCCTTTTTCATCAAGCACCTCATCAAGGTTGACGGAACGATCCAGGTCTTTATAATCATCTTCTTTTTTATCAAAAGAAGGCAGCCCCAGCATCTTCTCCCATTTCTCCCGGATCGTCAGAATACCGATACGTATGTCCTGTATTTGGCGGGTCAGCGTAAAAGGATGGAGCATTTCCGGCTGACAAAACTCTTCGGTGAAGATGATCTTGTTCATTTATACCTGAAAGGTACTAAAGCCTTATTGCAAATAAAAAACCCCGAAGAGGAATCTCCGGGATTTAAAGTATAGCCATGAAAAACAAAAATAATTCTGAAATAAATTTACAGGATTATTTCTTTTTCTCATATTTCTTCTTGAATTTGTCGATACGGCCTGCAGTATCTACCAGCATATTTTTACCGGTAAAGAAGGGGTGCGACATGTTTGAAATCTCCAGCTTCACCAGCGGATATTCGTTGCCATCTTCCCATTTTACTGTCTCTTTGGAAGCAGCAGTGGAGCGGCTGAGGAATGAGTGATTATTACTCATGTCCTTAAAAACTACTAACCGGTAGCTGTCGGGATGGATTCCTTTTTTCATAACTCTATGATTTTTAAAGGCTGCACGGATTTTGCCGTACAGATGAATAGATAAAATTTGGTCGGCAAAGGTAGGCGGGGAAAGGGTTTTATCCAAATAATAGTAGCAGAAATATGAAAGAGGCGCAAAATAAGAAAGCACCAAGTTTTGTCCTCTTTCCGGCTTTCGCCTTCCTGATTTCTAACCCGATGCTTTCTGAGGCTGTTTCTGTCTTTTGACGGACTTTCACATCCCCCGTTGCATTCCTTTTTGTTTCCAAATTTTCCTGCAACTATTGTACCTTGAAGATAGCTTTTAGCACTACCCTTTTCCAAATTTTTCAGCCCTTTTGTATGCACCTCTTTTGCACCCGGTTATCCACCGGAAAGCCGCTCTGTGCACATATTTGGGCGGGTTTATACACAACTTGCTGCCCGTTAATCTCTCATGTTCTCATATTGCAGCGGGATCCCCAGGTTCCAGGCTTTGGAAGCCTGGATGACTGTCTGAAGGTCGTCGATCTTTTTGCCTGTTACTCTCACGATATCATCGTTAATAGAAGCCTGCACTTTAAGGCCGGCATCTTTAATATGTTTTACGATCTTCTTGGCATCTTCCTGCTTAAGGCCATTCCTGACGATCACCTCTTTTTTCCAAACCTTACCGCTCTGGGCTCCTTCTTTGGACGCATCAAAAGCCTCTGGTGAAATACCCTGCTTATGAGCCCTGTTGATCAGTACATCGATCAACTGGCGCATCTTCATATCGTCATCCGTTTCCAGTTTGATGACAAATTCCTTTTTATCAAGATTGATCACCACATGCGATCCTTTAAAATCAAACCGGTTCGTGATTTCCTTGCTGGTAACATTAACGGCATTATCCAGTGCCTGGGCATCTACTTTGCTGACAATATCAAATGAAGGCATGACAATTAGTTTTAGTTATTGGCAAATATAGAAAAGTCCCTCTTAGAAAAGAGGGACGGAACATGCACATGAGAAAACTCTCATGATAGAGATCGTTTAATTCTTTACTGGCCCCCCTGGCCCACCCTGTTCTGCTCATCCTGCGATGCACTGTTACGGCGCCGTGGCGGAGGATTCTGCTGGCCATTCTTCCCAAAACGATAAGTAAACGTAGCCGTAACCTGACGGTTATCCCAACGGCTATGTACCCGGTTATCTACAATATCATATTGTGTTCTTCCTTTAAACCGTTGTAACCAGAAAGGATCACGGAGATTAAGTCTCACGGTACCCTTCCCTTTCAATACTTGTTTTTGACCGCCAAAACTTATCATATACATAGGTTCGCTGATCGTAAGTTGGTCAACACCTCTTGCCCGGTAAAACCCGGTCATTTCTAAAGTAAATCCTTGTTTTAACGTAAAGGTCTGCGTCATATTGACCATAAAAGAAGTATAAGAGATATCCAATGGCCTGTTCTCATAAGTCCCTTCGTAATGATTATTATAAATATTCGTAAAGAGATTTACGTTCCACCATTTGGTGATTGGTACAGGTGCAGTGATGGAAACACCAATATTCCTGAATCTCGCCACATTCTCTGATGTCATGTAAACAATATCACCGTCAGGTTTCAGAATTTGCGATATCACCCGGTTCGTACTGTTATAATTCAAAGTAGTGATCAGCTTGTTTTTAAATGAATGACTCAGTTCTATATTATGCGTGAATTGAGGCAGAAGGAACGGATTACCCTTCCGGTAGGATAGAGAGTCCAGGAAATAAATGAAGGGGTTCAGATCCTGGTAATTGGGACGGGTTATCCGGCGGCTGTAGGATATCGTAACTGTATTCGATTTGTTCAGCTCATAACTGATAAAAGTGCTGGGGAATAAATTAGTGAAATTCCGCTTGAACGTGGAATCGTTATTATACTGGTATCCTTTGGCAATTGTATTTTCCAAACGTAACCCGGCCTGGAACGACCATTTTTTTACCTGTTTGTTGGCGTTCAGGTAAACGGCATTGATGTTCTCGTCATAGACAAAGTGATTGGAACGGCCATCATTTATCCAGTCCGACCCGTTCCATCTTTTATAATCAACCAGGTTATCATTTTCCACAAAACTGCTTTTGAAACCAGCTTCCAGCCGTCCTCCTTTTTTGAAAGGATGCACATAATCTGATTTCACCGAGTAGATATTAATGCTGGCCGGCAAATGTCCTCTTAATTTCAGCTGGTCGCCTGCAGGCATCCCATTACCCTGGTAAAAATCGGTGACCAGTTGCATATTGGAAGTATTGCTGTAAGTAATAAAATCAAAATCAGCGGTCAGTTCACGGCCGGTTGTATCAAATACATGCCGGTAATTGAAATTGGAAGTAAGATTTTTGAACCTGATCCTGTTATCTGTTTGAGATACCATCCTGGATAAGACCTGGTAATTCTCATCCGCTGTAGTTGTAACGGTAGTCGGCGTGGGATGTCCTGAAAACGTAAAGCCACTGACCACCACTCCAAATGTGTTCTTCTTATCAGCAAAAAAATCAAGTCCCAGTTTCAGGGTATGATTGTTATTACCAAATTTGAACTGTGTTTCCACATCATTATATCCCAGTATATCCTTGGCCTGGTTCAGTTTTGTCCTGGTAAATTCCAGTTGACTGCGGCCACTAAAAAAATTCGGGTTATAATTTCCAAAAAAATTGATCTTATTTTTCCGGTAATTAAAATTGATACTGTTCTGCGATTTGGGTATCACATAAAAGGTTCCATTCGCTTCGTAATAGCTGGTGGTGATGCCTGCCATTATGGAACCATTGAAACCAGCCGTTCTGCCTTTTTTAGTTTTGATATTGATAACTCCTGAATTACCGGAGGCATCATACTTGGCAGAAGGATTGGTCATGATCTCGATCTGGTCAATCGCTGATGCAGGCATGTTCTTAAGAAGATTGGCAAGATCTGTCGCCGAAAGAAAAGTTTGCTTACCATCCATCATCACAATCACCCCCGCTTTACCCCGCAGGCTGATTACTCCGTCATTACTGACAGTGATGCCGGGTGATTTCTCCAGTACTTCCAGTGCTGTTGCCCCGGCACTGGTGGGTGAGGCATCTACGTTTACTACCGTTTTATCAATCTTTGTTTCGATAAAGGGTCTTTTTGCAGTTACCGTTACGCCTTCTATTCCTTTTGCAGCTTCAGTCAGCTGTAATGATTCAATTTTTGTCAATGCAGCAGCATTGACTGAAAAAAAGTTACTAAACTTCTTTTCAAAACCAACCGATGTTATAGTAAGTATGTAATCCCCCTCTTTGATACTTTCAAATTCATAAGTACCGTCTTTCCCGGTGATAGCCAATTTTACCAATGCAGAATCTTTGGCTTTTAACAAGGATACAGAAGCAGACTGTATTATTTTACCGGTATTATCTGTAATAGTACCTGTGATCTTACCCGTTTTGTTTTGTGCAAAACTGCCTGTGACAAAGAACAGGCATACAAGAAGGAGGCTTGCGGTTTTTTTCATGACATGGCTATGGTTAATGATCAATGAAAACTAAAGATGCCATGAATAAACGGGGAGACGTACTTAAATATGATAAGCTTCGTAGTTTGCGTGTTGAAGGGTGATTAAACCATGCCGATACACCAACGGTTAAAAAACCAGTTCCCGGTGATAAAACAGGAATGGAACTGTCAGTTTTTTACACGGCTGATCAATGAAATGCGAAAGCCCGGGCAAGTTACCCGGGCTTTCGCAGAATTATAAAAGATATGATTTAATCGTTAATGGCCTTATTAGTTGCCGGTTTTCACACGGCTCTCTTCATCGGAAGCCCCGCTTTTTCTTCTGCGTTCAGGAGCAATATTCTTTTTCCCAAAGCGATAGGTAAAGCTGATATTAAACTGCCTGCTGTCTCTCCTGCTGGCAATATCCACATCCACATCACTGTATTTTGCATAGCCACTGAATTGTTGTGCCAGGAATATATCCCGGATACCCAGCTTAAGAGTAGCTTTTTTATTGAATAACTGCTTGGTGATGGCACTGTTCACGGCCCACATATCATATGCGACCAGCAATCCCTCTGCGCCTTTGCTGCGATACCAGCCGCTTATCTCCCCACCCCACCCTTTGCCAAATGTGAAACTGTTGGTCATATTCGCCATAAAGCTGGTGAATTGTATGTCAACGGGCTCAGTCTGGTAAATACCTGAATAATGGTTATTGAATACATTCACATAGATGTTACTGTTCCACCATTTCTTTACGGGTACATTTGCCATTACAGCAATCCCAAACTGCTTCATGCTGCTGAAATTCTCTCTTGTCTGGTAGGTTTCATTCTTATCTGTATTCTGTTTCAGTAATTCGGTAATAATATCATTGGTTACTGTATAATTCAGCGTGGTGGTCAGAAATCTTTTAAAGGTATGGCTGAATTCAATGTTATTGGTAAACTGTGGTTGCAGGTAAGGATTACCCTGCCCGTAGGTCAATGAATCCAGGAAGAAGATGAACGGGTTCAGGTCATCATAATCCGGGCGGGATATACGGCGGCTGTAAGACAGGCTGAATTGATTCTTGTCGCTTGCAGCATAGGTTACACCGACGTTAGGAAACAGGTTGGTGTAGTTACGTTTGAAAGAGGAATCATTGCTTACCTGGTGGCCTTTGGCTATGGTATTCTCCACCCGCAGACCGGCATTCAACTCCCATTTTTTTATGGACTTGGAAAAAATAGCATAGGCGGCATTAATATTCTCATCATAGATAAAATGGTTGGTACGCTGATCTTTTACCCATCCGCTGTTATTGCTGTTACGCAGGTAATCAACCCTGTTGTCCGTATTTACAAAACTGGTCTTTAACCCCGCTTCTAATTTCAAACCACTTTTAAAAGGATGCACATAATCGATCTTCCCGCTGTAGATATTGATAACCGAAGGAATATATCCTTTCAAAATAACTTCCCCGGTTTTCGTATCAAAGAGATCGAAGCTATTGGTCGTAAGCTGGGTATTACTTTTGTTATTATAATAGATATAATCCAGGTCAGCGGTTATCTCCCTTCCTGTTGAATCAAAAGTGTGTTTGTAATTAAAGTTGGTGGATATATTTGATGACTTGCGGAAATTATCTCCCTGCGAAATAAGTTTATAATTAATATTCCCGGCGGCATCCCTGATATTGGTCCGGCTGAACGGATCTTCATCTCCGCGGTTGAAATTTGTATTCACTACCACACCCGCCACATCTTTCTTTGAAAAATTGTAATCAATACCTGCTTTCAGGTTATGATACACCCCTTCAAAATGTGGTCTTGAAACCTGGTCAATGGTTCTGACCAGCACTTTATTTTCATACAGGTTACGGTCAATAATAAGTTTATTGAATCCTTCCCAGGTTCCCCCGTTATAACCGCCAAAAATATTCAGTTTATTATTCCTGTAATTAAGGTTAACACCTGTATTCACACGGCCATAGATACCCTGGGTATAACCCAGGTTGGCATTTCCATTCATTCCCTTCACTATTCCTTTTTTAGTTTTGATGTTGATGATACCTGAGTTACCGGCTGCATCGTACTTAGCCGGGGGATTGGTCATGATCTCAATTTGTTCCAGGCTGGTGCTTTGCATATTCTTTAATAAGTTAGCAAGGTCAGCACCACTCATATAAGTAGGCTTGCCATCAATAAGTAACATCACTCCTTGTTTACCCTTCAGACTGATGTTACCATCATTATCAACTGACACACCCGGAGATTTCTCCAGCAATTCAAGGGCTGTTAAACCACTATTGGTTGGGGAAGCATCTACATTAATAAGCGTCTTACCTGCTTTTTGTTCGATCAGCGGTTTTTTAGCGGTTACAGTTACCCCTCCTACTGTTTTTGCCTGCGGGATCAGTTCGATGGTCTTTAACGTAATATCAGATGTAGTCGCATTGATGGTAAAGGTTTCAGAAAAACCTTTCTGGTGTCCAACAGCAGAAACTGATACCAGGTAAGTTCCTTCGGCAATTCCATCAAAACTGAATTTGCCGGTCTTATCGGCAACACTCATTTTGGCCACTGCGGAATCCTTGGCCCTTAATAAGGTAATGGTTGCTGATTCGATCGTTTTGGTGTTACCATCCACGATAATACCAGCTATTTTACCCGTTTTTACCTGTGCCTGGCCGACAAAGGATAAGGTCGTCAGAATGATTGCCAGCAAGGTTAAGATCTTTCTCATTTGATTGGTTTTATGAATTAGTACTTGTTTTTGATTATTACAGTTCAAACTTAGGTACTTTGCTTTGCATAGTACAGTGTTTTAAAATAAGCGGCCGTATTTACTGACAAGCGGCCGATTGCAGGGTACAGGAATGAGACGTGAGAGCGGAAAACTGGTTACATATTTATCCGATTTTCGGACGAAAGGCCATATTTGACTATAAGCGGGTAAAGGCCTTTCTGTCTCAAATCCGGGGTAAAAATAGAACCGTAAACAAGGCAGGAAAAGCCAATCCCGAGCAAGTTGACTGTTTGGTTTATTGAATGGTGTTAAACAGGTAATGAACCGTTTCAGAGTCCGAATTCTGACCTGATTTCATCATGATAAGTTCTGCCGGAAGTGAGGCGGGTGCCTGCCTTATCATCCATGATAAACAGGTAGCGGCTGTTGAAATGCCGGTGCATTTCTTTGATCTTATCCTTATTCAGTATATAAGATTTCTGGATACGGTAAAACTGCGGGGGCAGTTTTTCAGACAAGGTGGTCAGCGACTGGTCCGTGAGATGTTTTTGCCCATCGGTTGTAAATACATATACATATTTATCCTGTGCTTCCAGGTAAACAATATTTTCATACCGGAGTAAAGTGATCCTATCACCGGTCTTGATCGGTAAGGCAGTTGCTTTTTGTGGTGCTTGTAACTGGCGGATAATATCCTGGAGGCTGTTTACATCTAAAGTTTGATTCAGGCGGCCAAACTGCTTCAGTTTATCAATACTCTGCTGCAATCTTTCTTCTTTAATTGGTTTCAGCAGGTAATCGATCGAAAAATTCTCGAATGCCTTGATGGCATACTGTTCATAAGCCGTGGTGAAAATAACATTGGGCTTATGTGTTAACTGCTCCAGCACTTCAAAACCGGTCAGGTCGGGCATTTGTATATCTAAGAAAATAAGATCTGGCTTCAGTTCTTCAATTTTTGAAATGGCTTCTCTCCCATTGCCGGCTTCGCCCACAACGGTTACTACCTGGGCATAATCCTCCAGCAGGCTCTTCATCAGCCTGCGGGCAGCAGGTTCATCATCGATGACGATAGCTTTAAACAACTGGCTCATTTTTCATCAGTTTATGAATATGTATAGCGACTTGCTTGACCGGCTGGTTACTGAAATGTATTTCATACTGCCCCGGAAAAAGAAGGTCAAGTTTATCGTAAACACTTTTTACTCCATAACCCGGCATTAATTCAGCAGGAAATGCAGGCCCGTTATCCGCAATAGTGATCAGCATCCCGGTTTCTTCTTTTTTTATAGTAAGAAATATCTCTGTCATCTCTCCTGTTACTTTTAATCCATGCTTTACCGCATTTTCCACCAATGGCTGAAGTACAAATCTCGGCACCAGGTAATGTCCCATATCATCGGCCACATTAACGGTATAGTTTAACTGGTCTTCAAACCTGATCTTTTCGATCTGCAGGTACACTTCCGTCATCGCCACTTCATCATTTACGGTAGAAAAATTATTCTGGCTGTAATTGATGCTGTAACGAAACAGGTCAGCCAGTGCAATGGTCATCTTCCTTGCTTTCTTTCCATCTGTCATGGAGAGATCAGCAATAGAGTTAAGTGCATTATACAAAAAGTGGGGATTCACTTTTGAATGCAGTGCATCCAGTTCAGCTTTTGCTTTTGATTCCCGCATCCGGCTCAACTCGAGTTCTTTGGCGTCAAATTTTCGCTTTCTTTCGATATCAAGATAGTTGATGACTGCATAAATTAATCCAGTTGCTCCTGCCAGGTACACACTGTTAATAATTACATATTTCAGGTAAGGCGTTTTACTACCATATAAATAATATCCGAACGGAACATTAATGATAATGGTGGTAATGATCAGGGCAGTCACGATCAGCAGGTTATGTTTTATAAACCCCATTTGTCTGAACCGCCTGTTTTCAGCAATATATCTTACTGTATTAAAGACAAACAGGGTTGTTATGGTTACAGAAATAAACTGGGCAACAATGGACCATGCCCATCCCCATTTGGCCAACATATAAAAAAAACCGCCGCCCATCGGCACCATGGCATTAGAAATACAAAAAATAGCCAGCCATGCCACCACGTTCTTTCGCAGCAATTCATTTTTGATGGATTGCCTGAACATCCGGGAGAATTGCGTTAGCACATACAGGCCTGCCACAGCAAACAAGAGGCTGAAGAAAATCAGCAGAACATATTCCAACGTAGATGGTTCCTTCATACAGGCCGGCAATTTAAGAAAAGAAGCAGAAGACCAGCCTGCCGCTTCGCAAAATGGCTGTTTTCAGGCGTGAACTGATTATCTTGCAGAAAATTCGCAGAATGCTGATTGATTTCAGATCGGACACAGTGACCAAACCCTCCCCGGACATGCTTGAGGCCATGATGAAAGCAAAAGTTGGCGATGATGTTTTTGGTGAAGACCCCTCTATCAATGAACTGGAAAATAGGTCAGCTTCCCTCTTTGGCATGGAAGCAGGGCTTTTTTGCCCCTCTGGCACCATGACCAACCAGGTCGCTATTAAATGCCACACACAACCCGGCGATGAAGTGATCTGCGATGAAAGTGCCCATATTTATCAATATGAAGGTGGTGGTATTGCTTCTAACTCGGGAGCTTCTGTAAAATTGATGCAAGGAGACCGTGGCCGGTTTACTGCTGCACAGGCAAAAGCGGCCATCAATCCCGATGATGTGCACCGGGCCAATACCAGTTTGATCTGCTTAGAAAATACCAGCAACCGTGGCGGCGGCAGTTGCTATGATTTTGACGAGATAAAAAAGATAAAAGCCCTTTGCACAGAAAACAAACTGGCTTTTCATTTGGATGGGGCCCGTTTATGGAATGCATTAGTGGCAAAGAATGAAACACCGAAACAATACGGGGAAGTATTTGACAGTATTTCCATTTGTTTCAGTAAAAGCTTAGGCTGTCCTGTTGGCAGTGTATTGCTGGGCACAAAAGAATTCATCAAAAAAGCCAGGAGGATCAGGAAAGTTTTTGGTGGGGGTATGCGGCAGGCTGGTTTTATTGCAGCAGCCGGCATTTATGCCCTGGAAAATAATATACAACGGCTCGAAGAAGATCATTTACATGCACAACAGATCAGTGAAGCGATAGCGAAGAAGAATTTTGTGAAAATGGTGTTACCCGTTGAAACCAATATTATCATCTTCGAATTGAAAGAGGGAATGTCAGCTCCCGAATTAGTGGCAAAACTGAAAGAGCATAATATTCTCGGTTATGCAATTGCACCAAACCGGGTACGATTAGTTACCCATCTTGATATTACCAAAGAAATGACCGCAACAACCATTGAACGTTTTAATCAACTATAATTATGTTACCTAAGATAAACCCTACTTCCGCTCCCGCCTGGCAACAATTACAAGCTCATTACCACGAAATAAAAGAAAAGCAGCTACGGGAACTCTTCAAAGAAGATACTAATCGTTTTGAAAAACTATCCCTTCAAAAAGGCGATATCCTGTTTGACTATTCCAAGAACATCATTACGGATAAAACGCTGGATTTATTATTACAACTTGCCAATGAGTGCAAACTGAAAGAAGCGATCAGCGCTATGTTTGCCGGAGATAAGATCAATGCGACTGAAGGCCGTGCCGTTTTACATACAGCCCTGAGAAATTTTTCCAAAGAACCTGTTTTTGCCGAAGGCAGTGATGTGATGCCGCAGGTACGAAAAGTGCTGAAGAAAATGAAAAGCTTTTGTGAAGCAGTGCATACCGGCAAGCACAGAGGCTATACCAATAAACGGATCAAATACATCGTCAATATCGGTATCGGTGGCAGCGACCTGGGCCCATTGATGGTCACCGAAGCATTGAAGCCATACACAGTGGATGATATCGAAACCTTCTTTGTCTCCAACGTGGATGGGACCCATATTGCTGAAACCTTAAAAAAAGTAAATCCTGAACGAACATTATTCCTGGTCGCTTCCAAAACTTTTACCACGCAGGAAACCATGACCAATGCCCACACAGCCAGGGAATGGTTCCTAAAGAAAGCAAAGAACGAAAAACATATCGCCAAACATTTTGTGGCCCTCAGTACCAATGAAACCGAAGTGGTGAAATTTGGTATTGATAAAAACAACATGTTTGAGTTCTGGGACTGGGTGGGCGGCCGTTATTCTTTGTGGAGTGCTATCGGTCTTTCTATTGCGCTGACAATCGGTTACAAGAATTTTGAACAATTACTGAAAGGTGCCCATGATACCGACAAACATTTCAGGGACACCCCACTTGAAAAAAATATACCGGTATTGATGGCGCTGATCGGTTTATGGTACACGAATTTCTTCGGTACACAAAGCGAAGCTATTCTCCCTTATGATCAGTATCTCCATCGTTTCGCTGCTTATTTCCAGCAGGGAAATATGGAAAGCAACGGTAAGAGTATTGACCGCAACGGTGAAGCCGTTGAATATCCTACCGGCCCGATCATCTGGGGTGAACCGGGTACCAACGGTCAACATGCTTTTTATCAACTGATACACCAGGGCACACCACTTATTCCCTGTGATTTTATTGCTCCTGCACAAACCCATAATCCTATCGGCGATCATCATGTGAAACTGCTAAGCAATTTCTTTGCGCAGACAGAAGCCCTGATGAATGGCAAAACAGAAGAAGAAGCCGGCAAAGAATTAGAGAAAGCAGGTCTAAGCAATGAAGATATTACCCGCCTCCTACCCTATAAAGTATTTACCGGCAACCGGCCCACCAATTCATTCCTTATTAAAAAAATCACTCCTTATACATTGGGTGAACTGATCGCTTTGTATGAACATAAAATATTTGTACAGGGTATTCTCTGGAATATTTACAGCTTCGACCAATGGGGAGTTGAATTGGGTAAGCAATTGGCCAACAAGATACTTCCCGAGTTAGTGACAAAAGAAACGGTTACCAGTCATGATTCCTCCACGAACGGGCTGATCAACCACTGGAAACAGGTAAGAGCTAAAAAATAGAACATCCCATTGGATGAAAAAATACAAGCCTGGACCGGGAAACCCGTTCAGGCTTTTTTCATAACTTTAAAAGACCTTATTTTTTGCGTATGAAAAAGATACTCTTCCCACTTTGCCTGCTGGTTGCTTCCATAGCTGTTGCGCAAACCGATGGCATTATCGATCCCAACAAATATCTTCAAAAAAAAATGAAATGGAATAATGATACCGTGTTTATCTATGACAGCAAAATTCAATTCAACGGAATGAATGGTTTTGGCTTTAAAAGTTTTTCAACCGGTAAGGACAGTATTTTGGGCCAGATGCCCTGCATTATTCCGGATCTCAGCAAGTGCAACTATAATATGCCCAACCTGGCCACTACTCAACAATATAAAACGATCATGCTGGAAAGATATGGTAGTGTGGCAGTGGTTAAACCTCCCGCATTACGAAATAGCAAACCTCCTGTTAAAAGGTGATGAGGGTTTGACAGTAAGTGCTATATCCCAAGCTAAAATAGTAGCCCGGCTGTTGAATGATTTTAATTATTCCCTTTACCTGTCAGTGATTTAATAAGCCTGACTTCTTCTTCGCTGTACGGGGTTCCATCTTTACGAAAAATATCATGAAACCAAATTTTGGGTTCGCTGCCTTCTGGCATGGGTGTATCCCAGGCGTAGATCGTATTGCTTTTACCCGACACCAGGCCCCAGTTGATAGCTGCTATTTTTCGTTCTTTTAGTAAAGGCATGATGTTATCAAAACGGCTGCCCCTTGTCCTTGCCATATACTCGGTACAGATCAACGGCTTCCCGGTTTTAACTAAAAATGAATCGATCCATTTCAGGTGTTCCTTTTCGTTCATGTAATTGTGATACGTAATCACATCAGAATTTTCCAACTGGAACTGGTTCAGTTCTTTTAACCGCAGGTCCCATACACCGGCAGATAAGGGCTGGTCAGGATTGATCGTTCTTCCCCAGGAAAATACTTTTTGCAGCAGCGGCATACTTTTATTGCCATAACCTGAATTGCCGGGCTCATTGTACACATCCCATAATAAAATACGTTTATCTTTTTTAAAAGCAGTCAGTATATCCTTTACATATTTCTCCAGCATATGGTCGGCTGACAGGTCCATGTCCGTTAATTTTCCCGGGTCTCTTACCCAACCTGAATTATGAATACCGGGCTTAGGCAATGGTTGTTTGCCGGGGGCATAGGTTTCATTCCAGCAATCATCAAAGAAAACAAAAATGGTAGTAATGCTGTGTTTATTGGCAATGGATAAATAGCTGTTCATTCTTTTTTTGAACCCTGCCTGATCGGCCTGCCAGGCCAAATGGTGAAGATAAACCCGCATTACATTCATGCCGATACTTTTTGCAAAGCCGAGTTCCCTGTCAATAGTGACAGAATCAAAAGACTCAGCCTGCCACATTTCCAATTGATTGATAGCAGTGCTGGGCAAAAAATCAGCACCGGCCATCCACGGAAGTTTAGCATACCAGGCATTGGCTTTCTCTTTACTCCACACAGCTCTTTCTTTTTGTGCAGCAGCTGTAGAAGTTATTATAAGTGCAATAACTAACAGAACAACTAAACGGTGATTTATCTTATTCATATAACAGCATTAAAAATTATTGCCGGGAAGGCGTTCGTTATTTTCCTGTAGCAAAGTAATCAAAACATATCTATCTCCAGAAATCCCGTTGGTTTCTTTTGCCACTGGCCCCTGACGGGAGACTGTGGGCAGAAAAAAAGGCTGCCTCAATTTTTTGAGACAGCCTCTGTTTAATTCTTTATTTCTTTTATTAAAAAACCTGGTACCGGCGCAATTCCTGCTGGAATGCCAGCGTACCTGTTTCATCAAAAAATTCAAATTTCACCAGTCCTATATTTCTTGCATAGTAACTTTTACCGGAGCCCACCAGCGATGTAACATCCTGCCATACCCCCGGAGCTACTTCCTGTTCGTATTTTTCTTCCACCACTATAACATTGGTAAAATTCATCGTACCGGTTGAGGTGGTAAATGAAAGCGGTACATCTTTTTGTAAAATAGTATAGCTGAAACGGAGTGTCAGGGAGAAAGTCGGGTTGGGTGGAACAGTTACAGTGCCCGGATAGGCTGCACTCTTCCAGTTAGTGCCTGTTGCCGCATCTTTCAGAAAAATATATTCTTTCCACTGCGGATTATCATACCCGATAAAAGCGCCGATGTCAACAAACTCCATATAATCATTTCCGGATTTACGGTAATACCCGGATGAATCAAACCCGGTGGCAATATTATCTGTGATCATGAAAATATTATACGAATTGCCAAGAGCAGTATGTGTATTCGCTATTACCCTGCGGAACAGGGAATCATTTGCATCGTCATCAATTTCATAACTCCAGTTACTATTCGTCGTTCTCGGGAAATAATCAATCACAACAGGCGCTGCCACAACAGGAATCGTAAATGTACAGCTGCTGGTTCCGAACGTAACGGTGAATACCTGGTTGCCTGCCGTAGTGGGTGTACCGCTTCCTATCAACGTGATATTCTGAATCCCCGTAGCCGGGAAAGTTCCTGTGGCGGTAAAACTAAAACCAGTAACCGTATTGGTAGAGATCGTGTATGTACCAACTGTGGCAACGTTTACCTGTATCTGTACATTATTGCCCACCATAAGGGCCGTACCAACGGTGTATATACCGGCGGGTGTTGCTGGTGTGCAGCCGCCCGGTGACCCGGCCAGGGTGCCGGTGCCGGCATTACCAACTGTAATATCAAATGAACAAAGATTCGTTCCGATGGTAACCGGAACAGTATTAGTACCGGCAGTTGTGGGTGTGCCACTGCCAAACAAGACGACTGTTTGCGGTCCTGTAGTGGTAAAAGCTCCGCTTGCCATAAAAGTCATTCCCTGGAAAGTGGTGCTGATGGAATAAGTTCCGATAGTGGTTACATTCACATTAACTGTAACACTATGCGTACCTCCCAATGCTACTCCTAATGTATAGGTGCCAACAACGGTGGCTCCCGCACAATTAGCACCAGTGCCACTCAACCCGAATACTGCAGGCCCGCCCCCACCAATGGGTAAAAAGGTTACGGGAACAAAACATTCCTGCCCGTCGTATTGAATTCTGAAATTGAAGGTACCTGCTGTGGCCGGTGTTCCATTGCCCCGCAGTTTCACCACATTATTACCAGCAGTAGTAAAAGTGCCGGACAACCGGAAATAAACACCATTAACGGTATCTGAGAAAACAGTATAACTGCCGGTTGCTGTCACATCCACCGTAACTTCAATATATTCTGTATTGCCGTTCAGGGCTGTTCCCTGCACATATGTACCAACTACGTTTTTGGGCAGGCAGTCACCATTAATATCACTTTGCAAAAGGCCTTCAGAGGGTTGATTGCCGGATTCAAAACTGTTCTCCTTCTGACAGGCCACGATTACCAAACCCAGCAGCAAAAGGGAAGCAAGAATTTTTCTCATATAGGTAGTTATTGAAGTCACTAAAATAAGACTTATTTGCCTAACAGCAGCATGGCAGTATCCCCATCTAAACCTGTTCCGGTTGCCGCTGTAAATCTTACATTTGCCAAAATTTATCTGTACATGAAAATGATTTCGCTGCTGCTTGTCTCCTCACTTTTTTTAAGCTGCCAGGCACAAACTGTTACCAAAGCAAAAGCTGATGATTTCGAAAAAGGCATAGCCGCTGACAGTGCCCAGGTGCTGGATGTAAGAACAGCGGGTGAATATGGTTCAGGACATATTAAAAATTCATTACAGGCCAACTGGATTGACAAAGAGCAGTTCTTTGACCGGATACAATACATGGATAAGAACAGGCCGGTATATATTTATTGCCTTGTTGGTGGCAGAAGTGCCGCCGCTGCGGAATGGATGCGGAACAATGGCTTTAAAAAAGTAGTGGAATTGGACGGTGGGCTCAATGCCTGGAAACGGGCAGCCAAGCCATTAGAAGGTGTCAGCAATGAAAAACAACTGACCATTGAAGAATACTGGGCCTCGATACCAAAAGAACAGACTGTGCTGGTTGACTTTGGTGCCACCTGGTGCCCGCCCTGTGTAAAAATGGAACCGGTGCTGGAAGAAATTAAAAAAGATAAGTCACTTCATTTCCAGTTTTTAAAAATAGATGCCGGTATTCATACCGATGTAATGAAATCATTAAATATTGAACCTATCCCTGTTTTTATTATCTATAAAGAAGGAAAAGAAGTGTGGAGAAAGCTTGGACTGGTGACCAAAGAAGAATTTGCCGCACAACTGAAATAATCTTTCTGATTTTTGGCTACCTTTTCGATATGAAAAGAAGCCAATTCCTCAAAACCTCCGCTGCCATTGCAGGGAGTTCTTTGCTGCCAACATTAAGCTTTGCGGAAGAAAGTAAGAAGAAACCAATCCGGTTTGTTCATCTTTCAGATATTCACCTGAAGCCGGGACTTATTCCCGAAGCCGGTATGGCAAAAGCCTTTCAGCATGCCCAGCAATTAAAAACAAAAGTTGATTTTATCATCAACGGTGGCGATGCTATCATGGATGCACTGGATGCCGACAAGCAAAAAACAAAGGAACAATTTGACCTTTTCAATACCCTGCTGAAAAAAGAAAATAGTCTTCCCATTTATCATTGTATCGGCAACCATGATGTGTGGGGATGGTTCATTAAACAGGACAAGCCAGAGCAGGATAAACTATACGGCAAACAGTGGGTGGTGGAAAATTTCAATATGCCGCGGCGGTTTTACAGTTTCACCAAAGGAAAATGGCATTTTATTGTTTTAGACAGCACACAATTAAATCCTGCCGGCGGTTATATCGGCAAACTGGACCCGGAACAACTGGACTGGTTACAACAGGAATTAAAACAGGTACCCGCTGATCATTTCGTTTGTTTTGTATCTCATATTCCTATTTTATCGATCTGTGCCGGATTATTCTTTGACAAAACAGAACCTAATGGCGACCTGAAGATCCAGCGCAACCTGATGCACAGTGATTTCCTGGTTTTAAAGAAATTATTTGTTCAATATCCGAATATAAAAGTATGTATCAGCGGGCATATCCACCTGCAGGATGAAGTGGATTACCTCGGTATCAAATACTATTGTAATGGTGCTGTTTCCGGCAACTGGTGGAAAGGTGCTTTCCAGGAATTTGCACCGGCTTATGCCGTGATCGAATTATTTGATGATGGATCATCCGCACGGACGATGCAGCCCTACTAAGAACAGTAACCATTTCCTTTTATCTCGTTAATATTCTATCTTACCTTTTCTTATACCTGGTATCAATGAAGAAAATACATATCCTACTTATTTCCTTAATACTACTGAGTTTATCCGGTTTTCGTTATCGCCCCGATCCCAAAGTGCAGGTGCTGACATCCGGCACTAATACCAGCCTTCGTGGATTAAGTGTGGTGAATGATAATATTGTTTGGGTAAGTGGAAGTAACGGTATGGTGGGACGGTCCAGCAATGCCGGAAAAAACTGGAAATGGATGACAGTAAAGGGATTTGAGAAAAAAGAATTCCGGGATATAGAAGCGTTTGATGCCAGCACAGCTATCATTATGGCGGTGGATACGCCTGCAGTAATTCTTAAAACTACAGATGGAGGTGAAACCTGGAAAACTGTTTACGAAAACAAAACGCCGGGTATGTTCCTGGATGCAATGCATTTTGTGGATCAAAATACAGGTATGGTAATCGGAGATCCGATCAATAAAAAGGTTTTTATAGCTGCTACACAAGATGCTGGCGAGAGTTGGCAGGAATGGGAAGAACGTCAAAGACCTGTTGCCGATTCAGGTGAAGCTTTCTTTGCAGCCAGCGGCACCAATATCCGTTTGTTTGAAAAGAATAAATACTTTATGGTGAGCGGGGGCACCCGTTCAAGATTATTTACCAATAATAGTGTCATTGATATCCCAATTATACAAGGCAAAGAAACTACCGGTGCTAATTCAGTAGCAGTATTTGATGAAGGCAAATTAAAGGGTAGCAAAAGAATTGTTGTAGTAGGAGGAGATTTTCTGACCCCGGCAGAAAGTAAACAAAACTGTTATTACACGACTGACGGAGGCAAGAGCTGGAATGCCCCTTCGACTCCACCCCATGGCTACCGCAGTTGCGTGGAGTATTTATCCAAAACTGATTTGGTGAGTTGCGGCCTGAATGGTGTTGATTATTCTTATAATGGCGGAAAAACTTGGAAATGGGTAAGCAAAGAAAGTTTTCATGTGGTACGTATTGCCAAAATGGGAACGACCATTTTCTTAGCGGGTAATAAAGGGCAGATAGGTAAGCTTATTTTAGATTAATCCTGTATGTCAGCCACAACTACAGGCCTGAGGATCTATTTTCCAACTATTGATGGACTGCGGTTTTTAGCTTTCTTCTTTGTGTTTTTCAGGCATTTTACTGCTTATCAACCCAGCTCTTTTCTTTATGAGACCGGATGGATCGGTGTGGAATTGTTCTTCCTCATCAGTGCTTTTTTACTGACCAGGCTGCTAAAAGAGGAATACCAAAACAAAGGCAGCATTAATACCAGAAATTTTTTTACCCGGAGAATATTAAGAATATGGCCTCTATACTTTGCTTATCTCTTGTTTACTGTACTCTTCTGGCTGATTAAGGATATCAATCATTTTTCAACAGGCAGGCTGGCAGGAAATATTTTTTTCATTGATAACATACTATCGGCAATCGGCTACTATAATGGCAACCCTTTTTCTTTTCATCTATGGAGTATATCAATGGAGGAGCAATTTTACCTGATACTTCCTTTTACTATTCCCTGGTTGCTGAGACAGCCCCAAAAAAAGATTATGTTCCTGTTTGCAGCCCTTTTCACCATGATGCTGGCAGCGAGACTCCTCAGTGTTGCCTGCGGGGCTAAACATCCTTTCATCTATGTTCTACCGGTTTCAGGAGATTGTTTCTTAGCAGGCATTCTTTTAGGACTTGGGTATTTCGATGACCTGCTAAAAAAACTGAAGGGCAATTATTGCCTGGCAGCTGCCAGCTGTATGCGGACTGTATTATATTTCTTACATT
>CADEDV010000007.1:69482-101999 GCA_902826165.1 uncultured Bacteroidota bacterium
TTTCCCTTCAAAATCTGATACAGGTCTTCACCAGGTATTTGTTTACACGTTTGTAGCGATTGCTTTTGCTCTGTTATTTACTGCGGTGGTCTATAGTAAAACAAGTGTTATCACGCAGCTGATGAATAATCCTATCATCCGTTACCTCGGGAAAATATCGTATGGATTATACATTTTTCACATCTTCGGTATTTATGAAGCTGCGGTGCTCTGTGAAAAAATGAGTATAGTGGCTCCTGAATGGCAGTTACCAATAGCACTCGTAATTACGATTGGCTTATCAATAATTTCTTACGAATTATTTGAAAAATATTTCCTCCGGAAGAAGAAAAAGTTCACCAGTATAGAAAGCAGGCCGGTGTGACCATTCCTGTAATTTGCTTCAGAGATTGTTCAGTATCTCCTGCACGGTCGGTCTTTTTTTATAATCACTATTAAAAAAACGGTAGGTGATATTAGCTTCTTTGTCGATGACATAAACAGCAGGTACTGGTAAATAATTCCAATCTTTCCCATTGATCTTTTCCAGGTCGATCCCGGAATTACGATAGCGGGTAATCGTATTCTCCGGCACGATAAATTCCACTTCATAGGCTTTCATGATCTTAAGACCCTCATCGTATAAGATGGAATACTCTGCTTTTGTCTTCTCGATGGTCTTATCCACCCCTTCCGGCTTTTCCGGTGTAACGGCAATAAGTGTTGCCCCTTTATCTTTGATCAGTTGCAAGGAATCTTCCAGTCTTTTCAGCTGGCGGTTGCAATACGGGCACCAGTTACCCCGGTAAAACACCAATACGACTTTCCCTTTTTTTAGCAGGTCTTTCAGCCTTACTTCAGTTCCATTCTGATCTGTTGCTTTAAAATCCGGGGCTTTGGAATTAATGAATAAGCCTTCGGGAGCCTCCTGCCCGGCAACCACAAAAAAGGCACCCAATAACAGGAAAGTCAGAATGTTCTTTTTCATACTGCAATTTAGATTTAAAAATAATTTGTTCAGTTTTTTAACCAATCCGGGCAGGAGTAAGTTAACAAAAGATTATTTCTTTACTTTTGCCAGATATACTGTCCACAGCCAAACCTGATACTATGTCAAACACGCACCAGGATAAATACCTGACCAAACTGCTGATAGGTATTGCCCTTATAACGACCAGCATTGTTGTATTGTTTTATACCATCTACGAAAGATCAGAAAAAGCTCAGAAAGAAGAAGACTGGTACCTGTGGGCACTTGCTTTTGCTGTTTTACTGATAGCAGGGATCATTTCCATTTGCCAGGCTTTTGTACATAAAATAAAGTCGGATCTAATCCGCCGTCAGAAGCAAAGAGAACATCATAAAACCTCGCCTAAAATAACAGAAGAGGAAATGTGATCGGTGCTCTGACGCTATCCAAATCGTTTGCTGAACATAAAATAAACAGCTCCCAGCAGCAGGGCAAAACTCACGAGATACCGCCAGTGAAAGGGTTCCTTCAGGTAAAAAACGGCAAAGAACACAAACACGACCAGTGTGATCACTTCCTGGATCATTTTTAACTGGAAGCCCGAAAATCCTTTGGCATAACCACTGCGGTTGGCCGGGACCATCAACACATACTCAAAAAAAGCAATGAACCAGCTCAGCACAATGGCTTTCCATAAAGGCCAGCCCTCCTGTTTCAAATGATAATACCAGGCAAAGGTCATGAAGATATTAGAGGCAACGAGAAGAATGATTGTACGCATAGTTGAGAGTTATCAGTATAAAAAAAGCCTTGCTTCCGCAAGACTTTCAAATTTATTGACAATTTATCACCCAGCATTAATTCTGGTTCTGCTGCAAA
Source organism: uncultured Bacteroidota bacterium (assembly GCA_902826165.1). GTDB lineage: Bacteria > Bacteroidota > Bacteroidia > Chitinophagales > Chitinophagaceae > CADEDV01. Next base: position 71,311 of record CADEDV010000007.1, read on the forward strand.
TTGCGGAAGTCAACACTTACCAGTTTACTTACACCCGGCTCCTGCATCGTTACCCCATAGATCACATCCACGGTACTCATCGTCATTTTATTGTGGGTAACAATAATGAACTGTGAGTTATCACTGAACTGGCGGATCATATTGGTGAACTTGCTAACGTTGGCATCATCCAGCGGGGCATCCACCTCATCCAGGATACAGAACGGTGCCGGTTTGATCAGGTAGATCGCAAATAACAGGGCTGTTGCCGTTAAGGTTCTTTCACCACCACTCAGCTGTGTCAGCGAGGTGGGGCGTTTACCTTTAGGACGGGCAATCACTTCTATACCGGTATCTGCTAAGTTTTCCGGGTTTTCAAGTACCAGGTCACAATGATCATCTTCGGTGAACAGGGTCTTGAACACTTTAATAAAATTCTCTTTCACCCGGTTAAAGGTTTCGAGGAATTTCAGGTTCGCTGTTGCTTCCACTTCTTCAATAGTCTTCAACAGGCTGTCCTTGGCATTCACCAGGTCATTCTTTTGCTCCACGATGAATTCATACCGCTTTTTCATCTCCGTAAATGCTTCGATCGCTGTCGGGTTCACCTCGCCGAGGTTTTCCAGCCGCTTCTTCATCCGATCTGCTTTCTCCTGCAATTCTTCCAGCGCAGTTTCCGATGTCCGGGCCTGGTCTAAAATATCTTCCAGTTTGATACGGAACTCAACATCTAATCTCTCTTTCGTTCCGGCTAACTGTAATTTCAGTTCGTTCAGTTTGTCTTTGATTGCCGCTAATAGATGTTCTACCTGTTCTTTATCTTTTACTTTATGACGCAGCTCACTTTCTTTTTCACTCAGCTGGTTACGCAGGTTATAATAGGCCTGGTCCGCTTCATTCAATATGGTTTGCTCCTCTTCTCTTCTCCGGATCATTTCCAGCAAAGCATCTTCAATATCTTTTAAGGATGTAGCTGATTGCTCAATGCTGGTGGTAGTATCAGATAAACTGGTCGTATTACTTTCGATCTGTTGGTTCAGGTCGTTCAACTGGTTGCGCTTGAAATCCAGTTCCTGCTTCAGTGCATTGATCTTGCTCTGCTGCCTGGTCACATTCAGGTTAAACTCATTGTATTGTTGTGAAGCCTCGTTATACGTTGTTTCAGCCGCTTTAAAATTCTCATCCGCTTCAGCCAGCTTGGCGGTGTAGGCTTGTAACTGCTCATTAAATTCGTTCAGTTGGTTTCTAACCCCTTCAACCGACTGGTGCGTTTGCTGCATCTGGTGATTCAGTTCTTCCAACCGATGCTGGCTGTTGGTCTGCATGGAATGCAGGTTCTCCAGTTTATTGTGCAGGGAGAAGACCTGGTTGGTCAACTGCTGGATCTCTCTTTCGGTTTCCCGTAATGCATTCTCCCGCAGATCTTCATTAAAAGCGGTCACTTCATTATGCCTTGCCTGTATCTCGCTGCGGAGTTTCTCCACCTCTTCATCCTGGGCAGCGATCTCATCCTGTAATTTTTCTAAATTCTTTACACGGCCGATCTTCTTTCCTTCGATCATTCCCACACTACCACCGGTCAGCGAGTATTTTCCTTTTACATATTTACCGGCTTTCTCGATCACTACAAAACCATTGCTGTTTTGCAAGGCATCTTCGCTATCGGCAATAAAAACATTTCCTAATAAATGTTCTGCCAGTTTTCTGTATTTCTCTTCCACATCCACCACACTCAGTGCAGGAACTGCACCTTCCAGTTGATGAGCAGAAGCCTCAGCTCCTTTCTCGTTCACTTTATCCAGCAGGAAGAAATTAGCCTTCCCTTTTTTATTCTCATCCAGTAAACGAACCGCCTGCAAACCTTCCTGCAGGTTATTGACTACATAGTAACTCAGGTAAGGTTCCAGTACATTTTCCAAAGCTGTCCTGTATTCCTCTTTTACATAAAGAATATCAGAGAGGATCGGCGATGTATAGTTCCAGTTATTGTTATTGTGGAGGAATTTTACCGAATCAGGATAGCCCTCCATTGAATCGATCATGCTCTTCAGCAGGTCATGTTCGTTCTTTTTGGCATCCAGCTTTCTTGTCTCAACCGCCAGTTCATTCCGGAGCGTCTCCACAATGGACTGTGTTTGTAATATCTGTTCCTTCGTGTTTTCCTGGTGCTGCTGCAATTGCTCCAGGTCCACTTTTTTAATATTCAGTTCTTTTTCTTTCAGCAAACGTTCTTCATCCAGGTGATGACGTTGCTCTTCTCTTTGCTTTCTCTCCTCTTCTATCTGCCCGATAGCCCTTTGCAAATTTTGTACAGATGTATCCGCTACTGCCACTTTTTTCTCCGCATCAAACTGGCTGCGCTGCACCTGCTGGTATTCACTACGGAATGTATCCAAAGTGCGGCGCTTTTCATCCAGCGCTTCTCTTTGCACGGATACCTGGTTATTCAGTTGCTGTAATTGCTCACTTAATCCTTCCAGTGCTCTTGATTCCTCTTCTACCTGCAATTGGGTAAAGCCGATGCTTTCGTCAATTCCTTTTAGCTGGCCGCCTGCCTTTTGCAAAAACTCCTTCAGGCTGCTTTCTCTTTCTTTCAGATATTCCAACCGCTGGGCCGCCAGGTTTTTTTCATTCTCTTTGGTTCTTACCTGTTGCACCAGTTCGTTGAAAGCATGCTGCATACTTTGCAGTTGTCTTTCTTTTTCAATGAAACCCACTTTCTCCTGTTCCAGTGCTGCTTCTTCATTCGCTATCTCGGCTTCCATGCGGATCTTCTTATCGGTTTCCGCATCATGCTGTTCATTCAGTTCTTTGTAGGTCAGGTTAAATCCTTCCAGGGCCGCTTTCGCCAGTTCAATGCTGATCTCCCGGTAATCCTTTTTGATCTCGTGGTATTTCTCAGCTTTTTTGGCCTGGCTCTCCAGTGCTTTCAGCTGGTTATTGATCTCGAACAGCAGGTCCTCGATACGGGCCAGGTCCTGCTCGGTGGCATCCAGTTTTTGCTTGGCTTCCTTTTTACGGGTTTTATAGATCGAAATGCCGGCAGCTTGTTCCAGCATCCGGCGGCGGCTGTTGTCTTTGTCCTTGATCAGATCATCGACCATGCCCAATTCGATGATCGCATAGCTATCAGTGCTCACCCCGGTATCCATGAACAGGTTCTGGATATCTTTCAGGCGGCACTGCACATCATTCAGACGGTATTCCGATTCGCCACTTTTATAAAACTTACGGGTAATGGTTACAGTGCTGAACTCGGTGGGCAGCAGGTTCTTGGTGTTCTCAAAAGTCAGGCTCACCTCGGCCAGGCCAGAGGCGCTGCGGGTCTTGGAACCGTTGAAGACAAGGCTGTCCAGGTTCTCACTCCGCAAGTGGCTGATCTTCTGTTCCCCTATCACCCAGCGGATACTGTCCACGATATTGGATTTACCACAACCGTTTGGTCCAACGATGCCCGTGATATTGTCGTCGAAATTGACAATTGTTTTGTCGGCAAAACTTTTGAACCCCTTGATTTCTAAGCTCTTTAATCTCACTGTTTTCTAATTTTAAGTCAGGCGGCGAATATAAGTCAAAGGTCAGGAATAATCGGTTTGGCAAATGGGCATTTATTCACAATGAAGGGCCAAAAATGTGAGAAGAAAGTGGTGATAAAAGGCAGAAAACCCCGATGCAGTAAAGGCAAATATCCTCCTGCCATAAGTAGGCGCTGATTGGGTTAGTACAAGTGCGGCAAAAACGGAAATTTCCTACGGTGAAGTATCTTCCTGGCATGAAAGAAGAACTTTTCGAAATTAAGCTTGATGAAACCGGCAGGAACTTGTTGGTTCGAATTAGCCGCTGGACCAGGTTTCTGTATATCTGCAGTTTGCTAACCTGCATCTTTGACTTTATTGTTGCCGGAATAATTTTTAACTCGTTTTCAAAATACAGCAGTGGGATCAACTCATCTTTTCTAACATTTATTCTAAGATTGGATATTTTATTTCTTGTTACATATGCTGTTTTGTTGCCGTTACAGGCCTATTATTTCTTTGTGTTCTCGGGCAAAAGTCGTAAATCAATGCAGTATGAAGACAGCATTGGATTTAATCAATCCTTTAAATGGCTGCTGCGTCATGCTGTCATTGCCGCAATTTTGTTTTGCCTGAACAGCATATGGGGTTTTTTTAATGTAATCCGGGAAACCTATTTTCTTAATTATTGAATAATCATCTTTCAATCACTCCCACCAATAAAGGCCAGAGATCTCTTTCAAATTTTTTCCGAAAGATGCCCATATGCCCCACTTTATGGCGGGTATGTTGTTCTACCGGCAGTTTCATGATCTCCTGTGGTGCATTAGGGAAAAATTTCATCATCAGCGGTACTGTTTTATCATTGGCAATAAAATCATCACTGGTATAAACGGCTGTGATCGGCGTGGTGAAATGATAGAACCTGTCCGCCTGTATTTTTTGCTCCAGGAATTTCATAAAATAATTCTTGCTCATGCACCATTGCCTCCATTCCAGGATGATGTTTTTCGGCAGGTCTTCACCCCAGCCGATCTTGCGCATGGTACCATAACCATGCATTTTGATAAGCAATGGCCCAATCACATACCATAATGCACAAACAGCGATATTTCTGGGGAAAGGGAAATAACCCCAATACCCTACAGCCGCATTAATAGCGATCACTTTTTTGATATGCTGTTTCTGATCGAGGAAACCAATCAATTGGGCACCGACACTATGGCCCACCCAGATAATGCCCGTATGCTTCCGTTCTTCCACCATATAATTCAGCATCGCATTCATATCCTTGGTGCCCCATTCATGCATATAAGAAGCGGACGTTTTCAGATTGTTCGGAGCTGATTCACCAATCCCCCTGTAGTCATAAAGCAATACCGTATAACCGTTCTGTACCAGGTAACGGGTGAAGTTGATATAAAACTCTTTTTTAACCCCGGTAGCAGAACTCAGCACAATAGCACCAGTACTTTCGCCGACCGGCCTTGCATATACAGCACTTAATTGGTAGCCATCTTCAGCGGTGATCATTATTTTAAGCATAAGACACCTCCATGCATTTATTTTTTGCATAAGCAAGACATGGATTACATGTAGCAACGGGCAGGTGAATAGCAATGACAATACGTTTCATACATATAGTTTTTTAAAATGGTAATAAGGACCCCGCCCTGCTTCAACGCAGTGTACGAGACTGGTTCATAAAATGGCAGGTAAAACTGCAGTAGTTAGTGAACGGTTGCCGGGTAGTGTTTGCTATCAATCAAAAGCGGATTACAAAATCAGTTATAAAAACAATACCGGCCAAATATCAGCTGCAAAATCCCCCCTTTGCGGGAGAATGACTTTATCGATCCCAGCAGGGCACAGGTTTCCAGGCATACTAATCGCTGAGATTAAAAAAATGATATACTTAGGTTAGATTAGAATAAGAGCCTCTACAGTTTCTTCATTATCCCTATATATCATTTAATTTTAAGCATAAACCCAAATGCCATCCCCGCTATGGAGCTGAGAGAACATTGCCAACAAATATTTGAAGCTGCTGTAACTGCCGTACAGCCGGGTCAATTAATCCCGGAATTCCTCGAATTAAAAGGCAATAACCTTCGAATTGGAAAAGAGCTTATTCCATTAACAGCAACTACAAAAATCTTTGTAATTGGTGCAGGTAAAGCCAGCGCAACCATGGCACAGGCTGTAGAAAAAATTGCCGGCAAGCGAATTGCAAAAGGATTTATCGTCACCAAATATGATCATGCTCTACCTCTTGAACATATTGAATGCCTCGAAGCTTCACACCCTGTTCCTGATCAAAACGGGGTTATTGCCGTTGAGAGAACAATTGCTGTAGTACAAGAAGCCCGTCAGCAGGACATAATCATATGCTTACTCAGCGGAGGTGCATCCGCATTGTGGGCCGATTTACCTGCGGGAATCAGCCTTGAGGCATTACAGCAAACGTCTGGTTTGTTATTGCAATGTGGTGCTGATATAGCAGAGATGAATACCGTCCGTAAGCATCTTTCAAGAATTAAGGGCGGTCAACTGCTTAGTTATGCCCCCCGGTCGGGATGGTTTTCTTTAATAATTTCGGATGTACCGGGTGACATGCTCACTGTTATTGGCAGTGGTCCCACAGTGGATGATACCAGCAGTTTTGAGGACGTCAAAAAAATAATAGAAAAATACAAGCTGGCAGATAAGCTTCCTTCACCGGTTCTGCACCATATCGAAAAGGGAATTAAGGGTGCCATACCTGAAACAATTAAACCCGGCAATGCTGTTTTAAAAAATTGCAGCAATTTGCTGATCGGCTCAAACCTGATGGCGTTGGCCGCAGCAAAAAATGAAGCACAAAAATTAGGCTATCATACACATGTGCTGGAAAGTTGTTTGCAGGGAGACACAACAGATGCTGCCCGAAACTTGTTTGCTGTTTATTCTGCTTACAGGGGAAACAGGCCTGCCTGTTTTCTGACAGGGGGCGAAACCACCCTGCAGGTAACCGGCAAAGGAAAGGGTGGCCGTAACCAGCATATGGTTTTGCAAGTACTGCATGAAATGATGACACATGAAATCCCGGGATTCTGCTTTTTAGCAGCAGGCACCGATGGAACAGATGGCCCAACGGATGCAGCAGGAGCTTTTGCAGACCAACTAACCCTAGCCAGGATGAAAGAAAAAGAAATGCTGTTGGCAAATTACCTGCAACAACAGGATTCTTACCATTTTTTTAAAGAAGCCGCAGCCTTGTTTAAAACAGGCAGCACCGGAACGAATGTAATGGATCTTTCAGTCGCTATCATTGAATGAAAACATGACAACCGCAAAGGCTATGACCATAAATTATCTTCAAATACTAAGTAATCAATAAACAGGATATGTCATTACGTCAATTTATAAGCTTAAGAAAAATTCTTCGCCCCTTTCATTTTATAAAAGATTCAGCCACGCTGGGCTGGAATGAAGTGGCTGGTTTATTCGGTCTGAACGACGATGTTTTTCATAACCCGGCACACAAGAAAATCGCAAAGCCTGTTACTGTCGTTTTGATTGGGGCTGGTCACCGGGGCACTATTTATGCAGACTATGCCCGGCTGTTTCCCGGTGAGATGCAGGTTGTTGCTGTTGCAGAAATTAATGCGGAAAGAAGAAAAAGGACTGCCCGTACACATAAACTGGATGATACAGTTTGCTTTAAAAATTGGGAAGAAGTATTTACCCGGGAAAAATTTGCGGATGCTGTAATAATTGCCACGCCTGATTTTTTACATACCCAACCCTGCCTGGCAGCCCTGGAAAAAGGGTATGATGTGTTGCTGGAAAAACCGATTGCAACGACTGAAGAAGAATGCAGGCTGATTTTACAAAAAGCAAAACAAACAAACAGAATTGTGGGTGTTTGTCATGTATTGCGGTACACCCCGTACTTCAGAGAATTAAAAGAAATCATAGATGCCGGGTTAATCGGGGATATTATCAGCATCCATCATATGGAACCTATCGAGCATATTCATATGAGTCATTCCTATGTCAGGGGGAAATGGAAAAACAGTCTGAAAACGGCCCCGATTATCCTTGCCAAGTCATCACACGACACTGATATTATCCGCTGGCTTGTGAATAACCCCGTACACGATGTGCATTGTTTTGGCAACCTTCGCTGGTTCACCAATGCCAATGCGCCGGAAGGATGTACTGACCGCTGTACAGGCGGCTGCAAAGTGGAACAGACCTGTCCTTATTCTGCTTTGCAGATCTATTACCGGGATCGTAAAAGACTGTATGTTTTTGATCTTCCCGATCAAAAACATACATGGGACCAGTACATACTTGAACAACTGGAAACAACTGACTACGGACGTTGTGTTTATAAAATGGATAATGATCAACCCGATCATCTTACTGTAAATATGCTATTTGAAAATGGGGTTACAGCAGGTTTTTCCATGGAAGCACATGTATCTTATGAAGGCAGAAGAACCCGCATCATGGGATCGAAAGGGGATATTACCGGGGATATGGAAAGTTTTGTAATGACCAGTTTCAAATCCCGCAAGCAAACTTCATGGTCATTAAAAACAGATGCCCATGGTGGCGGAGACCACCGGCTTGTAAGGGATTGGGTGCAGGCAATATATCAACAAGAGCCTGGGCTTCTGAGTTCTTCTATTGATGTTTCTGTAGAAAGCCATCTTGTTGCTTTTGCTGCAGAACGAAGCCGGCTGAAAAGAACAATTGAAGACATTAAACTGTAAGCTACTTTAACAAAGATTTTTTTTATTTACTCCGGCATCTCCGTCCAGCCTTTCTACTTTTAGGAGATGAACCGGCTGCTACTTGTGATTTTCTTCCTCGCTGCTTTTGGCAGCTTCATCAACGCACAGCAAACTTTACACGGAAAAATCTATGACCGGATCACCGACTCAACTCTCGCAGGTATCAATATTTTCAACAGGACAAACAGGTCATTTAGTGTATCTGCCAAAGACGGGAGTTACAGCATTGCGGCCAGTGAAGGTGATAAGATCATGTTTACTGCATCAGGCTTTAAAACCGATTCGGTGATAGTAACCTTCAGTCACCTCCTGACGCAATATGATGTCAGCTTATCCGTCCGGTATGTCTCGCTAAGCGGCATCACCCTGAACAGCAGTTACCAGGCGGATTCGCTGGAACGGCGGAACATTTACCGCTATTATTTTGACAGCCTGAAGAATATCACGGGAGGCAACCGGCCTACAGATGGTGTTGGTATCAGCATCAGTCCGCTCAGTTATTTTTCCAGCAAAGCCAAACGACAACGGGAACTAAGGAAAAGATTACTGAAAGAAGAAAGGGATTCTTATATCGACCGCTCCTTCCCTCCTGAATGGGTGGAACGGCTTACCAATCTTCATGGTGATTCATTACGGTTGTTTATGTACCGCTACAGGCCCTCTTATGATTTTTGCAGGAAAACAGACCGGGCTGATATGATCGTTTATATCAGTGATAAACTGAAAGAATTCAGGAAACCGAAATCATAATTACCTGATCAAAGTCACTGTTCCTTTCCTGAACACCTTATTCCCTTTATAATCTACTGCTTCCACCATCCAAACATAGGTGTTGGCGCCTTGTGGTATGCCCTTTATTTTACCATCCCAGCCATTACGGGGATCATTGGTAGTAAATACTCTTTCCCCCCAACGGTTATAAACGCTGAAGAAATGAAACTCTTTCATGCCAACTGGAATTGCTTTGAGAATATCATTCAAACCGTCGTTACCGGGAGTAAATGCTGTTGGTACATATATCTCAGGGCCCTGGTATACTTTTACGTTCACAGCAGCAGCCCCTTCACAATCACTGATCGTTTTTGCTTTAATGATATAAGTGATATCCCTGTCAAGAATAGCAATAGGGTTGGGAATAAAAGGATCGTTAAGACCTGTTGAAGGGCTCCAAACATAACTGATAAAACCGCTGTTATTAGCATCTGTTGCGTTCAGTTGCAATGGCTGGTTGATAGCGACAACAGTATCCCTGACAATCCCGATCAGCGGAGGAGCAGCAACGATCACTGCTACCTGTTCATCTGCCAGTGAGCGACAGCCGTTTGGATCTGTTATGGTCAAATGATACACATGAGTTCCGGAGGTAGGATTAATCACTCTCGGGTTAGCAATAGTGGAATTATCTAAGAAATTAGATGGACTCCAGGAATAGGTTACGCCGCCTAATCCGTTCAATTGTGTATTATCACCAAAACAAATTGCGATATCAGTACCTGCATCACCAACGGGTACCGGAAGTGAAGGAACAGTAACAGCCCTCACCGCGGGGCAACCCGCAGCAGGTGTACCTTTGATATAATACGTTCCGGCAATAGCAGCAGAGGGGTTGGTTAATGGGATCGTTGCAGTTGCATTCTGCCAGTAACTATAGGTAAAGCCTGTTGCAGAACCTGCCGTAATAGCCGGAGCTGTCAGGTCTGCCGTACCATCGGGCAGACAAACTGCTGGTGGGTTATTTGTAATTAATGTTGGAGACGCACTAAACATGAAATTGGTAAACGTCTGTGTGCCTCCGCAATCCCTGTTCAGGAATGCCCTGATCGTATAATTGATACCGGTGAATAACCCGGTAAAAACACCAGTTGTATTACTCGCCAGTTGAGTGGTGCCGTCATACAACACATAGGTCACCGTTGTTCCGGAAGGAGGAACCGGGCTCACTGTAGCAGTGGCGGACAAAGTAAGACAATCATCTACCACCGATAACGAATAGATCGTGGAAGGGCAATAGCCTGAAACATCAATCGATGCTATAAAACCATTACCGCTGGCATATAAAAGTTCATGTGCGTTATCATAAGTGAGGTCATACACTGCATTAAGAGGAAACCCGGCAATAGTGATATCAGCGGCAGCGGCATCATCAAATGTGCTACCATTGAATTTTAAAACTTTGATAATTCCATTGGAGAACCCGATAAACACATTATTACATTCATCCGCATGTATACCGCCTTGCAGCAGGATAATGTTTGAAGTAAACGTCATTGCTGTTCCGACGGTAGCACCGGTGGTTTTGTTGAAAGCTTTCAGGTTAACGCCGTCCCAGTAAAATAAATAGGATGAATTTACTGCCAGCGTATTGCTTGAATTATCTAATCCGAAAACATACGGCCTGTTGTTAGGTTCTCTTAGCGCAAAGTAACCGGCGGGCACCTGCCATGCAATTGCTGCGGAGGTGTACGGCGGCGGATGCTTATAGATAAAATTATCCCTGAGCGCATTTGTGACAGGGGTTGAATAAATAGTAAACATATCATTTGTCACCGGGTCGATAACAATATCGGAGATATCATTATGTCCTCCCGATAAGCCGGAAAGATTCGATGTAGCCGGTGCAACTGCAGGAGGAGCCAGTAATGCGAGTTCATTATTAGCAGAACCGCCACCACCAGCAATCAGTATTTTAGGTGACCCTCCATTACAACTCCAGGTCATTTTCCAGTTTTCACTGAAATTGATATTGGGGGTGGTGATATAATTATCATACGTTCCTGCAGCATTTAATCGCACCACGGTAAACCCGTTGCCCATTAGCCCTTGCCCGAGGTAAACCCCACCGCCTACCTTATCTACCATCCAGCCACCATAGGAACCGCCAAAATTCCAGGAAGGAGTTCCCAGTATTCCTGAAAAAGTCCATAGCAATGTGCCCGCCGGGGAAAATTTAGCCAGCTTCTGTGTTCCGGCATCTCCTCCACCCGACACAAAAATATTACCCGCATAATCGAAGTCGATATCCTTTGCAATACCGTTATTTGTACCTGTGAGGGTTGTCGTGCCGGTTACAAAGGGGTCAATTACAAGCGTTTTATCATTCCTGTAATCAGCCGGCAATTTGAAACTAACCTCAGTTTTATTACTAATCAGGTAGCCTGTCCGGATCTTTTCGTTTGTGCTTTCATTGTCAGTATAAAAACAAAGAGGGGCAGACTGAATAATTCCATCAATATCAGAGCTGATGATAAGGCGGCCATTTTTATCCTGCCTGATTGATTGTACATCACCCGCATAACGGATCTTCACTTTTGCCATATCGGCTCCCGGTTTTACAATAAGACTGAATTCATACCCCGGCTTCTCCACTTTGATAAAGGAATAAACTGCATCAATACCCGGGTAAATTTCTTTGTAAGTAATTTTTTTAAACGCTGTGGCTTTTTGTAATTGTAACCCGTACACATGATATCCTTCAGCAGCATCTTCCGCAATAATTTCAACGTCCGGGTTAGCATTGATCCATTCAACTGTTATAACACGATCGACCGCCGGGTTGCTTTTACGTATCTGCTCTTTGGTCATCCCCCGTTCTTCCATTCTTTCCCTTTCTTCATAAGAAAGAGTCTTTTGTTTTCTTTGCAAATGAATAGCTCCTTTGGCAGTAAACAGTACAGGCATTCCTAAACCTTCATAGCCATAGAGGATTTTCCCCATGGCACCATAGTTAGCCAGTGTATCTCTATATTGTCCTTTATTCTGAATATAGCGGCCCTTTATACCAAAGAGGTCTTTGTCATTGCCAGCAACTGGCTGTACTTTACTATTAATCGGGGTATTGACAGCTAAGCTGGCCTGCTGTGCAGATGAAGTAAGTGTAGTGAGAAAAAAAATAACAGGTAAGGCGATGAATGCACTGGGTACGTCTCTCCATCTGTTACAGTTAATCATCATAGGCAGTGTTAAGTGACTAAAGATAATAATAATTGCCAAAAGGAAAGCTGCTTTATAGCAGGAGGAAACAACTGTTTATGAAAACAATAACACCACTAAATAACAGAATCGCAAGTGTTTATGAAACTGCAACAGCTGCTGATGCCTGAAGCTTATGAACCCGGATGATCTTTAACCGGTTCAGCAAGCGGATCATCCCATAAGTCGGATCTATTTCATACCACCGGTAGCCAAAGTTGACAGCCGACGGGTTTTTATGGTGATTGTTATGATACGCCTCGCCCATCATCAGCAGGTCCACTTTAAATAAATTGGTGGAAGTATTTTTAACCTCGAAGTTTCTTGAGCCATATTTATGTGCGAACCAGTTAATGATGGTACCATGCAGCGGAACTGTCAGGATATGGATGGGTAATAATAAAAACCACCAGGCAGATGGAGCAAACTGGATATAGATCATTGTATAAACAGCAATCCAACCCAATCTCGACCATACAGAATTAGCTATTTTATCCAATAAAGGCCAGTCAGGCAGGTTTTTGGTAAATCGTTGTTCCACTTCAAACTTGCCTTTATAAATCTGGGAGGAAACCTGCCGGGCATGCCACATCAGTTTGAACATATTATCATCGAACATGGGGGAATGTGGGTCCTTTTCAGTATCGGTGTAGGCATGATGCATACGGTGCATGATGGCATAAGCCCTGGGGCTGACATAAGCAGAACCTTGTGTGATGTATGCTATTAGGTAAAAGAATCGTTCCCAGCCCTTACTCATACTGAAAGCGCCGTGTGCGGCATAACGATGTTGCAAAAAAGTTTGCATAAAAAGAGAGAGGTACCAATGGGCGGCTAAAAAGAGCAGAATGACTAACATTATAAAACATCACTATTGTTGAATATACTGACCCTTACAAGGTAGTCTTATTAAATGGCATTTCCCTTTTAATTAAACCATTTGGCTGTATTTTACCGGTATTTCGTTGCTAAAATAAAAACAGTGCTGCCGATTTAATAGTGTATCTTCACTGAGTGATCAAAAGTTCTTCCAACAGTCAGTTCAGATCAGAATCAATTTTTACTCTTCCGTCCAGTATTAGTTAATCTCCTCTTTGCTTCTTGCTGCCAGTCCTTCATCACAGGTATTGTATTGTTTTATCTAAATTATGTTTTATGAATTTGTATGTATCTAATTTAAGTTTTCATACGATGGATGATGACTTAAGAAAATTATTCGAACAATTTGGTGCTGTTTCTTCTGCTAAAGTGATCACAGACAGGGAGACAGGACGCAGCCGTGGTTTTGGATTTGTGGAAATGGATTCTGATGAGGAAGCCAATAAAGCGATCAAAGGCCTTAACAGCAAAGAGATTGAAGGAAGAGCAATGTCTGTTTCCGTAGCAAGAGAAAAAACAAGCCGACCCGACAATAACAGCAGGAGATACTAATAACTCATTCTGATAAGAGCCCTGGCCGGCTCTTTTTTTTATTCCGGCAAATCCCGGAATCATTTTCGTATTTAAATCAACTCTATTATGGCAATGATCATGCAGATCGCAGATACAGATAAGAACCTCAGCAGTTTTATGAAAGGGGTTAAAATTACAGACCTCGCTGAAACTTTAAATGGCAAAGGCCCTTTTACGATCCTGGCCCCTGTTAACCTCGCTTTCGGAAAATTGAAAAATACTTCATACGAAGAATTGTTGAAACCCGCCAATAAGATCAAACTTGCCGACCTGTTATCCTGTTTTATATTACCGGAAAAAAAATTAGTCAAGGATTTCATCAATGGCCAAAAACTGAAAACTATTCATGGTACAGAACTGATGGTATCCGTCAAAGACGGTGAAGTCCGCATCAATGGGGCCAAAATATTATCCCGCGACAGGCAGGGTTTTAATGGCGTTGTTCACTCGGTAGATACAATTGATGTAGCATCTGAACAAGTATGAGAAAGGACAATATTATACAATTCATAGGCTTTATCACGCCACTGGAAACAGAGAAATTCCTTGCCCAGTGGGAACCCTATGCAAAGGATTTCAACAAGACTACTTCCCCGGAAAATATGACCCTGCAGCAGGAAGTGAATGAAAAAAGTAAATACAGGTACGTATCAGTGCATGAATATAAGAACCAGGATTTTGAATTTAATTTCATGAAAGGAAAAAGCTCTGTTTACTTTCCGGAGCAAAAGGTAAGAGTGGTGCAGGCGGGCGGGTATGCCCCTGTTCAGATTGGCACGAAATACCCCAACCAGCACAGGGATACAAAAATCCTGGTATTTCTGAGTCATGAAGAATATGATATTGCTTTTTACCAGGAGCTTTCTTCTTATAAATCGCTTTCCATTTACCGTGCCTACTACGAAAGCTGCGCTTACGGTAATATCCTCGAATATTATACGGCTGAATATAATGCCGGCGAACTGCTACAGCAATTGAAAATGCGTCCCTGCGCAGAAGCAGCCGCTTATAAAGATTGTCTTCTCCCCAAAGCATTGAAACTAGTGTAACTGCAGCCATTACTGACTGCAGTTAATATATTATCAGGCTGTTCTCCTGGAAAAAGATCTTCCAAATTGTCTTTTTTGACCACTCCCCTGTTGCTGTCCATGTCGCACTGGTTTTCGAAGTGCTGGTCTTGTCGTTTCAGTTGTTACCGTCGTAGTCATCGCAAAAGGATGATCTTGCACAACAGGTATCTGTTTAGCGATCAGTTTCTGAATATCTTTAAGGTACGCTCTTTCTTCATGGTCACAAAAGGAAATGGCAATTCCGCTGGCGCCTGCTCTTCCTGTTCTGCCGATACGATGCACATAGGTTTCCGGTACATTGGGCAGTTCATAATTGATCACATGCGTCAGTTCATCAATATCGATACCCCGGGCAGCAATATCAGTAGCAACAAGAATTCTTGTCGTTTTCGCTTTGAAATTCTGCAGCGCATTCTGCCTGGCATTCTGCGACTTATTACCATGAATAGCATCTGCGTTAATTCCTGACCGGTTCAGGTCCTTGGCGATCTTATCAGCGCCATGCTTCGTCCTTGCAAAAACAAGTGCGTTTTTTATTGTAGCATCCTGCAGCAAGTGAATCAGTAAAGAACGTTTATGCTCTTTTTCTGTGTAATATAATTCCTGTTGTATTGTATCCGCCGTGGATGACACAGGTGCCACTTCCACTTTAACCGGGTTTTTTAATAATACATTCGCCAATTGTTGTATCTCCGGCGGCATTGTAGCTGAAAAGAATAAAGTCTGTCGTTGTGCCGGCAATTTGGCAATGATCCTTTTTACATCATGCACAAAACCCATGTCCAGCATACGGTCTGCTTCATCCAGTACAAAGAATTTGATATCCCGCAATGAAAGAAGATTCTGGTTCATCAGGTCAAGTAAACGACCGGGAGTTGCGATTAAAATATCAACACCACGGCGTAAAGCATTCACCTGGTTATGCTGCGACACACCGCCAAAGATCACCAGGTGACGGAGATCAAGGTATTTGCCATAAGCCCTGAAGCTCTCTTCAATCTGGATAGCCAGCTCCCGAGTAGGTGTTAAGACCAATACTTTAATATTGCGGCGATTATTGGCGTTGCCCTGCTGTTCCTGGTGCATTAATTGCAAAATGGGTATAGCAAATGCTGCTGTCTTCCCGGTGCCGGTCTGGGCACAACCTAACAGGTCTTTATGTTGCAGGATAACAGGTATAGATTTTTGCTGAATGGGTGTAGGCATTGTATAGCCTTCGTTGCCCAATGCCTTTAATAAAGGCTCAATGAGCGATAAATTGTTAAATGACAATTGTATAAAATTTGATAAAATAAATGTGGTAAGGCTATCAAACAAGATGATACTTTACCTGCCTTACATTAAGCCGTCACGATATCTGAAATGAGGAACAAGTCAAACTAAGTGTAGGAATAACATACAGAGACACGAAGGTACGTTTTAAAATGGGAAAAAGGGCTTTTATTTATAAAAGGTATACCGGAGGCTGTATAAATAGCCCCTGGTCTCGTACTTATACCTTCTCAAGAACTGCCTGCTTAGTTCTTGATAGGCGCATCCTTATGTGGCTTTACCTGGTTGTCAAACTTGATCTGTGTGGCTTGTTGTTTAACCGGTACAGTTTGTTTGATGGTGGTCTGCTTGATGCCTTCATGCTTAATAGCAGTTTGCTTGATACCTGCCTTCAATGAATCTGCAACAGTTGTACCTGTTTTGATGGTATGGCTGCCTTCCTTCATTGTCACCCCGGGTTTCACAACAGGAACCTGCCTGGTTACCGGCTTCACCTGTGGTGTTGTTTCTTTTTTTGCAGTAACTGTAGTTTGTGCTTTCAGGCCCATAATGAGCAGCAAAGACGAAACTGTGGCAAACAGTTTTTTCATTTTCGTATATTTTAGTTCCTAAATTTACGGCGAACTCCCAAAGTGCCCTATCCCACTTTAGGGGGATATTTTTGGATCATGAAACTCAGTCATTTCTTCAAAAAAACGTCCATAAAGCAACCCGGTCATTTGTATGTGGCTTCAAGCACCGTGCACGGCCGTGGTGTATTTTCATATAAGGATATAAAAGCAGGAGAACATATTGAAACGGCCCCGCTGATTCCAATCAGTAATAATGAAGATGAACTGCTAAAAGACACTTCTCTTTATCATTACTATTTCCTGGTAAAGAATGAGAACATAAAGGTTGTGATAGGGCTTGGGTACAGTTCAATCTACAATCATCGAGCTCCTTCCAATGCCACTTACCGCATCAACCTGGATAAACAGACCATTGATATTAAAGCAGTGCAAGTCATCAAAGCCGGTGAAGAAATCTTCATTAATTACAATGGCAGACATGATGATTGTTCACCGGTAACCTTCTAACCCATGACAAGACCCTCCTTGTATATTAAAGAAATAAACGGTAAAGGAAGGGGCGTTTTCAGCAGTACTCCTATCTATGAAAATGACCTGGTAGAAGAATGCCCGCTGATCGAGATACCGGCTGAAGATTTTGACGCCGTCACTTCTACGCATGTGGTTAATTATTGTTTTTTTCTGAACAAAGAAGAAAATATTCTGTCGGTGGCCATGGGCTTTGGCTCCATCTATAATCATGCATTTCCCTGTAATGCGCATCACATGATTGACCGGGAAACAAAAACAATTACTTTTTTTGCCCTGCAGGATATTAAACCCGGTGAAGAGATCACTATTAATTACAATGGCGACCCGAACAATGATTCCCTGCACTGGTTTACCGCAAGGGATATTGAATACAAGCCTTGATAAACAATCTCAATTTTTTTTAGAGAATCGTAAATTTCCTATACCGCCTTATTCTTCACTGAAACAGTTAAAAACTAACTATTTATACAAGTGCTCTTATTGCTTGTCGCTAATAATAACAAAGCTTTGATGAATACACTTGACTGGTATAGCAGAATGATGTACGTTTGCATTCTTCACGTTCCTCTGTAAAAATCACAAAAGAAATACTGTTTCGTATTCTCCATTATTCCTCTGGGATCCTTTCACCCTTTTCCGAAACCTTAAAACTTTTGTGCATGAAAAAGATCAACACATTAATGAAGAATGAGAATGTAATGGCAACTATCGTTGTTGGCGGCATATTCCTTCTCACCGGTGTAGCTACTTTCCTGGCTATCTACTTCGGATAATTAACTATTGTAGTCTGAATTGATTTGAAACCGGCAAATGCCGGTTTTTTTATTTTAAACGCAAGGGGATGAACTTTTTTGTTTCTTCCGGGTAGATGCTGATAAAATGCGAACGTACCAGGGCTGCCGCAGGTGCATCTTGCCCCGGTAACATCACTGCAATAGACATGGAAAGCTTAGCCGGCATATGGCAATCAATACAGTTCTGACGCATACCCGGAAATTTAGTAGTATCAATTTTACAGAAATTATTATGTGCCACAGTATGGCAACTCATACATTTTTGTGAAAAAAGGGCTTTATTGCCCCGCTGGTTCTCATGAGAGTTGTGACAGGTATTGCAGGTCATGGTTTCACCCATACGGAAACATTTGCTTTTCTTCAATAATCCCAGTTGGTTTCCATGCACATCCACATTGCCGGTATTAACAGCCAGTTCACTCAATGTATCAATAGTAAAATAATCTGTCAGTGTTTCACCGGCTGCATAAGAAAACACCGGCTTTGTCCTGTGAATATTTCCGCCATGACATAATGCACAGAGATCAAGATTTTGCTGCCTTGACATGGATGCCGGGTTTACAATATATTTACCCTTTTTCTCCTGCGGGTTTTTGGTCTGAAATGCCACATGCTCTGCTGCTGGTCCATGGCATTTTTCACAGTCGATCCCGTAAATAATATTGGTTTTTGAAAATTCTTCCGGCTCCTTTCCCTCTTCAGATATTCTTTCGGCGAAAGTAACATGACATTCCATGCACCGGGAAGTAATAGGACGGTCGATCATAACCCGGTCGGAAGGAAAGCCAGGACTATTAGACCATTGCGCTGCATTGGTGAAATAGGTGATGGGAAGCTGAAATAATTTATTACCCCTCCAGGTCATGAATGACTGCCCCTTTGCCCCGGAACCGGTAACAATATCAAACCGCATGGCTTTTTTCTCTTCCCCTTTAAAATAAGCAACCTGGTAAAAATGGCTGTCTCTTTTCTCCATAGCCAGTACAATAGAAGGCGTATATGCATAGACATTCTTTCCCTTCTCAAAACTACCTTTAATATATTTTTCTTCTGCCGGCCTGGAAGTAAGATAGTGACCGGTTTGCTTGTGTTTTTCATAAATATCCTTGTGGCAGCTTGCACAGCTGGCAGAACCAGCAAACTGGGCAAATTTTGCAATTTCTTTTTTGGCTATTTCTTCCTTTTCATTATTCACACATTGCGTTAGCAGAAACCCACAGAGAACAATGGCTCCTATCACGATGAATGGACTGCGATATCGTTTCATTACATTCATTCTAGTTAATTGGTAACGGGGAAATTACAGAATTGGCAGGAAATAAATTAAAAATTAGCCGGAGCTGCCTTTTACTGCTATCTATACTTGTTAGTACCAGGATTGTCAACAAAGGCCTTTTCTTAATTCTTTTTAACAACCATCTCCATTCATCATTAGCAAGCTATACAATCAGTTGGCGGAAAATATATTCGCACCTGTTCAAAGATCATAAACCTTAAACCTTCTTTTATGAAAAAAAACATTTTACTGGCAGGACTTACTGCTTTATTATTTACTGCCTGTGATAAAGAGAAAAGAGAATGCCCCGGCGCAACTGAAAAAGCGTTTGCTTTAAATGGCTTTACCAAAATAATGGCGGGTGAGACATTTAAAATAGCCATCGTTAAAGGGGACAATTTCAGCATTAAAGCCAGTGGCTGTAACAATGACATTAATGACCTGGAAATATCGGTTGCGACCGGCGGCTTTCTTGATATAAAATATAAAACATCCAGGAGTGACCGTTACCGGGTTGATTTTGTAATTACGATGCCCACCCTCATTGCAATTCACTTATCCGGTGCTGCGGATGCAACAGTTACTGGTTTTTCAGGGCAAAACTCAGTGATGAGGTATATTCTTTCCGGTAACGCAACAGTGGTATCCACTGGTACAGGCATTAACGCACAAGCCGACATGTCTGGCACTTCTTCCCTGACTATAAATGGTAATACAGAAAGTTTATATGGTAGTATCTCGGGAAATACCAGGCTCAATGCTTACGATCTGTCAGCTACAGAAGTGGATATATCCGTATCCGGCACTTCAAAAGCATGGGTAAAACCCATACAGGCCATCTATGCAGAAGCCTCGGGTGAGGCAAGGGTCTATTACAGGGGCAACCCACCCACCACTGCTTTCTCTACCAGCGGAAATGGACGAATCATTAAAGAGTGATAAACATAGGTTGCGAAAACGAAAGCCCGGCTCCCCCTGCCGGGTTTTTCATTTTTGCCTGCACCAAAACTTTTCAGGAACTTCACTGTTACTCGATTGAACTTTAAAAAACACACAATGAAACTTCAGCACTTAATTCCTGCCGTATCAATAGCGGCTTTGCTATTCATTTCCTGCAAAAACGAAGACAAAAAAATGGAACCCAAAGAGCCAAAATTAAAAGAAGAAGCTGTTACCTACACAGGTGACAGCATCAACATGAACGGGTATGTGGTATATGATGAGAATATGGAGGGTGCCCGTCCCGCTGTCTTAGTAGTGCATGAATGGTGGGGACAAAATGACTATAGCCGAAGTCGTGCAAAACAATTGGCTGAGTTGGGTTATATCGCCATGGCAGTGGATATGTATGGAAATGGAGCCCAGGCCGACAATCCTGATTCTGCCGGCAAACTGGCTATGCCATTTTATCAAAACCCGGAAATGGCAAAAAGAAGATTTGATGCAGCCCTGGAAAAGTTAAAAACCTATGCTCAAACAGATGCTACGAAGATCGCAGCCATCGGTTATTGTTTTGGCGGCGCACAAGTATTAAATATGGCCAAACTGGGCGATGACCTGAAAGGTGTGGTTAGTTTTCATGGTAACCTGAATGTAGTACCTGCAAACAAAGATTTACTAAAAGCACAGGTCTTGGTTTGTCATGGTGCAGTTGACCCATTTGTATCACAAACAGAGGTTGACCAGTTCAAAAAACAAATGGATTCCATCGGGGCTAAATATACGTTCAGGGCCTATGACAGTGCCACCCATGCCTTCACCAACCCGAATGCAACTGCTATGGGACAAAAATTCAATATCCCGATTGCATATAATGCAGCCGCCGATTCTGCTTCCTGGAAAGACATGAAAGAGTTCTTCAATACAATTTTCAAATAAGTGTTTCCTACTATTAAAAGAAGCCGGGATCTGATGATCCCGGCTTCTTTTTTACTATAATGGTAATTTTACGGTAGAAAGAGTAAAATACTTAGAAAAAATACGTGTAAAAGCTATGGGATTTAATGACTGCTTTCTATTTTGCAGTCCCGATGAAACAAATACGTATCCCCTTGAAACAAACTATTCTTTCCCTGCTTATTGCAAGCACAGTATTATCTTCCTGTCATAAAGAAAATATTGTAGTACCAGAAGAAGCCTGTTCAGAACAAACAGAGAATCCAACTGGTCGCAGTTATGAAAATGGAGAAATCGTTCCCGTCAGCTATTCCAAAAAGAATTGTGGTATACTTCCCCTGAGTACACGCAATTATTGGGTCTACCAGGATTCAGTTTTTAATGACGGTGTTTTTGTTAAGGTGAAAATGGATACGCTCCAGTTTAGCAAAACGTACCAGTCGGTTACCGACCAGCTCATCTGGTGGGAAACAAATATAAATATTGGCCTGCCCGACCTGTTATATGCTAATGATTCAGCCATCTTCCTCGCCGAATATCGTCTCTTTGCCACCGACCCGATCAGGGATGCCAAAAAAGAGTATGGCCTTTTCCCCGGCGATTCAGTAAAATATTTTACCAGCTTTGAAGATAATGCTGCACTTGGCCGCTCGGTAAAAATGCAGGAGAACGTACATACACCCGCCGGCCAGTTTGGCGATTGCCTGTTGTTTGAAAAGAAAGCGCCTTTCTCCCGCAAAGACCAGGTATACCTGAAACCAGGCTTGGGTGTTGTAAAATATATTTCTGAAAGAGCTCCTATGGGAATGCCGGTTTTAAAGATCCAGCAAATCTCTACACTGGTAAGCTTCCATATCGAGTAAATACCCTGCCATCAACTGATTTGATTATTTTAAGCCGTCGCGAATGTGACGGTTTTTTTGCAAATGCCAGGATTCCTGCACCAATCGAATTGATATGTCAAAAGTGCTAAAAGAAATACAAGCTGTATTAAAAGCAAAGAGAAATAATACTACTGGTTCATTTTCCTGATCTCCCCCGCCATCAGCTTCATATAAGAAGCATATTCATGTATAAAACTTTCCCCGTCGGAAGGGAAGCGGCCTTTTAATTTTCCCATGGCAATATCCAGGCTCAGGTGCGCCCTGGCTGCCTGTGTTGAATCATAAAAGAGTTGCATGAAATTACTTTTTGCAGTCAGTGGCCGGAGTCCGATGGCATGCTGGTAAAACTTGAATGGCAGCATTACTCTTGAAGGAATAAAATAGCTGGATTCCCTGTCAACTAAAAAATAATACGTGGAATAATAATCCAGCATACCGGCCAGCCTTTCTTTTAGCTGTTCGTCGGTCTCAGGGGTAACGGGTCTTTTCCTCCACGCATTCGGCTTGTCGTCAAAAAGCAGGGAAGCTTCCTTTCCTTTCAATTTCTTCAGCTTCCACTTTAGCTGGATTGATTCTCCCTTATAGCGGATAGTCTCAACCAGTTCCATAATATCATTCTTATACTGGTAAAACTCTGCAGTAAATGGAGAATAACCCTCACCTCCATTTTCCACCCGGAGCAGCAAGTCATCTGTAACCTTCCATTGACCGCCTTGTTCCAGGCTATCCATCTGCCTGAAATTTCCTCCTTTATCAAAACGGACAAGCTTTAATCCCATCAGGCTGACTACGGAATCCTGTATTTCTCCATATACTTTTTTCTGATCCCTGTTGTTGTCATCATGATCAGGGTAAACCACCAACCAGTTACCCTCCATATCATGAGCCCTCAATTCCTTATCCGTAAGTTTTTGTTTACAGGAAAATATGCCAAGCAGTAACAGGAAGAAAATAATTCGCATCCTGCAAAATAGAAAAGTCCTTCCGTTTCTGGAAGGACTTTTTGCATTTCCCGTTATACTTGTTCACTCTTAGGGTAAGGTAATAAGACGTTGATTGTTGCCATCATTCCAGGTAAGCAATGCTTTGTTATCACAGTCGCCGTTATTGGGGGCACCATAGTTCAGGAATAACACCCGGCTGTTGATCTTTATTTTCAGCAGGCCGTTACTGATCCAGGGACAAACCACTTTCTTCACCAGCGGAGATTCTGTATTCAAAACAATACGCAGACCATTGTTGAATTCAGTTTCTGATCTTCCTTCTACGGTAAACACATCGTCACGGCAGATCGCAGTTGAACCGCCTGCAATTTGTTTTACATACTTCAGGCTCTGATAAGCATATCCTCTTCCGTTTGGCAGGGTTACACGGCCACCCACCACCTGCACAGTAAATTTGATATTACCATTCTCGCTCAGGTTGCTGATCGTTTTAGTGCCTTCGATGTGGGCACGGTTCAGGTAGAAATTACGCAATGTGATCGTAGCTACAGCACCTGGACGACGGATCGGGGCAGTCAGGTGAATGATCACCGCTCCTTTACGGAACTTACCATCGGCACAGATACATCCGTCACCAAAGTCGATCGTAATTGTTTTGGGATAAGTGCTGTCATTGGGAGTTACAGTGATCTCAGCACAATGACCAATACGCAAACGCAATTCAGCAAAAAGAAATACACGATTCCTGCCTTCTTCAGCAGAACGTCCGGAAGTACTGACAACGCCTTCTTCTTCGGCAGCTGTCATACCCAGGTCTTCCACATCATCAAAACTGGCTTCGGCCTGTGCACTTTCATCAGAATAAGTGGCGGCTTCTTCCTCGGTTAAAGGAGTGGAATCAGATAAGCTTGCTTCTTTTTTACAGGAATAAAGGATCGTGGCAAACAATACTGCAAAAGCAGCAATTGTAAGGCGGTTAATTGAGAAAAGTTTCATGGCTATACTTTTTAGGGTTGTGAAATCATTTAACGTAACATTGGAGTTTTTAAGCGCAGGAAAGTTTAACTGACCACTAAAAAAATTATTTTCGGGGTCCATGAAGAGCATAACCAGCTATATAAGAAGCTATTTCCAGGCAACAGACAAACGGGTATTGAGCATCGTATCGGTGTTGACGGCCTTGTTGATCGGGTTGAACTACTATTTTCAACTGGATGATAGCATCAGCAACCGCCATTCTTTTGGGTTTAGTTTCATATCCCGCTATTTTATTTTTTTGATCGCCTTCGGGCTGCCGTATTATATCATGTATACATCAGGTAAGAAAGAAAATTTCCGCCAACCCGTATTTCTTTTTTTAGTTTTCCTTGCGCCAGCCATCTTTTCTTTAAAAACATCCTTCCGTATTTCCTTCAACATCGCTGACAGTTACACAATGAATAATTACTGGAACCATGTTTTATACTGGCCCATTTTATTACTCATTATTGTAACCATCTTATTTACCTGCTGGAGATTTTTTGATAAAGAGCAACCTTTTTATGGTACCAGCACCAAAGACATGGCTTGGAAACCTTACTGGATGATGCTTATCATTATGCTGCCGGTAATAGCAGCTGCTTCCACGCAACCTGATTTCCTGGCAGTATACCCGAAATTGAAATCCATCACTTCGCTGAGTAACACGGAGCTTTCATGGTGGCATAAACTGTTATTTGAACTTTCTTATGGCAGCGACTTTATCAGCATTGAATTATTTTTTCGTGGCTTCCTTATCCTTGCTTTTGTAAAATGGGCCGGTAAAGATGCGATATTACCAATGGCCTGCTTTTATTGTACCATTCATTTTGGCAAACCACTTGGTGAATGTATCAGCTCCTATTTTGGCGGGATGTTGCTGGGTATTGTTGTTTATAATACCCGTTCCATCTGGGGCGGGCTAATGGTGCATTTGGGCATTGCCTGGCTAATGGAGCTGGGAGGATATATAGGTAACAGCCTGTTACCCTGAAAGGAAAATCTTCTTTAAAAGCAGGGGATAAAAAGCTACAAGCCGGTAAGCCGGATTCTGTCGTGGGCTATCATTTATCTGTCCCAGAAGTTACCCTCTGGGCTCAAGCTGCCTACCCTGGTTCTCGAACGAGCCGTTCTCAAGCGAACCTATACGTGGCATTTCAGCATGCAAGGTTTACCCGCCCATGATGTTACCATCAAAAGCTGTGAGCTTTTACCTCACATTTTCACCCTCACCCTGAAGAGCTTAGCTACTCCAGGGCAGTTATTTTCTGTGGCACTATCTCTCTCCGATAAATCGGAGGCCGGCTCTTCACCGGTGCATTGCTCTGTGCTGTCCGGACTTTCCTACCTGATCTCTCAAGTCGATAGCCTGGCTTGTAGCAGGGCAAAGGTAATTTTATTTTATGAGCCGGGTGGAAGTACCTCCTAGCAGCTCCTGTTGCAGCTTGTCCGCCCTTTGGTTGGATCGCAAACTTGTGGATTCAGTCTATAATCATGACATAGAATCTGAAGTATTTTGTACTAATTTCATTAAATAATAGATTCCGTATGAGATCTCTTATCTGGCTTTATATATTAGTATTTATTTCCTGTAATTCTAAAACAAACGAAAATTCGAAAATCCAAGTCCAAAATCAATCAATTAAAAATATTCCAGAGAAGGAAACAGTTATCTGGAATACAGAGCATGTAAAAATATCAGGTGATAGTTCGGGAAAATATAACATCAATTATGCTTCTTATAAATTTGAACCTTATTTAAATTTTGAAGATTATACCGTACCTATTTATAAGAGAAATCAAGCCGTCATTAAGCTTAATAGTCATGAACTGGCTAGGCAATACAAAACAATCATAACCGAAACGTACAATAAAGAGGGTTTAAACTTTGCAGGACGCTATTGCTTTGTTTGGTGGGGTTGCGGTTCTCCTTGCAAAAGAAGTGCTGTTGTTGATCTCAAAACAGGGGAAGTATATGAAGGACCTACTTCTTCACTTGGATATGAATTTAAAAAAAACAGCAGGATGATAATTATCAATCCTCCTGACTCATCAGGTTTCTTTGATGATTGCGCCTTTTGTCATCCTGAAATCTGGATTTGGGATGAAGATGAAAAAAAGTTTCAACAAAAAGAACCTTAGTATAAATGAATAATTATTAATACTGAAAATAAATCTCCGTCGCCCCATACCCAAACCTCGGGTCATATTGGTTCACAAAGGATTTTACTTCCCGTTTTAAGCGGAGTATATCATGTATCTCATCCCGCAGCCGGCCCTCTCCCACGCCATGTATCACGATCAGTGTGGGCTGGTGATGCGCCAATGCCAGTTCGTAATATTTCTCAAAGGTCTTTAACTGCAGGCTTACGATCTCGTAATTGCTCATATGCTTCCAGTCGTCTGCCAGTTTTTCAATATGCAGATCCACCACGCTGCGGGCTGGTTCCAGGTGTTCCCGCACCCGTTTGGCATCATACACTTTAAACCCTTTGGCAGCGAGGTTGCCAAAATCAATGGTATCTTCAAAAGCCCGGTCAGGATACTGTTCAAATAACCGATGCGAGAAAGTGGCCTGGTTCTTAGTCCGTATCTCTTCGATCTTTGCAAAAAGCTGTTTGGGTTTCAGCCGCAGCGAAGCTTCATAAAATTCCGCTTTCTTTTTATCGGGCTCCAACAGCAAAAATTCAAAATCAAAAGTCGGGTTATCATTCAGGTCGGAGAAAGGAATATCATGCAGGTAAAAATTCTCAAAGGGGTTTACCTGGTTCTTTAATTCAAAATCAGCTTTGCCGAAGAAATTTAGTTTGTATGTAAACTTGTAGGGGGTCTCTGTCCTGTTCACCAAATGCAGTTTCAGTTCTTCCACCACTTCGTCGCCAAACTCATCCGTATCCATCACCGGCAGAAAAGTGAGCCATACGCCATCCACTATTTTCTTTTCCTGGGATGGTTTCTCTTTCCGTACATCATCCACATATTTCTTCTCCTTTTTATCCGGGAACATTTTCTTTTCCGTGAACCGTTTGAAATACGGGAAATCCACCTGGTCCATATAGACCGGGAAAGTCACTCCTTTCACTTCCACCATCATCATTTCTTTGTTGATGATGTCCACCACCCTGCCCTCCTCGTTGGAATGCAGGATCAGCACCGTATCGCCTATTTGATATTTCATTCAGTAGTAATTAATAAACTGGTCAGCCTGCAAATTTACTGAAGAAACCGGCCCGGGGATAATAAAAATGAGTTGTACCAGCTGGTACAACTCATCCAGGTACTAATCAGAAATAATTTATTCGGCCGCCAGCTTACTTTTCTTATACCCGTAGAGGAAATAAATGATCAGCCCTAATAATAACCAGCCCAGGAACCAGGCCCAGTTGCTCTTGGTCATACCGGTCAGCAGGTACAAGCAGGTGGTAACACCCATCAGCGGGATCAATGAATATTTTTTAATAAAAGTTATGATGACCAGCAACAGGCAGATGATCCAGAAAACAATAATAGAAATTTTAGGCGTGGCCAGGTCCATAAAAGATACTTTGCCTTCTGCATACTCAGCATTACCGGAGAAATCAAAGTTCATGGCATCACTGAAATACCCGTTACCATATTTGTAAAAAAGGAACCCGGCCAGTGCAATGATCAGCGGGTAGATGAATTGTCCGTTGATATAAGGAAGATTAAATCGTCCTGCTGTTTTTTCTTTCCTGGGTATCAGCAATACACCACCGCAAACCAGCACAAAGGCAAAGAGGGTGGCAATACTGGTGAAGTCAAGCACAAATGATTTATCGGTAAATAAGATCGGCACTCCCACTACTAAGCCGGTAATGATCGTGGCGAAAGAAGGTGTTTTGAATTTGCTGTGTATCTTTTGGAACACCGGTGGCAGCAATCCATCCCGGCTCATACTCATCCAGATGCGGGGCTGCCCCATCTGGAAAACAAGTAATACACTGGTCATGGCCACCACGGCACAAATAGAGACAAGGATTTGCATCCAGGGCACATTGAGGTTTTGTGTTTCAAAAATGAAAGCCAGCGGGTCGCCGACACCATCAAAATTCCGGTAGTTAACAGCACCTGTCAGTACCATGGATAATAAAATATAAACGACCGTACAGATCACTAATGAATAGATCATTCCTTTGGGCAAATCCCGTTGCGGGTTCTTACTTTCTTCTGCCAGTACACTCACCGCATCAAAACCGATATAAGCAAAGAACACCCCGCTCACGGCAGCCATCACACCTGTAAACCCATTTGGCATGAATGCCCGGATACCTTCGTCATTGGCCGGTGTCCAGTTGAAGGACAAACCGTTTGAGAAAACAAGTGCCCCGCCCACCAGGATCACCAATGCAACAATCGCCAATTTAAGTATCACCATAACGTTGCTGAAATTCCGGCTCTCTTTAATACCCCGGTAAACGAGATAAGTGATCAGCAGGTTAATAATGATAGCGGGCAGATCAAAAATGATGCGCAGGTTACCCAGCATCGGTGCAGAGTTCCAGGCATTG
Organism: uncultured Bacteroidota bacterium; assembly: GCA_902826165.1. GTDB lineage: Bacteria > Bacteroidota > Bacteroidia > Chitinophagales > Chitinophagaceae > CADEDV01. The sequence goes on from CADEDV010000007.1 coordinate 99,795, forward strand.
ATCAGTTCCATATTTGATGAACCTTTCGCTACGGCTTTTTGTGCTTCTTTATAACTACAAGCGAGATAGTCAGGGATATGAATATTGACCTTGTGCATAAACGAAGTGAAATAATCACTCCAGCTGAACGCCACATAAATATTACCGATAGAATATTCCATGATCAGTGCCCAGCCGATGATCCAGGCAAAGAGTTCACCAAAGCTGGCATAGGAATACGTATAAGCACTTCCTGCCACCGGGATACGGCTTGCAAATTCTGAATAACAAAAGGCAGTAAAAGCACAGGCAATACCGGTGATGATGAAAAGAACCACCACGCCGGGTCCTCCTTTGAAAACAGCCTCACCCAGGCTGCTGAAACTGCCGGCTCCAATAATGGCCGCAATACCAAAGAAAGTGAGATCCCGAACAGTAAGTACTCTTTTGAGGCCGCCGCCATGGCTGTCATCGCCTCCTTCGGCCAAAATAGATTCGATTTTCTTTTTCCGGAATAAAGAATTAGCCATCAGTCAGTTGGTTTTATCGTTCAAAATAGGGAAAATTACCAAGAGCTCAAAAAGAGTAAATGAGCAAAAGGATGACAAACTGTATTGCCGCTTTTAACAGGTAGCTCAATGATCTCGTTTAACGAGAAAATCTGCCAGGTCTTTCAGCGGCTGTTTCCGCTTGGATAGTACCGCTATATCTTCCAGATGGGTAGATGCTTCATCAAGATACCTGTCTTTTAATTGCAAAGCCCACTCATCCACTTTGCAATCCCTGAACAGTTCTAATACCCTTTCCACTTTATCAGCAGGGTTTTCTTTTACCAGTTTGTTCAACTCCATTTTTTGGGAAGCAGAAGCCACTTCCATAGTATGAATGAGGAGAAATGTTTTTTTATTGGCCATGATGTCTCCACCCACCTGTTTGCCGAATTTTTGCGGATCACCAAATGCATCTAAGTAATCGTCCTGCACCTGGAAAGCTATGCCCAGTTTGCGGCCAAACTCGTATAAGAGATTTTGGTTTCTTTCTCCTGCGCCACCCAATACTGCTCCCATTTTTAAAGAGGCGGCCAACAGTACAGATGTTTTCAGTTCTATCATCTTCAAATATTCTTCCAACTGCACATTTTCCATTTTTTCGAAATCCATATCCAGTTGCTGTCCTTCGCAAACTTCTTTAGCCGTCTGGTTAAATAACCGCATGATTGCAGGAAGTATGGCCGGGTCTATTTTGCTGAGATGTTCATACGCTGCCACCAGCATTACATCACCGGCCAGCAGGGCTGTATTATCGCCAAATTTTGTATGCACTGTTTCCATGCCCCTTCTCAAGGGTGCTTTATCCATGATATCGTCATGGATCAGGGTGAAATTGTGAAAAAGTTCAATCGCAGTAGCCACATGCCAGGCATCCTCTTTAATGTCATCCACCAGTTCATTGCCCATCAGGCACAATACAGGGCGGATCCTTTTACCACCTAAACGAAGAAAATATTCATTCGGCTCATACAGGGATGCCGGCTCAGCCGGGAAATGACGCTGGTCAAAATGAAGCCCGAATTTCTGGGAGAGTAATTCAAATGATTGCATGCTGTAAATATATTAATGCCGTATCAACTAACTATTTCTTCTTCTTTGCTTTTTCCTTTACGGGTTGTTCTTCGGGTACAGTTGCTGCCACCACCCATTCATAATCCAGTTGCCGCTTGGTAAGATTGGCAGCCACCACTTTGATCCAGACCTTATCACCCATCCTGAATTTCTTACCACTCCGTTGTCCTACCAGGCAATAATCGGATTCCACATGCCTGAACTCATCATACTCCAGCAGGCTGTTAATACTGACCAGTCCTTCGCATTTATGTTCCACTGTCTCTACCCAAAATCCAAAACTGGCTACTCCGCTGATCACTCCTTCAAATTCCTCACCCAGGTAGTTCTTCATATACTGTACCTGTTTATACTTGTTCCCTGCTCTTTCCGATTCCATAGCTGCCCTTTCTCTTTCGCTGCAATGCTTGCATTTCTCTTCCAGCTTTTTGTCGGGTTGCACTTTATTCGTCAATACGTCAAACAAGATACGGTGTACCATCACATCAGGGTAACGTCGTATCGGTGAAGTAAAATGACAATAATGTTCAAATCCCAATCCATAGTGGCCGACATTTTCAATAGTGTATTTCGCCTTGGCCATAGTGCGGATACCCAGTTGCTC
>CADEDV010000007.1:102099-134149 GCA_902826165.1 uncultured Bacteroidota bacterium
GCCAGCAACATAAATTCTTCCACCAACTGGTGAGCTTCCTTACTTTCTTTGATCATGATGCCAATGGGATCGCCTTTCTCATCCAGTTTGAACCGCACTTCCTGCGAAGAGAAATTGATAGCTCCGTTATTAAAACGTTTCTTACGGAATTTCTGTGCCAGCTCATTTAATATCAACACCTCTTCAGCATGGAGGCCGGCTTTTTCCTCAATGATCGCCTGGACTTCCTCATATGTAAACCGGTGATCTGAGTGAATAACCGTTTTACCCAGCCAGTATTGTTTTACTTCTGCCTTTGGTGTGATCTGGAAAATTGCAGAAAAGGTGAGCTTGTCTTCTTTTGGTCTTAGTGAACAGAGGACATTGGAAATATGTTCCGGTAACATCGGGTTCACCCGGTCGGGCAGGTACACCGATGTGGCTTTACCGTAGGCTTCTTTATCCAGCGGGGTTTCGGGCTCCAGGTAGTGGCTTACATCGGCGATGTGAACACCCAGTTCATAATTGCCATTCTTCAGTTTCCGGAACGAGATGGCATCATCAAAATCTTTAGCGTCCACCGGGTCAATCGTAATGGTAAAAATATCCCGGATATCTTTTCTTGCGTTTATTTCTTCCGCTGAAATAGTATCAGGTATCCGTGCCGCTACTTCAAGTGCCTCATCGGAAAATTGTAACGGAAACCCATTTTCCAGCAATATCTCTTTCATTGCTGCATCATTAGTATTCTCTGCATCCAGCACATTAACCACTTCACCAACCGGTCGTTTACCATTTTGCTCCCATTCTGTTATTCTCACCACTACCCTGTCTCCGTCAGCAGCACCGTTCATGTTATGGACCGGTATGAAAATATCGGGCATGGGTTTGTCCATTTCAGCAATGAAGAAACCAAAACCTTTATTCATTTGCAGGTGGCCGATAAATTCGCTGCGTTTACGCTGCAACACTTCTTTCACCACTCCCTGCATCCTTCTGCCTGCACTGCGCATTTCTTTTATGGCAACCCGCACTGTATCGCCATGCAGGGCTGTATTAAAATCAGAAGGCCGGACCATAATATCCACCTCCATCCCTTCCACGGTAACAAATCCCATCCCTGAACGGGTCACATCCAGTTTGCCTTTCAGCATCCGGTCGGTTGATCGTGCCGGTTTTGCTTTTGTATCTTTCTTCTTCTTTGAATTCTTTCTTCCCATTATTGTTTTTTATGATTGTGCTTTAAAGTTCAGGATAAATTCTGTTATCAATTTATTGAATTTATCCTCCTCTTTAAAAAGAAAATGATGCCGGATCGGTACCACATATACGGGCAAGTCTTCAATGGCCTGCCTGAATTTCACCAGCCGCACTGCATCTTTCTCTGTTGTTAAAATAATTTTTTTTGTTTCTTCCATGTTTTCAAACCGTTTCCGGATATCGTTCAGGTCATCAATGGTGAAAATATGATGATCTGCATATTGCAGCAGGGAATAACTGCTGCTATACTCCTCCAGCCATTTTTTTAACGGTCTTGGGTTGGCAATACCGGAAACCAGCAATACTTCTGTATCATCATCCAGCCGGGTAACGCCGTTGTTGATGATATGGTATAAACTACCATACTGTATTGAAGTAAAAAAGATATGCTGCTGTGGCAGTGGTGCTATTTCTTTCACCAGTTTTTTCCTTTCTTCTTCGGAAAGATCAGCCTTGCATTTGGTCACTATAATGATCTCTGCCCGTTTGTAACTGCTCTTCAGGTCACGAAGATCCCCGGTAGGCAGGTAAAAATCACGGGTGAATAAATTATTGTAATCCGTAAGCAGGATATTCAACCCGGCTTTGATCGAACGGTGCTGAAAGGCGTCATCTAAAATAATCGCCTGTGTTTCCGGCTTATCATGCAGCAGTTGTGGAATAGCTTCGATCCGTTGCTCCCCCACAGCTACGGGCACATCCGGGAACTTCAAATGGAATTGCATAGGCTCATCCCCGATCTCCAAAGCTGTTGTATCATCATCAGCCAGTGCATAGCCCTTTGTTTTTCGTTTATAACCACGGCTCAGGGTGGCTACCCGGAACTGGTCCTTGAGTAATACCAGCAGGTATTCCACCATGGGCGACTTGCCGGTTCCGCCTACCGAAAGATTTCCAACATTGATCAGTGGAAGCCCAAACTCAGCCGTTTTCAGGATATTTTTATCAAATAACCAATTTCGCAATGCAATAACCGCCCAGTAAACCAGTGCAAATGGCAACAACAAAATCCTGAATGAACGGAGAAAGAAATTAGAAAACATAAACGGCTTGAGGCGTGATACAAAGGTCTAAAGGTACGTCAAAATCATGGCAGTCATCAATGGCCCCAACAGGTTCAAAGTAGCTGAACCCGGCCTTAATACAATCTTCCCGGCAGTCGGCCAGGAATTTATCATAGTACCCTTTGCCATATCCTACCCGGTATCCCTGCTTGTCAAATGCAAGTAACGGGACGATCACCAAATCAATATCGGTTGCAGTAATCACTTCACCTTTTTCCGGCTCATACACATTAAAATGGTTTCGGGTGAACCGGGTATCATCATCCACTAATATTGCTTGCATAGTATCGGTAGCACTATCGATTCTTGGATATACTAACCGCAACCCCGGTGACCTGAATTCAAGAAAATCAGTAAATAAATGGGTATTGGGTTCCTTGTTTTCTTCAATAGGCCAGTAAGAAAATACGGTGTTGAGCATCGGGAGGTCAACCGTTTGAAATTGTATCAGCAATAGGTTATCGAATTTTACTTTTTCAGCAGCTGCCAGCGCATTTCTCTTCTCCCGGAATAATTTTCTTAGTTCTTTCTTCAGCATAATGGTTATAAGACCTGTAATAATTTATCTTTCATTTTCTGCGCCTCTTCATAAACCACTGACTTATCAATATGGTCCAGTTTACCAACAGAACCTAATTTCAGGTAGCCGGACCAACTGGTAATATCGTTTTCATAATCCATGAACTGGTCATTGAATATCCAGCCGGATACACGTATATTTTTTTGCCGGCAAACCTGTGCCGTCAGTAAAGAATGATTGATACTGCCTAAATAGTTACGGCTGACGAGTATCACTTTTGCATTCAGTTTACGAATAAGATCGATCACCAGTTCATGTTCATTCAGCGGAACTAATAATCCACCGGCACCTTCGATAACGATCCTTCTCCCGGGAACCAGGTACTGTGTATAGGCAGAAAATATTTTCTCGAGTGAGATCGTTCTGTTTTCCTCCTTTGCGGCCAGGTGCGGTGAAGCCGGCATCTTCAAACGGTATGTTTCAGGATATATCTTCGATTTGGTATTGGTCAGCACAGACTGCACCCATTCTGAATCAGTACCATCATCATAACCCGCCTGCACGGGTTTCCAATAGTCGGCTTGCAAAGCTTCTGCTACAATTGCCGAAACCAGCGTTTTGCCCACACCGGTGCCAATACCTGTTATAAAAATGGTTTGAACCATCCCTCAATTTAAAATGGAAATAGCAAAAGAGAAAATGTAAAAATACGGTGACATTTTTCTTCGTAAGACCCTACCCCTTCGTTTCAATAAATACCGTAAAGATCGTGGTGCCATAGTTCCGTTCCGAGGAGTAGTAAGGGAAGGATTTATAGTCATTTCTCGGGGTATGCTCCAGTACAAACCACCCATCTTTTCGGAGCAATTGTTTTTCAAATATTCCCCTGGGCAGGTCGTCAATCGTTGTTAAAGCATAAGGTGGCCCTGCAAAAATGAAATCAAATTTATCCCCGCAATTATCAATGAATTTGAACACATCCATTTTCACGGCTTTCAGGTTTTCTATCCGGAGAACCTGGGATGTTTTTTTTATGAACTCAAACATCTGTGTGTCTTTTTCGACAATGGTCAGGTCAGGAACACCTCTTGAGGCGAGTTCGTAACTGATGCTGCCGGTGCCCCCGAAAAGGTCAAGCGTTTTTAATTCTTCAAAGTCCAGTTTATGCTGCAAAACATTGAACAAACCTTCTTTGGCAATATCCGTAGTTGGCCTGGTATAAGGCATATTGTTCGGGGGATTGAATCTCCTTCCCCCATGTTCTCCGCCTATGATGCGCATTTTACAAGATCATTGAGTGAGGTAAAAAAATGGGCAGGATAATCACTGTTTATCACCTCCCATCCTGCTTCCCGGAATTCAAGATGCAGAAAATACTGGTATAATTCTTTATACAACGCAGACTGTTTATCAATAAGTCCGGATAAAGACAGTTTGACTTCCTGCTGGGAAAGTCCGAGCTGCTGAACTGTCTTCAACAGGTAATACAGTACATCTTCAGGAGTAGTATATAAAAAAGTTTGTGTCAGCAGTAATTGACCATTTGCCGCCGCCACTACCGTAAAATCATTTTTCCGGAAATCGATCAGCAAGTGACCACCGCTTTCAGCGGCTTGGATATTCTTTATTGCCACCGAATACTGGTGCCAGTATTGCCCGGCAGCATATTTCTTACTGACCAGTTCATGTAAAGAAGCCGGAACAGCAAATACATTATATAGTTGCCAGCCGCCTATTGATTCTGAAATAACAGTCGATGACCCGTTGATGCCGTACAATGCTTTTAACAGGTTCAATCCTTCTTCATGCCTGAATTGCGACCAGGGCACCAAGGTGCTTTGCGGATGATCATAACTCAGTAATACTTTGTAGAAAGTAGCATCCAGTTCGGGATGCTGTTCTAACAAAGCAGGAAGAACGGTTTCATTTTCTTCTGTGGCGTAATAAAAGAGTTTATACAGTTTATCTCCGTCATCATTCGTAATAGCAAAGCTGCAATGTGTTTCACCAATATTTAATAACAACTGCTTTTGAACCGGTTCGCCGGTTTCCGGTTGCTCAATATGAAATAATTGTTTCACTGATCGTTTTTCAATTCGTGCAATAATAGTAAAATTTAAATTAACTGATCCCAGCAGGGATCAGCCAGGCAAATCTTTAACAACTCCCAAAACAGGTGATTTATGTGCTATGCACAGGGAGTACTTAATTATTAAGTAGGTTTGCCCTCTTTTTGACTATGGCAAACATTGCGCCACATAACGATTTACAGGTAGAGATCAGCAACAGGCAGATACTAAAGATCGCTTTACCGATCACCCTGGCATTGCTGGTGCCACAGGTCAATTTCATAGCGAATACTGTTTTCCTGAGTAGAGTAGGTGAAACAGAACTCGCATCCGCTGGCATCACAGGTGTTTTCTATCTCGTTTTTGCATTAGTTGGTGCTGGCCTGAGTAATGGCATGCAAAGTCTTGCCTCCCGTAGGGCAGGAGAAAATAAACCGCAGGAAATCGGGCGGATATTCTCACAATCGATCTGGTTAGCATTAATTTTTGCACTCGGAGGTATCTTTATCACCTACCTGGCAGGCCCATGGTTCTTATCAAACACTCTTGTTATACCTGGCGTAGAAAAGGAAACTCCTTCATTTATTAAAATCAGGATATTAGGACTCCCATTTCTATATTTATTCCAGATGGGAAATTCCATGTTGATAAGTACTAATAACAGCCGTTATATGAAATATGCTTCAATTGCAGAAGCATTACTGAATATTCTGCTGGATTATCTTCTGATTTATGGACATTGGGGATTCCCTGAACTGGGTTTTAACGGAGCTGCAGTCGCCTCTGTTATTGCAGAAGCAACAGGTATGGTCATTGTATTCAGTATCATTTTTTATAAAAAATTCAATACCCGGTTTTCCTTATTCAACCACCTGCGGTTCGATAAAAAATTATCCGGCCTGTTATTCCGTCAATCCTCTCCCTTAGTGATGCAGTTTGTACTGAGCGTAGGCGCCTGGCTTTTATTCTATATCCTGATCGAGAATAGCGGCACCGGCCAGAACAAGGAACGGCCTCTTGCCATCAGCAATATGATGCGTAATATTTTTGGCCTGTTTGGCATTTTTGTCTGGGCATTCGCCAGTACAAGTAATGCGATGGTCAGTAATATAATCGGGCAGGGCAAAAAAGATAAAATTTTATTCCTGATCGGGAAAATTGCCCGGCTCAGTTTTATTTTTACCGCCTCCCTGTGCCTGGTCATTAATTTGTTTCCCGATATTTTCCTGCGCATTTATGGCCGTGATCCCGGCTTTATTGCCGATGCCATTCCTGTACTAAGGGTCGTATCCGTCGCCCTGTTACTGATGTCTGTATCCACTGTATGGTTAAACGGGGTTACCGGAACCGCCAACACAAAGATCAACCTGGCCATTGAGATCGTGGCGATAACCGTCTATTGTATCTACGTTTATTTTGTCTTACGGGTATGGCATTTATCCTTAGAATGGGCCTGGGCCTCTGAATTCCTCTATTGGACGGTACTATTTGCGCTTTCCTATATTTATTTGCAAAGCGGAAGATGGAAAAAGAAAGTAATTTAACGATTATCAGGCTTCTTTGCAATATTTCACTCCCACACTACCGGTAAAGCTGGCAATGGGCGGATGCAATTTTGTAATGGACAGCTCTGTTTTCTTTACAGCAGGAAATGCAGCAAAGATGGCTTCTGTTATTTCCATGGCCACCGTCTCCAGCAAAGCAGTGGGTTGCTGCATCCGGTCTTTCACCAGCTTGTATAATTTTACATAATTAACCGTAGCGGATATGTCAGTAATGATATTCTCCACGGGAATATGATCAACAGAAAGATTCACTTCAAACTCATTACCGGTTTTCAGTTCTTCTGCATACAAACCGTGTTTTGCAAAAAAACGAAGCTGGTTGAGTTGAATGGTCATTACTGCTGCCATAAAAATAATTAATGGATTCCTTTTGTACCGAGGTACCGTTCTGCATCCAGTGCTGCCATACAACCGCTGCCCGCTGCCGTCACCGCCTGGCGATATATCTTATCCTGCACATCACCGGCAGCGAAAACACCTTCCACATTTGTTTTTGACGTCCCGGGAATGGTTTGAATATATCCTGCCTCATCCATTTGAAGGAACGACTTAAAGATATCAGAGTTGGGCTGATGACCAATAGCTACAAAGAACCCACTAATAGGTATCTCCTGCTTTTCTCCGGTTTTATTATTTTTAATTCGGACAGCTGTTACATTTTTCTCACCGATCACCTCTTCGGTATCGGTGTTCCAGTATACTTTTATATTAGGTGCATTCAATACTCTTTCCTGCATTACCTTGCTGGCCCGCATGGCATCCTTACGAATGAACATATGAACTGTTGTGCAAAGTTTGGATAGATACAAAGCTTCTTCAGCGGCGGTATCACCAGCCCCAACTATGGCTACTTCCTTATTCCTGAAAAAGAAACCATCACAGACCGCACAAGCACTTACTCCGTATCCGTTCAGGCGTTGTTCACTTTCCAATCCCAGCCATTTAGCAGAGGCACCGGTTGCAATAATTACTGCATCGGCTTCTATCAGCTTTTCTTCATCGATCCATACTTTATGTGGTTGCGAAGAAAAATCAACTTTGGTAGCTAACCCATAACGGATATCAGCACCCATACGGGCAGCCTGTTTTTCAAAATCCACCATCATTTCAGGCCCTTGCACACCATTTGCGTAGCCGGGATAATTCTCCACTTCTGTAGTGATCGTTAACTGGCCTCCAGGTTGAATACCCTGGTATAATACGGGTTTCAGGTTGGCTCTTGATGCATAGATAGCAGCTGTATATCCTGCTGGTCCGGAACCTATAATGAGGCAATGAACCCTTTCACTTGCGGTAGTCTCCATTCGTCTGTAGATTTAAGAATTGGGCAAAAATAACTGTAAAAGCAATACTGAAATGTAACATGCACTGCAGTTTGCCAGCATGTGCAAAACCTGTCAGTCAATGATGCGGTTACCGGGGTATAATAATCGTTCTGTACTGGGCTGCATAACCACCAAAGTACCCTAATCCTCCATTACTGATATTACTGCTGACCTTTGTAGGTGAAGCAAAAGGGTTGCCCACACTGGCGTAGGTAAACTCCATGGTGCGCCAGAAATCATAAGTAGCTTTATCGATATTGCAGAGTTTTAAGGTAACTGTATCTCCCTTATCAAAAAAGGAATAGCCCTCCGGTACATTCCCGTTCCTTTCCACACCTCTTTCCACCTGGATATCATAAGTGCTTCCGTCAATGATCTGGTCATCAAAAACTGAATTAAGACCAGGGTAAAATATTTCCTGGTTTCGTTTCGTAAAATAACGGGCATAATCACCTAAACCGGGCGGATCAGTTGCTTTGATCATTACCGCCACTTTCTCAGGTGGATTGCTTCCCGGAGCCTGTTTCCAGTATAAAGAATCAATGCGTTTGGTAATTGCCGGGATTGTCGTTGTGGCAGTATACTCTTTTCCGTCTGCTACGATGCGTAAGGAGTACTGTTTGTTTAATTCCCCAGTAAAAGCCGTGGCGAGATCAGCTGAATCAATCGAATAATAGTAGAAATTCAGCCCCCCTCCAGCTACAATAGTATATTCTTTTAACCTGTGGGTAAGTGTACCGTTAGAAACATACACCTCTGCATTACGGACAAAACTATTGGCCAGGGCCGAAAGGTCTATCTGTGAAAAATATGCCTGGCTTTTTGTAAGGTACACAACAGGGGCTTGCCCATTCTCAATGCTGGCTTCCACCACAAGTTTTGGAGTTACATCATCCAGTTTAAAATCGACTTTTCTTTCACAGGAAATGAGCAGGATGCAAAAAGCCAGGATAGGAAATAATTTCTTCATAGTTATTACAAAAATAACCAGCAGGAAGGAAAAAGGTTGTAAAGAATGGCTGTAAAAGACAACTCCGGCGACGTATCGACCGGAGTTGTATAAAATAAACCCATCGTTTGAAATATCGCTTAGCCCAGGTATGCTTTCAATGCGCTGCTGTAACGGGCTTTTTGTAAACGTTTGATAGCTCTTTCCTTGATCTGGCGGATACGTTCTTTGGTCAGATCGTATTTCTGGCCGATCTGCTCAATGGTAACCCCATTTTCGCCGTCCAGTCCAAAATAAGCATTAACGATCTCTGCTTCGCGGGGACTGAGCGATTTCAGTACCCTGCGGATCTCGTTACGCAAAGAGTCTTTCATTACATCATCATCCGTATCATCACCACCTTCCAGCAGGTCGCCCATGGCCACATCTTCTGCTTCATGTACAGGTGCATCCAGCGACGTGTGACGGGTATTGCTCTGGAAAATGTTGTTGATCTCCGTTTCGCTCATTTCGAGTAATTCGGCTAATTCTTCTGTTGATGGCTCTCTCTCATGTTCCTGTTCAAAAGCCATGTAAGCTTTATTAGCCTTGTTGTAGGTGCCAATTTTGTTTTGAGGCAGGCGGACTAATCGGCCCTGCTCTGCCAACGCCTGTAAAATGGACTGGCGAATCCACCATACAGCGTAAGAAATGAATTTGAAACCTTTGGTTTCATCGAAGCGTTGTGCCGCTTTGATCAGGCCGAGATTGCCCTCGTTAATAAGGTCACTCAATGATAAACCCTGGTGTTGATACTGTTTGGCCACGGACACCACGAAACGAAGGTTGGCCTGGACAAGCTTATCTAAAGCTTTCTGGTCACCCATTTTGATCCGTTGTGCTAATGTGGTTTCTTCTTCAGGAGTGATCATCGAAATTTTCGATATTTCCTGCAGATATTTCTCAACCGCCTGAGAATCCCTGTTGGTGATCTGGGTAGCAATTTTGAGCTGCCGCATAGTTTAGTACCTCTCTGTTTAAATAAAAACGAATAGTAGACAGGCTTTGTTCCAGCTTAGTTGCAAAAAGTGTGGTAAAATAGGAACCGTCCAAGTCCGTCTGCAAAAATACATCGCAAAGCCGGAATCTCATAGCCGTTGTGTATAAAATATGAAGGGCGGAAACCAATGCAAACGTTTCCATTTTAGAGGACGCCGGGAAAGTCAATACAGGACAGTGTTTCAGCAGCCTGTAGAATTAATGCTACGACAAAAAATATCATCCTCTACAAGCAAGAAATATCTTCAGGATGTGGATTTCGGGCCTTTATAAGCCCTTTTTAAGTAAATCCATAAACCGAGCCCGGACAGGAATAAAAGGGTGGAAATGACCTCGGCTTGTGTGGGTTTAAACCCAAAAAGATCGATAGTTGTATTGACCCGGATCTTTTCCACCAGGAACCGCTCCACACCGTTAAACATAAGGTATAGGGCAAACATGGTCCCTGGTACTTTTAGCCTTTTTCTAAGCGACCAGAGTATCCCGAAAATGATCAGGCAGGCAATGGTCTCATAAAAAGGTGTCGGGTAAACGCCGACAGGCAATTCGTTACAGTATTTCCCAACACAACCGGCGATAGGATCACCTACTTCATTTACGTTATGCGGGTAGGTGTATGACCACATCCAGTCGGGTAACCAGCTAAAGGGTTTATCTGAAGTATTATTAATACCCCAGTCACCATCGCCAGCTACCTGGCAGCCAATACGGCCAACTGCATAAGCCAGCATTAAGACAGGTGCAGCAGCATCATTCAGGTGCCAAAAACCAATTTTATGTCTCTTAGCATACCACCAGATCGCCAATGCTGCACAGATCAGGCCGCCGTAAAATGTTAACCCGGAAGGAGAAAAAATGAAATCAGAGGGCTGTTTAAGGAAAGCACTCCAGTTCTCAAATATGTCAAAGAGTTTTGCCCCTAATAAACCGAAAACAAGAGCGATGATGGTGATCTCTCCCACCCGGTCATGCGGCCATATCCGCACTGTTCTTTTTTCCGGTTTGGCCAATTTTTGCTTATTCTTTTCCCACCATTTAAGCCCTGCAAACAACAAACCTAGGCCAATGCCGGTTGGCCAGCTTCCCAATGTTGAAAAAATAAATGCCTGGGGATCCTCTGTTGCTGTGCTACTCATGATAAAAAGAGCAAGTATTTTATAGCCAAGTAAAAAACCTAACAGAAAGTTCAGAATGAGCTCACCGGTAGTAGCAGGTTGTCCAACTACAATTTGCATATCAGTTGGTTGTAAAAGCCCCTGTTTGCTTTTCCTGCGTAATTCTGCCACTAAAACGACAGCTGCCAGTATAAAAGCAATGGCAACAAAAAAACCAAACGAATTAACAAAACGGAGTTTTTCAATTTCTATTCCGAACAGATCTTTAAAAGCGAAGTACAGGTTTGGATACATCTGGGAAGTAGTTGATTAAGAGCAACGAATATACAAATCAAATTGGGAGTAGTTGCAAAAGAAACTTTCATGAAAATACCTCCCCGGATGCGGAGAGGTATTCACAACTGGTATAAAAAATTTAAGCCGCTGTTTCCTTTTTACAATGCTGCTCGAAAGCACTGATCAGGTTGTGAGCTATCACCTGTGCCGGGCGTCCTTCGATCTGGTGTCTTTCGATAAAATGTACCAATTGGCCATTTTTGAAAAGAGCAATTGCCGGTGACGAAGGAGGATAAGGTAACAGATGCTGTCTTAATGTTTTGATAGCATCAACATCAAAACCTGCAAAACTGGTGGTCAGAAAATCGGGTTTCACAGGCGTATTGGCTACAGCCATCAGGACTCCCGGGCGGGCTGTACCTGCGGAACATCCGCAAACAGAATTGATCATTACCAATGTGGTGCCTTCTTTTGACAATTGTGCCTCTACCTCGGCTGGTGTCTGGAGTTCAGAAAAACCGTTATCGGTTAACTCCTCTTTCATGGGGATTACTATTTCTTCCGGATACATATTGAATATTTTAAGTTGAACGCAAAAGTAGCGAAAAAGTTGATCAGCAGTTCTTCACCCGCTATATGCTGGAAATTATGTCAGCAGTTTTTTCGCATTTCGGAAATTCTGGCATAACAATAACAAGGGATAAGAATCAATGACAGGAAAAAACCAGTAAAAACCGGTTGGTATGTGGTTTGTCGAACTGCAACGGTAAGTAAATACCTAAACTTAAAAACTAAATAACTATGACACTCGTAAAATTGAACAGGAAACCTTTTGAAAGAAACTTCAACAGTTTTGTAGACGACTTCTTTACTGAACTGCCGGGTCTTTTCAGGAATGAAGCAGAGCCACAGTGGAAGGGTTTTGTGCCCGTTAATATCATAGAAACAGAAAAAGGATACAGCCTTGAAGTGGTGGCGCCGGGTTTTGAGAAAACAGATTTTAAAGTGAACCTTGACCAGCAGGTATTAACGATCTCCGCAGAAAAGAAAGAAGAAGTAAAAGACGAAACAAAAAAACAAATTCGTAAGGAATACAACTATCGTTCTTTCAAAAGAGTCTTTACGATAGATGAAAAAATTGAAGCAAATGCTATCGAAGCCCAATATGTTAATGGTGTTTTAACATTAAACCTTCCGAAGAAAGAAACAGTCAAAGAAACAGCGAAGGAAATAAACATCAGGTAACGTCAAATAAGTAATTAAGATTTTCTCATAAGCAGTTGGTTTTGGTTTACCCCCCCTGTGTCTACAGGGGGTTTCTTTTTAACGGCACCTGATAAACGTTTCAGGTCAATTAACTCAAATGCGGTAATATTGCGTTTTCAAAAATTGCACATGAGAGCAAGGCTTAATTTACTGGTTAGTTGTATCCTGGCTACCTATGTCAGCACTGCCCAGGTTACCGATTCTGTTAATGTCACCTTAAAAACTGATGCAGACTCTGCTCTCCGCATTACTAATCTGAATCCGTATTTCTCCATCCATGTGGATTCCATGCTTTCCTATCAGCTCTCAATCAATAAAGAAGATTCGAGATATTACTGGTATATCAAAAACTCCCCTGCCGGCCTGAAGATCAATAAGGATAATGGCCTGCTTACATTTAAAGCAGAAAAATCATATTTCATGTCAGGCAAACTGAAATATGACCAGGAGTACTCAGTGAAGCTGGGCGTTCAAAGCCTGGTAGATCCTACGGAAAAAGTCGATACTGGATTTATATTAACTTTTTACAATACCGATATTGTTCTGCCAAGGGTAAAACCCACTGTTGCAGGAACACTGACCGTAGAAGAAGGGCAACCTGTTCTCTTTAATGTTTTGTGTGAAAACGGAACTTTTGCCATAGAAACCATCCTGTTTACCAGCAGTACTCCTATCAGTAACTATACCCTTGTAAAAAAATGTGATGATGAATTTTCATGGACGCCACCTTATGATTTTGTGAAAGAAACCGATCCCGGGAAAGAAAAAATTGTGAACCTGAGTTTTATTGGTTCCAGTAAATTCAATTCAAAAGATACGGCCGTGGTAAAACTGGTAGTAAAAGACGCATTGAATTACCCATTGGCTAAACAAGAGTATGAAAATGTGGTTACGAATATCAAAAGTTATATCCTCCGTTTAAAATATACCTTCCTGCAAATTGACAAACGTTTGAAAAAAACGAAGACGGCCCGTGCGACATTTGATCTCACTTCGGCTACTTCTGCCCTGACAGGAACTATACTCTCCACCACTGGTGGCGAATCTTCAAAAACTGCCGGAAAAATTTTACCGAGTGTTGGCGTGGCATTAGTTCCCGTAAAAGAAGCAACTTCACCCAATAAAACAGTAGAACAAAACCAGGCCTCTCTTATTCGCTCCTCCATCAAAAGACTGGAATATATGATCTTTGATTATTCCCTGGTGGGTGAAAAAGATCCAGGGATTGCCAACAAAACAAACAAGCTAAAAGATGAACTGAAGCAAAGCCAGATGCAACTGATCGATGTACCGGTTGACATCACCAACAATATGACCGAAGAGGAACTGAACAACTACTTTAATAATCCCAAGGTTACCAAAAAATACAGGCTGAAAGGGAAATAATTACTGGCAGCCCTGCCTTCTCCTTGTATCGATAATGTACTGAATTTTCCATTCCCCATTCAATCTGACCAGTTGGAAAGAATTGACGCCACAATGGCTGAATTTCCCTTTATAATAAAACTTATAGGGTGTCCATACACTGGCAAGATCACCATCTATTTTTATGGTTTCAAAAACGATCTGTTCATCTGCTTCACCTTTCGCAATTTTTTGGATGGATTCCCCAAATGCATTCACATCTTCACTGGTCACTACAACATCTCGTGTTTCCTTTGATCTGCCAATGGTCTGCAACACAGCATTGGAAGTGAAAGAATTTTTCAGCATCGCCACATCCGACTCCTTCATGGCGGTAAACAATTTATTGACGGCAGCTTTTACAGAATCTTCAGTACTCTGTGCCATGGCATTGACGCTAAGAAATCCTGCTGTTAACAATAACAAAAAATATCGCATGTTAAAATGGTTTATGATTTTGCGGCAAACGAATTGTCTCGCTAATGTAAAATCATAAATCATGAAAATGATAAAAATTCTACAAGCGGTAGTATTGATGGTCGTGATTGGAAGTGCTGCCAGTTGCAGTTCCGGCCGTGAATATTACAAACAACCCCAGGCCCGTTACAATTCTCATGTTTCCCTGATCATCAACCCAAGCCCCGGCTTTACCATGAGCCGCAATCCTGATGGCCGTTTCTTCCATCGCAGCCCACAGGGATTTGTGTACTGGCAGGGCTACGACAACAGGTTTTACCTGGATAAGGGCCAGGTAAAAAAGGTTCGTTACAGTAATTATGAGTACAGGGAATGGAAGCGTTTCGGCAAGAAATACAGCAAGAGAGGAAAGTATTGAGTAATCAGGAATTGGGAATTAGCAGAAGAACATCACTAATTCCCAATTCTTTTATACGAACTCACTTCATATAACCTAATATCTTCAGCATGCTTTGAGCTGTTTGCTGTTTGGCATATAACCAATCAGTTAGTTTCCCGTTCTTATCGTATCCTACGATTACATGCTTGGGTGAAGGAATAAGGCAATGCTTAATTCCTCCGTAGCCGCTAATCTGATCCTGGTAGGCTCCGGTATGAAAGAAGCCTACGTATAAAGGTTCATTTCCTCCATTGATCTTGGGCAGGAAAACTTCATTGATATGCTCTTCTGAATCATAGTAATCATGACTGTCGCAGGTAATGCCCCCTAATACAACCCGCTGGTAATCGGAATCCCATTTATTAACCGGCAGCATCAGGAATTTTTCGCCAATGCCCCAGGTGTCAGGCAGCGTGGTAATAAAGGATGAATCGATCATATACCAGGTCTCCCTGTCGTTCTGCACTTTTTCACCAATCACACTGTAGATATGTGCCATGCTCTCTCCCACGGTATAACTGCCAAACTCGGTGAAGATATTCGGCATCGGCACTTTAGCTTTTTTACAAGCTGATTTGATATTACCAACGATCTCGTTGATCATGAACTGGTAATCATATTCAAAACCCAATGAGTGTTTGATCGGGAAACCTCCACCAATATTGATAGAATCCAGTTCGGGGCATATCTTTTTCAGCTGACAATAAAGGTTAATGATCTTATTCAACTCACTCCAATAGTATATATCATCCTTGATCCCTTTGTTCAGAAATATATGAAGCATCTTCAGTTGAAACTTACTTTCATACCCTTCTATCCTGTCAACATAAAATTCAAGAATGTCTTTTGAGCGGATGCCTAACCGGGAAGTATAAAAAGGAAAATTAGGCTCTTCTTCTGCAGCTACCCTGATACCTAACTTGAAGGGCCCTTTTACAGTTTTCGCATACTCTTTCAGTTCATCCTTATTATCCAATACAGGTATCACGTTAGTGAAACCGGAGTTCAAAAGATTGGCAATCCTCCTGGTATAGGTCTTCTCTTTGTATCCATTACATACGATATGTATATCCTTTGTAATTTTCTTTTTCTCATACAATTTCTTGATGATCTCAATATCATAGGCATATGAGGTCTCCAGATGGATATCATGCTTTAATGCTTCCTCCACGACAAATGAAAAATGGGAGCTTTTGGTGCAATAACAATAATAGTACTTGCCTTCATACTTATGCTTTTTCAAAGCATTGGCAAACATGGTCTTTGCTTTTTTGATCTGCATCCCGATCTTAGGCAGGTAGGTCATTTTCATCGGTGTGCCGTACTTATCGATCAGTGCTTTCAGATCAAGCCCGTTAAAATGAAGATAGCCTTCATCGTTTACGTTCAATCCTTCCTGGGGAAAGTTGAATGTTTGTTTTACCAGGTCGTGGTAGGAGTTAGTCATTGACAGTAAGAATAGATTGGGTTAGACATACTTTTAAGGCTACAAATGTATAGGATTGTGAAAATTAAGGGGCAAAAAATAATTCTCCTTACGGGAACGGGCTAAAAACAAAAAGCCCCGCTTATTCAGCAGGGCTTTTGGCTCAGGGTTATATTTAATTACTTCACAGAAGCAACCAGGTTCTTAAACGTTTCCGGGTTGTTCATAGCCAGATCGGCCAGTACTTTACGGTCGAGCTCAATTCCTTTCTTCTGTAATTTGTTAATGAATTCAGAGTAAGTCATTCCTTCTGCACGAACAGCTGCATTGATACGGGCTATCCAAAGGGAACGATATTCTCTTTTCTTGAGTTTACGACCTACAAACATGTAGGTCATACCTTTTTCCACTACGTTCTTGGCAACCGTTAATACATTTTTACGTTTGCCGTAGAAACCTTTGGCTTGTTTTAATATTTTTTTGCGGCGTGCTTTGGAAGCTACTGCATTTTTTGAACGAGGCATATCTGAAAGAGTTTAAAATTAAAATTGAGTTTATTAAAGAAATCTGAAACAGGCTATCAGCTTACTGATATCTTACTTCAGGCGTAACAGGCGTTTTACAAAATCAACGTGTGATTTTGCCACTGTTCCGTCCATTCTCATGTTACGTTTACGTTTTTTGGATTTCTTGGTCAGGATGTGACGCTTGAAACTCTTTTGGTGCATGATCTTCCCGGTCGCCGTCACTTTAAAGCGTTTTTTGGCGCTGGAATTTGTTTTTACTTTAGGCATTTTACCCAGTATTAAATATTACAGCTTTGAGGCATTCCCCACCGGGGGACCTTTGTCGAACCTCTTCAGCTAATCGTTCTTGTGAAGAACTGCCGTTTTTACTGAATAGTACTCAGATTTAACGGGCTGCAAAGATAAGGTAGTAAACCCAAGCTGCAAGGGCACAGCATAAAGATTTTACTAAATAACGGATATCAAGAATAGAATAGCTCCATCATCTCAAATAGTTAAAAACCAGTGGCTTAAATAAAGAGACCGCCTTATGAGCGGTCTCTTGACTATAATTTGGATATTCTTATTTGGGCTCAAGGGCTTCTTTTATCCTGTCCTGCAGGTCAAGCAGGTGGCTTTTGGAAGCTGCATCTGTATAACCTGCTGCAGCGGCCCGGATCTCAGCAGCGAGTGCTTTCAGCTGCGCTTTTACTAATGACAACCCATCACCAGTTTTTGAAAATCCAAGGCTGATGCCAAAAGCGGCTGCCTGGGCGGCCATCTGTGGGTTAGGCGAACCGATCATACCAATCAATCTTTCAGCCAGTGATTTTTGCAACTGACGACGATAAATATCGATTGGTTTACGGGTGGCTAATTCTGTAAAGACGCCTTTACGGACGTCATTCAACAATTCAGTAGCCGTGTATGCATTTGCCGGATCCTCTGACTCAAACCTGATCAGGTTATTAATGGTACCAACATTCACTAATCCAGCCAATGCCCTGTCCTGCAACCCACCTACTATAGAAAGCGGGGTTATGTTTGTGAGGGTCGTTATCTTTTTCTGTATCACCCACACCGGGGTAGTGAATACGTTGGATTGTATCCATGAAACCGCTTCTTTTTGCACGGCTTTTGGCGTGAATTCATAAACAGCACCATTCTGTTCTACCCTTTTTGGAGTCCGCTGAATACCCCCCACATTGTTGGATACATGACCAATATAACGGCTAAACTGGCTTGCTACCTGACCATACATTTCTGCCAATCCCGTGTAATCTTTATTGGCCTGTTTGGTCCAATCCGGAAGTTTGAGAATTATCCGCTGCAGGTTCTTGATACCATAGCTGCTTGCTTTCATTGCATTATCGCTAAGGTCTTCTGTCTGGCTTCTCGGATCGCCCCGATTACCTTCTCCATCACCCCACCAGAGGCGTTTATTAGCTTCCAGTTTTTCAATCGTCCATTTGTTCAGCACAGGCACTTCCTCATCAGCAGATTTTGCCTGCGGAAACCAGCGATATCCCCACTCAATAGCCCATTTATCATAGTCGCCGATACGGGGGAAGAGACCAATTTGTGAAATATTATCTTCCGGCTGAGCCACATAGTTGAAACGGGCATAATCCATAATGGATGCCGTATGACCATTTGCTTCCACCCATGCTTTGTCTCTCAATTTTTCAACCTGCGTGGTAGATGATGAGCCAAAATTATGACGAAGGCCTAAGGTATGCCCAATCTCATGACTGCTTACAAAACGGATCAGTTCTCCCATCAGTTTATCATCAAATTCCATTTTTCTCGCTTCAGGATCAACAGCCGCAGCCTGCACCATATACCAATTGCGCAACAGGCTCATTACATTATGGTACCAGTTCACATGGCTTTCTATGATCTCACCGCTCCGCGGATCGTGAATATTCGGACCGCTTGCATTGGGAATATCTGAAGCTTTGTAAACAACGGCACTATGACGGGCATCATCTAAACTAAATGTGCTGTCCTCTTCGTAGGTTGGTGCCACTTTACCAATAATCGCATTTTTAAATCCAGCTTTTTCAAATGCCACCTGCCAGTCGTTGATACCGGCAATAAGGTATGGAACCCATTTTTTGGGTGTTGTGGGATCGATATAATAAATGATCTGCTTTTTCGGCTCTACTAATTCCCCTCTTTTATATTTTTCGATATCTGCATCTTTGGGCTCCAGCCTGTATCTGGCAATAAACCGGTACCTGTCTACCCCCTGTGGGTTCAGATCATAGTCTGTGATCGTTTGCGTCGTAAAATAACCAACCCTGTCATCGAAATAACGTGGCTGCATCGGTACTTTAGGTAAGACCACCAGTGAAGTGTTCAATTCAAAAGTAACAGGCTGGCCAGCGGTACCAACAGGTCCGGGCAAACCGACCGATAACCCACCAGTTGGTGTTGATGTACGTGTATACGTTTTAACTGTTTTCAATTCAATATTAACCGGGAATGATTTCATTGAAACGATATATGACTTATCAGACTGGGGGTTACCTGACAAACCAAATTGGCGTTTTGCATTAGTGGAGAAAAAGAAAATATCATTATCGCCGTTAATGAATTCCGTAACCTCAATGACACTGGCTGAAGAGTCTTTGGAATACGCTTTTACATCAAAAGCTGCGGCAATAGCCTGCATGTTGCTGTTCATAACACTTTTGTACATCCCCTCTGTACTGTCTCGCCCGGTTTCAAGAAAAGAGATCAATTTCAAGAAGATTTTATCCCTGGGGCCTTTTTCAAATCGTATGGTTTTTTGGTTAATGGCGTCACCCGCATAACTTCCTACCCCTGCCGGTGCTTTGGAAAGACGGCCTACTACCAGTATATCACGACCCAGTAAGGAGTCTGGTATCTCAAAAAAATATTTATCCTCAATCTTGTGCACTTTAAAAAGACCTTCGTCAGTTTTTGCCTTGTCGGTAATCACTTCTTTGTAAGGTTTCGGGCCATTGGAAGAAGGGCGAATGCCCCCGGGGCCGCTCATCGGGCCTCTTGTGGAATCACGAACAATCGGGGCTTGTGCTGCAGCGGCCATAATTATGGTGGAAGCCAGTACAGTCAATCCCCACCGGTTGAAGAGTGAACGCATAAACATCAATTTGGTGATTTAATAAGTGCCCAATATACGGAATGCGATGGTTAAACATGGAATCCCGTGAGATTTTATACCAACGGTTGAATATGAGCAATAAAAAAAGTAGCCCGTCTTTAATAAAGACAGGCTACCACTGAAACGTATATTTATTTTTTTGATTTTTTTTCCATTTTTAATCCCAATTTAAGAAGCGAGGCAGTAAAGTCACACCCTTGCTTTGACTCAAGTTCCTTGATTACCTTTTGGGCAAATTTATCCTGGTTAAATGTATATGCCTTATCATATTTTTTCTCCACATTCTTGATACAGCTACCAACTTCCGAATTCTCATCGTCCATTTGACTAAAACTTTCCATCTCTCCTGCAATAGCCACTTGCTCTTCCTCATTCAAAGCCAGTACCGCATTCTGAATGGACAATTCAGGGTTTTCAGCCAAGGATGCTTTTGCAACAATACTCTTTGTTACTTCACTGAGATCTCTTTCCATCTTTGAAAAACAATTACAAAAATCAGCTGCCATTTGCGGCACTTTCTGATCGGCCGTTGAACAGGAAGCTATACTTATTACAACAGCAACAATTGCCAGGTATGAAATCTTTTTCATGCTAGTTTATTTGGTAAAATAATATCCCAAAATAGCCGTATAAAATGGTAAGAAAAAATTTCACCCGCCTTTTTTAATTCACCAGTAACAGGTAAGAATAAAAAAGCCACCCTGCCGGGTGGCTTACTATAAATGCTTTGTGTAATTAAGATTTTTTCTTGCCTTTCGGTGCAAACATAGCCAGCATTCTCCTGCCTTCCATCTTCGGCATACTTTCCAGCACACCAGTTTCTGCCAGTCTTTCTGCAAACTTCAGCAGTAATAACTGCCCCCTGTCCTGGAACTGGATCGCACGGCCTTTGAACTGCACATATGCTTTCACTTTATTACCATCTTTCAAAAACTCGATAGCATGTTTGGCTTTAAAATCAAAGTCATGATCATCTGTATTCGGGGTAAACCGGATCTCTTTCACCTCAGAGACTTTGCTCTTGGCCTTCATCTCTTTTTCTTTCTTCTTCTTATCGTAGAGGAATTTGTTGTAGTCAATGATCTTACAAACCGGTGGATCAACCGTAGGAGAGATTTCTACCAGGTCCAATTCCTGTTCCTGTGCCATCTTCAATGCTTCCTGGGTGGTGTAGATACCTACTTCCACATTTTCACCTACCAGCCGCACCTGCGGCACACGGATAAAATGGTTGATACGATGTTCTGCTTCTTTACGGGGAACAAATCTTCCCCTGAATCCGCCTTTGTTGAATCCGCCACCGCCGGGTTTATAACCTCCGCCGCCGGGTGGCCTGTTGAACCCGCCTCCGGGTTTTTGTGGTACTGCCATTTATTTTTTTTAGTTAAGCCCCCAACCCCTGCAGGGGAGCAATTTTCGTTTTTATAAAATCCTCATCAGGATTGAGGAAAAATTATTTTACAAACCGGCAACAATACTATTATCATCTCTAAAACCAAAATTGCTCCGGTTCGTTCTGCTTATTTTTTACTCAGCTTTTCTTTCTTTGATCTCTTCCACCGCCTCAACCAAAAATTCATCAACTGATTTTACGCCGAGATCACCCTTACCCTGTCTTCTTACTGCTACTTTATTTTCATTCATTTCCTTCTCACCCACCACCAGCATATAAGGCACTTTCATCAGTTCTGTATCACGTATCTTTTTTCCAATCTTCTCATTTCGGTCATCTACCTCTGCACGAATATCAGCTTTTTTCAGTTTATCTGAAACAGATTTTGCATAGTCGATAAACTTGTCACTGATCGGCAGCACTTTTACCTGTACAGGTGCCAGCCACAGCGGCAATTTTACGGCATAATGTTCCAGCAGGAACCCGATAAAACGTTCGTGGGTGCCCAGTGGTGCCCTGTGAATGATCAGCGGGATCTCCCGTTCATTATTCTGGTTAGTAAAGGAAAGATTAAAGCTGCGGGATTGGGCAAAATCCACCTGGTTGGTGGCCAGTGTAAATTCACGGCCAATAGCACTCCATATTTGTACATCGATCTTGGGTCCGTAAAATGCACCCTCTCCTTTTACTTCCACAAAAGGCACCCCTGTTTCAATCAGCACCTTTCTAACCAGGTCTTCTGTTTCCAGCCAGAGAGCCGGTTCGTTTACATACTTCTGCCCCAGTTTCTCGGGATCATGTAAACTCAGGCGCATCACATATTTATCGATCCCGAATATTTTGAAATACTTCAGGTACATATCATTCACTGCCTTGAATTCCTGCGCAAACTGCTCCTTGGTGCAATAGATATGAGCATCATTCATATGCAAACAACGCACCCGCATTAACCCGAACAGCTCCCCACTTTGTTCGTACCGATAACAGGTACCATACTCAGCAATACGATAAGGCATATCCCTGTAACTCTTGGGTTCAGCATCAAATATCTTATGGTGATGCGGGCAGTTCATTGCTTTCAGGTAATATTTCTCGCCATCCATTTCCATGGGCGGGAACATGCTGTCTGCATAATAAGGAAGGTGACCACTCGTCAGGTACATACTTTCTTTTGCAATATGCGGCGTCACCACTCTTTTATATCCACCTGCGAGTTCGGTTTCTTTGGCCAGCTTTTCTAATTCCTCGATAATAACCGTTCCATTCGGCATCCACAAAATCAACCCTGGACCCACATCATCATCCATCGTATAAATGCCTAACTCTTTTCCGAGTTTGCGGTGATCTCGTTTCTTTGCTTCCTCCAGCATGGCCAGGTGTTCATCCAGCTCTTTTTGCGAAGGGAAAGTCACGCCATAAACTCTTGTCAGCTGTTTATTCTTTTCATCTCCTTTCCAGTAAGCACCGGCAATACTCATCAGCTTGATCGCTTTGATAAGACCGGTGTTCGGAATATGTGGCCCGCGGCACAGGTCGGTGAATTCACCCTGTGTATAAAAAGTGATCTCTCCATCCTGCAGGTTACCCAGCAGGTCAAGTTTATATTCATCCCCTTTTTCAGTAAAGTATTGAACCGCATCTGCCTTGGAAATTTCTTTGCGTACATATTGGCTATTCTTCTTTGCAAGCTCATTCATTTTCTTTTCCAGTACCACCAGGTCTTCTTCACTCATCTTCTTATCACCAAGGTCCATATCATAATAGAACCCATTTTCTACCGGCGGTCCTACCCAGAATTTAACACCGGGATACATGGATTCCACAGCTTCAGCCATCAGGTGAGCAGAAGAGTGCCAGAAAGTATTCTTGCCATCTGTATCATTCCAGGTGAGTAATTTGAACGTAGCATCTTCATTTATCGGTCTCGTTGCATCCCATACCTGCCCGTTCACACTGGCAGCAAGAACTTTTCGTGCCAGGCCCTCAGAAATAGACTTTGCAATATCGAGTGCAGTCGTTCCTTTTTCATATTCCCTGACAGCACCATCCGGAAGTGTAATCTTGATCATGTAATAAATCCCTGTTTTAAAGAGAGTGCAAATTTAGCAAAATCCGGTTGATTTACAGGTCTTCATGGGCAAGTTCCCGTTATTATATATTCTTCCGGATCAGCCGGTCCAGCCGCCGGGTCTTTCTCTGTAGTTTTTTTAATTTTTTTTCGAACAAAGCCTGGTCATGAAAATAAAGTACAGCCAGTTTTACCTGCCGGTTTCGCCAGCGTTTCAGCATTATTTTCCCGTACGCTTTGTCCAACCCCATCGTAAGGGCATGTAACAATCTCAATCTTTTATTTTGTGCCAACCCCGTTCGATAGACGGCCTCATATTCTTTCCGGAGTTCGTTATAATAGGCAAAATACCAGGGTTTAAGTTCTTCTATTTCTGCTGCTGTAAAAGCAGTAGTTAATGCCTGCCAGATATCACCGTTTATATGCGCATTGATTCCATATAAAATATAGCGCAGAGAGGGGGCACTGCTGTCCAGGTAATAAGCCTGCCAGGGGCGGTCTATGGTTTCCTTTTGCGTATGTGCCTCTGCTGCCCGAAGGAAATAACTTGCAAACTGCAGTTCCAGTCTTTCCATCAGCTGCTGCACTCTTTCATCCGCCGTTGAAAAATAATTCACTGCCCCGATGGTAGTTTCAAAATAGATAGCAGCAAAATGTTTCGATATGGAATTGCTTTGGCGGACGGAATCTAACCGGGTCAGTAAAACAATCGATCTGTCGCTGATCTGCGCCGCAACAAGATGAGACATATATGAAAAAAAGAAAACAAAAAAATATTGGCGAAGACGCATAGATATGAACAGGTTTTTGAACAAGTTAAAATTAACAAACTCTTGCCCAATGCCGTTCTTCAATACGAACCAATTCGTTAGTTTTGAGCCGTGATGAAACAGCTATCCAGGAAGATTTGCCTGTTTTTTATATTGCTGGCCCCTTTTTCCAATCTTACCGTCTTTTCGCAAGACCTGACCGGTATCTGGAAAGGATTTTTCATGTCCGAAAGCGGCCAGTTTTACAAATTAGAGTTTCAGCTTTCTCATAATAAATCCTACGCTGCCAGCGGTGTTTCTTATTCTTACTTAGATGTTCGTTTCTATGGTAAAGCAACAATGACCGGCAGCTATGTAAAAAACACAAAGACTTTAAAGATCAAAGAAATCAGGACTGTAGAAGTAAAGAGTGTATTGGGAGGAATGACCTGCATTATGAATTACACACTCACCTATTCAAAATCAGGTAATGAAGAGTTTTTGGAGGGTACATACCTTGGAAGAAACGAAAAGCCCTTATCCGTTGATACCTCATTTTGGGGTGATTGCGGTGGCGGCCGGGTTTCATTAAGACGGGTTGTTTCTTCTGATTTCTACCTTGAACCGTTCCTTAGAAAAACAACCCCTAAAAACCCTGTGGCTAAAGCTCCGGTAACAAAACCGCCGGTTACCACAAAAGTCAACCCGCCCGTTGTAAAAAAACCACCGGTAACCAAACCCGCCAGCAAACCAGTGGTTAAAAAACCGGTTTCAAAACCGCCCGTTACCACAAAGCCTGTAGCAGTTACACCTAAAATTGATACCGTCTCAAAAATAGTGGCACCCCCGGTTGTCAAAAAACCTGTTCCTGAAAACATACCTACCCCATTTGTTTTAAAGAGCAGGGCCAATGAACTGGTTAAAATACTCACCGTGAGCAATGAGAATGTAACCGTGAAATTGTATGATAACGGGGAGATCGATGATGATACGATCTCTGTGTATATGGACAAAAAACTGGTGCTTTCATCCAAACGGTTAACAGCATCTCCGCTGATCGTTAACCTGAAAATGGATGAAGACAATTCGGAGCATGAACTGGTGATGGTGGCGGAGAACCTGGGCCGCATTCCACCCAATACTTCGCTGATGATCGTTGAATCGGGCGAACAACGTTTTGATGTCCGTATCACGTCTACCGAACAAAAAAACGCCGTGGTCAGGTTCAGGTATGTGAAACCAAAATGACAGCCCCCTTTTACCTTATCTGAAATGTAAAAAACAAACTACAGGAGAAACCCGGGTAACCGTTTCTGTAATTTCTGCATTGCCTTTTATTTATTTGGCCTATTTTCATTTTTTATGAAGCGTATTACCCTTTTACTCATTTTGTTGCTGTCCATATGCTGTGCCTCTGCACAGGATATCAATGGCATCTGGAAGGGTAAACTGGTGATGGAACCCGGTGGCTGCTTCCCGGTTTACAATATAGAATTACAGCTGACGGTGGTTGGCAACAAGATATCCGGTGTCTCTTATCATTATTCCGACACCAGTAATTACGTAAGAGAAACTTTTGAAGGGACATTCAAACCTGACAGCAACAGTATACTCATCAACGAGATCGGCGTTACCAGTTTTCATATTCCTGCCGATTGCACTCCCTGTATCAAGCGATATAATTTTTCCTACCATAAAGGCGGCAATGAAGAACAATTGCGTGGTTCATGGACAGGCAAGACCATGGACAATAAATCGAATTGTCCACCGGGAACGATCGTATTGATCCGGATCACCAAATCGGCTTTCAAACCCAACCTGCCCAAAACCCTGACAGAAAGAAAAAATGAACTGGTGAAAACTATCTATGTCGATACCGGGATGGTGAAACTTGATTTTTATGATAATGGAGTGATAGACGGAGATACCATTTCCGTCTATGTAAATGATATGCCGGTGGTATCAAGAAAAATGCTGACCGCCAAACCCGTTACGGCAAACATAAAGATTGACCTGCAACGAACCATACAAGAAGTGATCATGGTTGGAGAAAACCTTGGCTCCATACCTCCTAATACAGCATTAATGATCATCAATGCCGGTGATAAACGTTACCAGCTCTATCTTACCTCTGATGATAAAAAAAATGCAATGGTCCGGTTCATTTATGAGAAACCTGTAGCCGCAAAGACCCTCTCGCCATAAGCAGTGGGGTTTGTTATTCCCTGATCAATCGTAAGAATTCTTCTACCGCATCTTCATCCACCACGGATACAGATTCCTTTACACCCCGCACTGCTTTTACCATCAGTCTTTCCAGGAAATTCATTTTTTCGAGCAACAATTCCCCGCCAAATAAGCCATGTGCCACGGCATGTGTACGCAAGGATTCAGGAAAGGCTGTGTCAAATTCAACTGCCCCTTCCTCTGTATTCATAAAGCAGAGAAAAAGCCCCAGCCGTTTCAACAGCAATTGCTTTTCGTTCAATTCGCAGAACTGGCGGATCTTTTTCTGTATCTGTCCCATATGTATGGAACCGCCAATGATCACCGTTGACCAGGATTCTATATCTGGCATGGCCTCGTTAGCCAGGTTAACAAGGCGTACTTTGTCATCCAGTTCCTGTGACAGATAAGTTGCTAACTTCTGCGTAGTGCCATGCTGGCTCATATAAACGACGAGGTAACTCATAATAAAGTGTTTTTAGCGATTCGTTTAATATATACAACCAGGAGACCGGCACTTAGAAGAGCCAGCACTCCCATTATAACAGCCACCGTATACTCCTGCTCCACTCCTGCCCTGTTCATATATATAACCAGGCCGCCAATACTCAGGTTCATCCATACAAAAAAACTAAGCAGCACCGGTGCCATTATAAGGCCGGTTATTTTTTTCCGCAGTAAAAAAATGGCAGTAATAAGAACACCCGGCAGGAATACAGACAGATCAATGACATGAACAGTATTAGTAAACAATCCGGCTTCTTTTATGGATGGAGGTACTTCCTGGTTCAATATAGCCGGGATGATCTCAGTTAACCAAAGAATATAAAATACGACTCCAATAACTATAAAATAAACAGCAGTTAAGCGGTAAGGAACCTCTTTGAAAAAAATACCCGGCAGATCGTTCTTCAGAATTGTCAATAGGAACCAGGCCATTGCATAAAAAGAAAGACCCAATGACAGGCAATAAATGATAAATAACTTATTGAAATGAACAGCAAAACAATAAATGGTAAAGGTATAAACCAGGAAGGCTATGATACCGGCCCAAATAAGCAAGGCCCCGTTATGCCGGCGGTAAGCATAATAGGAACTGATAAGTAAGGCTGGAATAATAAGAAACAGATCCACTATATCCTGCCCTACAGACTGCGCCTGCCAGTTGGGTGTCTCTGCCGAATAGAATCCGGCGGTTGTTAACCCACTAATACTGGCAATCGTCACCAGTATAGCTAGCGGCAATGATAGCCATAGAATTATAGTCCTGTTTTTAACATCGCCCATGTATTAAATCTATGCATTAATAAAGGCTGCAGCAGATGACCCCTGTCATAGCAAATCTTGAAAGAAGTCAGCTATAGATGTTAATAACAGCTGCTTTAAACGAAAAAGAGCCCCGAAGGACTCTTTTCAAAACTGCTTACCTGGCAAAACGACCCCGTGCCGTTCTTGCATTTCTGCGGATATTCCACAGGTCAGCTGCTGTAAATGTTCGTTCACTGTCACCAGGGATCACAAGGTCCTTTGCTAAGGTTTCTTGTACTTCTTTTACCAGGTTCTTTAATACGTCCGGTTCCATCTGGACAATAGATGGCATCACATCACTCTTCATGATTTATTTCCTTTTTTAATGTTTACAAAATTGATCTGAGGCTTAAGGGAGAAAAACACTAAGAATCGTTAGAAGAAGTGCTGAATTCTGTCGCCTGTTTGTAAGTAAACTACATCTCTCAGATTGATGGCGCAAAGATACACTTTATACGCTGCCCTTCCAAGGAAAAGAGTGAAGAATTGGGTATACTGTTGTTATTATCAAGTAAACTAAAGGTGATGAAACCCTTTGTCAGCAGAGGTTTCAGGCCGTTACTAAAAAACTGTTAAGGATAGGAAACAAAAAAAGATATACTGTGTTTAACTCACCTGGTTCAGGAATAAAGGCAATCCTGACTTCCATTCGCCATCGATATATAGCTCAAAGGAGTAACGTCCGGGCTTTTCAAACTGGAGCTGGTTAAAGTTGATCACAATATTAATAGCGGCAAACTGGCCGTTGGGTGGTGTTCCAATATTGATATTACCTTCTATCGGTTGCAGTATTTCTTTTGCATTGGCATCCGTGAGCCGGAGTTTAAATTCATGCTGGCCGATTTCCTTGATCCCGAAACGCAGGCGGCAGGCAACAGAACAAGACGGATGCTGTACCGGAAATTGCTTTACCTGTATGGCATCAAACGTTCCTACAACAGTCAATTTTGAACTATTATCCTGTGCAAAGTCAGCAAGAGTGAATATTTCTATTTCCATAGTTAGTCTTTTTGTGAATAAGATAAAGCTACACCTTATCTGGCGGTCTTTTTCTTTGCGAAGAACCGTGCCGGGTTAAATTCCTGGTTTATGAATGACATTATTTGCTTTTCAAAGAGAGACGCCTGTCATTGAAGCAGAATTATCTGCCATTGAAGCAGCTTAACAGCCTGTCACCGGGCTCTTGCCTGCTAGTAACGTGAAAGCACACTCGAGAATTTAAGCCTGGTTCTCATAAAAACTGATACTTTTAAAAAAAATCTGAGCAGTGAACAGGATAGACCGGTTAATGGGAATCATGACGCAATTACAATCCAAAAAGTATTGTACAGGAGAACAGTTGGCGAATAAATTCGAGATCAGTATCCGCACGGTATACCGGGATATCAGGGCTCTTGGTGAGATCGGCATCCCGGTGAATTTTGAAATCGGCAAAGGATATTTTATAGCACAAGGTTATTTTCTGCCTCCCCTTTCGCTTACCTCCCAGGAAGCCAATGCCCTGGTCTTATTAAATACACTGGCTGATAAATTTACTGACAACTCAATAGCAAAACACAGCCATACGGCCCTTACTAAAATCAAATCTGTGCTGCGCTATGCCGACAAGGATAAAGCAGAAGAACTTTCCTCGCAAATTAATGTCTTCATCCCTGAAAATGAACCAAACAAAAAAAACTGGTTAGCGGCTATTCAAAATGCAATAGTTGCTACCCGTGTTTTAAAAATTGAATACACCGGGAATGATGGTAATCGCAGTAGCAGGGAAATTGAACCTGTCGGACTGATCTTCTATACCAATCAATGGCACTTATATGCCTGGTGCTGTACAAAGAAAGACTACAGGGATTTTAAAGTTAAAATGATCAGCAGCCTTGTTGATACTGAAAAAGAACATTCCATAAAAAAACACCGGCCCATGGTGGAATATTTAAAAACTTTTTAAAAAATCGAATACGCCTGCCATAGGGTTGTCAGTGGCTGCTTTTAGTTTTGTTCCTGTTTATTAAACTTATTAACAGGATATACTATGGAACAAACAAATCTTACAGCATCAACAACAGCAATCATCATTGCCTCAGCCAGCTCTTCAGAGCATGATTTTGATTTCTTAGAAGGAAAATGGAAAGTACAAAACCACAAACTAAAGGCCAGGTTGGTCAACAGCAATGAGTGGGACGAATTTGAATCCGAATTGCATATGCGAAAAGCCCTGGCTGGCTATGGCAATGTTGAAAACTATTATGCCAGCTTTGGCGGAACAGCTTTTGAAGGGATGGCCATACGGCTTTTTAACCGCCAAACAAAATTGTGGACCATTTACTGGATTGACAGTACCGGGGGCACCATGGATGAACATCCGGTAACCGGCTCTTTTGAAAATTGCCTGGGCAAGTTCTATGGAAACGATATTTTCAATGACAGGCCAATTATGGTATTGTACCAATGGGATGCCACAAACCCGCAGCGACCTATATGGTCACAGGCTTTCTCACAGGACCAGGGCAAAACATGGGAATGGAACTGGAAAATGGAATTAACAAGAATTTCCTGACCCTCTCTTATACATCGTTTTCTATTATCTGTACGTGAATTAAAAACAGGCCCGTAGTAAAACGGGCCCGTTCAGTAATAAGTCAAAAAAGATTATTTCATTCGGGTAGTATCAGCCGATCCAGGTGGCGGCGGCATCATCGCCATCATATCTTTCGGATCCATATATATCCAATGCTCCACAGCTTTACCATCTTTGAATTTCGACACATCAATACTTGACATAGTCATTGGCTTGCCGTTCATATTTCCGGAAATAGTTGCCCAGGTAAAAACATACTCATCATCGGCAAGGCTTCTTGTATTTGATGATTTCATATCCGGCATCATGGCCCGGTAGCGTTTCATGTCGGCTACAATACTGTCGAGCCCTTTTACATCATAGCCTTTATCACTGCCATGATCTACCGCATCGGCAGCAATATAATCGCCCATTTTACTAAAATCGCCGGCTTCATAGGCTTTCATAATGGCTTCATTCACTTCCAGGTTTTTCTTCGCCGTGGCCGACATACCACCACTGTTGTTGCAGGAAATACAAATGCTGCCAGTTGCAATGATCAGCAATAAAAAAAGATTTTTCATACCAGTTGTTGTTTGGTGAGGTAAAAAGGTAGAACAAATTCAGGGACGACCAAAACCTTTCGTCATTATTGGCACGGTCAGTTGCGCCTGCGACCTTATTATATGTTGATAACGAAGCGACGCCGGGTATAAAATATATTATGCACAACCAAAAGGTTGCGGTGCAGCGCATGAGAACCCGGACCAGTTGCTGGCACAATAAATAAACTTTACTTCTTTAAAATATCATTGATAATGGTAAGATGATGGGCCGTATGGATCGCAATGACTCTTCTTGCCTGTTTCAGTTTTACATCACCAAAAACAGGATGTGTAAAGAATTTATCGCTGCTTAATTTCTCAAACAACTCCACTTTTTGTTTGGCTTTTTCCAGTAAAGGAATGATCGTTCCGGTACTGATCGCTTCCCCGGGTTTTACCGCAGCAGGAGCTTTGGCCTTCCCTCTTGGTATCTTTCCCAGCAGCAACACAACAAAACGTTTTAAGTTAAACTTACTTCGATAATCAGCCGGGTTGGACTGTTCCGTGGCAGATATCATTTTTACCAGGGCCAGTAAACTATGCTCCAGGTGCCAGCCGACTGTTGCCTGTGATACGGCTTCCTTCCTTTGTTCAATAAAGGGCAACTTAGTTTCTAACTCGCTGACCAGTGCAATAAGAGTCTTCATGATTTAGCTGATTAAAAATAAATATAGTAATTCCGGGTGGGTTTCTCCCGGCTGCTTATCGGCCTGTTGATTTTCTGTTAAACAAGTAAGAAATCATACAGCCATTATGGAATATCCGCTAATTTCCATCCACTCTCTATCACATCAAAACAACGTTTATGAAAAAATACTTCAAATGGGCAGCCTTAGCAGCTTTGGTACTTATCTCCGTCATTACTTTAACCTCCGGTATTGACAAAAGAAGCGGCGGCTACAAAGACCTCGTGGATGAATTCTATGGACAGGCCGTAAAACAAAACAGCAACCTGGAATCCATTGAAGATGGTATCACTGCTTTCTACAAAAAAAGAGAAGATGCCCTGGAAAAGTATAACAGCTTTACGTCCTACAACAGCCGCTACTATGCTGATGCCAGGTCACATGCCAATACCATACCTGATGCGGCCACCAAACAACGGGCTGCTGACCTGGTCAATAAAAGCGAAGCTGCTTACTTGTCTAAACTAAGTAACTGGCAAACTTCCATTACCAGCTTGAACAGTAAGGAAAGAGAATTGAAAAGCCTGCATGAATTACTAAAACTGGCGATTGCTACCCCGGTGCTGGAAAATTACCAGCAGAACAACCTGCCGGATAACGGCAAACTGAATGAAGCCAATGGCGACCTGCAACAACTGATCGACAAGATAAAAGCGATCACTAAATAAACACCCATGAAAAGGGTGTATTTA
>CADEDV010000008.1:0-6219 GCA_902826165.1 uncultured Bacteroidota bacterium
ACTACATACAAAGGACTAGAGCTAGCATTCACGGAGCCAAACCCCCTGATTCGCAATGCAGCAGAACTTCCCGGTTGTCCGTTACCCGAGGTTGCTGAAATACCCGGTGCAGCTCCTGCTAATGCCTGGGATATATTAGTTGTTAATCTTTGTTCTAATTGAGGAGCACCAATTTTTGACACAGAACCAGTGATTGATTCTCGCTTTTGAGAACCATACGCCACCACAATAACCTCATCCATATTCTTAGCCTCTGTAGACATGGTTACTGAAATACTTGAACTGTTTGTGATTGTTTGTTCCTGAGATGCCATATCCACTGATGAAAATACCAGTGTGCGGGCATTGGCCGGTAAGACCAGCGAATAAGACCCATCAGCTTTGGTGGAGGTACCGGTTGTTGTACCTTTTACAAGTACAGAAACGTTGGGGAGCGGGTTACCTTTATCATCGGTAACCTTGCCGGTGATGGTTCGTTGCGCCATTGCCTGGCCTGCAAACAACAAAACCCCCAGCAGGAGCAGAGTCAATTTCCTCATGTGTTTTGATTTAAAATAAAAAATAAGTAGCCTTAATCTTTCTAAATGTTGGTTTTCCTTGAGGCTTATTGGAGACATCTAACAGATGTCAAAAAAATCTAACAGATGTTTTAAGACAATCTACTGTTAAATTTTGCTGCACGAAAATAAGAAGATGGCAATTGAATGGCCAAATAAATATATAAGCGGCAAAGATTAACTAAACCGCTTACTTACAAGGCAATAAATTAAAAAAAAGAGATAACTATTTCCGACGAATGCCCCGCAAATTGCCGCAAATGCCTGCCAGACTTATTGTATTTTCTGCCTTGGTCCCCTCCAGTATCATATCCCCCACGATCATTTGCACACCAGACACTTTTCCTTCAGTTCTTTTGAACGTGGCGGTACCGCCATAGGCAACGATCTCGAAAACATCTGCCTCTGTTTTCTTTAATTCTGAACTGCCCATCGGGGAATTGGCAAGGAGTACACCATTTTCAATGGCTACGTTTACTTCCGTTACCACACTTCCTTCCGGGAATTTATACTTGCCGGTATATTGTTGCAGGGTGGTATCCTCTTGCGCAACTGCAATAAAAGTGAGGCTGATAGCGAAAAAAGAGAGCATTAATTTTCTCATATGTTGGTTTTGGGGTTTCTACGAAGAATTATTGAAAAAAGTTACAGGATCAACTTGAAATTACATTTTTTCATAAATAATGGCGGCACCCTGTCCCACCCCAACACACATCGTTGCCAGACCGGTCTTCGATCCGCTACGTTTCATCTCATGCAATAACGTAGCCGAGATGCGAACACCGCTGCAGCCTAAAGGATGACCGATAGCAATAGAACCCCCATTCAAATTTATCTTATTAATGTCAAGCCCCAATTCCCGGATACAGGCAATAGACTGGGAAGCAAAAGCCTCATTCAATTCAATTATATCGAGGTCGCTTACTTTTAAGCCGGCTCTTTGCAGGGCTTTTTTGGTGGCCGGCACAGGGCCGATACCCATGATGGAGGGATCAACACCTGCCACAGCCATGGACACTACCCTGGCCATCGGCTGGAGATTATATTTTTTCACTGCCACTTCGCTGGCCAGGAGCATGGCTGCGGCTCCGTCATTGATGCCCGAAGAATTACCAGCGGTTACTGTTCCGTCTTTGGCAAAAGCCGGTTTCAGCGAAGACAATTTATCCATGGTTGACTGGCGGGGATGCTCATCTGCTTCAAACAAGATCTGTTCTTCTTTGGCACCCAGTATGACCACCGGGGCCATTTCATCTTTCCACTTACCGGCCGCTGCGGCTTCAAAATATTTGTGCTGGGAGGATAAGGCAAACGTATCCTGTTCCTGCCGGGATATATTCCATTGCTTCGCCACGTTCTCTGCCGTCTCGCCCATGCTGTAAGGATAATGGAGGTCAGCCAGTTTTTTATTGGTAAACCGCCAGCCGATAGTGGTATCATGTATCTCCATATTCCTCGAATAAGGTGAGGAAGTTTTGGCCATCACAAAAGGGGCCCTGGTCATGCTTTCCACCCCGCCTGCAATGATCAATTCAGCATCTCCGCACATGACCTGTCTCGCCGCATCCATAATTGCCTGGAGGCCGGAAGCACATAAGCGGTTCACCGTGTTACCGGCCACCGTTACCGGTAAACCGGCCAGCAAGGCTGCCATCCGGGCCACATCCCGGTTATCTTCACCTGCCTGGTTGGCATCCCCCGCTATCACATCTTCAATAGCATTCACATCCACCGAAGGGTTTCGCTGCATCAGCGACCGGATCACATGAGCCAGCAGATCATCCGGACGGATGCTGCTGAGTGAGCCGCCATACTTTCCAATGGGAGTTCTGACAGCGTCAATTATATAGACAGCCTTCATTCATTTACATTTAAGAGGCAAATATCCGGTAAATCAGTCAATCCGTTTAGCAGTGGTTATCTTTGCCCCTGATGAAAAAAGTACTGAACAACATACGGCATCTTTCCCTGGCCGAACTGGAAACCTATTTTGAAGAACTGGGAGAAAAAAAATTCAGGGCTAAACAGGTGCATGAATGGATCTGGCAGAAACAGGCCATGAGTTTTGCCGATATGACCAACCTGAGCAAGGACCTGCGCCAGAAATTGGGCGAACAATTTACCTTACCGGCATTAAGCATAGATGCCACCCAATACTCCGCTGATGGGACCATCAAAAGCCGTTTCAAAACCTGGGACGGGCACCTAGTGGAAGGGGTGATGATACCGACCGAATCAAGAAATACCGCCTGCGTTTCTTCACAGATCGGTTGTTCACTTAGTTGTAAGTTTTGTGCCACCGGTTATATTGACCGGAAAAGAAACCTGGATTACGATGAGATCTACGATGAAGTGGTGCTGATCAACCAGCAATCCGAAAAAGTGCAGGGTAAAAAACTGACCAATATCGTTTTTATGGGCATGGGCGAACCCCTGCTGAATTATAAAAATGTAGTGAAAGCGATTGAACGGATCACAGCCGCTGATGGTTTAGCGATGAGCCCGAAACGAATCACGGTTTCAACCGCCGGTGTTGCAAAAGGTATCCGGCAGTTAGCGGATGACAAAGTAAAATTCAAACTGGCTTTGTCCCTGCATGCAGCTACCGATGCCAAGCGGCACGAGATCATGCCCATTAATGATACGAACAATATCAAGACACTGATCGATGCATTGAACTACTTCTACAAGCAAACCAAGAACGAGATCACTTTTGAATATATTCTTTTCAAGAATTTCAACGACACGATCAAAGATGCTGATGAACTGATCAAAATTTACCGGCAGGTGCCAGCCGATCTTATTAATATTATTGAATATAACCCCATTGATTTTGCCAAATTTGAAAAGCCCGATGAAGAAAGGGTGGAAGAATTTATGGCCTACCTGGGCAAAAACAGGGTAAATGCCCGTCTCCGCCGCAGCCGCGGTAAAGATATTGATGCCGCCTGTGGACAATTAGCCAACAAAGAGGCCCTTTAAGTACCCGCTTGTCCCTAATACGAAATATTTCTTAGTTTGGGTTAAACCCCGGGAATCCGCCATGGTCTGTTACTCGTCCACCTTTTTTTAACAGAACCGGGCGAAGGTTTATTTCCTCACCGGGCATCTAACTTTCAAAATAGTATAACATGAAAAAAATAATCGTAACAGTTTTAGCAGCCGCTTTTGTCGTTGTTAATACAGCGGCACAGGAAATTCCTGAACGGAAACATGATGGATTCAGGCCACATGCCTCCCAGAAAATTCACCCCAAAAAACAACTGGCCAACCTGAACCTGAGTGAAGAACAAAAAGCAAAAGTCAAAGCCCTGAACCAGGAACAGCAGAAAAAAATGGAAGAGTTGCGCAAGCAGGACAATATCACGGTAAAAGAAAGCCGTGAACGTATGGAATCTCTTCGGAAAGAACAGCAGGAAAAAATGCAAAGTATCCTGACCCCTGATCAAAAAGCACAATTACAAAAAGATAAAGAAGCAAGAGCTGCCAAAGCAAAAGAGTTTGGCAAGAAAAGAGAAGCCCGGATGAAAGAAGAGCTGAAGCTTACTGATGAACAGTCAGCAAAAATGGCGGAGAACCGCAAAGCCATGGCAGAAAAAATGAAAGTGATCCGGGAAGATAAAGCCCTGACAGCTGAGCAAAAAAGAGAAAAATCAAAAGAACTGATGAAGGAACAAAAAGAAAAGATGAAATCAGTGCTTACAGAAGAACAATTACAGAAAATGAAAGAAAAAAGAAAACATAAGCCCGGTAAAATGCAGGAAACAATATAAGTACCCTTATTCATACAATAAAGGCCTGTCCCTTGCAATAAGGACAGGCCTTTTAGTTATCTTTGCGGTTCATCAAATTACTGTTGTAAAACAGCAAACTACCACATATGCAAAAGAAGTCATCCCATTTCGACAAGTTCACCAAAAAGAAAAGTAACGCCGCCGTAAAAGAACAGTTCAAACAGGAAAAAAGAAAGTTCAAAAAAGAGCGGGAAGAATTCTTCGAAAAGAAAAAAGCAGAAGTAAGGGGCCAGCAGGCCGTTATCCGCGGACAAAAAATGCCGGCTGCTGTTGTTCATAAACGTCCGGAACCCACCGGCTCCATGCCACTCAATAAATTTATTGCCCATTCAGGTATTTGCGGTCGCCGGGAAGCGGCAGAAATAGTGAAAGAAGGCAAAGTGAAAGTGAATAATGAACTGGTAACCGAACCGGGGCATAAAGTAGCTGCCACGGATGAAGTAAGAGTAAATGGCAAGAAAATATTCCTGGCCAAGAACCTTGTTTACATCCTTATCAATAAGCCTAAAGATTATATCACCACTACGGATGATCCGCAAAAACGAAAAACAGTGCTCGACCTGATCGGGAAAGCAACTACTGAACGGGTTTATCCTGTCGGTCGCCTTGACCGGAATACCTCCGGTGTCTTACTACTCACCAATGATGGCGAACTGGCACAAAAACTGACACACCCCAGCAACGAAGTCAAAAAGATCTATGCTGTTACTTTAGACAAGCCACTGGATAAAAAAGATTTTGACCAGATATTAAAAGGGGTGGTGCTGGAAGATGGTCCCGCCAGTGTGGATGTATTAGCCTATGCGGATATGAAAGACAAAACCCAGGTTGGCGTGGAAATTCACAGCGGCCGCAACCGTATCGTTCGTCGCATTTTCGAACACCTGGGTTATGATGTAAAAAACCTTGACCGTGTAACGTTTGCCGGTCTTACCAAGAAAAATGTGGAAAGGGGTAAATGGCGTTTTCTTTCTGAAAAGGAAATTCGGGACCTCAAACATTTTGGTAAAGGGAAATAATCTTTAAAGCCCCTGGCAACTACAAAGATTTACTAATAACAGCTAATGAATCTGAAGAATATTATTATAGTTGAAAATGAAAACTGGATCGCTTTGAATAAGCCATCTGGTTTATTATCTATTCCTGACCGGGAAGGAAAAGAAATCTCGCTGAAGCAATTATTGAAAGATAAATACGGCAACATCTTCACGGTACACCGGTTAGATAAAGATACCAGCGGCCTGATCATTTTTGCGAAGAATGAAATCACACATAAACAGCTGAGTCTTCAATTTGAAGGAAGACTTACTAAAAAGATATACCTCGGTTTAGTCATTGGTTCTCCCGGTGAAAAGAAAGGAAGCATTGATGCCCCGATGGGTGAGCATCCTGCCAAAAATGGCACCATGATCGTTCACCGGAAAGGGAAAGATGCATTAACAGACTATGAAGTACTCGAAGATTTTGGTGTGTACGCCTGGCTGCAATTTCAAATTCATACCGGCAGAACACACCAGATCAGGGTGCATGCAAAAGAAATGGGGCATCCGATAGTTTGTGATCCTTTATACGGTGACGGAAAACCTGTTTTACTTTCTTCGCTGAAACATAAAAAATTCAAGCTCTCCAAAAATGAACTGGAAGAAAGGCCATTACTAAACAGGCTGGCTTTACATGCTTATCAGCTAAGCTTTACTGACAGCAATAATGAAAAGACCGATCTGGAAGCACCGTTGCCAAAAGAATTAAAAGCTTTGTTGCAACAGTTGAATAAATGGAAGGGAAAATAATTACCAGGTACTTTTCATTTTCCAGCAGCGAACAACATTGAATAGCATCTTGCCAGAATTAGCGAACAACTCCACTCC
>CADEDV010000008.1:6319-121394 GCA_902826165.1 uncultured Bacteroidota bacterium
CAACATTGAATAGCATCTTGCCAGAATTAGCGAACAACTCCACTCCGTTGTTTTTCTCAGCAGGAAATAATTGTGCGGTCATACAAACCTGCCCGTTATTAGCAAAAACTTCAAGCAGGCTTTTATCAAGAAAAATGTGCAGCAAAATTTTACCATTTACCGGTTTAATATTTGTTTCATACCGGCTTAGTTTGGAGAAGGAAGCATGAAAACTGGTATCGCCAGCTTTTGACCGGTCAATATACAATAGCCCGTTGACTGCATCATACCCCACTTCGATAAACCCATCACTCCCTTTGGCCAAACGAACACCTGCAATACTTTTTGAGTCAACCGTAAATTCTATTTCCATTTCCAGGGCCTGGCTTTTTATTGGTAGTAATTCCGGTCCCGCAACACCTTTATTTATCCACTCCTTTTTTTCCCGCCTTAACTCTTTAGTGTTCGCAAGCGGTTGTTGTATAAGTATCCATTCATTGTTGATTTTCTTTACCATTAATTCCCTAGGTAACGACATCGCACTCTTCCAGGGTGTGGTGGGAATATCATTGGCATAGTTCCAGTTATTGACCCAGCCCATACTGATCGGCTTATTACCTGCGGGCAGGTTATTATACACAATAGCGGCATAATAATCCGGCCCGTAATCAGGCCGATAAATTTTAGTAGCTGTACTTTCATTCTTAAAAGTCGTACCGTCGAAGTCGCCAACAAAATATTGCATATACGGAGCAGGTGAATGCATAAGCACCCATTTAGTTTTTCCGGGCTCTCCCTGGACCGGTACTTCAAACAGGTCAGGACATTCCCAGATACCGGTTGTGTCACCCGCCGGGCCGAAGCTGCTCATCAGTTGCCATTGCTTCAGGTTAGCCGATGAATACAACTGTACCTGTTTTTCAATGGGCAGTACCACTGCCATGACCCATCTTTTTTGCAGCGCATACCAAAACACTTTAGGATCACGAAAATCTTTTTTGCCCAGATCCAGTACAGGGTTGTGATTATATTTTATCCAGGTTCGTCCATCATCCAAACTATACGCTATATGCTGTGACTGTTTTATATTCTCAATATGCGCCGTATAAATTGCCACCATAGGAATTTGCCCGGGTTTTTGAGCAAACCCGCTTGTATTATTCTCATCCACCACACAACTCCCGGAAAAAATCATAGTATCTTTTTCTTCGGGTATTGCCACCGGTAAATGCTGCCACTGAACAAGATCTTTACTCACCGCATGCCCCCAGCTCATATGACCCCAACGGTTCCCAAACGGGTTGAACTGGTAAAATAAATGATACTCTCCTTTATGGTAAACGAGTCCGTTTGGATCATTCATCCAGTGAATAGCCGGGGTGAAATGAAAAGCAGGTCGGTATTTTTCTTTATAGAAAGTATTGACTTGACCTATTGCCAACAACTGGAACAACAAAAATACAAGGACGAGTAATTTCCGCATAACCAACCTATTTCACCAGTAAATTACTGAAATATGTTTTAGTTCTTGCAGGTAACCCGAACTCAGGATTTGTCCAATGCCTGCAAAATATCCTGCAATACATCGTCAGGATGTTCAAGACCAACTGAAAGCCTGATCAAGCCGGGCGTGATACCTACAGACTTCCTTTCTTCTTCTGTTAATTTGGAATGGGTGGTGGAAGCAGGATGTGAAGCAATGCTGCGGCTGTCGCCCAAATTATTGGTCATGGAGAGCATTTGCAAGGCATTCAGAAATTTCCGGCCACTTTCAATACCTCCTTTCAGTTCAAAAGTGACAATACCACCGCCATTACTCATTTGCTTTTTTGCAATGGCATATTGCGGATGTGATTCCAGGAAAGGATACTTCACCGAACTGATCTTTGGATGGTTTTGTAAAGCCACAGCCAGTTGCATGGCATTTGATGCATGCTTATCCATGCGGATGAATAATGTCTCCAGGCTTTTACTAAGCACCCAGGCATTGAACGGGCTCAATGAAGGGCCGGTATTTCTTACAAATAAATACAACGGGTTGATCAGTTCTTTTCTGCCCACAACCACTCCACCTAATACCCTGCCCTGCCCGTCAATAAATTTTGTTGCCGAATGCAGTACGAGATCTGCGCCAAACTTTATGGGTTGTTGCACCGCCGGGGTAGCGAAACAATTATCCACTACCAGTAAAATATTATGCTGTTTGCAAAGAACCGAAACATATTCAATGTCGATGATATCCAAACCTGGGTTACTCGGTGTTTCGATATACAGCATTTTAGTAGTTGGTTTTATCAACGCTGCAATAGTTTCTGGTTTGCTCATATCAAAATAAGAAGATTCGATTCCCCATTTCGGTAAATATTTGGTAAGAATCGTATGGGTGGAACCAAACACCGCAGAAGCTGAAATGATATGATCTCCGTTGGATAAAAACGTCATGAACGTGGAAAATACAGCGGCCATGCCTGTTCCGGTGGCAATACCATCTTCTGCCCCTTCGAGAGCGGCGATCTTGGTAATGAATTCATCAACGGTCGGATTGGAGAAACGGGAATAAATATTTACCTCCAGTGAATCATCGGCAAAAGCGGCAGCCATATCCTCTGCTGATTCATAAGTAAAACTGCTGGTCAGGAATAGCGGGGTTGAATGTTCTTTCTGACTTGTTTGATTGGTCTGAATACGGATCGCTTTTGTTTCCGGATGTTGCTTCGCCATAAATTTCGACTTACTTATAAAAAGAGAACAAAGATAAACTCATCACCGCAATACTTTAAGGTATTAAAGGGCATTTATTAATATCCTGATACTCCAACCAACTACTATAACTCCTAATAAAACAAAAGAGGTTCTCTTAGGCAGTTTGCCGGCCAGTTTCGCAGCTATTGGTGCTGCAATCACACCACCCAGTACCAATGCCATGATGATTTGCCAGCTGCCCACGCCGATCATTATAAAGAAGGTAAAGGCACTTGATAGAGTGACAAAAAACTCGGTAAGACTCACCGAACCCACAACATACCTCGGTGTTCTTCCTTTTGTGATCAATGTGGATGTTACAATTGGCCCCCACCCGCCGCCGCCAAATGAATCAAGAAATCCACCCGTTCCTGCCAGCCAGCCATACCGCTTGAATTTTGTTTTGGTATTTGTATTCCTGAAAGCATTACTGAATATCCTGATACCTAATAGAAGGGTATAAACCGCCATTGCCGGCCGAAGGTATTTAATATGCGTATCATCAAACCACACTAATAACAGGGCTCCCAATACAGCACCAATGATGCCCGGCACGACAAGTGCTTTAAATAGTTTCTTATTGACATTGCCAAATTTATAATGACTATACCCGGATGCCCCGCTGGTAAACATTTCTGCTGTGTGAATACCGGCACTAATGGCGGCCGGGCTTACATTCGCCGATTGTAAAACAATAGAACTGGTAACTCCGTAACCCATACTGGTTGCTCCGTCCACCATTTGTGCAAGGAAACCTGCCAGTACCATCCAGTGAAAATTTTTATCCAGCGTACCATACCATGCCACTGTATCATCAGCTATCTGCCGGAATGGTAAATAGGATAAAACGAAATGCCCGATAAGCATAGAAGCAAAAATGATCAGCGACCAGGTTGCTATCTTTCTCCATCTTCTTTCGCTCAGCGCATTGTCCTTATCCACCAATGTCCGGGTAAGGGCATTCAGCTTTTTAACTTTATACTCAAAATTGCCGTTTAGCTTACCCCTCACTTTATGCAGGTTATTGATCAGCTCATCCAGTTCTGCCGGCAAAGATTCATTTAATACCTCTTTGATACGCTTAGCCGCTGTTGGCGATTTACCATTCGTGGAAATTGCGATTTTCAATGACCCCTTCTGCACTATACTACCCAGATAAAAATCACAGAGCTCGGGTGTATCTGCCACATTGATCAGTATTTTATTGATGTTGGCGAGTTTGGTGATATACTGGTGTAA
Organism: uncultured Bacteroidota bacterium; assembly: GCA_902826165.1. Lineage (GTDB taxonomy): Bacteria > Bacteroidota > Bacteroidia > Chitinophagales > Chitinophagaceae > CADEDV01. The sequence continues at coordinate 10,280 of CADEDV010000008.1, forward strand.
TTCCTTATTATCAGTTGCCAAAATAACCAGTTCTTTATTTTCGAGGTCTTCTTCCTGGAATTGTCGTTCGGTAATTGTACAAGAAGGATGTTTTTGTATCAACTCTCTGACTTCCTGCTTAACCTGTGGTGCCACTACAGTGATCTTTGCCCCGGGAGAATTAGATAAAAGAGAATGTAATTTCTCCAACCCCACATTCCCGGCACCCACCAATAAAATATTCAACTGCTCCAGTTTCAGGAAAACAGGATACAACTGGTTTTTAATTCCGTGATCAGTATTGGTCCCCGGTTCTGTTTTATCAATATAACTATCCATGGGTCCTGTTATCTTTTAAATAATTGCATGATTGATCCACTCTTTGGCATTTCGTGCTGCATACGATATGATGATATCAGCTCCACTGCGCTGTAAGGCTGCCCACACTTCCACATGCGCCGCATCCCTCTCTAATAAACCTTTCTCCGCCAATGCTTCAATAGCTGCATACTCCCCGCTTACATGGTATGCCGCAACTGGTTTTAAGGTTTGTTGCTTCAGTTTTGCGATTACATCTGTATAAAGTGCCGCTGGCTTTACCATCAATATATCCGCCCCTTCCTTTTCATCCCTTATCGCAGAAGCCAGCGCATCATTGCTATTAAATGGTGAAAGTTGGTAAGTCTTCCTGTTCTGCAATCCCTTTGTATTTGGAGCAGAATGGCAGGCATCCCTGAAAGGTCCGTAGAACTGCGAGCTGAACTTGGCGGCATAACTCATGATACTTACCTGCTCATAACCCAACGCATCCAGTTTATTTCTGATTGCCCCGATACGACCATCCATCATATCACTGGGTGCAATACAATCTGCGCCGGCATTGGCTAATAAAGAAGCATAATGGCTCAATACTTCCACTGTTTTATTGTTTAATACCTGCGTATGACCCTGGTCTAAAATACCACAATGCCCATGCGTGGTATAACTGCATAAACAAACATCTGCAGCAAGCCATACTTCTTCACCGAAATTTTCTTTTATCCTGCTGATCACATGACTGGCAAATGAGAAATCAAACTCTTTATCCTTTTTAGTGGCAGGCACCGGGAATAAGAGGAATTTCGAAATACCATCCCTGGTATCCTGCTCAATACTATACAATATTGAATCCGCAGTCTCCACCTGCACATCATTTAGCCCATTCACTTTTCTTGTTGAACTGATGGCTTCATCAACAAATACCGGCTGGATAAAACTTTTATGATTGAGTTTTACTGATGCTGTCAGCTCTCTTATATGTGTACCTGCTCTCAGGCGGCGCTGTGTAACTGGCCAGAAGTTTGTCTCCATTGCTGAAAAGCTTTAATGTTTGGAAATACTACAGGTTTCAAACCCGCTGCGTTGAATTGTTCGGCCGTTTCTCCATACGGACAAACATGCTGCACATTATTTTTTAGCAGTTCTTTATACTGCTGGTACTGCCGGAAACTTGTCCAGAAAACAATATCAGCTTCTTTGATTTGATTACTTATTATTGTTGATTGTTCATCCAGTAAAGAATAAGTGCTGTACACATTCCAATTCTTTTGTAGCCAGTTAACCTTTGACTGATCATTCGTAATCACGGCTACTTCCTTTTTTTCAATCCCGATCAACGGCATTTGCCATACCGGGATTAATGTTTCCAATCCAAATGCATCCGCAGATCCTTCCACCCAGATACCTTTCTTAGCCAGTTCATACCAGGTTTTGATGCCGGCCGCCCAGACTTTCTTTTCACTCAGCTGACCGATGAGACTAAGGTCATTTACTGCTTTATAATTGGCAACATAAACCACCGGCTCATTTATTTGAATTGCCCCGGCATGATAGTCATAACCAAAAAAATTACCCATATGATCCGTACTGCTGAAAAATTTCTTATTGGCAATATCCAACTCCGGCAATCCTTCCCATTTGCTGAATTTTTCTTCCTTACTATTCTTTCCAGCAGCATACAAAACCTTCTGACCGTCATGGTTAAATGTAGTAACTCCAAATTTTTGCAAACAACCCACGCCATATTGCAAGGCTTCTTTCTTCTCCCTCGTACAATCACTCAGCAAGCTGCTATCGTTGATCATATTCAACAATTCTACAGCTCTTGTATTGCCGGGAGTCGCTTCTGCCACGATAGCTCCCTGGCAAGGGGCAGGCACACATTCTATCAGCGGTAATAACATCAGCTTTTTATCTTTCAATAACTCCTTTACTCCCGCATCTTCCGGGCTTCTCAATAGCCTGTTTAGCCCGGCTGTTGCAAGGATGATCCCATCGTATTCATCACTATCGAGTTTTTGTAATCGTGTATCCACATTCCCCCGGATAATTTTTGTAATCACCCGGAAACTATTATTCAACTGTGGCAACGCCTTTTGCAAAAAACCAATCGCCATTTCTTCTCGCCGGGGAGAGCAGGTTCCGATAACGATCTGTTTTCCTTCTGCGATTTTTCGCTGCATATCTTTTTGGAAGATGGCAACATCCCGGACATCATCCCTGTCCACCACAGCGAACTTATTGGCTCCAAAAAAATGTTCACTACTCATATCTTTTAAGGAATGAACAGCAATATCGGCCACTCCGTTCTCCAGGACATCAAAAATATCCTGTGTAAAAAAATCACTTCCTTCCACAGTTTGCAATGGCACATCCTGCAGCTCATCGCCCCGGCTGCTGCGGGCAATGATCTCCACATTGATCCCCTTAGTCGCTGCTTCAATGCGCTGCTTCACTATCTCCAGTTGCAGCAGCGAAAGCCGGGAATCCCGTCCTATGAGCCTGATCGTCTCCATGAATTATTTTAGATAAACTAAATGCCAAATGATTAATATGCTTTACCAAGTGCCTTGCCGTTACAATGATGCGCAGGCATTCTTCACCTTTTGGAACAGTTGGATAATTGATCGGCTGCAGGTACACTCCCTGCTTTTGCAACAGCTCATTGGCCAGTTGCCTGCACCGGACCGCATCCCTTACCGGGATACTGGTGATATGTGAATCATTAGTACTGAATTCAACCTGGTTTTCCTGCAATGTTCTTCTTAATAACTGAACATTATTTCTGAACTCCTGTCTCCATTCAGGGTGTTGCTGTATCAACTGTATACTTTTAGTAGCGGCACTGCAAACAGCAGGTGGTAAAGAAGTAGTGAAAATAAAACCGCTTCCATAGCTGCGGATAAAATCAATGATCACAGCTGAAGCTGCAATATATCCGCCAAAAACACCAATCGCCTTCGACAAGGTTCCGTTCAGGATATCAATTTCGTTCTGTAATTGTTCCTGTTCAAAAATACCCGCTCCTGTTTCCCCATAAAGCCCTACGGCGTGAACCTCGTCAACATAAGTCATGGCGTTATACTTTCTTGCCAATGTAATGATCTCTTTTACCGGGGCTATAGTTCCTGAAATGGAATACACCGATTCAAATACCAGTAGTTTGGGCGTTTCCAGCGGAATGGCTTTTAAAATTTGTTCCAGCTCCTCTACGTTATTGTGACGAAAGATTCTTTTCTCATTACCCGCCCCTCTCATTCCTTCGATCAGTGAAGCATGGTTCCGCTCATCTGAAATAAAGATCAGCCCGGGGATATGCCTGCCCAGTGTTTGCAGCGTTGTCACATTTGCTGCATAAGCACCATTGAATAATAAAGCCGCTTCTTTTTTGTGCCAGGCTGCCAATGTTGTTTCCAGTTCTTTATGATGCACTGTAGTACCTGAAATATTCCGGGTGCCGCTGCTGGCTGTACCGCTGCGGTGTGTTACAAACCCCAGTTTGGCGATTACCTCTTCCCTTGTACTCATACAGAGATAATCATTACTGCACCAGTTCACCGCTGATCGTTGCACACCACCTGCATCCTGGTAATAGAAATGCGGAAAGTGTTGGGCACTCTTATTTACTTCTAAAAAATAACGGTAGGAGCCGTTATCCTTTAGTGCCTGCAGGCGTTGTTTAAAATAATTGTCGTACAAGAACATTACACTAATTTTTCACGGATGACAAAATCACCGAAGGTTTCCCCGGCATTTCTTTTCGCACTATACACAGCAAACAATTGGTCCAGCTCTTCCAGTATTTGCGGCTCATCCAGGCTATCCTTATACTTTCTGTTCAATCTTTCACCGATCCTGTCTCCTCCAATATGCAGGTTGTATTGTCCATAAGCAGTTCCCACAAAACCAATTTCGGCAGCCGGGGAACGGCCGCACCCATTGGGGCAACCAGTCATTCGCAATATGATCTCTTCTTCCTCAATAGAATGCTTCTTCAGCAAAGGTTCGATCTTATCAATCAGCGAAGGCAAATAACGCTGTGCCTCTGCCAATGCCAGCGGACAGGTATTGAATGCCACGCAGGCCATTGCGTTTTTCCGAATTGCTCCTGCAGCAGCAGTATGATCACTAATATTAAACTGACGCAATAATGCATCAATCTCGTTTTTATCAGCATCCTTAATATCAGCCAGTATCAGGTTCTGGTTACCGGTAAACCGGAAATTCAGTTTACCCGTTTTTGCAATTTCCAGCAAGGCTGTTTTCAGCGGTATTTTTTCATCATCCAGAATTCTGCCATTTTCCACGAACATGGTATAATACCAGTTACCCTCATGATTCTGCTTCCAGCCATAGTGATCTTTTCTTTCAATAAACGTGTATGGTTTTGCCGGATCAAGTTTAAACCCGCATCGTTTTTCTAACTCTTCTTTAAACGGATCAACACCCATATTTTCGATCGTATATTTTAACCGGGCCAGCTTCCGGTCACTCCTGTTGCCATGATCCCGTTGTATGGTCATGATCTCATATACTGCCTTCAATATTTTTTCTTCTGTATCCACAAATCCCAACACCGTTGCCAGTCTTGCATAGGTCGCAGGATTGCCATGCGTTGAGCTTAATCCGCCGCCTGCTGCAATATTGAATCCCTTCAGTTCATTGTTCTCTATAATTGCGATCAACCCCACATCATTGATCAGTACATCCACGTCATTATTCGGCGGAATGGCAATACCCACTTTGAATTTCCTGGGCAGGTAGCGGTCCTGGTATAAAAGATCATCCTCTTTCTTATCCGCAATTTGCTCTTCATCCAGCCATATTTCATAGTAGGATCTTGTTTTTGGTAAAGCCATCACACTGATCTTATCGGCATATTGAAATACCTGCTCATGGATGGCCGACTCCTTCGGGTGAGCACTACAGGTTACATTCCTGTTCACATCACCACAAGCTGCAATAGAATCAAGATGAAGCGTATTGAAAGACTGTATTGTTGGTTTAATATGAGATTTTAATATCCCATGCAGTTGTACTGTTTGACGTGTGGTGACCTTGATGGTGCCGGTTGAATGCTCCCCTGCAATATGATGCAACCCGATCCATTGATCTGCTGTTAAAAAACCTCCGGGGAGCCGAAGCCGGATCATATAAGAATACAACCATTCTAATTTCTTTGCAGTGCGTTCTTCCCTGCGGTCACGGTCATCCTGCTGGTAAAGGCCGTGAAATTTAATCAGCGACTGGTCATCCTCTTTCAATGCACCAGTCAGTCCGTCCTGCAGGCTTTCTTTCAATGTCCCCCGCAAGCCATCACTCGATGTCTTGATCCGCTCCACTGCTGATAAATTATTTTTTCCGCTCATGATTATATTTTTATCATTACCCCTGTTGCTTTCGCCACTATCGGGAATTCTAATACACATCTTTCTCGTATCTTCCTTCCTTTTCCAATTGATCCAGGTATTGCCTGGCATCTTCATTTGTTTTCTTACCTTCCTGTGCAATGATCTGCAGCAGGGCCGCTTCTACGTCTTTACTCATCGGATCTTTGGTACCACTGATAAAGATGTAAGCTCCGTTATTGATCCACTGATATAGTTCTGTCGCTTTTTCCAGTACTCGGTGCTGCACATAAATCTTCTCCGGCTGGTCTCTTGAAAAAGCCAGGTCGATATTGGTTAACACTCCTGTTTGTACATATTGCTGCATTTCTGACTGGTATAAAAAATCAGTCAGGAAATATTGTTCCCCAAAAAAGAACCAGTTTCTCCCGGCAGCACCTGTTGCATCACGGTGTGCAAGAAATGCCCGGAAGGGCGCCACACCCGTACCCGGACCGATCATGATCACATCTTTATCAGCAGCGGGAAGTTTGAAATGCTTATCCTTGTGTACGTAAAAGCTGATTGCTGTACCTACAGGCTGATCGCCTAAAAATTCACTGCACAGACCAAAGCGTTGTTCATCCTGTGCCAGGAATTGGTTTCTTGCCACGGTGATATGCACTTCATTTTCTCCATGTGACACCGGGGATGAAGACACGGAATATAAACGGGGTGCTATTGGCATTAATAATTTGAGTACCTCTATAAACTGGTCTGTATTTTTTACTGGGTAGATCCTCAACAGGTCAACAAGGTCCATGCGGGTATCAGGAATTTCCTGCGCAGTGATAGTCGCATATTTTTTAACAGTTGATGTAAGCAGGTAGCAGATATTGAGATTATAGGTTAACAATTCCCTTACAGCTGCTGTTACTTTTGTTGTAGTTACTTCCAATGAAGGGTCAACTCCTGTTAAGGTGATGATCTTATCGACTACTTCTTTTCGGTTAGCAGGCACAATACCAATTGTATCGCCGGGCTCATAGGCTAACTGCTCATCCGTTCCGATCTCAATATGATAAGTCTGCTTATTTGACCCTCTATCATTCAGGTTGATATTGTTGAGAATTTCTCCCTGGTAATATTTTTTCCCCGTTGCCTTTTTTTCTATTGGTTTCACTGAAACAGGTTCAGGTGTTGCTGCTGTCTGTTGATCCACTATGGCCAGCACCTTATCAAACCAGATGGCAGCATCTTCCTCGTAATCAACATCACATTTTTGTAAAGGCACAACTCTTCTACCCCCAAACTGTTCAAGCTTTGCATCCACCTCTTCACCTGTTTTGCAAAACAGTGGATAAGATGAATCGCCCAGTGCAAGCACACTGTACTTCAAACCGGGCAGCGACAATGTGCTTTCCTGTAAATGATCATAGAATTTCTTAGCCGGAATGGGAGGTTCACCCTCTCCCTGTGTACTGATCACAACAAAAAAATAATCTTCTTTAGCAAGATCGGCCAGGCGGTACTGGCTCAGGTCAGCCAGTTTTACATGAACGCCTTTCTTTTTCGCCACCCCTGCTAATTGCGTGGCCAGTCTTTTAGAATTACCTGTTTCTGTTCCAAATACCAGGTTTATTTTTTTAACTGCTTGCTTTGCTTCATGGCCATTTGTATTCCGGTTAGCCACAATACCAGACAGGTAGCCATTGATCCAGACCAGCTCCTCGTGTGAGTAGCCTTCCAGCAGTTGATGTAATTGTTTTAATCTTCCTTCACCGATCATAGCTACTATTTAGCAGTTATCAATTCATTGAATACAGAACCAGTTCCTTCTGCCACAAACCATTTGAATGACTGATGCAGCTCCACCACTTCTCCTACAATCACCAGGGAAGGAGAGCTGAAATGCTTAGTCGCAAAATCATTAGCGCAATTTTTTAAGCTGCTGATATGTACCTGCTGGTGCTCTGTTGTTGCTTGCTCAATTACCGCCATCGGGGTAGATGGTTTGCGGGTATACCGCAACAATAATTCAGCGAGATCAGTAATATTTTTGGCGGCCATATAAAATATCAGTGTATCACTGGTGCCTGCCAGGCTTTTCCATTTTTCTGAACTATAAAAATTAGTGGGGTTAAAAGTGATGAATTGTACAGCCTGGGCATATCCACGGGCAGTTAACGGGATACCTGCATAAGCAGATGCCCCTGAGGCAGCTGTGATACCCGGGATGACCTCAAACGAAATATTATTTTCCTGCAGCACCTTCAGCTCATCCAGTACATTACTGAAAAAAGCCACATCTCCCCCTTTCAGGCGTAATACATTTTTTCCATCCAGGGCATGGTCTACAATCAGCTTGCAGATATCTTCCTGCGAAACAGAAGCATCATTATAACCCTGCTTACCTGCAATAATAACTGTTGCCTCCGGGTTTGCATTTGCTTCAATAATCAAAGGGTTTACCAGCCGGTCAGTAATGATCACATCTGCCTCTTTTAACCGCTTTTGCAGTTTCAGGGTGATGAGTTCTGCATCACCCGGCCCGGCTCCTGCCAGTATCACTTTACCATTTTTATTCATCAGTATTCTACTTTTTTAATAGACTAATCAGGTAAAAAAATTTACTGCAGCAACACCGCTGCTACAGTACTGTTACTCGTTTCATCCACCAGGATAGCACTGCCATTCACAACAAACTGGTCATACGGATCATATACCAATGGTGATGCTGTCCTGATCGTGGCTTTGACAACTTCGTTCAACTTGACTCCTCCTTCAACAGGTTGCTGTTGCAGCGTATTCACATCCAGTTTATATTCAATACTCTTCACCACGGCCCTGACGAGACGGCTGTTGTGCTGCAAATAATATTTGTTGCCCGCTTGTAATGGTTTATCATCCAGCCAGCAGAGTAATACTTCCAGTTCATTGCTGACAACAGGTGTATCTTCCGTTTTAACGATCGCATCTCCCCGGCTGATATCAATATCATCTGCCAGTTGAATAACGGCGGCCTGTGGCGCAAATACTTCTTCTACTTCCTGGCCACCTACTTCAAGTTTACTGATGGTTGTTTCCAAACCAGCCGGCAATACTTTTACTTTATCCCCCCTTTTATAAATACCACTAATGATCTTTCCGGCATACCCACGGTAGTCATGCAGTTCTTCTGTTTGCGGCCTGATCACAAACTGTACCTGGAAACGGGCATTATCCAGGTCAATATCATGTGCTGTATCCACTTCTTCCAGGAACTCCAGCAATGGTTTGCCATCATACCAATCAATGATCTCTGACCTGTCCACGATATTATCCCCATTCAACGCACTGATCGGGATATAGGTCACATTCTTCAATCCTAATTGCTTCGCCACTTCCGCATAATCAATTACGATATTATTAAAAACATCCTGCGAGTATTCCACTAGATCCATCTTATTGATGGCAACCACCACATGCGGTATCTTCAATAAAGAAGCAATGATAGAATGGCGTCTTGTCTGCTCCACCACCCCCTGTCTTGCATCTACTAAAACAATGATCAGGCTGGCATTGGAAGCACCGGTGATCATGTTACGGGTGTATTGCACATGGCCAGGTGCATCGGCAATAATGAATTTTCTTTTCGGTGTGGTGAAATATCTATACGCCACATCAATGGTAATACCCTGTTCCCTTTCAGCCCTGAGCCCGTCGGTAAGTAAGGCAAGATCAACAGAACCATCGGTCCTGTTTTTCGTTGACTTTTCCAATGCTTCCAGCTGATCAATAAGAATATTCTTACTGTCGTACAACAATCTCCCGATCAGTGTACTTTTTCCATCATCAACACTACCTGCAGTTATAAAACGTAATAGATCCATATTTTAAATTTTTGTCCGAAAGACAGAAAGTATTCTACTAATTATCTGATGTATTTCCTGTATGCAGCATTCATCTTTCGGTCTTTTCTAAAAATACCCGTTCTTCTTCCTGTCTTCCATCGCTGCTTCTGTTACTTTATCATCGATCCTGGTTTCTCCCCGCTCACTGATCCTTGTTGCAATGATCTCGTTGATCACTTCATCCAGGTTAGCAGCAGTTGATTCTACTGCTGCAGTGCAGGTCATATCACCTACGGTTCTGTACCGTACTTGTTTAGTAAGTACCACATCACTTGCATCCGGTTGCACAAACTCACTGATGGCCACCAGCTGTCCTTCGTGTTCGATCACCTGCCGTTCATGTGCAAAATAGATAGAGGGAAGATCAATATTCTCCTTCCGGATATAATTCCAGATATCCAGTTCTGTCCAGTTGCTGATCGGGAAGACTCTTACATTCTCTCCTTTATGGATTCTTCCATTATAAATATTCCAGAGTTCAGGTCGTTGCAATTTGGGGTTCCATTGTCCGAACTCATCCCGCACAGAAAATATTCTTTCTTTTGCCCTTGCTTTTTCTTCATCTCTCCGGGCACCGCCGATACAGGCGTCAAATTTGAATTCTTCAATCGTATCTAAGAGTGTGTAGGTCTGTAACCAGTTACGACTGGGAAATTTTCCTCTCGGTTCAGTCAGGTTTTTTTGTTGGATGGTATCTTCCACTTTTCTGACAACCAGTGTTGCATTGACCTCTTTTGCCAACCAGTCACGGAATTCTAATGCTTCCGGGAAATTATGCCCCGTGTCAATATGCACTAATGGAAAAGGGATTTTTCCCGGTGCAAATGCTTTTTTGGCCAGGTGCACCATGGTAATCGAATCTTTCCCTCCACTGAATAACAATGCCGGTCTTTCAAATTGAGCAGCCACTTCACGAAAAATGTGAATACTCTCTGCCTCCAACTGCTCCAGGTAATCCAAATGATATTTACTCATAACTATTATTGTCCGTTTGCATTTATTGCAAACAATACTGATAAAAAACTATCCCGCTTTCACTTTCGTTTCATGCAATCCGCATTCCTTCTGTGATGCTTCCCACCACCAGCGGCCGGCCCTTGCATCTTCGCCCGACTCAATGGCTCTTGTACATGGCGCACAACCGATGCTGATAAACCCTTTATCATGCAACCGGTTATAGGGCACATTATGTTCATTGATATAACTGATCATTTCATCGTAGCTCCAGTTGATCAGCGGGTTGAACTTATATAACTGCTTATCTTCTGCCCATTCGACCATGGGCATCTGTTGCCGGTTATTCGATTGCTCAGCCCGTAAACCGGTGATCCAAACCTTCGCTCCTTTCAATGCACGGTTCAATGGAATCACTTTCCGGATATAACAGCATTGCTTCCGGTTATCCACTGATTCATAAAAACTGTTGATTCCTTTTTCTGTCACAAACGTTTCCACATCCGCCGCTTCGGGGAAATAAACCTGTATTGGCTTTTTATACCGGGCTGTTGTCCTGTCAAGCAGTTCGTATGTTTCATTAAACAACCTGCCGGTATCGATCGTAAATATTTTAACAGGCAGATCGTTTTTAAAAATCACATCGGTAAGCACCTGGTCTTCCTGTCCTAAAGAAGAAGAAAAGACCACTTCGCCTGGGAATAAAGCAGTCACTAACCGGATGGCTTCCGGTAATGAGCTATTCTCTATTTCCTGTATCTGTTCTTTGCTCAGCATTAAAGATTGGGTTGGGGTGTATAACGCAGGTAAGGTTTCACCACCTTTACTCCCTTAGGGAATTTTTTGATCGCATCTTCTGTTGACACTGCCGGAACAACGATAACATCTTCTCCTGCTTTCCAGTCGGCCGGTGTAGCTACGCTATAACCTGCTGTCAGCTGTAATGAATCCACTACTCTTAATACTTCGTAGAAATTTCTTCCGGTAGAAGCAGGATAAACGATCATCAGCTTCACCAGTTTATCAGGCCCGATCACAAATAAAGAACGGACTGTAGCAGTTGCTGATGCATTCGGGTGTATCATATCGTATAACAGGGCTACTACCCTGTCTTCATCAGCGATGATAGGAAAACCAACAGAACAATGCTGTGTTTCATTAATATCTTTTCTCCACTCCATATGTTTATCCAGCGGATCAACACTTACCGCCAGCACTTTTACATTACGTTTGGCAAACTCCTCCTGTAATAAAGCCGTTTTACCAAGCTCAGTTGTACAAACCGGGGTAAAATCAGCAGGGTGAGAAAATAGAATCCCCCATCCATTACCCAGGAAGTCATAAAAATCTATTTCGCCTTCTGTTGTTTGTGCTTTAAAGTTGGGAGCAACATCCCCGAGACGTAGTGCCATAATTGAAATTTTTGTGAAGACAAAAATAGGTCTAAATCATTACCCCACCAACCCGGTGGACTGAATATATCGTGCAAACGATACCGCTAACTATTGTTGGTAAGAAATAAAACAGGGAAACTACATAACAAGATCCTTCAATGTCCTGTTCTCAACGATCTGCAGGGTTGCATCCCGCACCTCCACCATCATATCATGGAGGCCGCATTTCTTTTCGTCACAATTCTTGCAACGTTCATAGAAATAGAGACTTACGCAGGGCAGCATGGCAATCGGCCCATTGATTAGGCGGATCACAGTTGCCACTTTTACCTTTTCGGGCCGTTGCTTCAGGAAGTAACCACCGCCTTTGCCTTTTTTGCTATCCAGTATCCCTGCTTTCTTTAGTTCCAGCAGGATATTTTCGAGAAACTTTAACGGGATCTTCTTCTTTTTGGCGATCTCGGAGATCAGCACGGGACCCTCGTTAAACTTTAACGTCAGATAGCTCAATGCCTTAAAGGCATATTGTGATTTCATTGAAAGCATAAGGCTATTTCAGGATTTCCAATTTATAATTAATTGGTGAATTTTTACGTAGCATAGCTGAAACACCGCAATATTTTTCCAGGGAAAGGTCAATTGCTTTCCGCACTTTGTCTTCATTCTCTGGAGCTGTCTTTATATTATAGGTGATCATGATCCATTTAAAGACCTTTGGGTTATCCTCTGTTTGCTCTGATTCCACTTCAATAGAAAGATCGGAGAATTGTACCCGCATCTTTTCCAGTATATCCACCACATCAATACCTGAACAGCCTGCCAACCCGGATAGTAAAAGGGCTTTAGGGCCATGCCCATTTTTCTTATCGCCATCCACGCTGATCTTGTTACCCTCATGTTCGCTTTCAAAACGGTGATCTCCTTTCCAAATAGTCGTTGTTTTCATTGCTATGCCAGCTGGTGTTTTTGATTTTGAAGAATATTCTCCAGTGTCCAGCCGATCCGTTGCTCAAAATTATGCTTTCGTTCGGAACATTCCTTTTTGTCACAGATACGGCAGGAAAAAGGAAGGCAACCATCTGAATGCACAAAGAACTCAACTGATTCACCAAATTCCTTTCTCACCAATTCTGCCAATGCATCAATTTCCCGGTGGGCCTCATGTACATTCAGGTACCAGGGAACCGTAAGATGGCAATCCATATGCAGCACACTTCCATATTTTATTACCCGCAGGTTATGCAGATCGATCCAGTTGGGTTTGCGGTTGGCATTTAAAAGTGCCACCAGCTTTGTTAATAAATTCTTGTCAGCCTCATCCATGATACCGGCCACTGAACTGCGGATGATCCGATACCCGGTGTACATAATAAACAAGCCAAAACCAATGGCCACAACGCTATCGATCCATTTTTCCCCGGTCAGGTATAACAGAACAAGCCCGACAACTATTCCCAATGTTGACCAGGTATCACTTTGCAAGTGCTTTCCGCTTGCTGCTAATGCTGCTGAATTATTCTTTTTTCCCACCCGCAGGCAATAGTACCCTAACAGGAAGTTGACTACAGCCGTTATGGCCACGAGGATAATACCATAATCGATTTTCTCCAGTTCAACGGGATTAATAAGATTTTGAACAGCCTTGTAAAGAATGATGGCACCTGCACTTCCAATCAGTGTCCCTTCCACCGCAGCAGAAAGAAATTCAGCTTTTCCATGTCCGTAAGGATGATCAATATCCCGGGGTTTGGCTGCAATGAATAAACTATACAAACCTATAAAACCCGCCGCCACATTGACAATACTCTCCAATGCATCAGTAAGAATAGATACAGAGTGAGTGGAGTAATATGCAATGACCTTAACTGCCAGCAGCATCACCGATACAGCTGCCACCCATTTTTGTACGTTTAGATTTTGTTGTTGTGTTATCACAGGCTGCTTATTCAAAACTTTCCTTTACATATTTCATCCATTGTTTGCGTGCATGCAGTAAGAAAGCAGCTGGTGCAGTAGCAAACTCTTTTTCAGATTCGTAGCGACCGAAGCTCTGTAGTATTTGCTCATATTCATCTGTTTTCTTTGGCAGCTTTTCCAGGTTCATATCATTTTCGGTAACTGTAAACTTATCGTCGGCTCCGGCTTTGACCCACATAGGTCCCCGTAATGAATACTTCATCGTATCCTCGTGCATGATCAGCTTCATGTAAGCTGGCGATACATCGCTCCTGCAAGCCAGCTTATATTGGATAGTTGTTTCGGCAATCCCATTGCTGTCAAGATCAGTAACCATTATTGATCCCTTCATAAATTCTGTGGTGATATCAAATGGGCAAGCCTTTTCAGCATCACTGATTTTCCATAATATCCTGTATGCTGTATCCTTTTTGATAAAATGAAAAGCATTTAGCTCAGCAGTCCGCCCTTCTTCACCATACTCACTCTTCTGCTTATCATCAAAAGCAGCAACAAAAGAAGTAATAAGAATATTATCTCCCAGTTTATCTTTCCATTGCCAGGCTTCATTGAGTTTTCCCCGGAACTTAAGTGAAGCCGGGATTTGATCTGCCCTTAGTTTAACTGGCACAATAGCAGTTGCCTGTTCGTTTGTGATTGCTTCCGGGCTATTGTTCGTAACAGTATCTTTTTCTTTATTGTCGCCAGAAGAATTACAGGCCGTCAGCAGTAACAGTAAACAGGGAAGGAATAGTCGCATACAGAACTATTGAATGATGCCCGAAATTAACTGAAATCAGCAAGGAAAAAGATAATATTAAGCGGCTTGTTTACGGTTGAAGAATGAACGCATTTTTTTGGCAAACCGGTGATAGGATTCCTTATTAAATAGTTGGGAATCCCGCATGGCTTTGTAAGTAAGGAACAAACCAATCGGCACCAAAACAAAAGTAGCCAGCCACATACCCATAAAAGGGCTCAGGGTATTTTCTTTGGCAAATTTTTCGCCCATGGTGCTGGAGAAATAAAAGACCATAAAGAAGATGATCGCAAATATCAGGGGTGTTCCCAACCCCCCTTTCCGGATAATAGAGCCCAATGGTGCACCGATGAGAAACAAAACAAGACAGGCAAGGGAAAGTGATATCTTCCGGTGCCATTCAATATTATGCTTCCTGAATATTCTTTCACGATCCTTTAAGTTAGTGGCGGTTGATTCAAGTCCAACCCTGATAGAATTAACTTGTCCTGAGGCCCGTTGCGCCACATCCGTCTTTGCTGAGTCGGGCAACCATTGCGAAAAAGTGGTAGCTGTTTTTCTTTTCCCGGTATCAATCAATTCCTGCTTTGCCCAGTTGCTGTCAATATACTTCGTGAAGGTCCAGGTTGCATACATTGTTTTTGTCAACTGCACCCTGATGGCATCATTCTCTTTCCTGAGAGAGTCGATCGCTATGTCCAGTTGCCGCATACTCAAAACCCGTTCATTATTTTTATTGACACTATCGTCAGTTCTGACAAACTGAAAAGCACTAAGGTCAAACTGTTTGGTATATTCTTTAAACCCAAGTCGTATGAACTCCGTATTCGGGCTGTATGCATTACTGGTCCGTTCCTGGTAGCGCCAGCCATCCCGCAGGTTGAATTCAAGGTATCGTTTATCCTCCGTTACCCGCATCACACCGCTTTTGGCAATAATAAAATTATCCTGCACCGGGTTGGTCTGTTCGTAGATGATCACATCCCTGATAATACTGTCATTGGATTCTTTTTTCCCGATCTTGATAGCAAAGCCATTGATCTTATCATAAAACACCCCTTCTTTCAGGTCGAAAGCCGGTTTGGCATACACAATATCCGCCAGCAACGTCCTGGATTTCAGGTTAGCGATGGGGATAATGTTATTGGAGAACAGGAAAGCCACACCACAAATAAGCAAGGTCACAAAAAACAAGGGCCGCATAAAACGCAGCAAAGAAATGCCGGCGGCTTTGATAGCCACTAATTCGAAACTTTCACCCAGGTTACCAAAGGTCATCAGCGAGGAAAGCAGGATGGCCAATGGCAAGGCTAACGGCACTAATACTGCCCCCTGGTACCAGATAAATTCAAGGATCAGACCAGCACCCAATCCTTTACCTACAAAATCATCAATATATAACCAGAAGAACTGCATCACCAGTACCAGCAACGTAATAAAGAACGTTGCCACAAAGGGCCCGACGAAGGCCTTGATGATGAGTTTATCTAATTTTTTGATCACTTATCTTTAAGTATGAATCCCGCAAAAATAAGGCTTTCAGCAACCGAGTTGGAACTGGTGACCAATGCAGATTGGATTTTAACAAAGAACGGCATCATACAAAAAGTAAAAAGTATACTGGAAGGCCTCCAGGCTGAACAGCAGGATTACCTGGTACAGGAAAAAAATAGTTTCCCCGCTGAATTTATCAGCCTTTTACCTAAAATTTCAAAGGGAGAAAACTACAAAGGCCTGCCCTACCTGGTGCTGGATTATCCCCGGTATTTTGATAAAGAAAATGTGTTTACGATTCGTACACTGTTTTGGTGGGGGAATTTTTTCAGCATTACCCTTCATCTATCCGGCCGTTGCAAAGAATTATTTCAGCAGCAACTTATCAATGCATATTCTGTGTTTACCAGTACTGATTTTTTTCTTTGCATTAACGATGATCAATGGGAGCATCATTTTGAAAAAGATAACTACAAGCGGGTAAAAGAAATAACGAGTAGAGAATTTGAACAACTCCTTTCCAAAAAGTCATTTATAAAACTGGCACAGAAATATCCTCTTCAGCAGTGGGATGAGATTCCAACCTTGCTGTTAACCGAATTCAGAAAAATTATGGAAATAGTAAAAGCTTAGTTACCCAGGCGGTGAAAAAGGTCTTTCACCTGGTGATCCCATAACAGGCTTTGGTCTTTGATTTCCTTTTTCTCAGCAAAATCCTTGATCACTAAAATGGTCTGGTTGGTGATCTCTGATTTTTCGATCCGGAACTCAAAGTATTCCTCTTTGGGAGCTGTTTGCCAGTGAAAGCGGACATATTTGTCCTGCTCTGTTTCCAGCAGGTCGGCTTTATCAAAAGAGCCGTTCCAGCCAAAGTAAAAGATACCATCTCTTTCATCAACCTTTTCTGCAAACCATTCGCCAAGGCCTGCCGGGGTGGCAAGAAACTCGAACAATATGGATGGTGAACACCGGACAGGAAATTCTAACGTGTATAATTGCTTGCTCATCTTCTCTCTCTTATTATTAGATCATTGCGATAGCTGCAATAATAAATAATAAATCAGTGCCCCAAAATAATTTATTATTTATTTTTCCCCTTGTTTTACAGCAAACCCCGTCTTTACAAAATAAAACCCTTACATAAGCGTTAAATAATAACCAAAATTTTTTTGGCACATATTACCGAAAAGGTTAAATTGCCTTGAAGTTCAATACGTTCCGAACAACCAATGACATTGTGGTGGGTATTTTTAGAGTAATAAGCGAACTGTAACTTATAATTCTTTAACCCTTTAAATACACCATTCTAAAACCATACCTATGAGCATGAGACAATTGAAGATCACGAAGTCTATTACGAATCGTGAATCTCAGAGTTTAGAAAAGTACCTGCAGGAGATCGGCAAGGTCGAACTCATTTCCCCCGAAGAAGAGGTCAAATTAGCCACCCTTATCAAACAAGGATGCCAGAAGTCGCTCGACAGACTGACCAAGGCCAATCTGCGTTTCGTGGTGTCTGTAGCCAAACAGTACCAAAACCAGGGACTATCGCTGCCTGACCTGATCAACGAGGGTAACCTGGGTTTGATCAAAGCAGCCCAGCGGTTTGATGAAACCCGCGGTTTCAAATTCATTTCCTACGCCGTTTGGTGGATCCGCCAGAGTATTTTACAGGCCTTGGCCGAACAGTCAAGGATCGTTCGTCTGCCACTCAACAAAGTAGGGCTGACCAACCGGATTCAAAAAGCTTTCTCCTCGCTGGAGCAGCAATTTGAGCGGGAACCGTCCGCTGAAGAGCTGGCCGAAGTACTGGAAATGGACCTGGAAGAAGTATCCGCTACGCTGGGTATCAACTCCCGCCATGTCAGCATGGATACCCCCTTATCTGAAGGAGAAGACAGTACCCTGCTGGATGTGCTAATCAACCCGAATGCCGAACGGACCGATGGCCAGCTGGACCATAATGAGTCTTTGAAAACAGAGATCGACCGGAGCCTGAAAACGCTGACCGAAAGGCAAAAGGAAGTGATCTGTTATTTCTTTGGTATCGGCGTAGACCACCCGATGAGCCTGGAAGATATCGGCGAAAAATTCAACCTGACCAGGGAAAGGGTCCGCCAGATCAAGGACAAAGCCATTACCAAGCTGAAAACAAACACCCGGACAAGGATCTTAAGAACTTATCTCGGGGCTTAATTAACTAAAACAGTACTCACTGATATAATCTTTACACTTCTACTTTATCTTTGCAACTCGTTTAAAAGTGAACATCATGATGTTCACTTTTTATTTAGTGAAAGTGAAAATACTTGTGAATCATGTTCAACAGCCTACAGGATAAATTAGAAAGTGCCTTTAAGAACCTCAAAGGCCAGGGCCGTATTACCGAACTCAATATTGCCACCACGGTAAAAGAGATCCGACGTGCCTTGGTGGATGCCGATGTGAACTATAAAATCGCCAAGGACTTTACAGATAAAGTAAAGGACAAAGCCATGGGTGAAAAGGTGATCAACGCCATTTCCCCGGGCCAGTTAATGACCAAGATCGTAAAGGACGAGCTGGCCGAGCTGATGGGCGGACAAGAGGCCGTTTTCAATGCAAAAGGTAATCCTGCGGTGATATTGATCGCAGGCCTGCAGGGTAGTGGTAAAACCACTTTCAGCGGCAAACTGGCTAATTTCCTGAAAACTAAAAAGGGGCTTTCTCCCCTGTTAGTAGCCGCGGATATTTACCGCCCGGCGGCGATGGAGCAATTGCGGGTATTAGGAGAACAGATCGGCGTGGATGTACATATCGAATTAGAGAATAAGGATGCTGTTGCCATTGCACAAAATGCCGTAAAAGAAGCCAGAAGTAAAAATAAAAATGTTGTCATTATCGATACTGCCGGCCGCCTGGCCATTGATGAAGTGATGATGACCGAAGTGGCCAATATCCGCAGTGCTGTTAACCCACAGGAGATCCTTTTTGTGGTTGACTCGATGACGGGCCAGGATGCGGTGAATACAGCTAAAGCATTCAATGACAAACTGGATTTTACCGGTGTGGTATTGACCAAGCTGGATGGTGATACAAGAGGTGGTGCGGCTATTTCGATCAAATACACGGTGAATAAACCCATCAAGTTTACCAGCAGTGGCGAAAAGATGGACACCCTGGATGTTTTCTATCCTGAAAGGATGGCGCAACGTATCCTCGGTATGGGCGATATCACTTCGTTAGTGGAAAAGGCGCAGGAACAATTTGATGAAGAACAGGCTAAGAAACTTGAAGGAAAACTTCGTAAGAATAAATTTGATTTTGCCGATTTCAAGATGCAACTGGAGCAGATCAAGAAAATGGGCAATATGAAAGACCTGCTTGGGATGATACCCGGGGTAGGCAAACAGATCAAGGATCTTGACGTAAACGAAGATTCTTTTAAAGGTATTGAAGCGATGATCAACTCCATGACTCCCGCAGAAAGAAGCAATCCCGACCTGATCGATGGCAACCGCCGCAAACGCATCGCCAAAGGGGCTGGCAAAGACATTGCCGAGGTAAATGCCTTTATGAAGCAGTTTGAGCAAATGCGGGACATGATGAAAGGCATGAATAAGGCCGGAATGTTTGGCAAAATGATGCCAGGAATGAAGAGATAAGCCGGTGGTCAACAGCCAATAGTCTTCGGAAATTTACAATACGAAAAAGTTTATCGTGCCTTTGAGGCTCTGCCGTGGACAGTTGACTGAAAACTGTGGACTGCCTGCACGACTTTCTCTTTGCAATCTCCTCTCCCCATCCTATATTTGCTGTCCGGTTTCTACCGGAACTAACAATTATTGTTTAACGCTGTTAAATTTCTATTTATGTCAGCAAAAATCCGTCTTCAAAGACACGGGTCTAAGAAAAGACCCTTCTACTTTATTGTAGTCGCCGATTCACGGGCTCCCCGTGATGGTAAATTCATCCAAAAATTAGGTACTTACAATCCCCTGACTGTTCCTGCTACTATTCAGCTGGATCGCCAGAAAGCATTGGAATGGCTGAACAAAGGTGCAACACCTACTGACACCGTTCGCCGTATCCTGAGCTTCAAAGGAGTATTGTATCTGAAACACCTGCTCCGTGGTGTGGGGCTGGGACTTTTTGATGATGCCACTGCAATGGAGAAGTTCACAAAATGGAGCGCCGAACATGACGCCCAGATTAAAAAACGCCAGGACGAAGCTTATCGCCAGAAAAGAGCAAGACGTCCGATGCCAGGTCGCAGACCTGAGAGAAGGACTGAAAGCGGCGGTGGTGAAGGATAATATATCCTGATCCTGAAAGTTCATGAATCCCGGTTATTAAACCGGGATTTTTTTGTTACCCTTAATTGCAGGCGATCTGCATTTATCTTTGTACCAATGGCAGAATATTATAAAATAGGAAAGTTGGTTGCTGTTCACGGGCTGCAGGGTGAATTGGTACTAAAACATGAACTGGGAAAAAAGACTTCACTGAAAGGATTACAAGCCCTTTTCATCGAAGACAAAAAAAACTCCTTTCTACCCTGGTTCATAGCATCCACCAAAATAAAAAGCGAGGAAGAAATTTATATTAAACTCGAAGGAGTTGACACAAGGGAAGCGGCCATGAAACTTACCCAAAAAGAATGCTGGCTTCCCGAACCTGATTTTAAAAAATTTGCTGCTAAATCGGCCCCGGTCAGTTTACTCGGATATACCATCATCAATGACGGGGAATCATTAGGTGAGATACTCGAAGTGATAGAACAACCCCACCAGGTATTATGCCGCCTGGAAATTCAATTGAAAGAAGTACTGATCCCTATTCATGAAGGAAGTTTGGAAAAAATAGATCACCGGAAAAAACAGGTGCTGGTTCAGCTACCTGAAGGCTTGCTGGATGTATATCTCACTTAGGGCCTTTGATAAAATCAGCCAGCAGTTTCATACGGTAATACAGGTTGCTCAGCATCAGGGATAAATTATTTTTCACTTTCTCCACGCTGCCGCCGTTCATCTTTTTTATGTTGCGCAGCTCTTCAATTTTCTCATCGATCTTATCTATCAGTCTTTCCGCATCCCAACCAATGTACTTTTTATTCCGGTCATCAAATACATGATACGGCTCTATATCCCCTGCTTTGATCTTTTTGAATTTGAAATTATTCTTTATCGCTTCCTTAATGGCTTCATTACTGAGCAGGTCAATCATTACATCCGGCTTCACTTCATTCAAAAAAGCATTGTGAAAAATATTCAGGTTATTCCGTAATTCACGGATCACCTGTTTCTTGATCACATCACTGGTCTTGCTTTCGTTATTTAAAAATGTCAGCAAGTCCTTCAACGGGGTAATACCTGTCTTCAGCCATTCTAATTGCATAGGCTAAAATAACTATTCAACCCCATAACTTATACTGCTTTTACTGGTTTTGTTGAAGTACCAGTTTTTTTATAACACCGTTTATCTTCCTGTACGATACGCAGTATATTTTGCAGCTGTACAAAATGCCGCTGCTCGTGTGCCACCAGGAAACGAAAAGTATCGCCCAGCTTTAATTTGATAAACCGGGAAATGGAAACAGGTGTGCGGATGGCCCCAATATCTTTTGCTTTGGCTTTTTCAAGTAATTCAAGCAGGTATTGCTGCTGATCAATGAAAGTATTCAGCACCGGAAATACATCCAGTTGTGGCAAAGGGCGGTGATCTTTCGGAGCTTTCATTTTGTTTTTCACCTGCCCGTCAGCACCGGGTTTCATCAGGTTGGTAAAATAATTCCCCAGCCAGCCTGACTTGAATATAGTCGTAGCTTTTTTATCCTGTTGTAAAGAATTCTCGATGGTCACCAGGTAATACCGGCCATAACTGTTCAGGTGTTCAAGTACCTGCACCACGTTCCATTTGCCGGGGGTGGGCTGTTCCAGTAAGCAACCGGGGTCTTCCAGTTTTAATAATGTGGCAGTTGCGATCAGTTGACGAACATCTGCCTGCAACTCGTTCAGCAGGTCCGTGCTAATAAATTTCTGCATGGTTGATAATTTTCAACAAACCTACAGTGGCTGTATTCCGGAAATCTTGGTATTTCCCAAGATTTTCAAATCCAGCCTGAGCTATAATCGTACAGACCCGAGCAATTTGCTGAAAGTGGTGGCATCCAGTCCGAGATAAGAAGCGAGGTATTTATGCGGGATAATTTGCAGCACATGCGGGCTTCTGTTCAAAAGTGTCCTGAACTTTTCTTCAGCACTGAAACATTGTAATTCTATCTGTCTTTCCAACACTCCCTTCAATACAAAAGCCGTCAGTTTCAGTATCATTTTCTGGATATTGGGATATTGATCGCAGAGTTCATCAACTTGTTTGTACGTAGTGCGGAGAAAGCGGCTGCCGGTCAGCGTCTCCAGGAAATACAGAGAAGGTGTTTGTGTCAGGAAAGAATCGGCAACCCCTGAAAAAGAAGGCGGATACATGAATACAATAGTGGCTTCCCTTTTTTCTCCGCCGATATAAAAAGCCCTTTGCACTCCTTCCAGTACAAAATAAAGATGTCGTTCTGTTTCACCGGCGGCGGTTAGGATTGTTTTACGCTTACATTCAAACGGCTGCCAGATAGCAGTTAACGCATCCAGTTCTTCCCCCTTCAATGGGAAAGCACTGCTGATAAAAGTCCTGAGTTGTTCTGTATCTGTCATCATATTTTCTATACCTCAAATATAATTTATCGGCACTGGCAAATAACAACCTCTTGCCCGAAAGAAATTTATCTTTATACCCGGATGGCAGACACAAAAAGATATATCGCCCATTTTGACCTCGATTCATTCTTTGTTTCCGTGGAGATCCGTAATGATTCTTCACTGAAAGGAAAACCTGTGCTGGTCGGAGGTTATGAACGGGGTGTAGTGGCCGCCTGCAGCTATGAGGCCCGGAAGTTTGGTATCCATTCGGCCATGCCAATGAAAAAAGCGATGCAGCTATGCCCTCAGGCCATTGTTACCAATGCCAGCCGCAGTGATTACAGCAAATATTCCCGTTGGGTCACCGATATCATTGCTGCAAGAGTACCCTTATTTGAAAAAGCATCCATTGATGAATTTTATATTGACCTCACGGGTATGGATAAGTTTTTTGGCGTGAGTAAATATGCTAAAGAATTACGAAAAGCAATCACTACCGAAACCGGCTTACCTATTTCCTGTGGGCTATCATCCGCAAGATTTATCAGCAAGATGGCCACCAATGAAGCCAAGCCCAATGGCTTCTTAGAAATCCCCCATGGAAAAGAAATGGATTTTTTATGGCCGCTGGGTATTGAGAAAATTAATGGAGTAGGCAAACAGACCGAACAACAGCTGAAAAATTTTGGTATCTATACGATAGAAGATATTGCTAAAACACCTATTGAGCTGATGGAAAAATATGCCGGTAAATGGGGAGAATCATTATGGCATAAAGCACATGGTATTGGCAGCGCTGAGATCACAGCAGACTGGGAGCAAAAAAGTATGAGCCATGAAAATACGTTTGATACCGATTATACAGATGTGAGTTTCCTGCATAAAGAATTAGTACGCTTAACCGAAAAGACAGCTTATTCACTTCGTGAAGATGAAAAGCTGACCGGTTGTGTAACTGTTAAAATACGTTATTCAGATTTTGAAACCACTTCCAGGCAGGAAACAGTTGATTATACGGCTCTCGACGATGTACTAATCGCCAAAGTAAAAGACCTGTTCAACAAAAGCTACCAGCAAGGAAGACCCGTACGATTATTGGGAGTCCGGTTCAGCCAGATGATCCCTTTCACCATGCAGATGAGCTTATTTGACAATAACGTGGAGAAACTAAACCTTTACAAAGCTGTTGATGAAATTAAAGACAGGTTTGGCAGTAAACTCGTTACTAAAGCTGTTACGGTTAAAAATAAACCCGGCCAGCAAGGATAAGTTCATCCTTCTTATCTTCGTCCTCCTTAAAACAATTGTTATGTCACAAGTTTGGAAAGAATACCAGGAAAAAAATAAAGACCGTTTTCTGAGTGAAATGCTGGACCTGCTCCGCATTCCTTCTGTCAGTGCGAAAAGCGAACATAAAGCTGATATGCTAACCTGTGCTGAAGCCGTTAAAAAAAGTATGCTGGATGCCGGCTGTGACAAAGCCGAAGTAATGGCTACTGACGGACATCCTGTGGTATATGGCGAAAAACTGATCGATCCATCAAAACCAACTGTATTGGTATATGGGCACTATGATGTGCAGCCTGCTGAGCCGCTGGAATTGTGGACAAACCCGCCTTTTGAGCCAACGATCATTGATGGAAAAGTGTTTGCCCGGGGAAGTGCGGATGATAAAGGACAGTTCTATATGCATGTAAAGGCACTGGAAACACTGGTGAAGACAAATACGATGACCACCAATATCAAATTCCTGATCGAAGGAGAAGAAGAAGTAGGTTCTCCCAATCTCGGAAAATTTGTGGCCGCTCATAAAGACCTTTTGAAAGCCGATGTGATCCTGATCAGTGACAGCTCGATGCTGAGCATGGAAAATCCTTCACTCGATACAGGTGTTCGTGGCCTGAGTTATATTGAAGTGGAAGTTACAGCAGCTAACAGGGATCTTCATAGTGGTACATATGGCGGAGCGGTAGCCAACCCGATCACCATCCTGGCAAAAATGATCGCTTCCTGTCACGATGAAAATAATCATATTACCATCCCTGGTTTTTATGATGATGTGGTAGTGGCCGGGCCAGAAGAAAGAGCATTGATCAATAAAGCACCGTATGATGAAAAAGAATACAGTGATGAACTGGGAGTGAAAGAACTCTGGGGCGAAAAAGGATATACTACCTATGAAAGAACCGGTATCCGTCCCACCATTGAGATCAATGGTATCTGGGGTGGCTACCAGGGCGAGGGTGCCAAAACTGTTTTACCATCCAAAGCAACGGCAAAAATTTCAGCCAGGCTTGTTCCCAACCAGTCTTCCCATAAAATGACGGAAAAGCTGCTGAATTATTTTACCAGCATTGCCCCGGCGTCCGTTACTGTAAAAGCATTTGAGCACCATGGCGGTGAACCATACATGACGCCTATTGACAGCAAAGGTTATAAAGCAGCTTCCAAGGCTGTGGAAACAACTTTTGGCAAAGCCCCCATCCCCGTTCGTGGCGGTGGCAGTATCCCCATCTGTTCTATTTTAGAAAGAGAACTGGGCATTAAAATCATCTTTATGGGTTTTGGACTGGATAATGACAACCTGCATAGTCCAAACGAGAAGTATAATATTGAGAACTATTATAAGGGCATTGAGACGATCCCTTATTTCCATAAGTTTTTTTCGTAAGTGTAAGATTAAGCACCCCTAATTACATAAAGGAATTTAGACACAGATAAATAATGCCTCACCTAAAAAATGAGGCATTATTTAATAATCCAAACATCTTTTCGAGCTATAAAAAATTTATTTAAATCTTTAAATATAGGTTCTTCGAATTTCGTTGGAACGCAAAGTTTTCTCGACCCTAGGTTTTCTATTATGTTTAGAAGAATCCAATGATTTTTAAGCAAATAGCTGTCCCCAAGAACAAAGGTCTTTTTCCCAGAAGTATTTAAAAGAAGAAACTTATTCCCAGTTAAAACAAGAGAATTATCACTCGCCAATTTAGCTTTTTTCATAAGTGGTATCATTTTGCTAAAACTAATAATCCCGGGTTCATTATTAATCCTTATATACTCATTAATTCTACTTGAATATAAAGAAGAATCAATCGATAGTTTTATTCCTGGCGAATCAAATTGCCTTTGCGTAAATCTGAAAATATACTGATCTACTCCAATCAAATTATAATTTATCAAATGAACATCTCTTCGCAATTTTTCTTGCTGCTGCAAATAAAGCACAGGATAAAAATCATTATCATTATAGGATAAAAGTATAGCATTAAGTGGGCATGACCTAAGTGAATTTCTTACTTGAATCAAATAACTATCAGGATATAACCCTAAAGGTAATTTCATTGATCTAGCCCTTTCATTAGCAAATGTCAACATTAGGTGAAAATGGGCTACTACTTCGTTTGCGTATTTAATTCCAATCGGACCGACACTTGTTTGGTACAAAGAATCTCTTTCCATAAGTTTTTTATAACAGGCGATTGATTTCTTCGAAAGCAAATCAAGGATTTCAATTTGGCTTTCTGTCAGGCAATTAACATCCTTTTTTAAGCTCCATTGGTTTCCAGGATTGTCATCCTGATCTCTTATTAAATCATAAAAAGCCTGGTCATAAGCTCTCCCCAATATATATAATTCATCATCATCAAGAGTCTGTTTCTTTTCTAAGCTATCAATTACGTCATTATACCAACCTGGATAGTTGTATAGAATTTGAATATTAAAATTCCTTATGAGATAGTCATCAATAAAATCTGAAACTCTGGCTGGTTTTATCCCCTTATTTTCCCTAAAACTTAATTGGGAGTATCCAGTATCGAGGCTACTATAAAATATCTGATGTTTAAAAGGATACAAAAGCCCATTTTCATAGCGATTTGAAGACACAACAAAACCTTCCTTTCTTTTCTCGAATTTAATAAATCCATCCTCTTCATAATCTACTATATAAGATTGAGCAAATTTCATTACAACATCCTCAATCTTGATTTTACCAAAATTTGTTGATTGAGATATTCCTGAAAAGAAAAAACAAATTGAAAGGAGAAGGGTGTATGACCTTTTCATAATTTTGTTTAATGTCCGAAACTAAAGAAAAACTCCGTCTCGACAAATATCTCTGGGCTATCCGTTTGTTCAAAACAAGAAGCCTGGCCACTACAGCCTGCAACAGTGGTAAAGTGAAATATGAAGAAGAACAGGCCAAGCCCGGTAAGAATGTTCATTTGGGGGATATCTATGATGTAAGAACCGAAGGCAAACGCTGGCGAATTAAAGTGATTGGCTTACTACATACCCGGGTGAAATACGAAGAAGCCATCAAATATTATCTTGATATTACTCCTGAAGAAGAACTGGAACGCCTGAAATACCAGGCCGCCAGTTTCCATACCGGCAAAAGGCCCAGTAAGATCGGCCGACCTACCAAGAAAGAGAGAAGGGACCTTGATGATTTTATGGATGACTAAAGGGTATCTGTAAAAGTTACATCATCTTACAACAGAAAGTACTGATCAATATCAGCAACAGGATAATCTTAGTCATTGGTTTTCCCAATGACCACATTTTACATTGCTCTCGTCAATAATATTCATTCATCCCTAAATACAAGATATGGAAAACAAAGCTGTAGAAAAACACAGAACCTCCTGGCCTACTTTGTTTGACAGTGGCTGGATGGAAAAATTCTTTAATGCCCCGATCGACGAATTTTTTAATATGGGCAAAGTGATGAATGTACCCGCTGTAAACGTGTCAGAAACTGACAAAGAATTCAAACTCTGCGTAGCTGCTCCTGGTATGGAAAAGAAAGATTTTAAGGTAGAAGCGTATGACGATATGCTGACCATCAGTGCCGAGAAAGAAAAAGAAGAGAAAGAAGAAAAAAATGGCCGCTTCAACCGTCGTGAATATAATTACAGCAGCTGGAGCAGGAGTTTTACCCTTCCTGAAAACTGTGATGCGGGCAAGATTGCCGCAGAATATAAAAACGGGGAATTAAAGGTCGTGATCCCTAAAACAGAGATCATTGCACCTAAGAAAATCAAAAACATTTCTGTGAACTAACAGTAACAGGATGGCCCGGAAGGGCGGCCCATGCCAGTAGCTGAAAGGCATGGGCTTTTTATTTTAGTACAGCAGGTTCTTCAGCTTATCCAGATTGATGATGCTGATCTTACCTTCTTTTATCTCAATCAGTTTCTCATTCTTGAAATCGCTCAGGGTCCTGATCAGCGATTCAGTAGCCGTGCCCACATAATGTGCAATATCCTCTCTCGAAATTTCAATAGGCTTATTCTCACCGGCAGCATTGAATTTGCCATGAATATCTACTAATGCCTTTGCCACTCTTTTCCGCAAAGAACTATAGGCAAGACTTAATAATCTTTCTTCTTTCTCTTTCACATTCTGGGTGATGATGCGGATGAACTTGGAAGCCACCACAATATCACCGGCAATCATTTCCTGGAATTCATCTCTCGGTATCTGGATGATCTCCGTTTCTTCAAGAGCTACCGTTGAATCATCATAATTTTTTTCCTCGATCAGGGCAGGATAGCCGATAAAATCGCCATCGCTGTACAGGTCGGTGATATATTCCTTGCCATCTTCGTGTGTCTTGAATCCTTTCACTTTCCCTTTCACCACATAATACAGGAATCTCGGTCTCTTTCCTTCGCCATAGATCACCTGCTTTTTGGAATATAATTCTGAATTATAATTATCCAGGTTGAATTGCAGCATACCATTGGCACGAAGATCATTCGCCAGTTCACTCAATCCTTTCCCCGTAGCACTGTATTTTTTTTGCAATACATCAATTTTCTTCAGCCGGGATTCAATCGCATTCATCAGCTCGATCTCTTCAAAAGGCTTGGTCACATAATCATCCGCACCCATTTCCATTCCTTTGCGGAGATCACTCCGCTCAGCTTTGGCCGTTAAAAAGATCAGGGGAATATCTTCTGTTTCCGGATTTTTGCGGAGCAGGTGTAAAACACCGTATCCATCCAGTTCCGGCATCATAATATCACAAACGATCAGGTCTGGTTTTTCGGCTAAAGCAGCTTCCACTCCTCTCTTTCCATTTTCTGCGGTAACAGTTCTATAGCCTCCAAGAGATAGTATTTCTGCTGTATTTTCCCTGATATCTTCATTATCATCGATGATCAGGATAGTGCGTTGGGTCATGCGGGATATTTTGGTGAATCGGGCTGCAAAATAGTCAAAAGAGTCTTTTGATAAAAATCAGCTTTAACGGTGAAGTTACTCATACCCCCCCAGACCTCCTCCTTTTACTTTAGCAGCCTTAGATTACGGAAACTATGGCTTTGCCTGTTATCACTGATCAGCAGTTACATTGTTACCATTGCGGGGAAACCTGCGCTAATGAAAAAATTCATGTAGCGGAGAAGATCTTTTGCTGCGATGGCTGCAAAATGGTGTACCAGATACTGAACGAAGGTGAGCTTTGCGAATATTATAACCTGAATGAGAACCCCGGTATCAACCAGCGGGTGCATGTGCGGAAGGATAAATTCGCTTTCCTGGATGATGATAAGATACAGGTGCAGCTGATCAGTTTCCGGGATAACAAACAGGTACATGTAACTTTTTACCTGCCGCAGATGCACTGCAGCTCCTGCTTATACCTGCTTGAGAACCTGCATCGCTTAGATCCCGGCGTTGTTTCCAGTAAAGTCAATTTTACCCGCAAAGAAGTTGATATTGTGCTGCTTACTCCGCAAACCAGTCTTCGAAAAGTAGCCGAAACATTAACCAGTATTGGTTATGAACCCTATATCAGCCTGAATGATTTGAAAGAAAAAAGGCCTGCGATCAACAAGAGTATGGTTTACCAGCTGGGGATTGCCGGTTTTTGCTTTGGCAATATCATGTTGATGAGTTTTCCCGAATATCTTGGCATTGATGCCAGCGAGGTAGGTTTAAGGGGTATGTTCCGCTGGGCCAATTTTGCCTTGGCCATACCCGTACTGCTTTATTCATCCCTTCCTTTCTACGAGTCGTCCTGGAAAAGTTTAAAGCACAAGTTTCTGAATATTGATGCGCCAATCGCATTAGCTATTATTGTAACATTTGTCCGCAGTGCCTGGGAAGTGATCAGCGGAACCGGTGGAGGTTACTTTGACTCCATGACCGGCATTGTATTTTTTATGCTGGCCGGTCGTATCGTACAGGATAAGACCTACCGCCAACTCTCTTTTGAAAGGGATTATACATCCTATTTTCCCATTGCTGTATCGGTACTAAAAGAAAATACTGAAGTTCCTACCACCTTACCGGATCTAAAACCCGGCGACACTTTATTGATTCATAACGAAGAACTGATACCGGCTGATGGTATCCTTTCCAAAGGAAAGGCTTTTATCGACTATAGTTTTGTGACGGGTGAATCTCTGCCGGTACTGAAAGAAGTAGGTGAACTGGTTTATGCCGGTGGCAAACAGACAGAAGGCAATATTGAAATATTAGTAGTGAAAGAAGTGGCACAAAGCTACCTGACCAAACTCTGGAACCGGGATGAATTTAAAAAACAGGAGCAGTCAAAAAGTGTTTCATTCGTTCACCTGCTGAGCCGGTATTTTACTTATATCGTACTGACCATTGCCCTGGTCACAGGTATTTACTGGCAGCTGAATGATCCGTCAAAACTATGGCCTGCTGTTACTGCTATTTTTATCATTGCCTGCCC
Source organism: uncultured Bacteroidota bacterium (assembly GCA_902826165.1). Classification (GTDB taxonomy): domain Bacteria; phylum Bacteroidota; class Bacteroidia; order Chitinophagales; family Chitinophagaceae; genus CADEDV01. Next base: position 40,740 of record CADEDV010000008.1, read on the forward strand.
CTGTGCCCTGTTATTATCCAATACGTTTACCAACGGAAATATCCTTCGCATCCTGGGCCACAACCATTTTTACCTCCGCAGTGCCCAGACCATCGAAGATATGGCCAAAGCCACGCATATTGTTTTTGATAAAACCGGGACACTTACTTCCACCCAGCAGCAAGATATTAATTATGAGGGCACACCGCTTACAGCTTACCAGCAACAGCAGGTGGCTGTATTAGCATCCTGTTCCAATCACCCGCTGAGTAAGGCGCTGGCAAAACATTTGGGTATTCCGAAAAATATGGAAGTAGCAGCTTTCAAAGAAACTACAGGAATGGGTGTTGAAGGATTCGTAAACGGCGACTTGTTGAGATCAGGTTCTTATGAGTTTGTAGCAGGTAAACACAATACACAACCCGGAACAGCCGTGTATGTCAGCATCAATAACAAAGTGTATGGTTTCTTCCTGTTCAGCAACCATTACCGGGAAGCAATCCCCGGTTTGCTGAATGAGCTGAAAAATGAATACCGCTTATCTGTTCTTTCCGGCGATAATGAAGCCGAAAAAAACAACCTGGAACGATTACTTGGACGTAAGGCCACCCTGCTCTTTCACCAAAAACCGGAAGATAAACTCCAATACATTCAGCAATTACAGCAGCAGGGGGAAAAAGTAATGATGATCGGTGACGGGCTAAATGATGCCGGGGCATTGAAACAAAGTGATATCGGTATTGCCGTGGCAGAACAAACCAACAATTTCACCCCTTCCAGCGATGCCATTATTGAGGCCCGGCAGTTTTCAAGGCTTACCAAATTCATCCGGCTGTGTCGTGCTAACCGGAATATCGTGGTGGCCAGCTTTGTGCTATCCATCGTTTATAATATCATCGGGATATCCTTTGCGGTGCAGGGCAACCTATCCCCCCTGGTAGCGGCTATACTAATGCCCAGCAGTTCACTCAGCATCTTACTGCTCACTTTTGGCAGCAGCAGCCTGCTGGCACGCCGGATGAAACTGTAAAAAACTTGTCTTTCATCAATCTTTTTACAGTTTGATGAAAATCAGCCCCCCTATTGATACTTGTTATGCTTTGCCGGTTAGCCGAAAAATATTTTTACAAGAACGTAAAATCAAAAGTATGAGTGTGATTATCATTTTGCTGATAGCCAGCATTTCTGTTGCCGCCCTTTTCCTGGTGGCATTTCTGTGGGGTGTTAAGTCTGGCCAGTTTGAAGACGATTACTCACCCTCCTCCCGTATTCTTTTTGAAGACAAACCTGCTTCATCTACCAAAACAGTATAATTCAAAAAACAATCCAGCTTATGCAAGTCGAAAAGTTTTATTATGACAACAAAATTGTAAAGGCATTTGGTATAGCCACTATCGTGTTTGGGATAGTGGGTATGCTGGCGGGTCTTTGGGCTGCTATCCAGATCTATTACCCGGAAAGCAGTTTGAATCTGGCCCCCACCACCTTCGGACGTCTTCGTCCGCTGCATACCAATGCGATCATCTTTGCCTTTGTAGGTAATTCTATCTTTTGTGGTGTTTATTACTCCCTGCAACGGTTATGTAAAGCAAGAATGTTCAGTGATAAACTCAGCTGGATCCATTTTTGGGGCTGGCAGGCCATTATTGCAGCGGCAGCTATCACCTTACTGATGGGTTTTACCACTGGTAAAGAATATGCTGAGCTGGAATGGCCAATTGATATTGCCATTACCCTGGTCTGGGTTGTTTTTGGTATCAATATGTTTGGCACCATCATTAAAAGAAGAGAAAGACATCTGTATGTTGCCATCTGGTTCTATATTGCTACCTGGGTTACAGTAGCCATGCTGCATATTGTCAATTCTATTGAAATACCGGTTTCTGCCTTCAAAAGTTATAGCTGGTATGCAGGTGTGCAGGATGCACTGGTGCAATGGTGGTATGGTCACAACGCCGTGGCCTTCTTCCTCACCACTCCTGTACTTGGTTTGATGTATTATTTCCTGCCCAAAGCTTCTAACAGGCCCGTTTATTCGTACCGTCTTTCTATTATCCACTTCTGGGCATTGATCTTTTTGTATATCTGGGCTGGTCCTCACCACCTTTTATATACTGCATTGCCTGACTGGGCCCAATCACTGGGTGTTGTATTCTCCGTTATGCTGATCGCTCCAAGCTGGGGTGGTATGCTGAATGGATTATTCACCCTTCGCGGTGCCTGGGATAAGGTTCGGGAGGAACCGGTTTTGAAATTTATGGTCGTAGCCATTACCTGTTATGGTATGTCAACTTTTGAAGGCCCGATGCTGAGTTTGAAGAGTATTAATGCGATATCCCACTTCAGCGATTGGACTATTGCCCACGTTCATATCGGCGGTTTGGGATGGAACGGTTTCCTTGCTTTTGCGATCCTCTATTATATGATCCCGAAAATGTGGGGCACTAATTTATATTCAAAGAAATTAGCCACTAATCACTTCTGGCTGGGTACTATTGGTATCATCATTTATGCTGTTCCGCTGTACTGGGCTGGTTTTGAGCAAAGCATTTCCTGGAAAACATTTACACCAGAAGGAAACCTGAAGTTCCCCAACTTCCTGGATACCGTTACCAATATCAAACCTTTCTATATTCTCAGAAGTATTGGTGGTGCTTTATACCTGACAGGTGCATTCTTCATGGTGTATAACCTGTATAAGACCGTTACGCAGGGTAAATTCATTCCTAATGAAGCGGCAGAAGCTGCTCCGTTAGTAAAAGAAACTTCACATAAAAAAGAATATTGGCACCGCATCCTGGAAAGAAAACCCGTAACCATGCTGATCTTAAGTTTGGTACTGGTGGCTATCGGTGGTTTAGTAGAAATGATCCCGACTTTCCTGGTGAAAGAGAATATCCCCACCATTGCCAGTGTGAAACCATATACACCGCTCGAATTACAGGGAAGGGATATTTATATCAGGGAGGGTTGTTATACCTGTCACTCACAAATGATACGTCCTTTCCGGGATGAAGTGAAACGCTATGGTGAATATTCCAAAGCCGGTGAATTTGTGTATGACCATCCGTTCCAGTGGGGAAGCAAGCGTACTGGTCCTGACCTGGCCCGGGAAGGTGGTAAACAAACAGATGCCTGGCATTATAACCATATGTACGACCCGAGATCTATGTCACCAGGTTCTATTATGCCGAGATATGTATGGCTGATCGATAATAAACTTGATATCAGTTCAACACCGGCCAAGATCAGGGCTATGAAAACACTCGGCGTTCCTTATCCTGATGGATATGACCAGGTAGCTAATAAAGACCTGATGGAACAGGCGAATGTTATCACTGCCAACCTGAAAAAAGATAAGATCGAAACAGCGCCTGATGCAGAGATCATCGCCCTGATCGCTTACCTGCAGCGTCTCGGGAAAGATATCAAGTCAGAACCTAAACAACCTTTGGCAGAAAATAAGTAAAGAAATCAATCATGAAATTTATCAACTATATAGAAAAAGTAAGTGGTGTTGATATCTATGGTATGTTATCACTGACCATTTTCGTGGTCTTCTTCGTGGCCATGGTTACCTGGGTTTTAAAAACAGATAAGAAAAAACTCAAAGATATCAGCCGTCTTCCGCTGGACAATTAAGAATCTTTAAAACTAACTTTTATATGAACCTGTTCAATTATAATAAATCAAAGAATATGATCCGCTTGCTGGGTGTTTCCCTGGCTATGGGTTTTGTACAACCGGTTTGGGCAGCAGGTCCGCCGGCGCCATCGGCATTCAGCAACCCGCTTGCCATCGTATTAGTAGTACTGATGCTGCTGTTGCTGATCGTAATTGGTATACTGGCCAATATACTGATCGGCACCGCTGATGTAAAACTAAAAAAGAGAAAACAACAAAAAGTTGCAATCCCGGTTGCTGCTATGTTGATCACTCTTTTGTTACTAAGCAGTAGCTCATTGTTTGCACAAACAGGGGCTGCTCCGGCTGATGCAGCGGCTACTACCACAGCAGGCCAAACGATCGGCGGCATGACAGCTTCTACTTTTTATGTCATGGCAACAGTAATATTCCTGGAATTGTTTATCATCATTGCGCTGCTGATCAATATCAAATTTTTACTGAAAGCCGAAAAGGATAAACTGGTAGCTGAAACGCAGCCAGTATCTGAAGAAGTGAAAAAGAACCAGCTGTCCTGGTGGGATAAATTCAACAGTTTCCGTCCCAGCAGCCAGGAAGCCGATCTTGATCTTGGCCATGACTATGATGGCATCCGTGAATTGAATAACCGTTTACCTAAATGGTGGTTGTACGGGTTCTACTTAACCATCATCGTTGGCTGTATTTACCTGTACCGTTTTCATATTTCACACACCGGCCCTTCCAGCAAACAGGAATTTGAAACATCTGTAGCTAATGCAGAAATAAAAGTGAAAGAATACCTGAAAATGAAAGGAGAGAATGTGGATGAAAACTCCATCACCTTTTTATCAGCTAAAGAAGACCTTGAAGCAGGAAAAGCTATATTTATAAAAGATGGATTCTGCGCAACCTGTCATGGAAAAGATGGAAGTGGAACAATTAATGGCGTACCCGGCGTTGGGCCCAATCTAACAGACGACTACTGGATTCATGGCGGAAGCATAAAAAATATCTTCACCACTATTAAATATGGTGTCAGCGGGAAAGGTATGCAAGAATGGGAAAGTAAGTTATCCCCCAAAGAACTGGCGCAGGTGGCCAGTTATGTGAAATCATTGAAAGACACTAATCCTCCTAATCCTAAAGCACCCGATGGTCCTTTATATAAAGAAGAAGTAACACCTGCAGCACCGGCTATTGATTCTGCTAAAGGAAAAGATGGGAAGATGGCAATGAATTAGAATAAAATGGCGAACTATGAACACTGAAGAAACGATCACCAACGAAACTACAACAACCGAAACAGCCACAGATTCTTTCCGTGACCGGATGGCAACAGTAGATGCCAAAGGAAAGAGGAAATGGGTGTATGCACATAAGCCCAAGGGAAAACTGTACAATATCAGGACATGGGTGAGCCTGGGCTTTTTTGCCCTGTTCTTCACCCTTCCCTTTATTTCCCTGAACGGAAGGCCCCTGTTTCTATTCAATATCCCTGAAGCTGAATTTATCATCTTTGGTAAAGTTTTCTGGCCGCAGGATTTTTTCATTTTCGGAATTATCATGATCACATTCATTGTGTTCATTGTTTTATTTACTGCTGCATTTGGCCGTTTATTCTGTGGCTGGGTTTGTCCGCAAACCGTTTTCCTGGAAATGCTGTTCCGCAAACTTGAATACCTGATCGAAGGAGATGCTCCCAAACAAAAATTACTGAATAAAGGGCCGTGGACAGCCGAAAAAATCCGGAAGAAAACGATCAAGCATATCGTATTCTATCTTGTGGCTTTTATCATCGCAAATTTTTTCCTGGCCTATATAATCGGCATTAAAGAACTGGAAAAGATCATTACAGAACCCATCAGCCAGCATGTGGTTGGCTTTATGTCCATCATCATCTTCACAACTATTTTTTATTTTGTTTATATCTATTTCCGGGAACAAGCCTGCACAGTGATCTGTCCGTATGGCCGCTTACAAAGTGTCTTGCTCGACCGCAACTCCATGATCGTTGCCTATGATTATAAAAGAGGGGAGCCAAGAGGGAAATTGAAAAAGATAAAACCGGCCGATGTAAATACCGGCGATTGTATTGATTGTTTTCAATGCGTAAAGGTATGTCCGACAGGTATTGATATACGGAATGGCACCCAAATGGAATGTGTGGGTTGTACAGCCTGCATTGATGCTTGTAACAAAATGATGGATGCAGTAGGCAAGCCAAGAGGCCTTGTCCGTTATGCTTCTGAAAATGGCATTGCCGATCATCAGCCGCTCCGCTATACCGGCCGGATGAAATTTTATACCGGTGTTCTTATTGTACTCGCCAGTTTATTAACCATCCTGCTTGTTACCCGTAAAGATGTTGACGGAACCATTATCCGCACCACCGGTTTAACCTACCAGGAAAGAGGAAAGGATTCTTTATCGAATCTTTATACTATTACCGTACAAAATAAAACCATTCTTGATATACCTGTAGTGTTGAAACTGGAGGGCGAGGAGGCCGGAACAGGAAAAATAGAACTGGTGGGCACAAAGAATATTCATGTAAAACAGAGCGGACAAGGCAGCGGCACTTTCTTCGTTGTACTTCCCAATACAGCTTTAAAGTCAAGAAAGACTAAGCTGCGGGTAGGTATCTATGAAGGGGATAAAAAGATTACTGAGCTCAGCACCAATTTTATGGGACCGTTCAGGAGATATTGATCATTCAACCACAAATAATATTACAACTATGAATTGGGGAAATAAATTACTGGTAACCTTCATTGTATTCGGAGCTGGAATGGGAGTGTTGGTCTATAAATCAATGAACACTACTTATGAGCTGGTAGAAAAGGATTACTACAAAAAAGAACTTCGCTACCAGGAAGTCATTGATGGTTCTAACAGGGCCAATGCATTAAGTGCGGCCGCCAGCCTGCAGCAAACTGACAGTGGCATTGTACTGCAATTTCCTGATGAAATGAAAAACCAGGCAGTTACAGGAACGATACTTTTCTATTGTGCCTATAGTCAAAAACAGGATAAAAGATTTGACCTGGAGGTTAACCCCGATGGCGTCCAGGTATTTAACAACGCACAGGTGGCCCCTGGAAAATATACAGTAAAGATCGGGTGGAACAGTAATGGTACAGATTATTACACGGAAAAAGCATTAACCGTACTGTAAAATGATATGGCCTGTCATCATAGCGGGTTTTACATTAGGAGCAGTAGGCAGCCTGCATTGCGTGGGTATGTGCGGGCCGTTAAGTCTTGCTTTGCCAACACAGCATTTATCCGGTACCAGGAAATTTTTGTCGCTGTTGCTTTACCAGGTTGGACGTATCATCACTTACTCGATTTTCGGTTTGTTGTTTGGCCTGGCAGGCAGAAGTATTTATATGGCAGGCATTCAACAGCGGTTTTCCATTCTCCTGGGTGTGATCATCCTGTTACTGTCACTATTTTATTTTCTCCGCAAAACCCGTATACGTCTTTCCTTTCTTGATCAGTTCTATATTTTTATTCAACAACTCATTAGCGGCCTTCTTCGTAAAGCAAAAGGTCCTGCTGGTTTTTTTCTAATGGGAGTTGCAAACGGGTTCCTGCCTTGTGGTATGGTTTATCTCGCAGTAGCTGCTGCCATTTCATCAACAGGTATCAGCCAGGCTGTAGCCTTTATGGCGGCCTTCGGTGCTGGTACATTGCCCGCCATGATGATCGTCGCCTATTTAGGGCAGGTAATTAGTTTATCTGTTCGCCGGGCAATGCGGAAAGCGGTTCCGTATTTTGTGGTGATCATGGCGGTTGTGCTTATTCTCCGGGGATTAAACCTGGGCATTCCTTACATCAGCCCGGATATGCCTGCACAGTCAACAACTGATGCAGCTATCAATTGTCACTAGAATATACCCAGTTCATCCTTGCTCTTGTCTGCATAACCCCATTCATCTTCCTGTTTTAATTCTTCAACAGGTTTACCAAAGCGGATGACATTATATGCCAGCCACACAATTAATAAAGGAGATAAAGAAAAAATTAAACCGGAGATGGCTGGCAAAGAAGAGGTCGTTACCAGGAAGATATATAGCAATAACAGACCCGAAACGACAATTACCGGGATTCTTTCACTACGGTTCATCATTTAATGTTTTATCAAAAACAATATTTCCTCTCAAAAAGTTCAAAAACTGCTGTCTTCCGGTCCCAGACGGGCCATTTCTACATGTAAAGTGGTGCCTTTATCAAGCTCACTTTCAACCTTTATATCACCCTTTAACAGCCCGAGGTACCTCTTAATTATCGGCAGCCCCAAACCGGTGCCCTGGATATTGCTCACATTCTTACCCCTGAAAAAGGTGGTAAAGAGGTGAGGGATATCTTCCGCGGGTATTCCCATACCTTCATCCTGCACTTTTATAGATAACCCGTGTTCCAGGTTATCGCTGCAAACCCGAATTTTTTTTCCTTCCCCGGAAAATTTGATAGCATTAGAAAGCAGGTTGAGTAAAATATTTTTCATCATCCTTTTATCTGTCATAAAATGACCCAGCCCCTCGCAGGTAAATAAAATCTCCTGACCGGGCTTTAGTTGTGTTTTCATTTCATCGATCACATCTTCAAAAAACTCTTTTACATTAAAGGAAGAAACGGTAATTGACACTTTTCCTTCTTCCAGTTTACCCAGCGATAAAAAGTCTTCCAGTAATTCATTCATATGGTTAACGGACTCTTTGATCCGCCGGATATGCCTTTCTCTTTTGTCAAAGTCATCTGCACCGGGGTATTTGGAAACAAGAGTTGCAGAAGATAAAATAGTACTGAGCGGTGTCCTGAACTCATGCGATGCCATGGATACAAAACGGCTCTTGATTTCATTGAGTTGTTTTTCCTTATCCAGTGCTTCGCTTACCTCCAGTTGTGATTGTTCCAGCCGCTGCAGGGCTTCTTTCAGAATCAATGTTCTTTCCTCCACCTTCCCTTCTAGTTGTGCATTTAATTTTCGGATATCATCACTGATCTTTTCCAGCTCCTTTTTCTGTCGCAATAAATTCTGCTCGATTTCCTTCCGGGTAGTGATATCTACGATAAAGGCAATCACAAACATTTCATTCTTTTGCTTATAATGGCTGAGGCTGACTTCCACCGGGAATTCGCTGTCATCTTTTCGTTTAGCAAAAAGGTCACGGCCAGTGCCCATGGTACGGTTTGAAGGAGCCTTATAAAACCCTTCCCGCATTCCTGAGTGTTTGTGGTGAAATCGCTGCGGGATCAGTTTTTCAATGAACTGCCCGACCAGTTCCTCCGATGTATAGCCAAACATTTTTGCTGCCGCCGGGTTGGCCAGTACGATCTGGCCGGAGTGATTGGTGAGCAGTATACCTTCCGTGGCATTCTCAAAAAGAGAGATCATGTGTGTTTTCTCATGCGCAAAATTTTGCTGCAATCTTTTCATATAAAACACGATCATAACTGCGAAAATGATCACCAGCAGCGAGTACACCTGCGATAGCATAGCTTTCATAATATCGCTGTCCTGTTCCTTAAAATAAAGTAATAACCCGGTCATCACTACCATACCCAGTAAACCGGCAAATAAAGTTATTCTCCAGCCGGGAACAAAAGCAGTTAAAACAATAATTATTAACAGGCCGCTTACCGCCAGTTCGTAGCTATGAAAAACAAAGGCAGATGCCAGTGCCAGTATGAAAATAAGAACCGACCAGAGAAGGATAACACGGCTGTTTAACTTGAACATGTAATTAATGATTTCCGGCTCAAGTTAATTATAAAATAAGAAGTGAGATCAATCCGCCTAGAGAGGTTTTTGCAGCAGTTCCTTTTCCATCGCTATGGCTTTTGGAAAAAGGACCTCATTTTCGAGGTAAAGATGCTGCACGATATCATCATCCAGCTCCTGTAATAAGGAGAAAGTCACCCGGTGACTGGTGCAGGCATTATCCGGGGCCGTATAATTATTGGTCAGGCTCCTGAAACGGGTCAATACTTTTTTAAGCGTATCATGTTCGTGATGCATCAAATCTTCCACCGGCTTACGAAGTGTCCGGACCAACAGGCTGGCATAGGATTCCTTGCTTTCATACGCATGAGCGATCTGCCTCACATAAGGAAATATAATCTCCTCTTCCTGTTGCAAATGAGGGATCATGGTCTTATTAAGAAAATTGTAATAATTCTCCAGGTCAGGGAGATAAGGATATTTTTTAGAATGCTCAGCTACAAATTTTCCCAGCTGCTCTTTAATATAAGGCAGGGCCTGCCGTAAGTACTGGTGATGAATGTTGACGATATAATCGGTAAGAAAATCAATCTTCCAGTCATTAAAAGGAAGTGCAGGAGATACCTGTATCACCCTGACAGCATCCTGGAGATCTTGTATTACATGGTCAGGATTAAGGCTATTATTTTCACAGACCATTTTGAGCGGCCACTTGGCCCCACAGCAATACTCAATACCGTGCTTCTTAAAGACGGCAGCCGTGCGGTAATCCATTTTCACAATATCAGCGGCACAGGATTCAGTGCTGATGGTTTGATAATTCCTCGATAACATAGTATAAAGCCTTTCATGGGCAAAATAGCAAGACGCCAGACCGTAAAAGCTGATTTAAATCATTGGCAGTAATGAAAAAAATACATGTTACTCTTTTTAACAATAAATAAAAGCCGACTGACAGCAATCAGCCCGGAATATGACGATTATCAGCAGGCGGCATACGGTTGCTTTTTATTTTCGGGCATCAAGTGATAATACACTTAAATGAGGCTCATGAAAATGAGCTATCGTTGGTTTTCGTTTCTATTACAACCCCCGGTTCCCCGGGGGTTTCTCTTTATAAAAAAATCCCGGGACATAACCCGGGATATAAGTAGTTTATAGATAACAAAATCAGGCTGCTTCCACTGTGGCTAAGCTTTTGACAAAATCAGCTTTGTCATCTTGAAGCAGATCACTGACAAGAGTTTGTCCATATATCTGCAACAGCCCGTCTTTATGCTCTTCTACCTTATTATGTAAGGGACAGGGGTTGGAAGAATTACACTTCCGCATGCTGAGGAGGCAGGTATTAAAGTAGTTATTCCCTTCTGTAAGCAGGATAATGGTTAACAAAGGAGTGTCCAGCGTTTTTTCATTGATGAAAAAACCGCCTTGTAACCCCCTGGTGGAGCTAAGAATACCCGCCTTTACTACCGCTTTCATGATCTTCCCTAAAAAATGACGGGGTACAGATAATTTTTCGGCGATCTCATCAATAGAGATTTTTCTGGGCTCATCCTTCAACAGGGATATATATAATATACCCCGCAAAGCATATCCAAAAGATTTTGAAAAAGTCATAACTTTAATTATCCCACGAAATTATAGACAGGCTTTTCTCTATTACCTGACTAACATCATCACAAAGAATGACGGCTATCACTACCAGCAGGAATAAAGGTGAATATTTTTGATTTCAATAAAGGACATCGATATCCTTTTTATTTCTTCACTAAAAAGCAACGTCACATGAAACACAAATCACTTATTGCGGTCCTGTTCGCAACCGCAGGGCTCTTCTTATTAACCGCATGCGGTAACGAAGGGGTAAAAAAAGATGAAAAGCCTGTAGATGTACAGGAACTGACCAAGGATCAGCCCGAAGTTCACGGGACTGAAGTAAAAGAAAGTGATATCACGTTAGGAACACCGCTTGACCAGGCAATGGTCAGTGCCGGCAAAGCCACATACGAACTGAAATGTCAGTCCTGTCACAAACTGACTGATGAAAAACTGGTCGGGCCCGGCTGGAAAGATGTTACAAAAAGAAGACAACCCGTCTGGATCATGAATATGATCACCAATGTAGATATGATGCTTGCAAAAGATGCTGAAGCACAAAAATTACTCGAGTTATGTTTGGTAAGAATGCCTAACCAGAACATAACAACTGATGAATCCCGTAAGGTGCTCGAATTTATGCGCAGCAACGATGGAGAAAAGTAATATTCAAAACGAAAACCAACCGGTAAAACCAGATCTTTTTTTTAACTGCTAAATATTGTCAATATGAAAAAAACATTCTTAAACCCGGTACTGGTTATATTACTTGTATCGGTTGGTCTCGTTTGGATGCAGGGCTGTAAGCCCAAAGGCACCCAATCTGCTGTTAGTGGTGATGCTGCTGCCAAGGCTTATGTTGCTCCGGGTAAATACGATGAGTTCTACAATTTTGTGTCGGGTGGGTTCAGCGGACAAATGTCCGTCTATGGTATCCCTTCCGGCCGCTTATTCCGGGTTATTCCTGTTTTCTCTGTAGATCCTGAAAAAGGCTGGGGCTATAGCGAAGAGACCAAGCCCATGTTGAATACCTCGCATGGCTTTGTGCCCTGGGATGATCTTCACCATATTGCCTTATCTGTAACCGGTAGTGAACATGACGGTCGTTGGGTTTTTGGTAATGCAAATAATACACCCCGTATTGCCCGGATTGATCTGAAAACCTTCCGTACTGCAGAAATTATAGAAATACCAAACAGTGCTGGTAACCACTCTTCTCCTTTTATAACTGAAAATTCTGAATATGTGGTAGCTGGAACCAGATTTAGTGTGCCTCTTGGTGATAAACAGGATGTACCCATCAACACTTACAAAGAAAATTTTAAAGGTACCATCAGTTTTATTGGGATTGATAAAACATCCGGAGAAATGAATGTTGCTTTCCAGATTCTAACACCTGGCATCAACTTCGACCTTGCCCGTGCCGGTAAAGGAAAATCTGCCGGTTGGTTCTTCTTCAGCTGTTATAATTCTGAAAAAGCTAATACACTGTTGGAAGTAAATGCTTCCCAAAAAGATAAGGACTTTATCATGGCAGTGAACTGGAAAAAAGCAGAAGAATATGTCAAAGTTGGTAAGGGAGTCAAAAAAGCCGTTCGCTATGCGCACAATAAATATGATGATAACACACATACTGCCACTTCTTCCATCATCAATGAAGTACTGGTACTTGATCCCAAAGATTGCCCGGATATGATTTACTTTATGCCTTGCCCTAAATCACCTCACGGATGTGATACTGATCCTACCGGTGAATACATAGTGGGTAGCGGCAAACTGGCTGCAACAATCCCAGTTTTCTCCTTCGCTAAAATACAAGCTGCTATTACTGCTAAAAATTATGATGGGGACTATGATGGTATCCCTGTGCTAAAATACGATGCCGTATTACATGGTGAAGTACAGAAACCGGGTCTAGGGCCTTTACACACTGAATTTGATGGAAAGGGGTTTGCTTATACGTCCTTCTTTGTTTCTTCTGAAATTGTGAAATGGAATATACAAGATCTGAAAGTGGTAGATCGTGTACCGACATATTACTCTATCGGGCACTTATCAGTACCCGGTGGTCCAACTAAAAAGCCATGGGGCAAATATGTGATCGCTTACAATAAGATTACTAAAGACCGTTATCTTCCTACCGGACCCGAGCTGACCCAAAGTGCACAATTATATGATATCAGCGGAGATAAAATGAAATTGATCCTTGATTTCCCCACTATCGGTGAACCACATTATGCCGAGGCTATCCCCGCTGAAATGATAATAAAAAATAGCCGGAAGATATTCAAGCTGGAAGAAAATAAACACCCTTACGTAGCAATGGGCGAAGGCAAAACGAAAGTGGAGCGAAAAGGAAATGAAGTGCATGTATATATGACTTCTATCCGCTCCCACATTACACCTGATAATATTGAAGGTGTTAAAATTGGAGAAACCATTTACTTCCACGTAACCAATCTGGAACAGGACTGGGATGTACCACATGGATTTGCAATAAAAGGAATAAGTAATGCAGAACTACTCGTTATGCCGGGAGAAACACAAACATTGAAATGGACCCCTGAAAAAGCCGGTATTTACCCCATGTATTGTACCGACTTCTGCTCTGCCCTTCACCAGGAAATGCAAGGGTATATCAGGATAAGTCCTGCCGGCTCAAACGTGCCTTTATTATTCAGTACTGGTACAAATTTACCAGTAGTTACACCTGCTGCATCAACTGAAAAACCTGCTACTAAATAAGATCCTAAAAGGTAACACTGAATACAGTGTTACCTTTTATTTAATTTATATATCAAAATTTAAAGGTTATGAAAAAAATATTCACCATAACACTTATTTTCTTATCCATTTTCCTGATCAATTGTACTAATGATAAAACTGCAGAATCTGGTGCCGCTACAGACGCAGTTACACCTTCCAGCGGGCAGGAAGCTGTACAGGATGACGAGTCAGCAAAAGATGTGGTAAAAGTTGCGGTAGGATCAAAAGATCATACCACGCTGGTGGCAGCATTGAAACAGGCGGAACTGGTTACTGCTTTATCCAATGCCGGTCCCTTCACCGTTTTTGCACCCACCAATGCAGCTTTTGATAAACTCCCTCCAGGCACTGTTGATGAATTAATGAAAGATGATAAGAAAGCCGATCTGCAGAACATATTGCAATACCATGTGTCTGTAGCTGTTTACAAAGCAGAGAATATGAAAGATGGCCAGGTAATAGGTCAGGCCAATGGAGACAATATTACATTGAGTGTAAGAGATGGTAAAGTGATGGTGAACGGGACAGCTAATATTGTCGCATCGGTGCAAGCCTCCAATGGTATCATACATATCATTGATGCAGTACTGTTGCCACCTGCTAAAAATTAATGGACTGTCGTTGCTTTTTCATTTGTATACTTACTTCCGGGGTGTAATATTCCCGGAAGTTCTTAAACAGCGGTCATGAACAATAATAAATTAAGCATTGCCTCCAGGATACTCGTGGCTTTTGCATCTGGTGCCCTTGTTGCCGTTTTCTTTCTTCCAGCCTGGCGGATCGATCTTTTCGCTCCTCAATATCCCGAAGGATTAACCATGAATATCTGGATCAATGGACTCTCTGGTGATGTGGAAATAATCAATGGATTGAACCACTATATCGGCATGAAGCATATCACCGTGGAGATGTTTCCAGAATTCAAATACCTTCCCTATGTGGTTGGTTTCTTTATGGTCCTGGGAATGGTCGTAGCCATAACAGGGAGCCGGAAATTTTTGCTAACCTATCTCGGGCTTACTGCGATGGGGGGAGCTTTAGCGATGTACGATTTTTATCAATGGGGGTATGATTATGGGCACAACCTTGATCCCACCGCTCCCATACAGGTGCCTGGCTTATCCTACCAGCCACCACTATTCGGTCATAAACGTTTATTGAATTTTGATGCTTATTCATTTCCTGATGTTGGCGGATGGGTAGTCATTGGCGCAGCAGCTTTAGCTTTCACCGTTTGGTTTGTGGAATGGTATCGTCACCGTCATATCAGCAAAAAAGTCAAACCGGCCTCACTTGTCTTAATTGCATTTGTGATTACCATTGTATCCTGCAATACAAAACCATCCCCCTTTGAAGCAGGCAAAGATGTTTGTCATTTTTGTAAGATGAATATCACTGATACAAGATTTGGCGGCGAACTCATTACTAAAAAAGGAAAGATATTCAAATTTGATGACCTGCACTGTATGATCAGTTTCCTGAAAGCTGGTACGGAGACAGATAATAGTCTTTCGCAAAAGCTGACGATCAATTTTGAAAAACCAAATACTTTTCTTGAAGTTGACAAAGCTATGTTTATTATCAGTCCGGAACTAAAAAGTCCTATGGGGAGCCACACGGCCGGTTTTGAAACACAAGAAGCAGCCGCTCAATTCAGCAAAGGCAAACAAACTGAAATAACCGATTGGAAAAATTTATTAACCCGGTCTAACTAGAATGCGTTTAGTAATTACCATATTATTGCTTCTTGCTATTACCACTGCAGGTGCCCGTATCATAGTTACCGGAAAAGGCCAGCCCGTAAAAACGCTTAAAGAAGCAGTTGCATTAGCTAAAGACGGCGATACAATCCTTTTGAAAAATGGTATCTATAAGGAAGGAAACATTCTTATTACCAGGTCGGTTATCTTGCTGGGGGAAAGCAATACCATTTTGGACGGAGATAATAAAACAGAACTGATCACTATCAGCGGGAGAAACATTACCATTAAGAAGATCCAGTTCCAAAACGCAGGCTATTCCGCCCTCAATGATTTTGCTTCTATCAAAGTGATCGATGCCAGTAATATCCTGCTCGAACAAAATACGATCAGTAACTCCTATTTCGCTATTCATATTTCAAATACCTCCTATTGCAGTATAAGAAATAACAAGATTAGCGGGAATCCGACATCAGAACAGTTAACCGGCAACGGTATCCATTTATGGAAATCCAGTCATGCACTGATCGAAAATAATTATGTTTCCGGGCACCGGGATGGCATCTATTTCGAATTCGTAACTGAATCCACCATCAGGAATAATCGCAGTGAAAACAATATCCGCTATGGGCTCCACTTCATGTTCTCCCACAGCGATCACTATATCAATAATACTTTCAAAAAGAACGGAGCCGGTGTAGCAGTCATGTACTCCAAGAAAGTAATAATGACGGGTAATCATTTTGAAGAAAACTGGGGGCCCTCTGCCTATGGCATTTTACTAAAAGAGATCTCGGACGGCACGATCAGTAATAACACATTTCTTAAAAATACAGTAGGCATTTATATGGAAGGTAGCAGTAGGATGGAGATACAGAAAAATGCTTTCAAAAATAATGGCTGGGCAATGAAAGTGCAGGCCAGTTGTGATGACAATAATATTCATCATAATAATTTCAATGGCAACAGTTTTGACATTGCCACCAATGGCACGATGATGCTGAATAAATTCTTTAACAATTACTGGGACAAATATGAGGGCTACGATATTAATAAAGATGGTATTGGTGATGTCCCCTATCACCCGGTAAGCATGTATGCGATGATCGTGGAGCAAAACCCCACCACACTCATCCTGATGAGGAGTTTTATGGTATCCATCCTGGATAAAGCAGAAAAAGCTATTCCCAGCCTGACCCCGGAAAACCTTCGTGACGATAAACCAATGATGAAACCTAATGCACTATGATACGGATCGAAAACCTGAAAAAGAAATTCAAAAAACTCCAGGCACTGGATGACATCAATGCCTTTTTTAACCAGGGTCAGGTAATTTCCCTGATAGGGCCAAATGGTTCAGGAAAGACCACCCTCATCAAATGTATACTGGGGATGGTACGGGCAGATAGCGGCAGCATTCATGTAAACGGTAAACAGATCAATGGCGATCCTTCTTACCGCAGCCAGATCGGCTATATGCCGCAGATAGGCCGCTACCCTGACAATATGAAAGTGGGACAATTGTTCAGGATGTTAAAAAATATTCGGAAAATGCCCGAAACAGAATTAGATACAGACCTGCTGGTAAAATTCAACTTGGTTTCCATTTTTGATAAACCCATGCGGACACTCAGCGGCGGCACCCGTCAGAAAGTAAGTGCAGCGCTGGCATTCTATTTTAATCCTGCTATCCTGATCCTTGACGAACCTACTGCCGGACTCGACCCTCTTTCATCCGAGATACTGAAAGAAAAGATCATGCAGGAAAAGCAAAAGAATAAACTCATTCTCATCACTTCACATATACTGAGCGATCTGGATGAACTGACCACCGATGTGATGTACCTGCAGGAAGGGAAAATGATATTTTATAAAGAACTGTCTGTCCTGAAAAAAGAAACCAATGAGGAAAAACTGGGAAAAGCCATTGCCAGTATCATGAAAGGCGGAAAAAGAGAAGCTTTATGGATCGACGAGGTCCTGGCGCTGAAAGAAACAGTAAAAACCAACTAAAAAAAAGGTCATGCTTAAATTATCACGATATGTGCTGTATGATATCCTGAGGAGCAAGGTAGTGCTTGCTTATACTCTTTTCCTGTTCATTGTTTCCTTCAGCCTTTTCCAGCTGGAAGAAAATGACAGCAAAGCCATTCTCAGTTTACTTACCATTGTGCTGATCGTTGTGCCACTGATCAGCATGATCTTTACCACGATCCACTATTACAATTCCTACGAATTTATCGAACTGATGTTATCGCAACCGCTGAGCCGTACCCGAATCCTGTTGAGTGAATATGCCGGCGTCGCATTATCATTGCTCAGTGCTTTTTTTATTGGCATTGGTATTCCTGTACTATTTTTTGCGTTTGATGGAACAGGACTTGCTCTTTTATTCACCGGCGGTGCTCTCACCCTCGTATTTATATCCATAGCTTTTTTAGCATCGGTAAAAGCAAGGGATAAAGCAAGGGGCATCGGCGCTGCCCTTTTGCTCTGGTTCTATTTTGCACTGATCTATGATGGATTAGTGCTACTCATCTTGTTTGCCTTCAGTGATTATCCCATGGAAAAATTTACGCTCCTGCTCTCTGCATTGAACCCGATTGATCTTGGCCGGATCTTCATCATGCTGAAAATGGATATCAGTGCACTGATGGGCTATACCGGTGCATTATATAAAGACTTCTTTGGTAGTGGTACGGGTGTATTCTTCACGCTGGGCATTATGCTCCTCTGGATCACATTGCCATTGCTATGGGCTATCCGGGTTTTTAAACGAAAAGACCTCTGACACTAATTATACATATTTAAAAAGAAAAAGACTATGAATCAATTATCAGCTCAAACCCTGGCGCAGATCGTATCCTCCAATCACCGCACTGCATCTGTTTTCGAAAAGTATAATCTCGATTTTTGCTGCAAAGGAAAAAGATCCCTTGAACAAGCCTGCAATGACCAAAATATACAGGTGGAAGAGTTACTGAAAGAACTGGAAACAGTTTCTGCAAGCGGTAATGCTGAGGCATTCCCTTTTGATATACTCAGCCTTACCCAACTGACCGATTATATTGTTTCCACACACCACTCATATGTAAAAGGAGAAATGCCGCAATTACTGGGTTATCTTGAAAAGATCGCTTCCAAACATGGCCCCCGTCATCCTGAGCTATATAAAATATTTGAGCTATTCGCCGCTGTAAAAGAAGAAATGGATATGCATATGCATAAAGAAGAGATCATTCTTTTTCCAAGGATCAAAGAGCTGGAAGGTCTTTCCCAGCAGGACAAAAACGGATTCAGACCCAATATCACTTATCTGTCCGGCCCTATCAATGTTATGGAAGAAGAACATGATCATGCCGGCTCAGCTTTGCAAGAAATACGCCAGCTGACCAATAATTACCAAGCCCCGCTGGATGCCTGCACCACTTACAAAGTGGCGTTTGCTTCCCTTAAAACGTTTGAGGAAGACCTGCACCGTCATGTTCATCTGGAGAATAACTTATTATTTCCCAAAGCGATCAGCCTGCTTGAAAAAATGACAGCAACCAGCCTGAATTAAACCAAGATAAAAGGTTTGTGTAACTTAGTCTTGTGAACAAGTTATTTTTTATTGCATCCCTTCTTATTACAGGATTTTCCTGTTCAAAAAACAGCAACGGGGAGACCGACCGGGTACTCCCTGTTGTTACTATATCAGCACCGCTGAATAACCAGGTATTTACAGCAGGGCAATCAGTGAATATTACCGGAACACTCAGTGACAATCAGCAACTGGTGGAAGTACATGTACATATTTCTAATAATAGTACCGGCACCTTACTGGTGGATATACACCGGTATCCACTGTCCGCAACTTATATACTGAATGAAAGTTTCATTGTACAAAGCGGAATTGAATATAAGATACAGGTGATCGCCAAAGACAATGCGGCTAATGAGAGCAGGGCTACTGTGCTGGTTAGTGCCAATTAAAAGCTGCCTGTTGCCAGGCAGCCTTTTACTACACACCAACTCATGAAAAAAAACATCATTTCCCTTCTGCAACCCACTTTTCTAACGTTTCAATATATTTATTGATATCGGCATTACCAGGCTCCAGTGCCCGGTATTTTTCAAACCAGTTTAATGCCTCTTTATAATTTTTGGTATTATTTGCCTCATAAACAGCCAGGTAACTATAGGCCTTCAGCAGCATTGCTTTATTAGTTTTTTCATCTGCCTCACCTATTTCGGTTAGCTTTTTATAATGTGGTATGGCCAGGCCAAGCTGCATGGCTGTATCAACGGCTGCATTTACGGTAGCCCTCCAGTAATACCCATAAATATTATCCGGGTATGTTGTGGTGTATACCGTGAATATCGAATCTGCCCCGGAATAATTTTGTGCGTTATACGTGGCAAGCCCCCAGTTGAACAAGTCAATATTGGAGGGATTCTCTTTCCAGTTATATATTTTACCCAGCCAATAGGATTGTTCTTTGTAAGCAGCTGCCTTTTTGTACAGCCCTGCTAATTGCGCAGCGTAGATTGCCCGGCTGGCCGCAACACTGTCCAGTTCAACTGCCTTTTCATAATACCTGATCGTTTTCTCTTCATTTCCGGCTACCCGGTCAGACAAAGCAGCCCTGAAAGCAAAATCTTTTGCAATCAAACTTTCCTGTCCGGCCTTAGCGAAATAATCATTGAGATACGAAGCAGCTCTAACTGAATCGCCCAAAGTTGCATAAGAATAAGCGATCAGTTTAAAAAGCCGTGGCTGCACACTATCTTTTGCCTTACCAAGAATTGACAGGGATGAATTAATCGCCTCCTGGTAGTCCCCGGTAAGATATAACAGGTCAGTAAGCCTGTAGTCATTCTGCAGGGAGTAATCCGTAGCGGTTATAAATTTCTCCAGGTATTTCCTGGCAAGTTTCACATCCCTGAAATAATAATGTTCGTACAAGGCCTCCAGCACTGGCGCATAAGTTGAATCAATTGCATAGGCTTTCTTGTAGTGTTCCAGGTAAACTTCCGTGTTCTTCTGAGCATTAAAAATTTGCCCTGTCAGGTAATGTGCTTTTACATTGCCTGGATCTTTCTTTAAAGCCTCTGTATAACAGAGATAGGCAGAAGAGGCATTTTTTAATTTGCGGTAGGCCATTCCCCGCAGTATATCAACCTCAGGGTTTTTTTTATCATACTTTCCTGCTGCCTGTAATAATTCAATGGCGAAATTATTATCGCCATTTTTCTCGCTTATCATTACATCTGCAATTGCCAGCAGCAGCTGAGCATTTTTCTTATTCTTCTTGTTATCCAATATCTCCCTAAATACCTGAAAAGCGGATTCCTTATTTCCCTCCCGCAACTGGTAGCGGGCATAAGAAATTCTGCTGAACGGATCTGCCGACAGATCGTGGAGTTTATTTTCCTCAACAAATTCCCGGGCATCTTCCTTCTTATCTTGTTCCAGATAAGTTTTTACCATCAGGTAATTTAAAGATGGCTCAGGCCCATTTTCCCGGATAGCAGACTCAAGGATTTTTTCAGCACTTGCATACCGT
This sequence comes from uncultured Bacteroidota bacterium, assembly GCA_902826165.1. Lineage (GTDB taxonomy): Bacteria > Bacteroidota > Bacteroidia > Chitinophagales > Chitinophagaceae > CADEDV01. The sequence goes on from CADEDV010000008.1 coordinate 61,706, forward strand.
TCATTCTCTATCAACTGAACAATATTGTCCGTATCCTGTGCAAAAACGGATGCGGAAAAAACGAAAACTGTAATCACAAAAAAAAACTTCATACTATATTTATTTTATCTGATACGGAATATTATTTAGGGGATATAGTCAGCACCGGTATAGCAGAACGCTTATATAAATAATTACCAAACCACCTGCTAAACCATCCTTTTAAAACAGATTCCTTTCCTGAATTCACCACGATAAGATCCGCCTGGATATTAGTAGCATACGCCAGGGTGTCATCAGCCACATTTTTTCCTTCTTTAGACGAACAATAGACCTTCACATCAGCATAATCCCTTAATAACTGGTAAGCCATGGTCAGGTGTTTTATATTCCGCTTATCTTCTGCATACCGGCTACTCCGGTGTCCCATCAGGTGTATCATACCATTGAATTGACTGGCCAGCCGGGTGGCTACAGATAACTTTCTTAACGGCAAAAAATCATTCACAGGTACTACTATGTTTTGTAAATGCTTCACATCAAAATCCCTTGTCACGGTAAGGATAGGGCATTGTGACTGCAGTGATAATTCATTCACATTAACTTCGTGTACCAAGGCTCCGAAAAATTTCTTTTTATGCCGGGGAATCATCACGAGATTAATATGCCGTGTAATAATCAATTCCTTCATCTGTACATCCCAACTTCCAGATCTTACTGACGCATCCAGCAGAAGGCCTTCCCGTAAACGATTCCGGTACTTGCTGACCAGTTTTTTCATTTTATGCCGGGCCTTCTCTTCTGTATTGAAAAATGCGGGTACGGAAAAATAGCCATCAAAAAAAACGGAAATAGGCAGGTAGGGAGTACACACGTGCAACAGGTGAATATCACACCCAAAATGATTGGCCGCCTGAACAGCTTTTTCAATTATAAAATTGGTGTTCCTGTTAAAACCCACGGGTACCAGTATATGATCAAATAGGCGTTGCATTCATTAATTATAATGGCTACAAAGTAGGTCACCGGGTTAAAAAGGGAATTAAGCTGTTATTAGAAAAGAGTTAGAAGCTCATCGGAGCATAGTAGGCAGTATAACCCGGAAAATAGTACCCTCCACAGGTTCGGAGGTAATGGAAAGTGCCCCTTTATGCAGGTTAATGATGCGTTTTGTTAATGTCAGTCCAAGGCCAACACCTGGTTTCCCTACAGCATTGCCTCCCCGGTAGAATGGTTCAAAGAATCGATTCATTTCGTCTTCAGGAATAATATCCCCTTTGTTAATGAACCTGATCTCTGCTTTACCAGCATTAAAAATTAATTGAACGTTCACGGACCTGTCAGGTGAGTATTTACAGCCATTCTCCATAATATTCCTGAAGGCACTTTGTAGTAAATGAACATTACCAAACACCTGGCATTCATTTTCGTCTTCCGGCAGTTCATTAAACTCAAGTGTTATAGTATACCCGGTATGCTGGCGTAATGTTTCGCTATGTGCCTTCAGCAACACTTCATCAATTCTTACTTTGTCAAGAGAAATAGCACCATGCGTTCCAGCGTTTGCAATTTCCAGCAATGTTTTAGTCAGCTGGTGAAGTTCTTGTATATCTTCCAGCACTGAACCCAGTACCCTTCGGTATTCTTCACCGCTCCGGTTATGTAATAATGCCACTTCGATCTGGCTTGAGACCGAAGTCAATGGCGTAGATAATTCATGAGAAGCATTGGAAATAAACCGCCGTTGAATAGCAAAAGATTCTTCCAGCCTGTTCAGAAGATCATTGAATGTGCTATTTAATTGAGAAAGTTCATCTCCTTTTTGTCCCACATATAAACGGTGAGAGAGATTTTGTGAAGTGATCAGTTGTACGTCCCGGATCGTTTGATTAATTGGTTTCACCAGGCTTCTCGCAAAAAGGAACCCGGCAAGAATGGTAAACAAAAGTGCTACCGGAAGGTAAACAAGAAAGAGTTTTTTTAGGTTTCTTATGTATTCAATACCGGCCTCATTTTCTGCTGCTACCAATACGGTGTACGAGATACCGTCTAATGTTGCATTCAGCAAACAAACATCCTTTCTCCCGTAAGTAAAAAAAATAATACTATCTCTTTTCAGCTGATCAAATAGTTCCCTGTCAACATCAATCTGCGATGTACCTTCATCATGGTATTCATAAAAAATAGAACCATCCTTATCATAAATGTTGATATTCTTATTGATCAATGCAGCCGGAGAGGTTGAATCCAGTGACTTCAGCAGGTTAGTGGTATCGTTTTTAAACAGGTTATATTGGTAGGCCGTCCGGGCTGCCCGGGTCTTTAATCTTTTTCGGAAATCTTTTTGAATATTCTGATCGCTGATATTATAGATAATAGCAGCGATCACCAGTACAATACCGGAAACAATTGCCGTAAACAGGAGATTAATTTTGACTGATAATTTCATCAGCTCTTATCTTTCAGGACATAGCCCATCCCCACATGGGTATGAATAAGTGGTTCATCAAACCCTTTATCAATTTTTTTCCGGAGGTAATTCACATACACATCAATCACATTGGTACGGGTATCAAAATCAATATCCCATACCTGCAGGGCAATGTCAGCACGGGATACCACCCGGTTCTTATTGCGCAGCAAATATTCCAGCAGCTGGAATTCTTTTGCTGTCAATGAAATCGTTTGCTCATTCCTCGTCACTTCTTTACTATCCAGATTCATGACCAGGTCACCTGCTTTTAATAAAGTACCGGTTGCTACAGTTGTGTGAATTCGTTTCAGCAGGGCCCTGATCCGTACCAGTAGTTCCCTGAAATCAAAAGGCTTAATGATATAATCATCTGCGCCGGCATCAAATCCCTCTATTTTATCATCCACTGCACTCATGGCTGTCAGCATCACCACTGGTACAGCAGCGTTTGCAGAACGGATAGCTTTACATAATTCATAACCGTTCATACCGGGCAGGTTGATATCAAGAATTACCAGGTCAAACGACTGATTACGGAACAGCTTCCATCCCATTACCCCGTCATAAGCCACTTCAGCCTGGAAACTGTTTTCTGTAAGCCCCTGCTTTAATGAATCAGCAATTTTTTTTTCATCTTCAACTATCAATATCCGTATATCATGCATCATTTTATAAAATTATGTCTCTTCATCCAGATAAATTATACTTTTATCATTTTATCCCCTTCTTTGTAAACAATATTATAGAGGTCCCTTCTCCGGTCATTCCAGGTTTGTACCGACCCATATTCCCGGTTCCTTTTGAGAAGGCTTAAATCCAGTTCCTGGACTATCGCTGTTTCAACATTGGCCGGCGCTTCAGCTGCTAATCCTTCTCTGTGAAATTCAATATCACTGGGTGTAAATATTGCCGATTGGGCAAAGTGAATATCCAGGTTATCTACATTTGGCAAATTACCTACGCAACCGGTAATTACTACATAGAGTTGATTCTCTACAGCACGGGCTTGTGCACAATAACGAACCCTCAGGTAAGATCTCCGTTCATCTGTATTAAACGGCACAAAAAGGATGTCAGCACCTTTGCTGGCAGCAATCCTTGACAATTCAGGGAATTCTATATCATAACAAATTGCTATTGCCACTTTCCCGCAATCGGTGTTAAAAACCTTTATTTCTTCTCCCGGCTTCACACCCCACCATTTCCGCTCATGCGGAGTAATATGAATTTTATACTGCTTGTAGTAAGTTCCGTCTCTTTTAAAAAGAAAAGATACATTATATAAGTTATCGTTTTCTACTACAAAATGTGAGCCTGCCACAATGTTGACATTATACTGTACTGCCAGTCTCGTAAACAGCTGGATATACGGCTCCGTAAACTGATCCAGCATTCTCACGGCCTCCGCAGGTGGTTTTTTAGGCATGAAACTAAGTAACTGCATTGTGATCATTTCCGGGAAGACGACAAAATCTGTCCTGTAATCCGATGCCACATCTACAAAATATTCGCAGCCGGAAGCAAACTCTTCAAAATTCCTGATCTCCCGCATCTGGTACTGTATGCAGGTAACCCTTACATAAGGATCCGTTTTCTGCATACTCCCTGCAGGCTCAGTAAATAAAAGGTTATTCCATTCAAGGAATGTTCCATATCCGCCGGATTCTGTGTCATTGGGAAGATACCCCGGCAGTATTCTTTTTAATACAAAACCATTAGATAATTGAGCGGTCAGGACCGGATCATATATTTTTTTATCCATCACCTGTTGCACATATTCCTGTACCTTCATCCTGTTTGCATATTTATGAAAATCCGGAATCCTCCCCCCGACAAGGATTGATTTTAGATTATGTTCTTTTACCAGATTCTTTCTCGCTTCATATAATCTCCTGGCTAATTTCATTTCCCTGTAATCAGGATGCACCATGATTTCCATGCCATATAAAGTATCTCCCTGCAGATCATGATTTGTGATAAATCCATTATCTGTTAATTGATTCCAGCTGGCTGTCTCGGCATAATTACTGCGCCTGATGATAAGGCTGCAGGAAGATGCTACAATTTTTTTATTGTACTCTATACAAAACTGGCCTTCCGGAAAAATAGCAAGGATACTTTCAAATTGCCCGGAACTCCAGGGTTTCATTCCTGGAAAACATGCCAGTTGCAGGGCACAAATGGCATTAAAGTCTTCCGGGCAGATATTTCTGCATTTAACACTTGTTCTTCTTTTGATTTTTTTATCCATAAATATCTCCTTTCATTACATCATTACAGTCGGCAAGTATAAGTACAGGGTATTGCAGCTGACTTAAGTTGAGATTAGAAATATATTAATTCCATAAAGCATTGATATTAACAGTTATTCTCACACCTGTTATCTTTGTATCATGCATATAGATATCCTTACCGTTTTACCAGAACTGCTGGAAAGTCCCCTGAGCCACAGCATCATGAAGAGGGCACAGGAAAAAGGTCTACTGACTGTGGAAATTCACCAACTGAGGAAATGGGCAGTAAATGAATACGGGCAGGTGGATGATTACCAGTATGGCGGGGGTGCCGGCATGGTGATGATGTGTGAGCCGTTGGTTAAAGCCATTGAAGAATTATCTGCTGTCCGGACCTATGATGAGATCATTTTCCTGACCCCGGATGGAGTGCAGTTGAAACAAAAAATGGTCAATACACTATCATTAAAAGAAAACCTGCTGCTGATCTGCGGACACTATAAAGGCATTGACCAGCGCATTCGTGACCATTTTGTTACTAAGGAAATTTCCATCGGTGATTTTGTGCTGAGTGGAGGTGAACTACCTGCTGCCATCTTAGTAGATGCCATCGGCCGTTTACTGCCGGGTGTGTTAAATGATGAAACTTCTGCCCTTTTTGACTCTTTCCAGGATAACCTGTTAGCCCCGCCTGTTTACAGCAGGCCTGTTGATTTCAGGGGCTGGAAAGTGCCGGATGTGCTCATGAGTGGCAATCACAGGCTGATCGAAGAATGGCGGCATGAGCAGTCATTACAACGAACAAAAGACAGAAGGCCCGATCTGCTGGATAACCAGTAGATATTTTTCCTGAACTGGTTTGATCATCTTCAGGCTGCTATCAGCAGCACCACGTAATACAGCAGGATGATCAGTACGTTAACAGCCATTGTTATTTTCATATGTATGGATTTTAATGGTTGCGATGGCTTATCCAATAAGCGGCAAACACATTGCCAAAGCCAGCTTATCCACAGCGGATTTATACCGGGCAAACACTGTTCTTTTTTGCGTACAATTTGTAACAGGTAAATATTCCCTCCCGGTAAAAGTGAAAAAACAGTCTTTCCTGTAATTACCGCAGCTCATCAAACGATTGCCTGAATTTGGCAAGCTGTAGTATTCTACTGGTTATTTTATGAACTTGCAGCAACTCAATGAAAGGAATATGAATAACGATCGCAGGAAATTTTTACGCCGTATAGCTGTTGGTGGCGGGCTCTTAGCTACCGGGCTTCCCTCTTTTGCTTCTATAGCTGCAACCGATGAAGAGATCGAAAGATCAGCTTCATTGGAGAAAGGAAAGCAACGTTTTAATATGTGTGGCTATGCAGCTCCGAAGATAGCAACGGTTCGTATTGCCGTTATTGGCCTGGGACAAAGGGGAAGCGATGCAGTTGAACGTTTAAGTTATATTGATGGGGCTGTGATCGTGGCCTTGTGTGATAAATACCCTGACCGGGTGGTTGCAGCGCAAAAGACCCTGGAAAAAATGGGCAGACCCAAGGCAAAAGAATACAGCGGGGAAGAAGGATGGAAAGCTGTTTGTGAAAGTAATGATATTGATCTTGTCTATACGCCAACACCCTGGCACCTGCATACACCCATTGCTGTATATGCGATGAAGCATGGAAAGCATGCTGCTATTGAAGTGCCGGGAGCTAAAACCATCGATGAGTGCTGGGAACTGGTGGAAACATCAGAGAAAACCAAACAGCACTGTATGATGCTGGAGAATTGTTGCTATGATTTTTTTGAATTGTTGACCCTGAATATGGCTCGTCAGGGATTATTCGGGGAAGTATTACATGCTGAAGGAGCCTACATTCATGACCTTAGCAAAGATTGGCTGTTCAATAAGAATGCCTATGCAGATATGTGGCGGCTGAAAGAAAATATTGGCCGCAATGGCAGCCTTTATCCCACCCATGGACTGGGGCCCGTTGCCCAATGCATGAATATCAACCGGGGTGATCAGTTAGATCATCTTGTCAGCATGAGCACCAATGATTTTTCACTGAATACGATGGCTAAAGAGCTGGCGGTAAAAGATGATTTCTTCAAAGATTATACCGATAAGCCTTACCGTGGAAATATGAACACAACCCTGGTAAGGACCCATAAAGGCAAAACCATCATGATTCAGCATGATGTATCAACGATCCGGCCGTATTCAAGAATTCATTTGATCAGCGGAACAAAAGGTGCCGCTCAAAAATGGCCCGGCCCGGAAAGAATTGCTTTCGGTCATAGCTGGATCAAGAAAGAAGAACTGGATAACCTGTATAAAAAATATTCCCCACCTATTGTTAATCATATTGGTGCTATTGCCAAAGATGTGGGTGGTCATGGCGGTATGGATTTTATCATGGACTGGCGGCTGATCGATTGCCTGCGAAATGGACTACCTCTTGACCTGGATGTCTATGATGCTGCTGCCTGGAGTGCCATTACCCCGCTCAGCGAAAGATCGGTGGCTAAAAAATCAAGAACAGTGGATATACCCGACTTTACAAGAGGAGCCTGGAGTTCCAATAAACCCGTTGATCTGACCCTGGATGGCGGTGGCAATACAGGTGTTATAAAACCTCAAAAAACTGAACTGAAACAATAAGCCTGTTAAAATATCGCTTCTTTAGTGTAACAATAACTGATTGCCAGTCGTTTATCAGGTAGCGGGAGTCAAACAATCAGTTTTTTATTAGCCGGAATCCCTTAGTTTTACGCCGTTTGAATACTCTGGAATTTTAAGGTATTTAAACTAAGTATTAGTAGCCGTAAAACCGGCCCGTTTTTCAATCAACTAAGCTATTTCATGAAGGCATTGACCACCATTACGGATCCGATTTATGTTCCAAAGGATAATTACAGCTGGTATGAAAAATTCTGGCTGAATTATATCAGTGATAAAAGAGATCTTCCTTTTATTCATTTGCTGACGGCCATTCATATTCTTGTTATACCTGTGGCTGTGTTATTATACACCCCTGTATTACAGGGCTGGTACTGGTGGCTGGCTTATATCCCTTATTTCTATGTATCTCAAATGTATTTTAAAGGCCGGTTTGGGTTGATGCTGCATTGCATCAGCCACCGCAAATTGTTCAAGAAAGAATACAACTGGATGTACAATTGGGTGATCTGGGTGGTATGCCCATTCTTCGGTCACACCCCGGAAACATATTTCGTTCATCATATGGCCATGCACCACGTAGAGAATAATATGCATGATGATGCCAGCAGTACCTTGCCTTACAAAAGAGACAGTCTTGGTGGATTCCTTAAGTATGTAGGCCGTTTTCTTATTTTAGGATTCCGGGATACTTTTATGTACCTGTTCAACCGGAAAAGAAAGAAACTCTATATGCGGCTGAGTTATGGTGAAATTTCTTTTTACATATTCTGTATCGCTATGTGTATTGTAAACCTGCAGGCTACCCTCTGGATATTTATCATTCCATTTGTTTTTGCAAGAATTGTGATGATGCTCGGTAACTGGGCGCAACATGCTTTTGTGAATCCTGAGAACCTGGAAGACAATACGATCAATTGCATTAATACCAAGTATAACCAGATGTGCTGGAATGATGGTTATCATGCCGTACATCATGTTCGCCCTGCTTTACATTATACCGAGATTCCCGTTGAATTCATGAAGAACAAGGATGAATTTGCCAAGCAGAAGATACTGGTGTTTGACGGCATTCACTACCTGCATGTTTTTCTCTGGCTGATGACAAAGAATTATGATAAGCTGGCCGACAACCTGGTCAACGTGAACAATATGTTCAGCAGCAAAGAAGAAGCTATTGCTGTTATGAAAGAACGAACAAGACCTATTATTCAACGCACTGCATAAAAATAAAAGGCTTCAGTTTCTGAAGCCTTTTTATATAAAATCGCATTTATTCCTTCTTACTGTCTTCCTTTTTTAACCCAATTACCGGCACTGCTTTATCCCTGATCAGCTGGTTCAGTTTTGCCAGCTCTTCTTCTTTTATCTTTTTGAACTTCGCCAACTGCTCATCGCATTGCTTTGATAATTCAGCATACACATCTTTAGCCTGTTTTGGCGGGGCCATATTTCCGCTGTTAGCTGCATCAAACAAGCCGCTGAGTTTATCATTCAACCGGATAGGATAGTTAAGCACATCCTGGCTGCTTTTGGCCCTGGTCTGGTAAAAGGTTTCTTCCAAAGCCGTCAGTTCCTTAATGATACTATCCGCCATGGCTTTTACTTCTTTTATAGAATCTTTCTCCTGCCTTCCGGTAAAATCGCTTATCTGGCCTCTTAATGCACGGATATCTTTAATGGTCTTTTGTACTTCATTGAATTTGCCCATCACTGTTTGCAGGAAATTAAATTGCTCCTCGTATTCAGCCTGTGTTATTTTATAATTCGGGTCAGCTTTCAGCAGTATGTTGCCTTCAGCTGTTTCATTGCCCACTTTCAGTTTAAAAAGATATTCGCCCGGTGGCGCCATCACACCTCCCGGCACGCCGTTCCATAAGATCATGCCTTCCACCCGTTCTGCTTCCGGGTATTGCAGGTTCCATACAAAGCGGTTCATGCCTTTAACCAGTTCCATCTTATCCCTTGCTTCTTTAGCATCGGTTGAAAAAGTGCGGATCAGTTTTTTATTTTTATCCATGATGGTTACTGAAGCCTTTGTGGTATCAACTGTTTCTTTCACATAAAAATTAATAATAGCACCGTTGGGAGGATTAGCACCTGCATTGGCGGGCGGGCCGGACCGGGATCCAAACCCTCCTCCTTGTATCCGCCAGGCAGGATCGGGCACAAACACATGCAGTGGTTTTTGCAAAACAGAGGTACTTAATTGCTGGATCACACCCAGGTCATCCAGTACATAGAAAGAACGGCCCTGTGTGGCAACGACAAGGTCATTATTCTTAATGGTTAAATCGGTGATCGGAACAACAGGAAGGTTCAGCTGAAATGACTTCCAGTTGGCACCATCATCATAACTGATATACATTCCATACTCTGTTCCTGCATATAATAAGCCTGCCATTTTCCTGTCTGCCCGCATGGCCCTGGTAAAATGAAGTTTATTAATGCCATTCACGATCAGTTTCCATGTTTTGCCATAATCTTCTGTTTTGTAGATATACGGGGCAAAATCATCGCTTTTGTATCTTGTTCCAATAAAATACGCTGCTCCTTTTTTGAACGGATCGGTCTCGATACAATTCCACATCATCCATTTAGGACAATCCTTCGGTGTTACATTCTCCCAGTTTTTTCCAGCATTCCGGCTAACATGAATCAATCCATCATCACTACCCGTCCATAACACTCCCTCTTCCGTTGTACTTTCTGCCGCCGTGAAAATGGTACAATAATACTCTACGGATGTATTGTCTTTAGTGATCGGGCCACCGCTGGAACCTTGTTTAGATTTATCATTGGTGGTCAGATCAGGTGATATTTCCTGCCAGCTGGCTCCTTCATTTTCGGTAACGAATAAATGATTACCTGCCGCATATAACCGTTTCGGGTTATGGGGGGAAAAGAAGATCGGGAAGTTCCATTGAAAACGATACTTCAATACATCAGCACCTGCACCCATCGGGTTATCAGGCCATACACTTACAGCCCGGTTCTCGCCTGTTTTATGATCAAGTCTTGACAGATAACCCCCGTAATTGCCCCCGTAAACAATATCCGGGTTCAATGGATCAGCTACCACATAACCACTTTCACTGCCGGCTGTTACCTCCCAATCTCTATCGGTAATAGCTGCGCCGTAGGTTCTGTGTTTTATTCGTAAGGTTGAATTATCCTGTTGTGCGCCCAATATCCGGTACGGAAAAGAGTTGTCTGTTGATACCCGGTATATCTGCGCCGTAGGCTGGTTTAAATAAGTACTCCAGTTATCACCCCCATCAAAACTCACCTGTGCACCACCATCATCTGCCACGATCATCCTGTTCCCATTCTCCGGGTCAATCCACAGATCATGATGATCGCCATGTGGTGTATTCACACTTTGAAATGTTTTGCCACCATCCCTGCTGCGCATAAAGTTTACATTCGGCGCATAGACCAGGTTCTCATTTTTCGGGTCAACAAATACTTTGGTATAATACCAGGCCCGTTGGCGGATATTATTATCGTTACTCGTCAGTGTCCAGGTTTCTCCCGCATCTGTACTCATATACATACCGCCTTTTTCATTCTCGATAATAGCATACAGTTTATCAGGATTAGACGGAGCAACAGCTACTCCTGTAATTCCCCACACTCCTTTGGGTAATCCTTTCTTTGCAGTAATATTCATCCAGGTTTCACCGCCATCTATACTTTTCCAGAGACCACTTCCTTCACCACCACTTTCCAGGCTATGCGGCGTCCTGATCAACCGCCAGGTCCCTGCATAAAAAACAGATGGATTACCCGGTTCCATCACCAGGTCACTGCACCCGGTTTGGTTATTCACATACAAAGTCCGCTTCCATGTTTTTCCCCCATCTGTCGTTTTATAAACACCTCTTTCTTCATTGGGGCCAAACAAATGCCCCATTACTGCTGCCCAAACTGTATTTGGGTCTCTTGGATGAATAACGATCCGTATAATATGCCGGCCGTCTTTCAGGCCAATATTTTTCCATGTCCTGCCGGCGTCATCGCTGCGCCACATACCTTCTAATCCTTCACTTACATTGCCCCGCATGGTATTTTCTCCTTCACCAACATAGATGATATTCTCATCAGAAGGGGCTACAGCCACTGCACCAATAGTGCTCCCAAAATATTTATCAGAAATATTTTTCCAGTTGCTGCCGCCATCAGTAGTTTTCCAGACACCTCCGCCTGTACCTCCGAAGTAGAACGTATTTTTATTTTTGTAACTGCCGGTTACAGCCCCGCTTCTCCCGCCCCGCCAGGGACCGATCAGCCGGTATTTTGTTTTGGATAATAATATAGAATTATCATTATCAGCAACAGGCTTTGTTACCGGTTTTTTTTGTGCATGGGTTTGAACAAAAGCAAATGCACAGGCAAGCCATAATAATTTTCTCATAGCAGTGATCAGTTAAATTAGTTCTTTGAAGGTAGTGATTTACCTTTATCCAAATCATCGGCATGGCATCGTTTTCTATCAGCGGACAGTTCGTGGATATTCAGCAGCAAAGAATTTACCCGGCAATTATAAAAGTGCAGGATGGAAAAATTCTTTTGATCAAAGAAGTAATGAATACCGAACTCCTGAGCTCAAACTATATTCTCCCTGGCTTTATTGACAGTCATGTGCATATTGAAAGTTCGATGCTCGTGCCATCAGAGTTTGCCCGGCTGGCGGTGGTGCATGGCACGGTGGCTACCATCAGCGACCCGCATGAGATTGCTAATGTATGCGGCCTGGAAGCTGTGCAATTCATGATCGAAAATGGCAAAACAGTGCCTTTCAAATTTCATTTTGGTGCACCGAGCTGTGTGCCTGCTACAATTTTTGAAACAGCAGGTGCCGGGATAGATGCAGAACAGGTAAGTACTTTACTAAAAAGCGATGATATTTTTTATCTCAGCGAGATGATGAATTTTCCTGGTGTGCTGAACGGAGACGAAGAAGTAATGAAAAAAATAAGAGCTGCCCATGCTACCGGCAAACCAGTGGATGGACATGCACCCGGGTTAAGGGGACAGCAGGCTGCTGCTTATGCAGCAGCAGGCATCAGTACCGATCATGAATGCTTCACCAAAGAAGAAGCCCTGGATAAATTACAATGCGGGATGAAGATCCTGATCCGGGAAGGTAGTGCCGCAAAGAATTTTGAAGCACTGATCGGGTTACTGAATGACTACCCGGAAAGGATCATGTTTTGCAGCGATGACAAGCACCCTGACAGCTTAGTGGATGGTCATATCAACCAGCTTTGCGCAAGGGCTGTTGCAAAAGGGATCGATATTTTCAAGATTTTAAAAGCGGCTTGTGTAAACCCGGTATTACATTATAATATGAAAGTGGGTTTATTGAGAGAAGCTGATCCTGCAGATTTTATTATCGTAAAAGACCTTGTTCACTTTGAAACAGTACAAACCTATATCAATGGAAATTTAGTAGCTGAAAATGGAAAGTCGTTGATTGCAGGTCCGAAGGCAGGAATCATTAATAATTTCTCCTGTGATAAAAAAGAAGTCACTGATTTTGAAATCCCGGCCATGACCGGTAACTCAAGGCTCACGATTCCGGTAATCGAGGCACTTGACGGTCAGCTGATCACTAACAAATTATTATTGGAGCCTAAAACTGAAAACGGGTTCCTGGTAAGTGATACGGAAAGAGACCTGTTAAAGATCGTGGTCGTCAACAGGTATAATAATGCACCCATTGCCAAATCATTTATCAAGAATATAGGGTTGAAACAGGGAGCCATTGCTTCTTCTGTCGCACATGACAGTCACAATATCGTTGCGGTGGGTGTGGATGATGAAAGTATCTGCAAAGCTATCAATATGATTGTTGATCATAAAGGCGGCGTAAGCCTTATTAAAGACAACCTTGAAATGATCGTACCGCTTCCTGTTGGCGGGCTGATGAGTAATGAAGATGGCTACAAAGTTGCTGAGCAATATTCAATGATTGATAAAGCCGCCAAAGATGCCGGTTCCGCATTGGGTTCGCCATTCATGACCTTATCCTTTATGGCATTGCTGGTGATACCTCACCTGAAACTGAGCGATAAAGGGTTGTTTGACGGAGATACATTTGAGTTTATATACGATAACCTGACTATCAAATGAAAGGCTATTGCAGTTGCTGACTACTACCAGGAAATTTGATTCAACTTCTGATTTGTTTAATCTTGTTATCATATCCCGGTCATCCAGACACCTTCGGAGACGCTCAAACAAACCTTCGCATAAGGGTCTTCGGGATTGCTATTGTCACATTTAAAGCATCTTTGGGATGAATTTGACGGGACAGGTCGGCACAAAATATTGATTATTAAAGCAGTTAGCACCAGGCAATGTTCATGAATCGTATTTCTCCCTATGGTAAACAAAACACCTATTTCGCAAAATTAAAATCAGTTAGGGTTGCAGCAGCCGATCTTATTTTCTACTTTTAATACCTCTAATCCGGACCAACTCATGAAAATAATTTTTTCTGCCACCAGGAAATATTCTTTGTCGTTATTTATCTGCCTGGCTTTTTTCAATTTCTTTTTTTGTGCAGCAGCCAAAGCGGGAACTTCCTCTTCTGGCAAAGTTTATCATACTAATATTATTTCCTTTTATTCAGCCCTGAAAGGTAATGCTGCCCGATTGGAATGGTATACCGAAAGTGAAGAGAATGACGAATATATTATACTCCAGCGGTCGGATACAGTGAATCAAAAATGGATCGATGTTGCACGGTTTGATATGAAAACCGGCAATGACAACAAGAGATACAGTTATGATGATATACTGTCAGAAAAAGGGAATTACAGTTACCGCATAGAAATATCCTACCCCACGGGCCGGAAGATCTATACAGAAATGGTGAATGTCCGTTTTACCGGAGTTGCCCCGGCTCTCTACCCTAACCCGGCTACTGATTATATTTATATCAATAACAGTACTAACCAGAAAACATTTTTTGTTACCGATATCCATCTGCGGCAATGGGAATTGCCCCTTCAAAAAAGTAGTAATGAAGGAATATCGGTAGCAGATACAAGGCTGCTTCCAAAAGGAATGTATTTTGGCAACTTAAGCGGCCAGAAAATCAGGTTCAACAAACAATAGCCCATAAAATATAGTTGATCGAATTGCCCTGTGGCAGGTAATACTGGTACAGGGATTTTTTTGCCCGTCACTGACCGGGCATTTTCCCCCGTTTACCGACTTATGGCAGCACAGTACCCATCTGCTATTGACCAGTATACTGTTACCCGTTAGTTTTGAATAAAATTTGAAGCCATGCGAGAAGAATTTGAAAAAAGGATGGAGGAAAGAAAGATGCGTTGGGAAATGAGGATGGAACGCCACCACCGCAGCGGCCATATCTGGACAGGTGTATTGCTATTACTGATTGGTATTGTAGCATTAATGAGAAGTTATATTCCTGATTTTCCCCGCTGGGTTTTCAGCTGGCAGATGCTGCTAATTGTGCTGGGGCTCTTTATCGGTTTCCGGCATCGTTTCCAGGGAATGGCCTGGTTTGTTTTATTACTGGTGGGCGGTACTTTCCTGGCCAATGATTATTTCTTACATGGCGACCTGCGCCGTCATATATGGCCCGTTATCCTGATCGTTGTCGGAGTGTTTTTCATACTCCGCTCCCAACAAAAATCAGTAAGTGACAGAAATGGATGGTCTGGCAGAAAAAAAAATGACGGTACAGATAAGAATGACCCGCTTTCAAGTTGCCAGCAGGAAACCTTTACACAGGATGATTATGTTGACAGCACCTGCATTTTCAGCGGCTCCAAAAAGAATATTCTTTGCAAAGATTTTAAAGGTGGTGACATTGTCAATGTATTCGGAGGCACTGAGCTCAACCTTTCACAGGCAGATATTAAAGGGACGGCTGTGCTGGAGCTGACCACGATATTTGGCGGCACCAAACTGATCATCCCGTCTAACTGGGCCGTAAAATCTGAGGCCGTTACCATTTTTGGCGGACTGGAAGACAAACGACCCATGTCGCAGATGGTTGACAATCCTGATAAAGTTTTGTTACTGAGAGGAACGGTGATATTCGGAGGTATTGATATCAAGAGCTATTAACTATATAACAGCCATACCGGGGTGTGCAGGAGCAGGAGTGAATGAACGGTATGGCTTTTTCAACATCATTCACCTTATCAACTGACTTTTATGAACTGGTATCTTTCAAAATTGGTATTCCGCATTGTTTGCGGTGACGGGCAGCACCGGGCCCAGTTTGATGAACAATTAAGATTGATTTCTGCTGCTGATAAAGAAGAAGCTTTCCGCAAGGCACAGGAAATGGGTAAGAGAGAGGAAGATGCTTTTTATAACAGTAAGGAGCAACTGGTGAAATGGGAGTTTATCAATGTAAGCGAACTCTACCTGCTCAGCGAGCTGATTGACGGTGCAGAATTATATTCCCGCATTGAAGAACAGGATAATGCAGACGCTTATGTTTATACGGTGAACCAAAAAGCTGAAAACATTTTCTTTACCCAGACACATCAACTTTTGCAACTGGCTTAACCCACCCATGCCTAACACTCCTTACTCAATGCGGCGGTTCGCTATCATTTTCAGTATCTGCTGGGCAGTATTGATTGGCGACCATATCCTGGTGATGCATTGGTTTGGTTTGCCGTGGAATGCTGCTATTATTGATGGCCTAATCAGCAATGTACTTCTTTTCCTGGCATCCCTGCTAGTAATGAATACACTTCGTTATTACCTGCCCCGCGGCGAGCAGTATGTAAATATCTTTTTTCTCTGTCTTTTACTCGCTGTTCTCTGGCTGCTTATCACCAAGTGGATATTGAAAACCTGGATCGGGTCATTCCATACCGGATATACTGATATGCTGTATCACTCCATGCCCATCCGATTTGGCATTGGCTTTTTACTACTAGGTTGCATGACCATGATCAGTATACTCTGGTACAACCAGCAGGAACAAAAAGAGAATGAGAACAGGAAAGCGGATGCAGAGAAATTATCAAAGGAAGCTGAATTATTCAAATTGCGCCAGCAATTACAGCCCCATTTTTTATTTAATAGTCTCAATTCCATTAACGCACTGATCGGCAGCCGGCCGGAAGAAGCCCGGAAAATGGTTCAGCAACTGTCGGATTTTTTAAGAGGTACTTTAAAAAAAGAAGAAACACAATGGGTGACCCTGCAGGAAGAACTGCAATACCTGCAATTATACCTTGATATCGAAAAAGTGAGATTTGGAAACAGGCTGGCCACTCATATCGCATGCGATGAAGCAACCCATCAGCTTAAATTACCGGCATTATTATTACAACCCATTGTAGAAAATGCGATCAAATTTGGTTTGTATGATACAACTGGAGAAACCCTGATCCATATCAGCACTATGATCCGGGATAAACACCTGGTGATTAAAGTGATTAACCCTTTTGATCCGGAAACATCCTCACCCAAACAAGGGACTGGGTTTGGTTTAAAATCCGTGCAACGCAGGCTTTACCTGTTATTTGCCAGGACAGACCTGTTGTCAACCGAAGCAAAAGAGAATAATTTTACAACCATTGTTAAGATACCGCAAACCTCATAGGTTTTAAATCATATATCATGAAAGTTGTTATTATTGATGACGAGCCCCTGGCAAGAAGTATTGTAAAGGAGTATTTACAAAAGCACCCGCAGGTTGAGATCCTGCAGGAATGCAATGATGGCTTTGAAGGATTAAAAGCCATTCAGCAGCACCAGCCTGATCTTATTTTCCTGGATATCCAGATGCCCAAGATCAATGGTTTTGAAATGCTGGAACTGATCGAACAACCCCCTGCTGTTGTCTTTGCTACTGCTTTTGATGAATTTGCTATCAAAGCATTTGAAGCACATGCTATTGATTATTTATTAAAGCCATTTAACCAGGAACGTTTTGATAAAGCGATAAATAAATTCAAAGAGCAAAAATCCCTAAGTACAGAAAAAGCTACGCAGGAGCTTCTGGAAACTGCATCGCAGTCTCCTTCACAGAACAACCGGATCGTGGTAAAGAATGGCAGCAAGATCAAGATCATACCTGTTCACGAAGTACTGTATTTGGAAGCAGCAGATGATTATGTGAAAGTGCATACCGGTGAAGGTTATTTCCTGAAGAATAAGACTATGAATCATTTTGAGCAGACCCTGGATGGACAACAGTTTGTCCGTTCACACCGTTCCTATATTGTCAATGTGCAGCAGATCACAAGAATTGATCCCTATGAAAAAGATAACCATGTAGCGATTCTTCGCTCCGGTATCAAAGTTCCGGTAAGCAGAACAGGTTATGTGCGATTGAGAGAAGTGCTGGGATTATGAAAAAAAATTATGCCTGATCACCCGTCCACAATGCTCCGCCAATACTATCTCTTGATGCACCCGTTACTGAAGCCAGTACATTATACTCCTGCCTCCAGCGCAAAACACCGATCAATGCCATGATCAGCGCCTCCTTATAGCTGACAAGTTTCCCATCCGGCACCACCACTTCTATATTATATGCTTCTACTTTTTCCTGCAATTGCTGAATAAGAAAAGTATTAAAAGCACCCCCTCCTGTTACTAAAAGTTTGAGGTTTGAGGTTTGAGGTTTAAAGTCGCTGCTATTGGAAATAGCTTCACTGATTTGTGTAGTAATATGTTCTGTACAGGTTCGTAAAGCATCCGGTACACTGCATCCTGATGCTTTGATCAACGGGTAAATAATATCAGTTCCATAATCATTCGCTAATGATTTAGGAGCTGCAAGCTTATAATACTCCAGGGCATTTAATTTTTCTAACAAGTCATAGTTGATTGCACCGGCAGCAGCCATTGCCCCGTTCTCATCCATTTCTTTTCCGGCATCAGCAGCCAGCATATTCAATACCCGGTTGGCCGGGCAAACATCAAAAGCGATATATGGATTTGAATTGATGGAAAGGTTGGCAATCCCTCCAATATTCAGGAAATAATCATACTCCTGCCACAACAATTTTTCTCCAATAGGAACGATCGGGGCACCCTGCCCGCCGAATGCCACATCTAAAGCCCGCAGGTCAGTTACCACGGGTAATTTAGTTTGCGCAGCAATGGCTGCCCCATCACCAAGTTGGGCCGTCATTTTTTTGGCGGGTATATGAAATGTAGTATGCCCATGTGAAGCGACCAGCGCCACTTTATAATGCAGTTGATGCTGCTCAATAAAATTATTGACCTGTTGCCCAAGGTAATGACCGTAATCAATATGCAGTAATTGATAATCTAATGCAGGTAATGAGGTAGCATTCTTCAAACGAATTAGCCAGTCAGCCGGGTAAGGATAACAATCAGCCTGTAATATCTCATGAGTCCACCTGCCTGCATTCTCATGAAATTCTACAAAAGCAATATCCAATCCATCCAGCGAACTGCCGCTCATTAAACCAATAGCCCGGTAAACCATTTGATGACATTTTAATTTTAGCGATCGTCATTTGAATCTGCACAAAGCAAAAGCCGTAATTTTGAGCAAATCTATCATCTGCTATCCAAAACTGACAGAAGCATGGTCATTAATTTAAGTGAGAAACATAGTCTTATCAGCAACTGGGTAAGTGAGCTCCGGAATGTGGAAGTGCAGACGGACCGGATGCGTTTCCGCAGGAACCTGGAACGTATTGGTGAGGCCATTGCTTACGAGATCAGCAAGATCCTTCCTTTTGAAGAAAAAGAAATTCAGACACCACTGGGAACAGCCACTTGTAAATTGCTGAAAGATCAACCGGTACTGGCTACGATCCTGAGAGCTGGTTTACCACTTCACCAGGGTTTATTAAATGCCTTTGATAAAGCCGATAATGCCTTTATTTCTGCCTACCGGAAGCACCATAAAGACGGTAGTTTCGAGATTAGCCTGGATTATATCTCCTGCCCGGATATGGAGAACAGGGTGGTCATTATCTCCGATCCCATGCTGGCTACGGGGTCTTCCTTAGTAAAAACCATCCATTTTCTAAAAGAAGAGGGTCGTCCCAAAGAAATTCATATTGTGGCAGCCATTGCCTGCACGGTTGGCATTGAATATGTTAAGAGAGAGGAGCCTTCGGTAACCATCTGGTGCGGGGATATTGATGATGAGCTGACAGCCAAGGGGTATATCGTTCCCGGGCTGGGAGATGCCGGAGACCTGGCTTTTGGCACTAAAGTGCAGATGTAAAGCAGCAATTTGACATTTTTCCGGGTCTTTTTTTTACCTTACATTTCCATTTCGTCAGAGTACATGTATTAGCAGGCTACAGGGGCAATTTCCCGAAAAATGATACGTTTAAATGAGTTACACCGGAAAGCAGCCTGTACACTAACTGTGCCGTAACCGAAAAACAATTAATTGCTGAGATGAAAAAACTTATTTCTACCCTTATTGTTTGTGTGGCTTTGGTAAGTGATGCTACTGCCCAGGATCCCAATTTCTCCCAATTCTTTGCGTCACCACTGACGATGAACCCGGCGATGACGGGCAAGTTTGACGGGGTGTACCGGATAGCTGGTAACTATCGTAACCAGTGGCCTTCTATTAATAATGCTTATACCACCGCTACCATCTCAGCCGATTTTGGCATCATGAAGAACCGGATTTCCGACCTGGACCAGTTTGGCATCGGCTTTATGGGTTTTACAGATCGTGCAGGTAATGGTGTGCTGACCAATAACTATGCAGCCATATCCCTGGCCTACCATAAAGGCTTGGATGAAAACGGTTACCACCAGTTGGGAGCCGGTTTCCAGGGTACATATATGAATAAGAGTTTAAACCTGAATAAGGTTTATTTCCAGGACCAGTTGACCCCTTTTGGTTTCACTGGTGTTACCAGCGAAAGCTTTACCAGCCAGCAGGTAAATCTTCATTATTTCGATATGAATGCCGGTGTGTTTTACAACGGAAGTACTAACGGGTATAATAATTTCTACCTCGGAGCTTCTATGTATCATATCAACCGGCCGAAAGAAAGTTTTCAGAAAGGAAATTTCCTGCTGAGTGCAAGAACCACTTTACAGGCTGGTGGTAAGATCCCGGTAGGTTCATACAATGCGATCCATTTTGCCGCTAACCACAGTATGCAGGCAAAAGCCAATAATACCATGATCGGTGGTGCCTATGCTATGAACCTGAATAATGATGAAGCCAATCCTACCAATTTCTACTTCGGCAGCTGGTACCGTTTTGGAGATGCTGTTATTCCTTATGTTGGTCTTGAATTTGGCGAATGGCATTTCGGTGCTTCGTATGATGTCAATACATCTTCCCTGAAACCGGCTTCTAACTCAAGAGGTGGTGTTGAAGTATCCCTGATCTACATTAAGAAATACGTTGATCCCAATATGAGGAAACTCAACTGTCCTAAGTTTTAAACTAAAAGGATAAATGAATAATAAAAGGAGAGCACAAAATGCTCTCCTTTTTCTTTTATCATATAGCATATAAATTCAAACACATCTCTTTTATCCTCTTAGCCTATTTTCATCAGCAATGGCAGCAGGAACCAGCTAAAAAGCACAATCAGAATGATGGAGACGATATTCATCATAAACCCTGCCTTAGTCATTTGTTTCAGTTTGATATGACCGCTGGCAAATACGATCGCATTAGGCGGTGTGCCCATGGGCAGCATACTGGCGCAACTGGCTGCCAGTGTCATCGGGATACCAAGTAGCAAAGGGTTCATGTTTAATGCAATCGCCAATGAAGTAACCACCGGCGCAAAAACGATCACCTGGGCCACATTGCTCATCACTTCACTCAGGAAAATGGTGACCACCGTAATAACAACCACCAGCATAAACCCATTGCCGGAGAACTGTGCTAACCAACCACCCAGTTGCTGTATCAGGCCTGCCCTTTCTAATGCCCCAGCTAATGATATACCTCCTCCAAAAAGCAATAAAATACCCCAGGCCATTTTAGACGTATCGCTCCATTCTAATAATGCAGTTCCTTCTTCTTTTGATGGTTTGCCTGCCGGGCAAATAAATAGAGTCACCGCACACAGCACTGCAATGATCGTATCATCTAATACAAACAGCGATTGCGCATCATTGATGAGTTTCCTGAATATCCATAAGAATGCAGTTCCTGCAAAAATGACCAACACTCTTTTCTCCGCTGTTGACATGGGTCCTAATAAATCCATTTCTGTCCGGATCAGCTGCCGGGTCGCAGTATCGGATTTTATTTTATTAGGAAAAAGCCATTTGACCGACACCCAGTACAAAGCAAATAGTAATAGAATAGCGATCGGCATACAAAGCAGCATCCAGTCAATAAACCCAATTTCGTAATGCAATTTCTCCCTTACGTGGCCGATATAAGCAAAATTGGGCGGTGTACCCACAATAGTAGCTATGCCGCCGAAATTGGAAGCATAGGCAATAGCCAGCAAAATGGTCAGTGAAAAATTGGCCATATTACCATCACCTTTATGATTTTCCTGCATCACATGAATTACCGATAAGGCAATCGGGAACATCATCATCGTTGTCGCTGTGTTACTCAACCACATACTCAGCAGGCCGGAAGCCAGTATGAAGCCAAGAACAATCTTATCACCACTGGTACCGGTAAGCCGGATAATAGTTAAGGCAATGCGGCGATGCAAGTTCCATTTTTCGATAGCTAAACCCAGCATGAACCCTCCCATGAATAAAAAAATAACCTCATTGGCAAAGGGGGCTGCCGCATCTTTCATGGAACTGATCTTTAGTAAAGGGAAAAAGACCAGTGGTAATAATGCTACAACGGGCATAGGTAATGCCTCGGTCACCCACCAGGTGATCATCAATGCAGCAACTGCTAATACTTTAGCTGCACTGTTATCCACGCCAAATGGATTGATAAAATAAACGGCTAATGAAATGATGATCCCTGCCAGTAAAGAAATAACGCTGACCTGTTGTTTAGAAAGTTTTGCCAAGCAATTAGTATTTGGACTGAAAATACAACCTATTTTGGTTTACCACTTACAAAAGGATTTCCTTTTATATAAAACCGGTAAGGCAGCAGTGCATCTTTACCTGCATAGTCAACACCGATCCGGGGTGAGGTGGCGATTTGCTTTTTGCCAACCCTGAATCCGTCATCAGCAATATAAAGTTCTTTACCCAGCAGTGGATACCGGCTATGCTTGGTGTGGATGCCCAGTGCCTTGGAAACATTGCCCGGTCCTCTTGTAAGTGTGTGATCTGCTTCCGGCTTGCCTGTTCTTTTCAGCATTTCGTCAATACCGGCTATAGGTTCCACTGCCCGGATAAGTATAGCATGTGGTATGTCTTTCTCATTTGTTACCACATTAAATAAATGATGGATACCATAACAGAGATACACATAAGCTACACCTCCATCTGCATACATCACTTCATTCCTGGCAGTTCTTCTTCCGCCTGCCGCATGAGATGCTTTATCAATGATGCCATTATAAGCTTCACATTCCACAATGCGGCCGGAGGTGATAATACCCTCCCAGTTGGTGACCAGTATTTTCCCCATCAGCCCTGCTGCAATTTGCAGCACATTATCCCCCCGGTAAAATGACAGCGGTAATTTTTTCATATGCAGGAAATCGGGTAAATCATTTTCATCCCTGTGATCAATGGTCTATATTTACTACCTCAATTTAAGGCTTTGCTTAAAGAACTCGTCATAGCATTCCAATCTTGGGCTGAAGCACACCGTTTCATTCAGCAGCACCGCTTCTGGAAATGGATCATTGTGCCAGGTATCATTTACTCCGCCTTGTTCATCGCCGGTATGATCATTTTCTGGCAATCTTCCGACAATGCTGTTTCCTGGGCCAGCGCTCAGCTTCGCATTGAACCCTGGCTGCAACAGGAACGAAGCGAATGGCTCAGCTTCTTTTTTGTGATGATGGGCATGATGCTGCGGCTGGTACTTGTATTATTTTACTTCTCCTTATTCAAATACCTGATCCTGGTCATCGGCTCACCCGTATTCGCCTACCTGAGTGAAAAAACAGAAGCCATTATGGAGGGTAAGGAACATTCCTTCAACTGGTCAGAACTAAAAAAGGATTGTATCCGCAACAGTACACTGGCGTTGCGAAATTGTGGCTGGCAAACGGTTTATTTATTGGCATTGATATTATTATCGCTGATCCCGTTAGTGGGATGGATCACCCCACTGATCGCATTAGCGATGGAATTTTATTATTATGGTTTCTCCATGCTCGATTACAGCTTTGCCCGTAATGGTTTTTCACCTTCTAAAAGCATTGCCTTTATTGGTCGTCATAAAGGCCTGGCTGTTGCCAATGGCTTTTTATTTTACCTGATGCATGCCGTTGTTATTTTTGCCCCGGCATATGCGATCATTGCAGCCACACTTACGGTTCATAAAGTAAAAACAAGCTGATATGGGCATTGTCTATCTTATCCCATCGCTGCTGCATGAAGATGGACTGGAAGCCATGCCAGCCTACCTGCTTACTGCAATAAAAGATTGCCAGGTTTTTTTTACCGAGAATGATCGTACAGCCCGCCGCTACCTGAAACAACTCAGTAAAGAAATTGTAATTGATGATTACGAATGGTATCCCGTTACCAAAGACAATGTTGATACCAACACATTCAGGCAAAAATTAATAGCAGGAAAGAATATTGGTATCATCTCCGAAGCCGGTTGTCCCGGTGTGGCTGATCCCGGGCAGCAGTTGGTCACTATTGCTCAACAATTGAATGCGGTGATCAAACCTTTGGTGGGTCCCAATTCTATTCTATTAGCATTAATGGCAAGTGGTATGAATGGCCAGCAGTTTCAGTTCGTTGGTTATTTGCCTATTGATAACCAGCAACGGAATAAAACCATTAAAGAACTGGAAGCAGAATCACAAATAAAGAACTGTACGCAGATCTTTATTGAAACGCCTTACCGTAATAACCAACTGACCGAAGGTTTACTGAAGAATTGCAAAGCAACCACACAGCTTTGTATTGCAGTTGACATCACCGCTAAAACCGAATGGATCAAAACAAAGACCATTGAACAATGGCAAAAAGAAAAGCCGGACATTCATAAACGACCGGCAATATTCTTATTATTAGCTTCCTGAGTTTATTGTAACAGCGTTTGTTTGGTGCCGTTTCTTGTTATCGATATAACACTGTCCACCACGTACTTACTCATACCCCGCCAGGGAAGTGCTCCCAGGTATTCCTTGTAGTGAAGTTCCATAAACGCTCCGCTGTTGGCCATCAGTTGTGCAGCCACTTTTTCACTCACCACTGAAAATTCAAATTCGTTGGACTGGATACTTCCCGGCTCTTTCGAATTATATCCTGTCTGGATCACCCGGCCTTCATATGTTTTAAAGATGTATCCTTTCTTGACAAAGAAATTCAGTTCACCCGCCTTGGAGCCTTCACCAAAAACAAAGAAGTATTTGATAAAAATAAAAACGGCCAGCCCAAGGAATAACAGGATCAGTATTGTCCTCATAAATCGCCGGAAGCCTGACGGCTTTTTCTTCGCTTCTTTTGCTAACGATTGTTCTGATGAAAAGTCATTTCCCGCTTCCATATGATGAGTTTTTATAACAAAAAATTTGTGACGCTAAACCAATTAATATTATACATTTGTACCCAATTTACAACTTGTTTCAGTTCGTCAACATGACAAACATTCTGACACATACCAAACAGTTCGCTTTTCATGCACCTATCACCAGCGGCGTCTATTCCGTTGGCTTCGATGTATTTACTTTTTCACGCCCCCGACGTCGCCCTGTTTTCTGACAGGACGAACCCCTCACCCTGGTCCCTGTCAGTGAAGTAATCCCCGCAAAATAATTTTCCAGGATTGGTGGCCCGTTTTTATCAATTTAGTTTTACAGTGGACAATCAACATATTATTATCAGGGTGGCGACCGTATCTGATAAAGTTTATTCCAAGACCATCACTGATGAGATGGAGGCTTCCGCCGCAGCCCGGGGAACCGGCATTGCAAAACGGAGCCATGATTATATTGAACAAAAGATCGATGAAGGCAAAGCGGTCATTGCCATTACCGACCAGAATGAATGGGTGGGTTTTTGTTATATCGAAACCTGGAGCCATGGTGAATATGTGGCCAACAGCGGCCTGATCGTAGCCCCGGCTTACCGGAAAAGTGGCGTGGCAAAACTCATTAAGCAAAAGATATTTAATCTTTCCCGGCAGAAATACCCCGAAGCAAAGATCTTTGGGCTGACCACCGGCCTTGCTGTGATGAAGATCAACAGCGACCTCGGTTATGAGCCGGTAACCTATTCTGAACTTACCCAGGATGAAGCTTTCTGGGCCGGTTGCAAAAGCTGTGTGAACTACGAGATCCTGATGAGCAAAGAACGTAAGAACTGTATGTGTACCGCCATGCTCTACGATCCCAAAGATCACTATGAGCCGGAAGAGACCAAAGAGTTCTTCAAAGAGAATGTTTCCGGTTTTGAACGCCTGCTGCGCTTCAAACAATGGAAATTGCTGAAGCCGTTCCTAAAAAAAGATAAGAACGGGAATGGTGGCGGCAAGCCCAAATCATTATTGAATTATTTCTTTCATTTATAATCATTGAAAAATAAGATGGCAAAAAAGGTTGTACTCGGATTTAGCGGCGGATTAGACACCTCTTACTGCGTGAAATACCTGGGTGAGGATCTCGGTTATGAAGTGCATAGTATCATTGTGAACACCGGCGGCTTTACGGAGGAAGAATTGAAACAGATTGAAGCCCATGCTTACAAACTGGGTGTTAAATCACACAAAGCGGTGAATGCTGTCAAAACTTATTACGACCGGATCATTAAATACCTTGTTTACGGCAATGTATTAAAGAATAATACCTACCCGCTGAGTGTGTCTGCAGAAAGGCTGAGCCAGGCGCTTCATATTGCAGAACATACACTTGAACTGAATGCAGATGCGGTGGCACATGGAAGCACCGGTGCCGGTAACGACCAGGTCAGGTTTGATATGATCTTTAATATTATGATCCCGGGTGTGGAAATTCTTACTCCCATCCGCGATCTGAAACTGAGCCGTGAAGTGGAGATCGATTATCTGAAAGCAAAAGGTGTGGATATGAATTTCTCCAAAGCCATGTACTCTATCAATAAAGGATTATGGGGAACCAGTGTGGGTGGTAAAGAAACGCTTTCTTCCAAAGGCATGCTGCCGGAAGAAGCCTGGCCAACCCAGGTTACCAAAACGGGTACGGAAGAAGTAAAACTTCATTTTCATAAAGGTGAATTAAATAAAGTAAACGGGAAAAGTTTTAATCACCCTTCTGACGCCATTCAATATTTACAAACACTGGCCGGACCCTACGGTATTGGCCGTGATATTCATGTGGGCGATACCATCATTGGTATCAAAGGAAGAGTGGGTTTTGAAGCCGCTGCCCCCATGGTGATCATCAAAGCTCACCATGCCCTGGAAAAACATGTGCTCACCAAATGGCAACTGACCTGGAAAGACCAGCTGGCACAATTCTATGGCAACTGGTTACATGAAGGACAAATTCTGGATCCGGTGATGATCGATATTGAAGCTTACCTTGAAAGCAGCCAGCGGAATGTAACCGGCGATGTATTTGTTCAGCTTATGCCTTATCGTTTCCAGGTAACCGGTATTGAATCACCCTACGACCTGATGAACAGCAAATTTGGTAAATACGGCGAGATGAACAATGGCTGGACAGGAGAAGATGTAAGAGGTTTCAGTAAAATATTTGGTAACCAAACAATGATCTATCACCAGGTAAAAGAATCAGCTAGTGGCAAACATTAAGGCAGGCATAATAGGCGGAGCAGGTTATACCGGTGGCGAACTCATTCGTTTGTTGATTCACCATCCTGATGTATCTGTTTCTTTTATTCATAGCCGCAGCAATGCCGGCAAGCCTGTTCATACTGTCCACCAGGATCTGTTAGGCGACACTGACCTTATATTCTCTGGTGAACTGAGTGATGATATCGATGTGTTGTTTTTGTGCCTGGGGCATGGAGAATCAAAGAAATTTCTCGCAGAGAATAAGATTGCTGATAAGATAAAGGTCATTGACCTGGCCAATGATTTCAGGTTAAGTGGCAGTGCCAGTACCGGTAGCCGCCATTTTGTGTATGGACTTCCTGAACTGAATAAAGAAAAGATCAAATCGGCACATAATATTGCGAATCCCGGTTGCTTCGCCACTACTATTCAGTTGGGCTTATTACCGTTGGCAAAGGCAGGTTTATTAAATGATATTTATACAACCGGTATCACTGGCTCTACAGGTGCCGGCCAGTCATTATCCCAAACTTCTCATTTCAGCTGGAGAGCTAATAATATCCAGGCCTATAAAACACTTACCCACCAGCACCTTGGTGAAATAGGCGAATCATTACTACAGTTACAACCCGCCAGCAATTTCGACCTGAGTTTTGTGCCCTGGAGAGGTGATTTTACGAGAGGTATCTTCGTCAGCTCCACTTTGCATTGTGATCTCAGTATCGAAGAATTATTTATCCTTTTCACCGATTTTTATAAAGAGCATCCTTTTACCCATGTCAGCAAGGAACCCATTTTTCTGAAACAAGTGGTGAATACCAATAAAGCCGTTATTCAATTAGAGAAGGCCGGCAGCAAGTTAGTCGTTCATTCAGCCATTGACAATTTATTGAAAGGCGCATCCGGCCAGGCAGTACAAAATATGAATCTTTTATTTGGGCTAGAAGAAACAACCGGCCTTCACCTCAAACCCGCCGGGTTCTGACCATGAAAAAAGACCCGTTACATAAGCTTCTTAAAAAAAGTGAGTCAACGGGTTTACTGTGCAACCAATCCGCCTGGCAACCGCTTACCGGTAAATACACTTTTCAATCACTGGCAGACACGGGTAAACTAAAAAAAGTATTTATTCCCGAGCATGGTCTTTTCGGAGAGTTGCAGGACCAGGTAAAAATGGATGACACTTCCGCTTACCAACAGCTGGCCTCATCTATTGAATGGATATCTTTGTATAATTCAGCTGATCATTCCCTTACCGCCAGTGATGAGCAATTGAAAGATATAGATGCACTTGTTATCGATATCCAGGATGCAGGCAGCCGTTATTTCACCTTTACCAGCACCATCTGGCTGTTGCTGAAAAAGATCACCGAACTGAAACTCACTACCACTATAATTGTAGTTGATAAACCCAATCCCGCAGGAAGGCAGGTTGAAGGAACAAAAATGACCGGTTCATTTGCCTCTTTCATTGGCCTTGAAGGGTTACTACACCGGCATGGTTTAACTATTGGCGAATTGTGCCGCTATTTTAAATTCAAACTTGGAGCCAGTTGGGAGCTTATCATTATCCCTGCCCGGAAAAAAGAAGCTGTATTTATCTCTCCTTCTCCAAATATTCCTACGATCAGCACCTGCACGGTTTACAGTGGGCAGTGTTTATGGGAAGGAACAAATATCAGCGAAGGCCGTGGTACTACACTACCCTTTGAAATGGTTGGGTCTCCTAGTATGGACTGGGTTTTCAGGGATGACTGGAATAATGCAAAACATCCAGCTTATAATAAAACTTGTTATATCCGCCCGGTTCGTTTCATCCCGGTTTTTCACAAATACAAAGACGAGGTTTGTCATGGGCTTCATATTATACCTCATTTCAAAAAAGAGTATCATTCGTTGGCACATTCCCTGCAACTGATCAAATATGTAAAAGAAAGAACTCCCGGCTTTGAATGGAGAGAAGGAAAATATGAAGCATTCAATGATAAAAAAGCTATTGAATTGCTGGTGGGTGACCAGTTATTACTGGACTACGTTGACAATAAAACAAGCTGGAAAGAAGTACAACTGAAACTGGATAAAGAAGAAAGAGAATGGATCGCTGAAGTAACCCCATTCCTTATTTATAAATTGCCCTTACAAAAATTGAAAATAAAATAATGAATTTATTCGACGTCTACCCGATCAACGAGATCACTATCGTAAAAGCAAAAGGCTCTTATGTGTGGGATGATAAAGGTGAGCAGTATCTTGATCTTTATGGTGGTCATGCCGTGATCAGTATCGGGCACACGCATCCGCATTGGGTAAAAAGAATTGAAGAGCAACTGGAAAAGATCGCTTTTTATTCTAACTCCATCCGTATCCCGTTACAACAGCAACTGGCCGAAAAACTCGGCAAGCTTTCCGGTAAAACCGATTACCAGTTGTTCCTTTGCAACAGCGGGGCTGAAGCCAATGAGAATGCGTTGAAACTGGCTTCTTTTCATACTGGGAGAAAAAAAGTGATCGCATTCAGTAAATCTTTTCACGGAAGAACATCGCTGGCAGTAGCTGTTACCGATAATAAAAACTATGTCGCCCCGGTGAATGAAACGGACAATGTCATCTTCCTCCCATTCAACGATGCAGATGCCCTTGAATCATGTTTTAAGAAAGAGGGAAAAGAAATTTCTGCTGTTATCATCGAAGGAATCCAGGGAGTGGGCGGCATCAATGTGGCGGATGATTCGTTCATGAGAAAGATCCGTTCCCTCTGTGATGAATATGGTGCCGTTTATATTGCCGACAGTGTGCAATGTGGTTACGGCCGGACCGGCAAATTCTTTAGTCATGATTTTGCCGGTGTAAATGCAGATATTTACTCCATGGCAAAAGGCATGGGAAATGGCTTTCCTGTTGCCGGGATCATTGTAGCGCCTCATATCAAACCCAAGCATTTTCAACTGGGTACTACTTTCGGAGGTAATCACCTTGCTTGTGCCGCTGCACTGGCCGTGCTGGAAATAATCGAAGAAGAAAAATTGATGGGTAATGCAGTAATGGTGGGCAAGTATTTACGGGACGAATTGGAAAGCATACCTGAACTGGAAAACGTAAGGGGCCGTGGACTGATGATCGGCTTCGATGTACCTGCTGAATTAAAAGACCTGAAGAAAAATTTGCTGTGGAATCAGAAAATTTTTACCGGTGAGGCTAAACCCAATGTGATCCGTTTATTGCCAAGCCTGGCGTTAAAGAAAAGGGATGCAGAACAATTTATCGAGAGCTTAAAAGAAGAAATAAAAAACTTAGTATCAACAACAACCCCTGTAAGTTAAGACATGAGAAATTTCACTTCGGTTCATGATGTGACCGACATGGATGCCCTGGTGCAAACCGCATTGGGGTATAAGGCTGACCCGTTTAAGGATAAAGTACTTGGTACCAATAAACGGATCGGCTGCCTGTTTCTTAATCCCAGTATGCGGACAAGGCTCAGTACACAAATAGCTGCCCAGAACCTGGGTATGGAAGCCATCATTTTTAATGTGGGTAACGAGGGCTGGGCTTTAGAGTTTGAAGACGAAGCGATCATGAGTGGAAGTACGGTGGAACATGTAAAAGATGCTGCCCCTATCTTCGGCAACTATTTTGATATTTTAGCAATCAGAACTTTCCCTTCCTTAAAGAACCGGGAAGATGATTATAGCGAACTCTATATTAAACAGATCATTAAATATGCGGGTATACCGGTTGTCAGCCTTGAAAGTTCAACACTGCACCCGCTGCAATCATTGACCGATATTATTACAATCCAGGAGACGCTTCTTAACTCCCCTGCAGGGATTGGACGTAAGCCAAAGATCGTATTGACCTGGGCACCGCATGTAAAACCCCTGCCACAATGTGTCGCTAATAGCTTTGCTCAATGGGTCAATGCCTGGGGCAAAGCCGATTTTGTGATCACTCACCCGGAAGATTATGAACTGAGTGAAGAATTTACCAAAGGGGCCAGCATCACCCACAACCAGGAAGAAGCCTTGAAAGGAGCCGACTTTGTATATGTAAAAAACTGGAGCACTTATAACGACTATGGCAAGATCTATACAAATGATCCCAAATGGATGCTGAAACATAAACGTTGGGTACATACCAATAATGCTAAGATCATGCATTGCCTGCCGGTCCGGAGAAATGTGGAACTCAGTGACGAGATGCTGGATGGCAGCATGAGCATTGTTACACAGCAGGCATCCAACAGGGTGTGGGCAGCACAGGCTGTATTATCAGAGATATTAAAAAGCAATGGATAAATTATATATCATAAAGATTGGCGGGAATATCATTGATGATGATGCAAAACTGGCTTCCTTCCTGCACTCTTTTGCTGATATCACGGCTAAAAAGATATTAGTACATGGCGGTGGTAAGTTGGCAACCCGGTTAGCCGAAAAATTAGGTATTGAACAACAACTGGTGGATGGCAGAAGAATCACCGATGCGGAAACCCTGAAGATCGTTACCATGGTATATGCCGGTTATGTCAATAAAACGATTGTGGCGTTGTTGCAGGCGAATAATTGTAATGCAATCGGGCTTTGCGGTGCAGACGGTGATGCAATACTGGCCCATAAACGCCAGCACCCGGTGATGGATTATGGTTTTGTTGGCGATGTGGATGCTATCAATACCGTCCTGATCAAAACACTGCTGGATCAAAATATTGCTGTTGTCTTCGCTCCTATTACCCATGACCAGCAGGGACAATTATTAAATACGAATGCGGACACCATTGCACAGGAACTGGCTAAGGGCATGAGTAAATTATACGAAGTAGAACTGATCTATTCCTTTGAAAAAAGTGGTGTTTTATTAGATGCAGAAGATGATACTACAGCAATTCCAGAAATTACTCCGGGGCATTACCGGCAACTGAAAGCAAAACAAAAAATCTTTGCCGGTATGATCCCTAAACTTGATAATGCTTTTGCAGCACTAAACAGCGGCGTCAGTAAAGTTATTATTGGCAAAGCAGAACAATTAGAGCAGCTTATAGCAGGCACAGCAGGAACAAGCATTACAAATGAGTAAAGAGTTATCCATACTACAGGAAAATGCGATCAGTCTTCTAAAAGAGCTGATAACAATACCTTCGTTTAGTAAAGAAGAAGACCAGACGGCTGGCATACTTTGTCGTTTCCTGGGGGAGAGAAGTATTGAACACACAAGAGTTGGTAATAATGTTTTTGCCTTGAATAAATATTATGATGAACAAAAGCCAACCATCCTGCTCAATTCACACCATGATACGGTAAAACCAAATCCACAGTATACCAAAGATCCTTTCTCTCCTGTTGTTGAAGAAGGAAGGTTATATGGGTTGGGCAGTAATGATGCAGGCGGCTGCCTTGTTTCCCTCGTTGCAACCTTCCTTCATTTCCATGAGAACAAAGAACTGGCTTATAATATTATTATTGCTGCCACTGCAGAGGAGGAAATATCCGGCACTTGTGGCATAGAATATACATTGCCCTATTTACCCAAAATAGATTGTGCGATTGTTGGCGAACCTACCCAAATGCAAATGGCAGTTGCCGAAAGGGGGCTGATGGTACTTGATTGTGCCAGTCATGGTAAAGCCGGTCATGCTGCCCGTAATGAAGGCGAGAATGCCATTTATAAAGCATTAAAGGATATTGAATGGTTCAGGAATTACCAGTTTGATAAAGTATCGGAGTTACTGGGTCCTTCAAAAATGAGTGTAACAGTTATTGAAACAGAAAATAAAGCACATAATGTAGTACCCGCTGTTTGCAAATTTGTAGTGGATACACGGATCAACGAATTATACAAATTTGAAGAAGTAATCGACATTATCAAAGCAAATGTGCAAAGTGAAGTAAAACCAAGAAGCACCCGGCTTCGTTCAACATCTATTTCAACAGATCATCCATTGGTGATAGCCGGGACAGCACTGGGCAGGACTTATTATGGCTCCCCCACCACTTCCGACAAAGCCCTGATGCCATTCCCTTCATTAAAAATGGGGCCGGGAGATAGTGCAAGAAGTCATACAGCAGATGAGTATATTTATATTGACGAGATCTGCAAGGGAATCGAATTGTACATACAGCTTTTAAATAAAATCGTATGAAGCTCTGGCAAAAAGATAAAGCCTCGCTAAAGGAAGTTGAAGTATTCACGGTTGGCAAAGACCGGGAAATGGATATGTACCTCGCTGCTTTTGACGTTCTGGGTTCATTGGCCCATATCGAAATGCTGGAATCAGTTGGTCTGCTGGAGAAAGATGAATTGACACAATTACAAAAAGAATTAAAAAGTATTTACAAGCAGATACAACAAGGGCAGTTCAGTTTACAGGACGATGTAGAGGATATTCACTCACAGGTGGAGCTGTTATTGACACAAAAACTGGGAGACACCGGTAAAAAAATCCATTCAGCCCGCAGCAGGAACGACCAGGTACTGGTTGATGTAAAACTATTTCTCCGGAATGAGCTGGAAGAACTGGTAAACAGTATACAACCTTTTTTTGAGTTACTCCAAACGCAAAGTGAAAAATATAAGGACCATTTGCTGCCCGGTTACACCCATCTCCAATTAGCGATGCCATCTTCCTTTGGTTTATGGTTTGGTGCATATGCTGAAAGCCTGGTGGATGATGTAACAACCATCAAAGCAGCATATGATGTAGTTAACAAAAACCCGTTGGGTTCTGCAGCAGGTTATGGGTCTTCCTTCCCTATCAACCGGGCATTGACAACAAAGCTTCTCGGTTTTGCTGATCTTAATTACAATGTAGTGTATGCGCAGATGGGAAGAGGCAAGGCAGAACGCATCGCAGCACAATCATTGGCCAATGTAGCCGATACTATCGGTAAGCTCAGCATGGATGCCTGCTTATATCTCAATCAGAATTTTGGGTTTATTTCTTTCCCTGCCGAACTGACCACCGGCAGCAGTATTATGCCGCATAAAAAAAATCCGGATGTATTTGAGCTGATCCGTTCCCATTGTAACCGTATCAAAGCATTGCCCAACGAGATCAGCATGATGACCACGAATCTTCCCTCAGGTTATCACCGTGACCTGCAATTATTAAAAGAGCATTTATTCCCGGCATTTAAAACCCTGAAAGATTGCATAGAAATGGCCGGCCTGATGTTATCCAATATTGAGATCAGTCAGGATATCCTGGCTGATGAAAAATACAAGTACCTCTTCAGCGTGGAAGAAGTGAATAAACTGGTCAATAAAGGAATAGCTTTTCGGGATGCCTATAAAAAAGTAGGGATTGATATTGAAGCCGGAAAATTCACATACAGTACCCATATTCAACATACTCATGAAGGCAGTATCGGAAATCTCTGCACGACAGCCATCCGGGAACAAATGGATAAATCACTCGGGGCTTTCCCCTTTGCTGAAGTAAAGGCTGCTTTGGATAAGCTACTGGCTTAGTTTTTAACAGCCCGAAATAATTCCGATCCTTATCTTTGAAGGATAACACCCGTTCATGAGAAAACCTGCTATCCTGCTGGCCAGCCTGTTTTTAGGGCTGAGTGCACAATCCCAGATATCACCGCCTGCACAGGCTGAGTTGTCCTGCCATGAAAAATGTCACCATATCCATTCGGCTGGCGATGTACAAAGGGTCAATTATTTCCAATACCCTTCAATGGATAAATATGATGTGAAGTATCTGAAGTTAGACCTTGCCATTGAAGCGAATAACAGGAATATTACTGGAACAGCACTCACAAGAGTGATAGCAGTACAACCCCTGGATTCCTTTATTTGCGAACTGAAAAATAACATGATCCTTGACTCTGTTTTCATTAACGGAGTAAAAAATATAAATTTCACCCGTTCTGGAGACCATGTATTTGTCCCCCTCGCTCCAATTATTACCGCCGGTTCCACTGTTGAAGCTCTTTTTTATTATCGAGGATTGACCAACACGGGTGCTGTCTTTGCCGGAACTGTTACCAGTAATGGCTTAATGTACACAGCCTCACTTTCCGAGAGCTACCAGGCCAGGGAATGGTTCCCGGTAAAGCAATTTCTAAAAGATAAGATTGATTCCGCTGATTTCTGGATCACCACGAGTAATACCAACCTGGCTGGTTCCAATGGTTTACTGGTGAATACAGTTGATCTCCCCAATAATAAGAAGCAATTTCAGTGGAAAACAACCTACCCGATGAGTTACTATATGCCCAGTTTTTCGGTAGGCAATTATATGGACTATAAGATTTATGCAAAGCCGCTGAGCATATCGCCTGATTCCATACTGGTGCAAAACTATATTGTTAATAACAGCACTTATTTCAATACGAATAAAGCTAATATTGATAAGACCCCTTCATTCATTGAAAAATTAAGCGAGTTATATGGCTTATACCCTTTCCGTTTTGAAAAATACGGGCATGCCCATGCAAATATCGGGGGCGGTATGGAGCACCAGACCATGAGCACCATGAGCAGTTTTGGAAGTACATTGATCGCACATGAATTAGGTCACCAGTGGTTTGGCGATAATGTAACCTGTGCCACCTGGAACCATATCTGGATCAACGAAGGATTTGCCAGTTACAGTGAATATTTACTGATTGAACAGCTGCCGGCTTTATTTCCAACTACTAACCCTGCTTCTTATATGCAGGGTATTCATACCAATGTAATGAGTTCGGCTGGCGGTAGTGTATTTGTTCCTGATGCTTCGTTGTTTGACGAGAACAGGATATTCAGCGGAAGGCTTAGTTATGATAAAGGATCAGCTATTATTCACAACCTGCGGTTTGAACTGCAAAATGATAATACTTTTTACCAGGTATTGCAGGCTTTCCAGCAACAGTATAAAGACTCTGTGGCCACTGCGAACGATTTTAAAGTACTGGCAGAAAATATTTCAGGTAAAGACCTCACCAATTTCTTTAACCAGTGGTATTATGGCGAAGGCTACCCTACTTTTAATGTTGATTACTCTAAACAAGGAGACAGCTTAGTTCTTTTGGTCAATCAAACCGTCAGTGCCCCAGCCATCACTCCTTTCTTCAAAGGATTGTATGAGATGAGATTCTCTACATTGCAAGGTGATACCACAGTGAAAATAAATCTGCAAGCCAATAACCAGGTTTTCAAATTTCGTTCGAACAGAACACCAAATGGTGTTACCGTTGATCCTAACAACTGGGTCATCAATAAAGTGGGTTCCATCAGCACCGGTTTCAATGACCCGGTGAATGTCAGCAATGAAGTAAAACTATTCCCGAACCCCTCTGCAGGTGCCGCTTATTTACAATACCCGGCCAATTGGTTTGAGAATATTACGGTCTATGATATAGCAGGCAAACTGATGAAGCGATATACCATTAACCGCAGTTCAACCAGTCAATCATTGGTAAATGAACTACCAGCCGGAGTATACTCCGTTCAGCTTACCGGTAAAGGAAGAATAGCGATAAAGAAACTGGTTGTTGCGAGATGATAATCAGAGTCCGTATTTATCAATCAGGTAAATAATTGCTGCCATATTTACAGCACCTAACTCAAGTTCCCTTTTATTCACGGCTTCAAACACATCACTTCTTGCATGATGAATATCGAAGTAACGTTGTGAATCCGGGTTCAGGCTGCCGGTTGGCGTTCCCTGTGTACGGGCCAACGGACCTATATCAGCGCCGCCACCGCCTTTTTGAAATTCAGTACATCCATAAGGAGCGATCAATGGTTTCCATTGCAGCACTTTTGCAAACTTGTCGTCCGGTAATGTAAACCCAAGACTACGGGGAGTGAAACCACCAGCATCACTTTCGATGGCGAAAATATGTTTCTCTCCTTTGGCCTTGGCTTCTTCGGCATATTTATTTCCGCCCCGTAAACCATTTTCTTCATTGGCAAACAATACAAAACGAATGGTCCGTTTTGGCGTATAACCAATTGCCTTAAATGCTCTCAAAATTTCCATGGTTTGCACACAACCTGCTCCGTCATCATGGGCACCTTCGCAATTATCCCAGCTGTCGAGGTGGCCGCCCACTACAATGATCTCGCCAGGATATTCACTTCCTTTTAATTCACCGATCACATTATGCCCGATCGTATCAGGTAAAAAATGGCCGTTTGTTTTCAAGGACACTTTTACAATTCCTTTTGCGGCTTGTTCGCTCAACCAATCAGCATCTCTTAATCCGATTGCTACTGCAGGGATTTTTGCATAAGCACTGTCATACCTGGTGGCACCCGTATGCGGGTTATTATCTGCCGCATGGCTCATACTTCGTACTATAACAGCTTTTGCTCCGTATTTAGCGGCCCGGCTGGGGCCTTGTCCACGGTACTGACCTGCATCCCGGTAAGCCAGGAAAGTTTGTACATACGT
Organism: uncultured Bacteroidota bacterium; assembly: GCA_902826165.1. Lineage (GTDB taxonomy): Bacteria > Bacteroidota > Bacteroidia > Chitinophagales > Chitinophagaceae > CADEDV01. The sequence goes on from CADEDV010000008.1 coordinate 99,272, forward strand.
ATCGTTGAATTTATAATTGTAAAAAACGATCTTGCCTTTTACCTGGTCTTTTTTACTTTCCAGTTCATCAAAAGAGTTGACTACAAGTACATCTGCCTTTACTGCAGACTTACCAGTACCTTCTGAATTTCCCAATGCAACAATGTCAAGCCCTTTTTTCTTTGGGATCATATTTTTAGTACCGGTTGCGGGTACAGTATACACTGCCTCAGCAGCGTCAGTTCCACCTCTCACCCAATGTGGCACCATGCATTCCTGCAGCCAGGCTTTATCTGCCCCGCTTTCCTGCATTACTTTCAACCCCCATTGTTCAGCCTTCACCATCCCTCCTGAACCGGCCAGCCTTCCACCGATCTTTTTGGTCAGGTGGCGCAGGTTTTCATAGGCCTTGCCATGTGTCAATATCTCATCAGAGATACGTTTGATCATTGCTGAATCTTCCTGCTGGGCACATATTGCTGTGCCAGCCATTACGAAAAGAGGAAAAAATAACCATTTTTTCATGTGCATCCGTTTTGCTAAAGTTAATTGATAGCCGCAGTGAAAATAAAGATTTAAGATGAATGGTAAACCTTCGTCCCGCAAAACTGTTACCTTCGGAATCCATTTGAATAAATTATGCGAATCGGAATTGTTTGTTATCCCACTTTTGGTGGTAGTGGAGTGCTGGCAACAGAATTAGGAAAGGCCCTGGCGCAGGAAGGACATATGGTGCATTTTATCACTTACCAGCAGCCGGTGAGGCTGAATGGTTTTTTGCCCAATATATTTTACCACGAGGTGCAGGTGCCAACTTATCCATTATTTGATTATCCCCCTTATGAAACAGCCCTGGCCAGCACCATGGTAGATGTGATCAAGAATAATAACCTGGACCTGCTGCATGTGCACTATGCCATCCCCCATGCTTCTGCAGCTTATATGGCAAAGCAGATATTGAAAAAAGAAGGCAAGAATATACCTGTTATCACCACCCTGCACGGAACCGATATCACCCTGGTGGGAAAAGATAAGACCTATGCCCCTGTTGTAGCCTTTTCTATTAACCAGAGTGATGCTATTACAGCTGTATCTAATAACCTGCGGGACGAGACCTTCAAAACATTTCATATTGAAAAGGAGATCGAAGTTATTTACAACTTCGTGGATGTACAGCGTTTTACCCGCAAGCCTATTGATGCATTCAGGAAAGTGATTGCACCTAACGGTGAAAAAATATTAATGCATGCTTCCAACTTCCGGAAGATAAAAAGGGTGCAGGATGTGGTCAAGATATTTGCTGAAGTAAGAAAAGAGATACCGGCTAAATTATTATTCGTAGGTGATGGCCCGGAACGCTCAACAGCCGAAGACCTCGCAAGAGAACTGGGTGTTTGTGATGAGATACGCTTTGTGGGTAAACAGGAACAAATGGAAGATATCTTAGCCATTGCTGACCTGTTTTTGCTGACATCAGAATATGAAAGTTTCGGTTTAGCGGCTTTGGAAGCCATGGCAGCAGGTGTGCCTGTTATATCAACCAATGCGGGTGGCTTAAAGGAAATTATCACCGATGGTGAAACCGGCTACATGGCAGATGTGGGTGATGTGGCTGCTATGAGCCAAAATGCGCTGATGATCTTAAAAGATGATAAAATACTGAAAGGGTTTAAAGAAAGAGCTGCCCAGTATGCAAAGCAATACGATATTGGAAACATCATTCCGCTGTATGAAAAGCTGTATGAAAAATTTCTCTAGAAAGAAAGGCACTCGTTTGAGTGCCTTTCTTTTTTATATATGCGCAGGGATTAACGACGTAACCAGGGCTCCGGGTTTACATTCTTTGTTTCGATCATCAGGATAAAATCAATTTGCCCGCCGCCGCTTTCTTCATCACGGCCTGCACGACCCAGTGCCTGCCCGGTTTTAACGGCATCTCCCTTCTTAACGCTGGTGGAAGACAAATTGCTGTAAGTAGTAAAATATTTACCATGCCGGATTGTTATTGCCATCCCGTCTCCCAAATTATATACACCAACCACATCACCATCAAAAACAGATTTTACGGTCGCACCAACTTGTGTAGAAATGGTAACTCCCGGGTTATCCCCTTTTAATAAGGTTCCCTCAATACTGTAAGGACCAAAATGTATGGAAGGAACTCCATTGTCAACCGGCCAGGGTAATCTTCCTTTACTCTTCAAAAAATCTCCACCCAATGCTACATCTTTTGCATTTAGTTCCAAATAACTGGCTGGCTTTTTAGCAACTTCTGCTGGTTTTGTTACAACAGGTGTTGTTACTGTAGCAGGATTAGTTGCTCCCGTATTTGCATTAGTAACTGGTGCATTCTTTTTGGCATCCTCATCGGCTTTTTTCTTCGCTGCCAACGCATCGGCTTTTGCTTTATCTTCCGCTGCTTTTATCTCCCGGCGGATAATAGCCATGATCGCATTATTCAGGTCCCTGTCTTTTTTCTTTTTCGCTGCAATTTGCCTTTGCAGATCTTTTTCCTGTGACTTTAACTGGTTCAGCACCGCTCCTTTTTCCTTTTTCTCCACATCCAGCACTACTTTTTCTTTTGTCTGGCTTTGCAGGGCCACACTTTTTTGTTCTTTACGTCCTATTTGTTGCTGCTTCCTTTTAGCGATCAGGTCCTGTGTTTCCAGTATCGTACTTACCTGCTTCAGCCGGTAAGCCCGGTAACTTTTCAGGTAAGTGATCCTTTTTACCGCATCATTAAAACTACCGGCTGAAAAAATAAAGTTCAGGTAATCATATGAACTCCGGTTCTTATACGCATACACCACTGTCCTTGCATACTCTGCTTTTAGTGTATCTAACTGTTTAGTCAGCCTGTAAATTTCCAGGTTACTGAGGTAGAGATCATCTTCGATCATTTTGATCTCTTTATTGATACTGTTGATATACCGTTCCTGGAGGTTGATCTTCCTGTTCAGTACACTCAGCTGGCTGAGTGCCTGCTTGCTTTTTCCTTTGATCTGGTCATACATGCCCTGCATTTCCTTCAGTTCCTTCTGAATTTCCTGTCGCTCTTTTTCCAGCTGGGCTTTGTCCTGCGGTTGTGCATCAGCAGTAAAAAATCCGCTGGTTACAATAAGCAGGGTGAGGAGGATGTTTTTCTTCATAGTTAATAACAGGATGTGGGTGAATAAAACAGGGTGCGGAAAGATGCCTGAGTATAACGGCAGGCTGCAAAATAAATTTTATCGGTCAATTCAATTTATAATTTTTAGGCACCGAAAAAGGGAAGCTTAACGTTTCATTAAAATCATACTGCTTAAAATCCATCTTTATATCGAGCTTCTTCTTTTCCGTGACCGTAACCTGTCTTTTGGTAGCAAAGCTGACCCCTCTCTTATTCTCATAATCACTATACGTAAGATAACAGGTACGGTTTCTCAACTCATCCACATCATCCAGCTTGCTGGCCCGGATCAGTTTTCCGTTTTTATCAACAGTTAGCAAATTCTTGAAAAAATCGCTGATACTGATTAAGGTGATCGCATCATTATGCTGACTGTAAGAAACAATATTACTATCCAGGAAAACCGGGTTTCCTAAAAACAGGTCTTGCAAGGAGGCAAGATCAAGCGGCAGGGCGGTCACTTCCTGCAGATAGGAAACACTGCGGGCTGTATATACATCATTCTGCTTGTCCAACAATTTCACAGAGTCCTTCGTGATATAAGCTCTCAACCCTTCAATGCCCAGGATGGCCCTGACAGATATCCAGATCACACTATCTTTTTGCATCCGGATATGGGCGGTGACGTTATATTTCTTACCATCCCCGTCATGATAGTCCACATCCACTTTAGCTGAAAAGGTATTGAAAGGGATCCTGTTCTTTTGAATGCTGTTGAATGTTTCGCTGATGAAACGAAGGGAATCATCACGGGATGTGTCTTTGGGGATGACTACTGTTGCGGTAGTGTCTTTGGGTGCTACAGCTGTTTGTATCTTACGGGTGGAGCGGCAGGAGCTGAATATTATTACTGCTGCTGTTAGTATAAAAACAAATCTGATCATTCGTAATTTTTAGTGTTTTCCTGTGTGACCAAAACCACCTGCATTTCTTTCGGTTGCTTCAATCTGCTCTGCCATTGTCCAACTGATCTTTTCTACAGATTGCAGCACTACCTGGGCAATACGGTCACCCGGATGAATGACCTGGTCTTCGGCAGAAAGGTTGATTAAAATAATCTTAATTTCTCCCCGGTAATCCGAATCAATGGTACCCGGTGTGTTCAAACAGGTGATCCCTTGCTTGATGGCCAGTCCGCTTCTTGGACGAATTTGTGCTTCATAACCTTCGGGTAATTCAATAAAAAGACCGGTCGGGATCAATGCCCTTTCCATTGGTTGAAGAGTAATACTCTCATCCAGGTGTGCCCTTATGTCCATACCGGATGATCCGGCAGTGGCATAGCCCGGTAATTCGTTGGGAGATGTATTGATGATCTTTACATTGATAGCTGGCATCCGGCAAAGATAAAGGATGAAAGCTAATGGTTTCCCGGAGATAAGGCAGGGACTTATTTCTTCTGCAGCAATACTGTGGCGTATGCCATGAGCCCTTCTTCACGGCCTGCAAATCCCATTTTTTCGGTGGTGGTGGCTTTAATGGAAATATCTTTCTCCGTAATCCCGACTATTCCCGCAATCGCTTTTTGCATAGCAGGCACATGGGGTTTGATCTTGGGAGTTTCAAGACAAAGGGTACTGTCAATATTCACCACGAAGTATCCTTCATTACTGATAAGATCAATTGTTTTTTGCAATAATATCTTACTGTCAATATTCTTATATGTAGCATCTGTATCCGGGAAATGAACACCTATATCCCCCAGGCATAGGGCACCCAGCATCGCATCACAAATAGCATGTAATAATACATCGGCATCACTGTGACCAACCGCTCCTTTATAGTGTGGAATATTGATACCACCGATCCAAAGTGCTCTTCCTTCAGCCAGGCGGTGGAAATCAACCCCGGAACCAATTCGATAAGACATATTGCCTATTTAACTACAAATATCCAAAAAAAACAGCGTCCCGTTGTTGCGGGACGCTGTCAATATATAAATAACTTACTTTAAAATTATTTCTTCTCAGTTGTTGCACCACCATCAAGATCAAAGATCAATGAGAAGCGGAGAGTGTTTGACAACGGATTGCGGCTTACACCACTTCCAGTTGGTAACAGGTAAGAGAAGTTAAGTCCGAAGATGTTGTATTTAACACCCAGGCCGGCAGTAACATAACGACGGTTACCTTTTGTTCCATCTTCATGAAAATAACCTGCACGGAGAGAGAACTGGTTGTTGTAAACATATTCAGCACCAAGAGAAACCTGGAATTCTTTCAGTTCTTCGCCAAAGCCATCAGGGGCATCGCCGAATGAACCGAACCAGCCACCTACAACACCTTTTTTCCTGTAGTCAGCAATTTCCTGTGCTGTTGCATTTTGACCGGGAGGTGTAGGTACCATTAATTTATTCAGGTCAAGACCAAAAGTGATCTGGTTCTGATCGTTGAATTTTTTAGTATACGTAGTTCCCAAACCAAGGTTGGCAGGAATGAAGTCTTTCTGGTCTGCGTTATCAGTGTAAGCGATCTTGGCACCTAAGTTAGACATAGTTGCACCGAAAGCCCAGCCACTACCGGCAGTTTTACCATCGTAGTAGAAACCGAGGTCAGCAGCAACAGAGTTACCAGCTTTAGTTACAACTGAGTTACCAGAGAAACCATTAGCCAGGTCAGAATTGATATAACGAAGTGTCAATCCCAAACCAGCTTTTCCAGACAGTTTACGGGAGTAGCCTACTTCAACACCAAATTCACGGGGTTTACCGCTACCGATAGTACTTCCGTTACCATCAGTGAACTGGATGTTTCCGAGACTGAAATAACGAATACCTGCATGCAATGCCTGGTTTTCGTCAAACTTATAATATCCACCTAAAGAAGCGAGGAAAACATCATTTACCACGTCTTTCAGCCATGGAGTATAGTTAGCAGATATGCCACCTTTAGATTCGTTAAAGGCAACCTTTCCGATGTTCCAGAAACCAGAGTTGGCATCCGGGGAAGTAGCAACACCAAGATCTCCCATACCACCGGCACGGGCATCAGGTGAAATACGGAGGAAAGGAACAGCAGTGGTAACAACGTTGATAGGGTCAGCCTGGGCATTTACAGTGGAGGTGAAACCACAAAAAAGCAGGATTCCAGCAGTTAGTTTTAAAGCAGTTGGTCTCATTAGTATGTGTTTAATAATGGTGTAAATATATGGTTTTTGAGAAAATACAAAACTAAAATATCGGATTTTTATAGAAAACCAGTAAGGGGGAAGATTTGCACTTCAGGCTTGCTGATTATCGGTATTAACGTTCTGAATTGTACTTTATTGCAAGGCCTTTTATTTTTTTTAACACCTGCTACTCAAGGGCCATTTTGCATTGTAACAACCCCCCGAAAATAGGGCATCAAAATATATTTCCCCATGATTTTATTATGTTTTTATAGCAGTTCCTCAAAAATCAGGGTTTGGGGCACCGGCATGGCAATACTTGCTGGCAGCGGAAGGCAGTTTATTAAAGGATCACCAGTTTTTCAATGACCTCTTTCTTCTTTTTATCGGGGCTTGTCACCCGCAATTTGTAAATGTAAACGCCCCGGCCAGGCTTATCGCCAAATTCATCCCGGCCATCCCATTGAATTTCATCAGACCGGTTGCCGTCCGTGATGATCGTTTTCCGGATGGTTTTAATGACCCGGCCGGTAACCGTCATGATCTGCAGGTAAACCTGTAGCGGCTGGCCCGGTTTATTGTGCTCAAACCAGAAACTGGTATGGCTGGTAAAGGGATTAGGGTAATTTAATACATGGCTCAATTTCAGTTCCTCATCATTGGCAACCGTGAATTCTAGTATGGCCTCATTTGAATTATTTAGTACATCCCAGGCTTTTATTTTCAAACTATGCGTACCGGGTTCTAATGCCGGAAGCTGGAACCGGGCTGTTCCCTGCTGGTAGCTGTCCGGGTCGCTTTGGTAAAAATCATTCAGTATAAAAAAGCGGTTATTGTCATTGTCCAGGGTAGCCACAATATCATGACCAATACCCATCCCGGTGGTATTGATACCCGAAGAATCAGCCAGTTTCACAATCAATACAGGGTTTTCGTTAGCAATGCCGCCGTTCACAAATTTTTCGTCATTCAGGTAGGGTTTTATTTCGGGCCCTTCAGCGTCGTTGCTGCTGTTATTTCCTACACCGCCCACTATAAAATTGGTGAAAGCTCCTGCCGCATCCGTTACCCCGTTTTCTGCATACAAACTCAGTTTACCATTCCCATATTGAAAGTTGATATCCTTCGGCACTTTAAAAGAAAATGAGAAAAGTCCGTTCTGTACGGTCGCCTTTCCTTTGAACAAACTATTGTTTTGTACCACAAAAGCTGTGACCTGGCTGCTGGCATCATTGGCCAGCGTACTGATGGTTTGTGGCTTATCAAAAACAACCGGGTACACAGCACCATTGAAACCTGTAAGTACATTACCCTGTAAGTCGGTCACTTCTCCTTCAATGGTTACTTTTTCAGTTGAGCTTATTGTATCGGCCTGTGCAACCGGGATACCATTTACTTTAGTAGTCCTTACTTTTAGTTGAGGGAATGCCAGCGTTAGCGCAGGATCACCCAATAAAGTAAACTTCCTGTTATTGGTTATATCGCCGGAGGTTTGATAGGTGAAATTCTTTGCTCCCCTCACTGCATCGCCCAATGTTTTATACTTTCCGCTTGCATCAACCTGCAAAGCCAGTTGCAGGTAATTATTATTCATGATGCGGTTACTGAATGCAAAAACCACCCGGGTGGTTGTCATCAATGCTATGGCACCCGTCTTTGGTCGCACTAAAATATTTTCACCGATGGAGTTAATGGCGGGATTATCGTAAGGTGCAAAATCACAGGTAGCCGTTATAAATAATGGCAGCCGGTCTGCATTGTTCCAATTATTAACGATCTCCTGGTCCAGCACCGTTTCTTCGGCTAATCTCCTCGCACCTCCATGCCCGTTATAATTCCAGACCAGGGTACCATTATAGACCTGGTTATTAATAGCAATATTAGCCTGCGGGTAACTGCTACCGCCAGAGCCACTTTCCTGCCGGAAAGCATCCAGGTAAATTTTTTGCTGGTTAGCAACCGGAAGTACGGTTCCTGCTGTTGTGGTAAAGATCTCCGCATCCTGTATATGCAGGTTTGCGTCCTCATCATCCGCAATAAATGTTAAGTTATTCCTCCAGGGACCAAATGCGGGTTTAGCATAATAAGCGATCACCTTATCTACAAAGTTCTTTGCTTCATCGGTATTCTTTGCCGGGACTCTTCCGATCCCTATATCGAGGTAATTAATGATCAACCCGGAGTTGATATCTTCATTGTCGTCTAAGAATCCGTAAAAATCATCGGAGGCGTAGGTGGATAATGGATCAAGCGAAAAAGTATTTTCCCAGGCTGGAACCAGGTTGGTATTATTATTCAGCCTGTCTTTAGGATCATAAGAAGCATCGCCAAACAAGAGGAGGTACTTTGGTTTATCTGCAGCGCTGGTACCAAACTTATCATAATACATTTTTGCAAAATCCCTGATGGCCACAGGATCGGGGCTGCCGCTGGCAAATTCATTATACACCTGGTCGGTAGTAACAACAAGCGTACGCAAACTATTTTGTTGCTGGTGAAATTGTGCCAGCCGTTGTGCCTGTTGTAAGAAAGCAGGGTAAGAAATAATAAGATAATCAGTAGCTGAAGCATTATGCAAGTCTTGTGTATTGACCCGGCCAACGGCAACAGGCACCTGGAAATTCGTATTGTTGAAGGCCACATACTCCCTCAGCCTTGAAGCTGTATTCACAAACCGAAAATCGGAACCGGAGAGTGTTCCAGGCATTTGCACGGGAGTTAACGGATCAGTTATATCCCATACTTGTGTCGCAGCAGTTGCATTACTCACCACAAAGCTGGCAATATTGCCGGGGCCTACACTGGGCCAGTCACGAAATAGCAATTGCTCTGCCCCGTTCAAGGAAAGATTGCGGCGGCAAAAAAGTTCAAACCAGTTGAGCCAGCCCTGTGCATTAAAACTGCCGGGCACAAAGATATAACTGACCAGCAGGTTGCTTTGCGTGGCAGCAGTTGTATATGTTGCAGTGGATTGCTGTGCAAAAAGGTCATAAATACCTCCATTTACCCCGTTGATAAATGATTGACCCATTAATTGATTGTTCAACCGGACATCAAAGCGGCTGGCGCCGCCCACCGAACGGGCAATGCATCGACTGATGACTGTAACCGGGGAATTGTTGGTAAGATTAGGAAGCCCAACTGCAAAATCACGGGTAGTTGTTTTGCCGGGCATATTGGCAAATTCTTCGCCATACCATTCACGACCACTGGCTAAAAAATTTACAGTATCCAGCTCATGAAAATATCGTTCTGAAAAACTGGTTACTGTAGTATTGGGAGAAGTAATAACTGCTGAGCTGCTAACTCTTTTCCCGGTTCCGCCAACTGATAAAAAATAAAAAGAACGGTCGCTGTAGAGGTTTTTTTTATGGGTAAACCGCAGATTAAAAGAATCCTTTATCCACTGGTCGGGTCCTGGCGCATAAAAGAGGATATAATCCGATCCGTTTAATATGCCATCGCCCCCATCCACGACCATAATGGCGTTTTCCTGCAGGTCATCGGTCCAGGGTCCGGCATTGGCCTCAGATAGCATTTGTCCGCCGTTTCCAAACAGGCGTATGGAATTAGACGCGAGGTTGCCCGTGGCCACACCCAGGCTATTCAAAAAAGGGATATCTATCTTATATACACCCGCCGATTTGATAACCAGCTTATACCAATTGCCCGAAGACAACACAGAACTGGTCTTATAGGTGCGTTGGGAGGAGGCTGTCAATGACAACAAAAAGGCCCCCACAGCAACTATAAACCAGCGTTTTGACATGAGTACAAAAATCAGGATAAATGGGGATTTCCCCCTGCAAAAAAAGTAGTTATGCGTAACAATTTATTTTTAAACTATCTATATTCGCAATTCGCTGCGGTAAAATTTATGCCCTGTGCAATATTTTAACCTCAGCCGGCGTTAAAACTATTCCAATTCATAGGTTTATGCAAAAAGCAATGAAAGTGAAAAACTTAGTAATCCTCTTATCCTGTGTGATGCTGCTGGCATCCTGCAAAAATGGCCTCTTTAACAAGAATAAAAAGGCTAAATCCGATGTAACCGGCTGGAACTACAATGACAAGAACATGGGTGGCTACCAGGTAGCTAAATCCAAAGAACAGGGTCTCGGGCCAGGTTTGGTTTTTGTTCAGGGTGGTACCTTCACCATGGGACAAACTGACGAAGACGTAATGGGCGACTGGAATAATATTCCCCGCCGTGTATCTGTTCCATCATTCTACATGGATAAAACAGAAGTAGCCAATGTGCATTACAGGGAATACCTGTTCTGGCTTCAAAGGGTATTCGATCCTTCAGATCCTGCCAACCAACCTATTTTGGATGCAGCACTTCCTGATACTTTGGTATGGAGAAGTGAATTAAGCTATAATGAGCCGCTGGTAGAGTTTTATCTACGCCACCCGGGCTTTAACGATTATCCTGTAGTGGGTGTAAGCTGGAAGCAAGCCCATGATTTCTGCTTATGGAGAGGTGATCGTGTAAACGAAGGAATACTTCTGCAGAAAGGCTATATTAATAAACAGGGAATACAAGGCCAGCAACAAGAAAACAATTTTACTTCTAAATCATATTTGTTGGGCCTTTACCAAACTGCTCCCGGTAAAACTGCTACTTCTAAAAAGAAGAATGACTTGAGAACTCCACAAGGTCAGCCGAGAACAACTGTAACAATGGAAGATGGCCTCATGCTGCCTGATTACCGCCTGCCTTTCGAAGCAGAGTGGGAATATGCAGCCTATGGTTTGATCAACCAAAACCCCCGCCCTTCTGCTAAAGAAGGTAAGAGAGGGGAGGAATTACAATCTAATAAACAAATTTACCCTTGGTCTCATAATGTAAATGGTCTTCGTGACACCCGCCGCGGAAGCTGGCAGGGTCAGTTCCTCGCCAACTTTAAAAGAGGTGGTGGTGACGTAGCAGGTGCTGCCGGTGGTTTGAATGACCGTGCTTTCTACACAGCTCCTGTAAATGCTTTCTATCCTAACGGGTTCGGTATCTACAATATGGCAGGCAACGTAAGCGAGTGGGTTCAGGACGTTTATCGCCCTATGACATTAATGGATGCTGATGATGTCGCTCCTTTCCGTGGTAATAAATTCAGGACCATTGCCAAAAATGAAAATGGTGAAGCTGAGATTGACAGTACCGGTAAAGTAAAAATGAGAGATGTTACCGATGCAGAAAGCAAAAACCGTCGAAACTACCAAAGAGGTAATGTGATCAACTTTCTGGATGGTGATACTCTTTCACAAGCTTCTTATGGTTATGGTTTGACCACACTGGTTAGCGATAAATCAAGAGTATATAAAGGAGGTAGCTGGAATGACAGAGCTTACTGGCTCAGCCCTGGTGCCCGTCGTTTCCTCGAAGAAGACCAGGCGATGAGTACATTAGGTTTCCGTTGCGCTATGGACCGGATGGGTAGCCCTGAAGGTAATAAACGCAAAACAGGTAACCTGTTCCCAACCCGCAGGCAAAAGCGTTAATCTCAATTTCATATTATTGAAAACCCTCCCTCAACGGAGGGTTTTTATTTTGTATATCACTCTGCCCTGCTCAACTTATTTTTGCAGTATGCAAATTGAACAGCTTTATAAAATACACCTCCAATACCCGTCTGTACAAACAGATACCCGCAAGCTAAAAGCTGGGGATATTTTCTTTGCCCTGAAAGGTGATAATTTTAATGGCAATGCATTTGCAGAACAGGCCATTAAAGCTGGCGCAGTTTGCGCAGTAATAGATGAACCGGCCTATGAAATACCCGGTAAGACTTTTTTAGTAGATGATGTGTTGACAGCCCTGCAGCAATTAGCCAAACATCACCGGGAGCAATTCAGTATCCCGTTTATAGCCATTACCGGCAGCAATGGAAAAACAACCACAAAAGAACTGGTGCATGCTGTTCTTTCCTCTACTTATAAAACATATACCACCGAAGGCAATCTTAATAACCATATCGGTATTCCACTGACTATTCTGAAGATCAAACCCGATGCAGAACTGGCTGTGATAGAAATGGGTGCCAATCACCAAAAAGAGATCGAAAGTTATTGTGTATATACGCAGCCGACACATGGCATCATCACTAATTGTGGCAAAGCCCACCTGGAAGGCTTTGGCGGCATTGAAGGCGTAAGAAAAGGTAAAGGTGAGCTATATAATTTTTTAAAGTCGCATAACGGAACTTCGTTTGTCATGTGGGATTATGACTACCTGCATGAAATGAGTAAAGGCATACCTTCCATTATTAAATACGGAACAAGTCATGCTGATATTGAAGGACAAGTTGTGAAAAGTGAGCCTTTCCTGGAAGTAAACATTACCAAAGGCTCCGATGCCGGTACTATTCAAACTCAACTGGTAGGAGATTATAATTTACCCAATGTGCTGGTAGCAGTTACAGCAGGTAACTATTTTAATATACCCGGATCAGCAATAAAAAGGGCAATAGAAAATTATTCCCCTTCTAACAGCCGTTCCCAATTAGTAGAAAAAGGGACCAATAAAATTATACTGGATGCCTATAATGCAAACCCCAGCAGCATGAAACTGGCGATAGAGAATTTCGCCAAACTACCCGCTGCAAATAAAGTATTGATGCTGGGCGGTATGGCTGAATTAGGCGGGGAAAGCCTGGAGGAGCATAAGGCTATCTCTGAATTGATAGCACAACATAACTGGAAGGCCGTGGTTTTGGTGGGCGGAGATTTTTTAAAATTTGAACATCCCTTCACTACTTTTACAAATGCTGCCGAAGCTAAAAAATGGCTGAAGGATCAGCATTTTGAAAACACCCATTTACTGATCAAAGGAAGCCGGAGCATGCAAATGGAAAAAGTACTGGAATAATTAATATTGTTGTATGGAATGGAAAAAACTCTTCCCCAATTTTGAACCCGAACTGGTGGAATTAATTGAAAAAAATGCAGTGCAGCGATCGTTCAATGCCGGAGATATTATCATGCGTACCGGCCAATATATTAAATCAACAGCCTTAGTGCTGGAAGGACAAATAAAGATTTACCGGGAAAATCCTGATGGTGGTGAATTCCTGATGTATTATCTCGGGCCCGGACAAGCCTGTGCCGTATCCATGATCTGCGCCATCCAGTCCACCACCAGTGAGATCATGGCTAAAGCAGAAGTTGACTCCGAAGTGCTGATGGTGCCGGTGCAGCTGATGGATGACATGATGAACAAATACAAAAGCTGGTACCAGTTCGTTATACAAACTTATCGCAGCCGTTTTGATGAATTGTTATCCGTTGTTGATAACATCGCCTTCCGGAATATGGACGAACGCCTCGAGTTCTATTTAAAAAGACATGCGGAGAAAACAGGTAAAAAAACATTTGAGATATCTCACCAGGAGATAGCAGATGACCTGCATAGCTCAAGGGAAGTCATTTCACGTTTGCTGAAGAAAATGGAACAGCGAAATCTTGTAAAGTTGCATCGGAATATGATTGAGTTGGTTTGATAAGTTGCCGGTGATATTGATCACAATCCAATCAATTCCTTTCGCCTAATCTTGTAAAAAATTACATGGAGATAATCGGCTATATAGCAGCTATTCTTATAGGCGTTTCACTGGGAATGGTGGGCAGTGGCGGCTCTATACTTACTGTGCCGGTTTTAGTTTATCTAATGAGTGTACATCCGCTTTTAGCCACTACAAGTTCTTTATTCATTGTAGGAACCACCAGTCTTGTTGGTGGGATAAGGGCTTATGGCAAAGGGCTTGTTGATTTTAAAGCTGTCACCGAATTTGGCTTCCCTTCAATTTTTTCCATATTTATTACCCGCCATTATTTATTACCCGCAATACCTGCCCATATTTTTTCTATTGGTTCCCAATCCGTATCAAAAGAAATGTTACTGATGGTGGTTTTTGCTATCCTGATGTTACTGGCATCCTACTCCATGATACGCAGCAGGGATAACGAAAACGGGCCTGAACAAACCGATGAAAAACGACAGGGTAAAGTTTTCCCGCTGATGTTATTAGGCTTAGCAATTGGCGTTATAACCGGGCTGCTCGGTGCGGGTGGAGGGTTTTTGATCATACCAACCCTTGTATTGTTTCTGAATCTATCCATGAAAAAAGCAGTTGGTACTTCCCTGCTTATCATTGCCATCAACTCCCTGTTTGGATTCTTATTCAGTTTGAAGCAATTTGACTTTAACTGGCTTTTGCTTACTTCATTTACGGTGCTGGCAATTGCCGGAATTTTTATTGGCAGCAGGATCGCTGACAAGATACCAGCTGCCTCCTTAAAAAAAGGCTTTGGCTGGTTCATTCTTCTTATGGGTATTTATATCATTACCAAAGAAATATTCCTGAAATAAGCCATATATTTTTCTGTGACATAAGTCATAGATAGGCGATATTGATATCCTCAATTTTGTAATCGTAAATGCTGTTGATATGAAAGTCGAACAAATCTATACAGGCTGCCTTGCACAGGGTGCTTATTACATCGAGAGTAATGGCGAAGCAGCAATTATAGACCCGCTGCGGGAAGTGCATCCCTATATCGCCAAAGCAGAAAAGAATAACGCAACTATCAAGTATGTTTTTGAAACACACTTTCATGCTGATTTTGTAAGTGGCCACCTTGATCTCAGTAAAAAGACTGGTGCCCCTATTGTCTATGGTCCCACCGCAAAACCAGTCTTTGATGCACAGATAGCAAAAGACGGTGAAGAATTCCGCATAGGAAATATTACAATTAAAGCATTACATACGCCGGGGCATACGATGGAAAGCACCTGCTACCTGTTAAAAGATGAAAATGGAAAAGAAACCGCTCTATTTTCCGGTGACACATTATTTATCGGTGATGTGGGCCGCCCCGACCTGGCACAAAAAGTAGTGGCAGACCTGACACAGGAAAAACTAGCTGGTCATCTCTTTGAGTCCTTACGCAATAAGATCATGCCATTACCTGGCGACATTATTGTTTATCCTGCACATGGCGCAGGAAGTGCCTGTGGTAAGAATATGAGTAAAGAAACAACTGATACACTGGAACATCAGAAAGAAACCAACTATGCCCTGCGTGCCAACATGACAAAAGAAGAATTTATTAAAGAAGTAACAACGGGTCTTACAGCCCCGCCTGCCTACTTTCCGCTGAATGTACTGATGAATATACAAGGTTATGAAAGTATTGATACTGTTTTAGCAAGAGGACAACAGGCTTTATCGCCAGATGCCTTTGAAGCAGCAGCCAATGAAACAGGCGCATTGATTTTGGATACAAGAGATCCTCAGGTATTTGCAAACGGCTTTATTCCTAATTCAGTCAATATCGGGATTGATGGAAGCTTTGCTCCCTGGGTGGGCGCCATGATACCGGATATCAAACACCAAATACTGATTATCGCAGAAGCAGGCCGGGAAGAAGAAGTGATCACCCGGCTGGCCCGGGTAGGCTATGATAACACGATTGGTTATTTGAAAGGAGGCTTTGATAGATGGAAAATGGCAGGTAAAGAGACCGACCAGATCAAATCTGTGGATGCGGATGAACTGGCAACTATCATGCAAAAAGAATCAGTAAACGTTCTTGACGTCCGGAAAGCAAGCGAATATCAAAGTGAACACATGATTGGTGCCGAAAATGCAGCACTTGATTTTATCAATGAAAGTATGTCTGGTATCGATAAGAATAAGACCTACTATGTGCATTGTGCCGGCGGCTACCGTTCCATGATCTTTAATTCAATTTTAAGGGCTCGTGGTTTTGATAATTTAATTGATGTGAAAGGAGGTTTTAAAGCCATCAGGGAAAGCAAGAAGATTACTATCAGTGATTATGTGTGTCCCTCCACTTTATTATAAAAATTGATTTTAAAAATAAAGAATATGCTAAAAGAAATAATTAAACAGCCTTCCACTGTACTGGTGGACGTTCGCAGTCCCTGGGAATTCGAAATGGGGCATGCACCCGGTGCAAAGAATATTCCGCTGGATGAAATTCCGGCCAGGATTGACGAATTCAAATCCATTCAGCAACCGGTGGTGGTTTACTGCCGCAGTGGTGCCCGCAGTGGCATGGCAACAACAATTTTATTACAAAACGGGATTACGAATGTGTACAATGGCGGTGGCCTGGCAGACATTCAGTTTCTTCTAAACTAAAACACATGTTAGGATTCTTAAAAAAATTATTCGGCGGCACAACTGTTGACTTTAAGGAACTGGTAAATAACGGTGCGGTCATCATTGATGTAAGAAGTCCGGGGGAATATAAATCAGGGCATATTAAAGGCTCAAAGAACTTCCCGTTGGATAATATTCGCAATAAAGTAAATGATCTGAAGAAATTAAACAAACCTGTTATTACAGTTTGCCGCAGCGGTGCCCGTAGTGGTATGGCAAAAGGAATATTGAAATCAGCCGGCATTGAAGTATATAATGGCGGGCCCTGGTTCAGTTTACAAAACAAGATTTGACCTGCAGGAAGCTTTCTTTCATTTCTAGCGATAACACAAGAAAGGTGAACAGTAATTAAACATTACCAGTTCACCTTTCTGCATATTTGGTAATTTTGCCTTTTAAAACCAACCAAATATGTTTGAATGGCTGAAACAGCCCTGGCCATGGTATGTGGCCGGGCCACTGATCGGGCTGATGGTACCAGTACTGTTATTAACTGGCAATAAATCTTTCGGTGTTTCTTCTTCGCTACGGCATATCTGCGCTGCTTGTTTACCTGCAAAAATTCCTTTCTTCCAGTATGACTGGAAAAAAGAAGTTTGGAATTTGTTTTTTGTCACCGGTATTTTAGTTGGTGCATATATAGCGATTGCATTATTAAATAACCAGGTACCCATTGAAGTAAGCCCCAAACTACAACAGGAACTGGCCGGTTATGGTATCAGCAATTATAATAGTATCGTTCCTGCAGAGTTATTTAACTGGTCAACTCTCTTAAGCCTGAAAGGATTTATGATAATGGTAGCTGGTGGCTTCCTGGTGGGTTTTGGAACCCGCTATGCAGGGGGATGCACCAGCGGTCATTCCATTATGGGTCTTTCTACGCTGCAGCTACCCTCACTGGTTGCTACTATTTGTTTTATGGCAGGTGGATTTATCGTTGCCAATTTCCTCCTTCCTTTAATTCTTAAACTCTGATTCCATGAAAAGCAATCAAACCATACAAGAAAAGGAGCATCATAACTTTCTAACAGAAAATACCGACTTTGAAGTCCGCTCACTGGATGCAGTATGCCTGAATGAATCAGAACTAAAACATCCCTGGTGGTATAATTTCAAATATGCTTTCGCAGGGATTTTATTCGGGATAATGCTTGTAAAAGCAGAAGTGATCTCCTGGTTCCGCATACAGGAAATGTTTCGGTTCCAGAGTTTTCACATGTATGGAGTCATTGGCTCGGCCGTTGCAATTGGTATGCTGTCTGTCTGGCTTATTAAAAAATTTAAGATCAAAACGATTTATGGAGAGCCTATTGAGTTCGTAACAAAGAAATTAAACAAAGGCAATATTATCGGCGGGTTACTATTTGGATTTGGCTGGGCCATCACCGGTGCCTGTCCCGGGCCTTTGTTTGCACAGATCGGAACAGGAGCTACGGTAACAATCATTACACTTTTAAGTGCTATTGCAGGTACATGGGTCTACGGGTATTTCCGGGAAAAATTACCTCACTAATAATATTATAAAATAAGCAGCCACCAAGCTGCTTATTTTATTAACTGCCAAATATATAATTCTCGTTTCTTCCTGGTCAGATAAATAGCATATGTGTTCCTTCACCGGCACTTTGTTTGTAAAAATCCCCAACAGTGATCACATCTTCCACTCCCTCATACAGGTCTTCTTTTTTATAATGGAACATATCCATGGCCAGTTTACAAGCCCACATCCTGACACCTGAAGCTGATAAAATATCAAGGAACTCAGCCACATCAGGCATGTCGATCTTTTCCATTTCCTTTTTCATCATGGTGGTTGCTAATGCTTCCACACCTGGCAAACCGCCTAACAAAGTAGGAATGTGCATTGCAGGATTACCAACAGTAGCTACATGCAGATGCGTCAATTTTTTCTTGTGAATTGATTCCAGTCCGAAAAAAGTAAAGAACATTTCTGCTTCAATGCCTTCCATCCTGGCCCCGTTGGCCAGCACAAAAGCAGCATATACATTTTCCAGTGTGCCTTTTGACAAGATGATCATCATCTTTTTTATTTCGCCTTTATTCTCTGTCATGATTGATACGCTTTAATAGTTTTAAATACAACTGGCTGGTTTGGGAATACCTGCAATTTTAGTTGCTGTTTTCAAGGGTGCTTTGGGAAACAACTGGTAGAACTCCTTTATATCAACCACTCCGCTCTTCCCTATTTTACGAATGCTCAGCGGCACCTCATTCTTGAATTCGGTTTGTAGATAGTTCAGTACTTCCCAATGCCTGGGGCTAAGGCTGATCTCAGCTTCAGCCGCCAGTTCGTCAGCTATTGATTTATCCCATTGTTTAAAATCGGTGAGGTATCCTTCTTCATTTACGGCAATTGTTTTGCCAGCGATAACTTTTTCCATGATTGTTGATTTATAGTGATTAATTGTATTTTTTTCCTGCTTCAGACATCGTAGCTGAAACAAAAGGTATATGCGTTCCTTTCAGCAATACGTTCCAGTATATCCACCTGAACGCCAGTTTACCGAGATGGTTCATACGGCTCTCCTTTAATAATTTCAGTGGGCCAATACCAGGGAAAGGAAAACTTCCTTCCACAGGTTCATGCGTATAATTAAAATCAATGAGTAACGCTTTCCCGTTTCCTGTTTCAATAAAACAATTGGCATGACCGTCAAACTCTTCTTTTAACGGCTCTCCTTTTATATACCGGAGAATATTTTCAGTGAGTATTTCCGCTTCAAAATGTGCAACAGAACCTGCTTTGGAAGCGGGGATATTGCTTGCATCGCCCAATACAAATACATTGGCATACTCTTTTGATTGCAATGTTGCCTTATTGGTAGGTACATAATTCAGATCATCGCCCATCCCGGACCGTTCCATCACTTCATCTCCTTTATTGGTGGGAACAGTTACCAGTATATCAAAAGGAATGACCCTGCCGCCATAATCCACGATTTCTTTCTTTTCATTATCCACATGTTCAATAGCAAAATCGCTTTCAATTTTTATATGCTTCTCTTCCAGTAAATGCTCCAGTGCTTCCGTAGCTTTTGGTTTTGTGAACGCACCGCTTAAAGGAGTTACGTAAGTGATCTCCACTTTATCCCGCATATGCTTATGCTTGAAGAAAGAATCTGCCAGGAAAGCAAATTCCAGCGGGGCCACCGGGCATTTAATGGGCATTTCGGTGATATGAACCACCAGTTTGCCTCCTTCCCAGTTCCTTAATTTGTTCCTGAGTGCAAGAGATCCTTCAAAAGTGTAAAAGTCGAAAACGGATTTATGCCATTCACTTCCTTTCATTCCTTCTGTTTCTTCGGGAGCAATTTTAGCCCCGGTGGCAACGATCAGGATATCATAATTTAATTCGCTGCCGTCAGCCATTTTTACTTTATTCTCCTTCGGCTCCACTTTATCAATCTTCCCTTTTACAAGGCTGGCATGTTTAGGAATAAACTCTTCTATTGATTTTATGATGTCGTCCGGGGTATATATATCAAAGGGTAAAAAAAGATAGCCGGGTTGATAATGATGTTCTTCTTTTTCATCAATGATGCTGATCTTCCAATCTGCCTTTTTAAGTTCATGACTAAGGTGATTGGCCATCATAGTTCCCGCTGTACCAGCTCCGAGTATAACAAGGTGTTTCATCGTAATTGTTTTGTTGGTCTGATAATCATTTACGATGTAAAATTCGTATGACACTCTTCGGCGGTCTGCGAGTTGAGTCACAAAATCAAATGAGTCCTGTCAGGCACGAAAATGATTCTCTTTCAAATAACAGGAATATTAGCAGCTATGTGATATAAGTCACTTTCAGATAAAAGTGGCAGCAGTATAAATGCAGCCTGGAAATAAGTTCCTGAAGGGTGATATTAATCACCTGTAAAAGAAGCCGGTACTAATACTTTTGATTTTTGATAGTGTTTCACTAAAAATTCTCATATGAAGCTTATAATTACGTTTCTGACGATTTGCTCCGCCTTTTTCAGTGCTGCAGTTACAGCACAAACGGATCAGCCATTCTCTGTAACGCTTGAACCGGTCATTCTAAAAGATATGGATGGTCTTCAATCCTATGCCTGGGCTCAATCAGGTGACAAAATAGTACTCATTGGCGGCAGAACGGATGGTCTTCATAAACGTCAGCCCTTTGCTTCCTTCAGGCCACAATACAATAACACCGATCTTATCGTCATTAATATTGAAAAAGAAAAAATATGGCGCAAATCTATCATTGGATTACCGGCTCCACTGGCAGAACAATTACAAAGCACCAATATGGAATTCTTCCAGGAAGGCAACGAGCTTTTACTTATCGGGGGATATGGATACAGCGAGACAAAAAAAGATCATATCACTTATCCTGTGCTTACAAGGATTCAAGTAAAAGAATTAGTTGATGCAATCATCAATGAACGGGATATATTACCTTATATTGGTCAACTGGCAGATGAAAGAATGGCTGTAACAGGAGGTCATTTAAACAAACTTGCCAATACCTTTTACCTCGTCGGTGGTCAACGATTTGATGGTCGTTATAATCCGCATGGCCCTGATCATGGTCCGGGTTTTTCACAATTATACACCAACCAGATCAGGAAGTTCAGCATTGCCAGCGGGTCAGGCAGTTTAAGTATTGAGAATTACTCAGCAATTACAGATACATCATTACTTCACCGGAGGGATTATAACCTGCTGAACCAGTATGATGCCGACGGAAAGGAAATACTGACCATTTATTCAGGCGTATTTCAAACAAAAAGGGACATCCCTTATACAACGCTGGTTGATATCACCGAAGACAAACATGCAGAAGTTCCGGGCTTCAATCAGTTGTATTGCCACTATCATACTGCCAGTATTCCTGCTTACAATAAGACAAACAAAACTATGTATAGTATCTTCCTGGGTGGTATTGCACAAAACTATAAAGACAGTACCGGGAAAACTGTCGCCGATGATAATGTTCCCTTTGTTAACAGCATCAGTGTGGTGGAAAGAAAAGAAAACCAGGTCCGGGAATATATACTTGCTGATCCGATGCCGGGCTATTTTGGTGCAGCTGCCGAGTTCATCCCACTGAATGAAAAATTATTCAGCAGTAACGGCATCTTACACATTGACAAACTCGGGAAAAAGAAAACCATGGTTGGTTATATGATCGGCGGTATTGACAGCAGGGCACCCAATGTATTCTGGAGGAATGATCCTGAATCCAGCCGGGCATCCCCGGTTATCTGGAAAGTTTATTTTACCGTTCGTTAAAAAACATAGAATTTCATTTTTTTACTTTTAAACCAACAGTTCATCAATCAACTATCATGAAGCAATCTTCTATCATACTTTTGAGCCTGGTGCTCTTTGCAGCCTGTAATAATGCAGATAAAGAAACCGGAGCCACTGAAACCGCTACAGAAACCAGCACCCCTGCTACTCAAGAAAGCAGGCCGGCTCCCATGCCCTCTTTCGCCATGATGAACAGCAGAAATGAAACAGTAAACCTAGAATCTTTTAAAGGGAAAAAGGTATTGGTCAATCTCTGGGCTACCTGGTGCGGACCCTGCCGGGCAGAAATACCCTCTATTCAGCAATTAGTAGCTAAAACAAACCCGGAAAAATTGGCGATAGTTATGCTTTCCCTGGATGATGACTTTGAAACAGCAAAAGACTTTGC
>CADEDV010000008.1:121494-130352 GCA_902826165.1 uncultured Bacteroidota bacterium
CTTCAGTAATAAATAATTTTTCTTCGATCACTTTTTTAAATACATGTTTGGGAAGTGCGCCGGGTTGCAGTATGGGTTCTCCATTGGCATCAATGAATAATAAAGTAGGAATACTCTGGATTCCAAAAACGGCTGATAATTCCTGCTCTGCGTCCGTATCCACTTTATAGATCAGCAACCTGTCTTTATACTCCTCGGCCAGTTCTTCCAACACAGGAGCTACCATTTTACAGGGACCGCACCAGTCTGCATAAAAATCAATGATAGCCGGCAGGCTTCCCTGGTATTTCCAATCCTTTTCGGTATCATAGTTAAACACTTTGTCTTTAAAATCCTGTGTCGTCATTTGAATTGTCGCCATTGTCGTTGATTTATGAGTCAAAATTAGCAGATGATACTATACCATATAGTAACTAATATCACATAAAAAAACCGGCCAGGCGGCCGGTTGTATCAGCAGTATGCAATCATCATAACATAGTCGTAGGGGCTACATATTTTGTTTTTTGTAAGCCGGTTTGGCTGAGCATTTTATATCCCCCTTTAATATTTACGAGTTTATCAAATCCTCTTGATTTAAGAATGGAGCACATGATCACCGAACGGTAACCGCCGGCACAATGGATATAGTATTTTTTATTTCTGTCTAACTGAGCCATATGCTGGTTAATAAAATCCAGTGGGAAATTTACCGCCCCAACAAGATGTTCGGAGTCGAATTCACTTTTCCTTCTTGCATCCAGTAAGTTTATATGCTGGTTATCCATTTCATATAGTACATCAAAATCTTCAGCACTGATTTCTTTCAATATATCAATGCCAAAACCAGCTTCCTTCCATGCCCGTAATCCACCCTCCAGGTAACCAACCGTATTGTCATAACCCACTCTTGATAAACGGATCACTACTTCTTCCTCTCTTCCGGGGTCAGCAATGAAAAGAATGGGTTGTTTTAAATTGGTCACCAACGTTCCCACCCAGGGTGCAAAATTGTCATCGATACCGATATAGATAGAACCGGGAATATGTTCGGCTGCAAAAGCTTCTTTGGAACGGGTGTCTATCACTATTGCTTCCAGGGATTCCCATACTGTTTGAAATTCCCTGGCGGTTAATGGTCTTTTCCCTTTTGCAATAATCTCATCAATACTTTCCAGGCCGCCTTTCAGGTTCAGCAACACATTGAAGGGGAAATATTGTGGAGGTTCCACTAACCCATCAGTAACGGCTTTGATGAATTCTTCCTGGGTCATGTCTTCCCTCAATGCGTAATTGACTTGTTTCTGGTGGCCAAGTGTATCAACTGTTTCCTTACTCATGTTTTTACCACAAGCACTGCCAGCACCATGACCGGGGTAAACAATCACATCATCCGGCAAAGGCATGATCTTGTTACGGAGAGAATCATATAAATAACCGGCCAGGATCTGCGGGGTAACTTCTGCCTTCAGTTTTTGTACCAGGTCGGGGCGGCCCACATCACCGATAAACAAGGTATCGCCGCTGAAGATGGCATACTCTCTCCCTTTCTCATTGATCAGCAGGTAGGTGGTGGATTCCATTGTATGACCAGGCGTATGCAGCACTTTTATTTTCACATCGCCTAACTGAAATACTTCCCCATCTTCTGCCACATGAGCTATATAGCCCGGCGCCGCAGTGGGGCCAAACACAATAGTGGCGCCTGTTTTTTTAGAAAGATCAATATGGCCGCTTACAAAATCAGCATGAAAATGCGTCTCGAAGATGTATTTGATCTTTGCTTTATTTCGCTCCGCCTTTTCAATATAGGGTCTTGTTTCCCGCAGCGGATCGATAATAGCTGCTTCGCCATTGCTTTCGATATAATAGGCTGCTTCCGCCAGGCAACCCGTATAGATTTGTTCAACTTTCATGATTGTGCTGATTTAGTAGTTCTGAAAAACAGGTATAACTTTCCACCCGGCAGTTCTGCCTGCCAGTTCATTGCTTACAAATGTCCACCAGCTGCCCCCTGCTCAAAATGACATTTATCACAAAATCCGATGAGTAATATCAACTGATCGTGCAGGTATTAGCCATGTAACTATTGTCACTCATTTTCTCAGTGCTGAAAATGAAATTTGCAGGATAGAAAAAACAGGTAATGCGTATTATAGAAAGAATCAAAAGTGGCTGGACCACATTAAAGTTCGTCCGGGTTGGGCTGGGTAGCTTAATTTTGTACTCCTCGATTGAATCCGGGCAGGTGCCCGGGATAATTGTTGGGGGAATTTTCACCGTATTTTCCTTATTAACGGATGGGGTATGTTGCGCAGGGGCTTGTTATACTCCTGTATCAAAAGCAGATCTTTCAAAAAAGGGGGGTATTGAATATGAAGAGCTGGGTGCTAAATAATAAGTTACTGATTGCCGGAATCATTCTCGGTGCAATCGGCGGGTATATTTACTGGCAGCAGATCGGTTGCAGCAGTGGCACCTGTGCTATTACTTCCAAATGGCCCAACAGCACCGCTTATGGTGGATTGATGGGCGGTTTATTATTCAGTATGTTCAAAAAAGAAAAAAATGCAAACAACAAGCAGTCATAAAGAGAGTTTTGGTGAAATTATTAATGGCAACACACCCGTGCTGGTTGATTTTTTTGCGGAATGGTGTGGCCCCTGCAAATTGATGAAACCTGTCCTGGAAGAATTGCACCAGCGGATGGGCAATAAGGTTCGCATCCTGAAAATTGATATTGATAAAAGCCCGGCGGCCGCCCAGGCATTACAAATACAAAGTGTGCCGACCCTGATGCTGTTTCAAAATGGCAAGCCTTTATGGAGAAAATCAGGTGTGGTACAGGCCCTGCAATTAGAAAAAATCATTGAACAACACCTGCCAACCAACTAATAAACTAACAGAATGCCGGAAAAGAAAGAACACAGGGGGTATTTTGCATCTGCACTCACCTGTCATTGCCCCCGCTGCCGGGAAGGAAAACTATTCAAACACCCCGTACGACTGAGTTTCAAAAAGAACCTGGAGATGAACAAGACCTGCCCTGTCTGTGGCCAGGCAACCGAGATTGAAGTAGGTTTTTATTATGGCACCAGCTATGTCAGCTATGCGATAACAGTGGCGATCAGTGTGTCCACCCTTGTGGCCTGGTGGGTGTTGATCGGCTTTTCCACTGACGATAACCGGTTCTTTTACTGGCTGGGTGCCAATGCGGTGTTTTTAATCCTCCTACAGCCTTGGATCATGCGGCTCAGCCGCAGCCTCTGGATCTCCTGGTTTGTAAAATATGACCCCGACTGGAAGAATAACCAGCCCATTGATTTTTCGGAGCGGTTAAATCCCGACCAGGCCAACAACTGGTAAGGCAAGAATCCCTATTTTTGCAGCCCTTTAGCAATGGAGACTTGTCCGAGTGGTTGAAGGAGCACGCCTGGAAAGTGTGTATACCTCTAAAGGGTATCAAGGGTTCGAATCCCTTAGTCTCCGCAGTAATTCCTCTTTAAATCAGGGGAATTTTTATTTACTGGCATTGAATAGCTTCAGTGCATTATCAGTAGTAACTGCCGCCACCTCTTCAATTGTACAACGCTTGGTCATGGCAATTTTCTCCAGCACATATTTCAGGTACGAGGGCTCATTTTGTTTGCCCCGGAAAGGCACCGGTGCCAGGTAGGGCGCATCTGTTTCCAGCAGCAGCTGGTCCAGGCTGATATCTTCAATGGCCTTATCCAAACCCGAATTCTTAAATGTCACCACCCCGCCAATACCAAGGTAAAAACCAAGGTCAGTTATCTTTTTTGCCTGGTTTGCATACCCGGAAAAACAATGAAAAACGCCTTTTAACCGCCCGTTCTGATGGCCGGCCACCACCTCAATGCACTCATCCGTGGCATTCCGGGAGTGGATGGCAATGGGAATATCATAGTGCATGGCCCATTCAATTTGCCGGTGAAAAGCTTTGTACTGCAGCTCCGTAAAGGTTTTATCCCAGTAAAAATCGAGGCCAATCTCCCCGATAGCCGCAAAAGACCGCTTGGCAAGGTAATCTTCTACTATTTTCAGCTCTGCCTCATAATTCTCCTTTACATAACAGGGATGCAAACCCATCATGCTAATACATTGACCGGGGTGTTCCGCCTCCAGCTTCAGCATCTGCTCGTGGGTAGTTGAGTCAATGGCGGGCAGGAATATTTTTTCAACTCCCTCCTTTTCAGCCCGTTGAAGCACCCCCTCCCTGTCCTTTTCAAACTCTTCGAGGTAAATATGTGCATGTGTGTCCACTAATCTCATTCCGGCCGGATTTTTGGGCAAAATTCTGCAAAAAACTTTAAGAAACCGTTAAACCTCAGTCAATAAAAGCCATCTCACTGCCGTTAAATTATTACAACATAAAACTATGTTTATGAAACTACGGTTCTCCCCGGCCCAACTGGTGGCCATTTTTTCCATCCTTTCTATCGTTTTCATCGTATCCTGTTCGAAAGAAAAAAGTACAGGTACCGATGCCCAGGAAGAGGAAGTATCAATGGTCTCCAGCGAATCGGATGCTGAAGCAGAAACCATTTTTAATGGTGTGTTCGACGATGTGATGGGAGTGAATGATGAAGTAGGCATGTCCGGCACCGGTATTTTTGGACGTTCAACAACCGGCGGAGATACAGGTACACCGAGCACAGAAAGGCCCAACGCCTGCTATACCGTCACCATTACCCGCCCCACCAGTAACCCATTCCCGGTAAGAATAGTTATCGATTTCGGCCCCACGCCTTGTATGGGCCCTGATGGTCACACCCGGAAGGGTAAGATCATTGCTGAATATTCTAACAGGCTGATCGTTCCCGAAGCTGTCGCAACTACCACTTTTGATGGTTTCTATTTCGACAGTATCCATGTAGAAGGCACGCATAAGATCACCAATATGAGTACTCCTAACACTACCCCACCTGCCCGGAAATTCAAAGTGCAGGTGATCAATGCCAAACTGACCAAGCCTAATGGTAATTATACCCAATGGAACAGTGTGAAGACAATTACCCAGATGGAAGGGCTTGCTACTCCTAATATTCCCCTTGACGATATTTTCAAAATTGAAGGATCAGCCAGTGGCCAGGCCCAGCGTGGAAACCTGGTGGTTACATGGGAATCCAATGTAATTGAGCCTCTTATCAAGCGTTTTACCTGCCGCTGGATCGTAAGAGGTACTATTAAAACGGTGAGAAGGAATGCGAATGCCAACAGCCCCTGGGTGGCAATTCTGAACTTTGGAAATGGTAATTGCGACAACCAGGCCGTCATTACCATCAACGGAGTTTCGCATCAAATTACTTTGCGGTAATTAAAAAATTATTATACCTTTAAACCAGTTTTCATAGGGTACGGATTAAAAACGGGCCAGGGTTTCTACCCAGGCCCTAACTTTTTTATAGCCTTCCCCCTTCTTTGCAATCAAGGAGCTACAAATTGAATTTACCGGTCAATCGTTTCTATCGTTCTAATTTTTGGAAACGATACCCCTTTTTGGAAAAAAGCGAAAGAAATAAAGGCAGAGCATGCTGCAATAATGGCAATGCCTTTTCACTATCATGAAAAACGATAATTGAACCGGGTTCGGCATTCAGCACTACATTCTCCAAACATTTTTCTTTTGAAATGGAGGTATCAAAATCCCCGCTCAATACCGACCACATGATTATTTTGGGATCAACCTGTTTAATCACATGCTGAATGTTCTTTGCCTGGAATCTTTTGATCCTCCCATAGGGAGGCCGGAACAGGCGGGAGTCAATATATTTTGAAGCTTCGGCAATATCTTCAAGGTACACCTTGTCCTCGGTCTTCCAGCCATTCAAATGATGCTGGGTATGATTTCCCACTGCATGGTCTTCTTCTAATATCCGCTTATAGATTTCGGGGTAAGCGATCACATTTTTCCCAATGCAAAAAAAAGTAGCTTTAGCATTATACTTTTTCAACTCATCCAGTACAAAAGGAGTGGCAACGGGATGAGGACCGTCATCAAATGTGAGGTAAATGATCTTTTCTTTTGTATCAACACCCCATGTATAAGAAGGCCACAGCTTCTTCATGATCCAGGGTGTTTTAACCAAATACTTCATAACAGGCACAAGTTACTGCAAAGAGAAACAAAGGCAACAACCATGACCTTGTACACAGAGCTATTATCTTTGCAGCTTATGAGTAAAAAAGTCAGGGTACGATTTGCACCCAGCCCCACCGGCGGGCTTCACCTGGGTGGTGTAAGAACGGTGTTATATAATTACCTGTTTGCAAAACATCACGGGGGAGAATTCATCCTTCGTATAGAAGATACCGACCAGTCCCGTTTTGTAGCAGGGGCAGAAGACTATATTTTTAACTGCCTGAAATGGGCCGGGCTTGAACCGGATGAAAGTCTGCTGCATGGCGGGCAATATGGCCCCTATCGCCAGAGTGAAAGAAAAGCAACCTATCATCAGTATGCAGAGCAGTTGGTAAAAGACGGTCATGCTTATTATGCATTTGATACCCCGGAAGATCTTGAAAAAATGAGGCTGGATTTTAAAACAGAACAGAATCCTTCTCCGCAATATGATCGTTACGTTCGCCTGCAAATGCGCAACTCACTGACATTGGCCGCTGATGAAGTAAAAAAATTGCTGGCTGAAGGAACCCGCCATGTCATTCGTATTAAAATGCCGGATGAACATGAAACGGTAACCTTTACGGATATGATCAGGGGTGAGGTAAGTTTCGACACCGCTGTGGTGGATGATAAAGTATTACTGAAAGCAGATGGCATGCCTACTTATCACCTTGCGGTGGTGGTGGATGATCACCTGATGAAGATCACCCATGCTTTCCGCGGGGAAGAATGGTTGCCCTCGGCACCGGTGCATGTGCTGCTATGGAAATATTTATTTGGACTTGAACAGATGCCGCAATGGGCGCACCTGCCGTTGATATTAGGACCTAATGGGAAATTGAGTAAACGGGATGGTGCCAAATATGGCTTCCCGGTGTTTGCCATGAACTGGGCCGATCCTAAAACCAATGAATTGACAGAAGGATTTAAGGAGAAAGGATTTTTACCCGAAGCTTTTATTAATCTGCTGGCCTTACTGGGCTGGAATGATGGTACCGAACAGGAAGTATTTACCAAAGAAGAGCTGGTTGCCAAATTCTCCATGGAAAGAGTGCATAGTGGCGGGGCGAAATTCGATTATGAAAAAGCGAAATGGTTCAACCATGAATGGATAAAACGGTTTGATGTTGCCGGTTTGATGTTGGAGGTCAAAAACCTGCTGACTGAAAAAGGCATCACGATTACAGATGAAACTAAGCTCAGGAAGGTCATTGAACTAGTCAAAGAAAGATGTACACTGCTTACTGATTTTTTTGAGCAATCCGCTTTCTTCTTTACCACACCAGCACAATACGATATTGCAGCGGTGAAACCAAAATGGAATGCTGCTAAACAATTGTTCTTTGCAGAACTGGTCCGCAACTATGAACTAGCCACAGACTGGAATGTAACCACCTTAGAAAATAATTTTAAGGAGATCGCAGCGGTCAACGAAATAAAACCTGGTGAGCTGATGCTTCCTTTCCGCATCATGCTGGTAGGCGGGAAATTCGGCCCCGGTGTTTTTGATATCGCCGCCCTGATTGGAAAAGAAGAGACCATCGAAAGGATCAGTAAAGCAATTGCCGCATTCAACAGCTGAGAAAATCAGTTGGTTTCATTTTCATTTGTATCTTAACGGCACTATGAGAAAAGCCGAAGCTTACTGGCCACTGATATTGCTGTTAGCTATCATCAAGTTTGTCTTGCCCCTGTTCCTGCAATCTCCCGGTTATGAATTGCAACGGGATGAATATCTCTATTACCAGCAGGGACAACACCTGGCTTTCGGCTATTTGGAAAATCCTCCCCTGATCTCTTATCTCGGCAGCATCTCTTCCTGGTTTGGTGACCATGAAGCCTGGATAAAGATCTGGCCCTGCTTTTTTGGAGCCGCTACACTGGTGATTACCTGTCTTATCACGGCAGAACTAGGGGGAAAATTGTTTGCCCAGTTCCTGGCGGGTATTAGCATGATGACGGGTGCTTATATGCGGGTGCACTTTCTTTTTCAGCCCAATATGCTGGATATCTTCTTCTGGACATTGGCTATTTATTTCATCATTCGTTATATCAATGAAAAAGAGGAAACCCTGTTGTTCTGTCTCACGATCAGCCTCGCATTGGGATTCTGGGGCAAATACTCTGTATTATTTATTATCGCCGGTATCTTATTGGCATTACTGTTATCGCAGCACCGGAAAATATTTACCGTAAAGAAATTTTATTTAGCCTCCCTGTTGGCTTTGCTCATTATTCTGCCCAATGTATGGTGGCAATACCGGCATAACTGGCCCTTGCTACATCATATGGAAGAGTTACAGGAAACACAGCTGAAGTATATGAACCCGGTTGAGTTTATTACTGACCAGTTCATGATGCTGCTCGCAACGGTGCTGGTATGGGTAGCCGGGCTGGCCTGGTACCTGAAAAACAAACAATGGCGTTTCCTGGCCTATACTTATTTTTTGGTTATCCTGTTATTGATACTGGGCAGGGGTAAAAGCTATTACTCGCTGGGTATCTATCCTATGTTACTGGCAGCCGGTGCTGTTATGTGGGAGCAATGGACGCAAAAAAGAAACTGGGCCAGGTATGCTTTCACTATTCTTATCATCGCCTTCACTTATATGATCCTGCCTATGCTGCTTCCGATCTGGAAGCCGGAAAAGCTGGCCGCTTTCTATGAAAAAATTGGCATTAAACAAAAATGGTAAGATCCAAATAATCATCCTTTACCACAGGATTTTGCTAA
>CADEDV010000009.1:0-10657 GCA_902826165.1 uncultured Bacteroidota bacterium
GCCCAGACCAAATGGGTGGAAGAGATCAGCCGGCTGGGCCGGGAAAAACAAAAACAGTTTCTCCGTTATTTCAATCATATCCTGCAGGAAGCTATCCGGTTCCGGATCATGGGCGATTCAACGCAGCTGTCTGCAGCGGAAAAGGATTTTTGCGAGAAACTGAACAAGAAGATCAGCGATATCGCCCAGCAGGAAGCCCTGATTGAAGAGCTGGATAAGGCTTCTTATTATATTGAACGGAATGCCAATGCCAAGATCCTGTTCCATGCCC
The DNA here is from genome assembly GCA_902826165.1 of uncultured Bacteroidota bacterium. Lineage (GTDB taxonomy): Bacteria > Bacteroidota > Bacteroidia > Chitinophagales > Chitinophagaceae > CADEDV01. Next base: position 272 of record CADEDV010000009.1, read on the forward strand.
TGACAATCAAGGTCTACCACATTATACAGGACAAAATTGTGTTCCAGTAACCCGCCTCCCGGGTAGTAAAAGGTTGACTGCACTTAATAGCCATAAAATTGTATTTTTGACCAATTGAGAAAGTGAGCCAGGAGACGTAAGCGAAAAAGAAGGGAAGAGAAGGGCCGCTCCGGAATCTATTATTATTGTGTCAACATTTACTTCTGCATATCGTAACCTGTTCAACGGCAAGCTTTTTTTGCTGAGCTGTGAACTGAACGTACAAGAGTGCGACGCAACAAAAGTTTAATAGTAATTCTGCAGCCGGGTTCATCTTCTTCCTGTTTATTTTTAAGAATATAAAATCATTACATGGGTTGCAGTAATTGTGGCACAGATAAACCGAACGGATGTAAGAGCAACGGCGGGTGCAGTACCGGCGGATGTAACCGTATGAATACGCATGACTGGTTGCGCAACCTGCCCATTGCAGACGTGGAGAGCAGTTGCAAAGTGGTGGAGGTTAGTTTCAATAAAGGAACCCGCAAAGATTTTTTCCGTAATCTTTCTTTACAGCCTTTTGAAAAAGGCGACCTGATCGCCGTGGAAGGCGTGAGTGGTTTTGATGTGGGAGAAGTTTCACTGACCGGTGAGATCGTCCGCCTGCAAATGAAGAAACGGAATGTGAAGGAAGATAACCCGGAGATGAAAAAAATATTACGTGCCGCTACCGACCGTGATATTGACCTGATGAAACAGAACAAGGCCCGGGAACCGGAAGCCGTGATCCGCAGCCGGGCTATTGCCAAGCAACTGAAACTGGACATGAAGATCAGCCAGGTGGAAATGCAGGCCGATGGAAGAAAAGCGACCTTCTTTTATATTGCTGATGGCCGGGTTGATTTTAGAGAACTGATCAAAGTATATGCATCCGAATTTAAAGTGAAAGTGGAAATGCGCCAGATCGGTGCCCGCCAGGAAGCGGGTAAAGTGGGCGGCATTGGCAGTTGCGGCCGTGAATTATGCTGCAGCAGCTGGCTGACTGATTTTAAATCGGTGAATACCGCAGCAGCCCGTTACCAGAACCTTTCGATCAACCAGACAAAACTCAGCGGCCAGTGCGGACGACTGAAGTGTTGCCTGAACTATGAACTGGATACTTACCTCGATGCCCTGCAGCATTTCCCGGATAATTGCGATATGATACAGGTGGCAAAAGGCAATGCCTTCCTGATCAAGAAAGATATTTTTAAGAACCTGATGTGGTACACGTTGCCTGACAGCAATAAACAATACCCGCTGACCATTGAAGGGGTGATCAAAATAAAAGCACAGAACAGGCAGGGAATTATTCCGGAAGAACTGGAAGTGGTAGATGTAACCACTAATAAGCCGAAAGAAGTGGAACCTGAATTTGTGGATGTGGTGGGACAGATCAGCCTGCGTACGTTGGAAAAAGCAGATAAGAAAAAACGCCAGCAGCAACAGCAGCAAAGACAACAGGGACAAGGACAGCGTCCACAGCAACGGCAAGCTGGAAACCAACAACGGCAGCAAGGACAAAACCCTAACCAACAAAGAGGGCAACAAGGCCAACGTCCGCAGCAGCGGCAGCAAGGACAAAACCCTAACCGGCAGGGGGGACAGCAAGGAGGGCAACAACAGAACCGGCCACCGAGAAGAGATAACCGGCCACCGAATAAGCCGGATAATAAATAATGAATCAATAAAAAAACGGAGCAATCAACTCCGTTTTTTTATTGCACTTATCTGAAACAAATAATACGCTTAAATACCCAAGGCTCTATAGATCGCATCCTGTATCTTACCTCTTACCTGTAAGGAAGAAAGCTTGGGGCTATCTCTCGTAGGATATACCCTGTTAGATAAGAAAATATAAACCAGGTCATTTTTCGGGTCCACCCATACACAGGTGCCGGTGAAACCGGTATGGCCAAAAGTTTGCGGTGAGGCTAACTGAGAAGGATAAGGGTCTTTCCTGATCCGGTTATCTTTTTCGGGTTTATCAAACCCATAGCCCCGGCGGCTGACCTTGCTGTGATAGGCTGTAAACAAATTAATCGTTTCCTTTTTCAGGAAACGTTGCCCGTTGAATTCACCACCGTTCAATAACATCTGGTACAGCATAGCCAGATCATACGAACCAGAGAACAAACCTGCATGACCGGCCACTCCACCAAACATCGAAGCCCCTTCATCATGCACATCTCCCTGCGTGGTTTGCCGGCGGAAATGTTTTTCTGTTTCTGTGGGTACCATTCTGTTCAACTCAAACCTGTTTCTTGGTTTAAAGCCGGTTGTTTGCATACCCATCGGGCGGTAGAAGGTTTTTTGTACGTACTCATCCAGTGTTACCCCGGACAATTGCTCCACGATCTTTCCAAGAAAAATAAAATCATTATCACTGTACACATACCGGCCATGTTTACTCAACGGGCTTTTTAAAATACGGCTGATGATGGTATCATTCCAGTCGTTGCGCATATAGATATTCTCCGCCACCCGGATCGTGAAGCCGGGTTTGGATTTATCCGAATAAATAGCAGGGTTCGGCTCACCGGTTACCGGGTCAATGGTTTCTTTATAAAAAGCAATAAAAGGAACAAGCCCCGCCTGATGCAATAAAATATCATCGATCCGCAGGTTGGCTTTATCGGTTCCTTTTACCCAGGGCAGGTAATCACCCAGCTTTTTGTCCAGGTCCAGTTTGCCCTGCTCATATAATTTCATTACCGATACTGTAGTAGCTGATATCTTGGTAACAGAAGCCAAATCAAAAATACTTTCCAGGGTCATTGGAGATGGCTTTTCATAAACGTAGTTGCCAAATGCTTTATGATAGATGATCTCCCCATTATGTGCAGCCAGTACCACGCAACCTGGAAAAGCTTTCTGGTTGATCGCATCGGCAACAATTGAATCTACTATAGTTAATTTGCTGAATGCATGAACCGGCTCACCCGTTGGTTTATACACTATGCCATCACCTTGTTTAAAATTGCAAACCCGGACAGGCAAAGTACCTGTTGCTTTAGTTTTACCAGTTACTACATCAGCAGCCGCTTCTTGTGAAATAGTATCATCCTGGTAAGCGGCTACTAATGTATAAGCATCGCAGAAGTTTTGCGTGGCTAATACGTTTCCAAAAACTATGGTGACAGTTTTAATAAAATTCAGCTGCTTATATAAACTGATCGCAGCCGGGCTGATACTATAATTATTGGCCGGGCGGTTATTATAATCATGAATGCCCACAACGATCGCATCATATTTACCATCCTTAGGGACTGCTTTCAGAATTTCTGCAGCTTTGTCTTCATTGTCTTTATATGAAAACAGGAATACATCAGCACCGAGTTCATCTCTCATTCTTTTGCCAAAGCTGTTCAGCTCTTTGGAGCCAATGCCCACATAGGCGATCTTTTTACCTTTTATCAAAGGAAGGCTGACATAATCAGTTCGGGAAGCTTTATTAGCCGCAGTAGAAAGAATGGTGATTGATTTTTGGGCCACTTCAGTCCTGATCGCATCTGTTTTGGCATTCAGCTCTTCGGTTAGATTGGTAAGATCAACCACCTGTGATTTGTTCATGCCGAGTTTATACTTGGATAACAATACTTTTTTCACTTTCGCATTGATATCCTCCCAGGTCAGCCTGTTTTCAGCGATGGCTTTCTTAATTGCTGTTATCGCTTCTTCCACACTGGAGGGCAGGCATAACATATCATTACCCGCTATCAATGCTTCCACCGCTATCGTTCCACCAGGAAAGAATTTAGCAACCCCCTTCATCTCCAGCGCATCGGTAAAGGTCAGTCCTTCATAACCCATGTCTTTTCTCAGCAGGTTGTTCACATTATTTTTTGAAATAGATGTTGCCTTATTTACCGTGTTATCAATAGCGGGAATGTATAAATGGGCGATCATCACACTACCCACACCCGCATCAAAGATGGCCCGGAAAGGAACCAGCTCCATAGAGTCCAGCTGCGCCCTGTTCTTATTGATCACTGGCAGGTCATAATGTGAATCCACATCCACATCACCATGACCGGGAAAATGTTTGGCACATGCCATGATACCGGCATCCTGCATTCCTTTCATATACGCAATGCCAAAGGCTGATACTTTATCCCTGTTCTCACCAAATGAACGGTAACCAATTACAGGGTTATTCGGATTATTATTGATATCCACCACCGGTGCATAGTTTACATGCACACCGATCCGTTTGCATTGTTCTCCTACTGCCAGCCCCATCCGGTACACCAGGTTCTCATCCTCCACCGCACCAATGGTCAGCTGGTAAGGAAATTTGGTCACACTATCCAGCCGCATACCCAAACCCCATTCCCCGTCAATCGTCATCATGATCGGTGTTTGCGCAATACTTTGATAATAGTTGGTAAGATTAGCCTGTCTCACCGGGCCTCCCTGGAAGAAACAGAGTGCACCGATATTATATTTTTGAATATCACTCACTACTTTGGCCACATGATCAGGCCCTAAATTGGAATGTGCCCGCACCACCATGAGCTGGGCAATGCGCTGTTCCTCCGTTAATGAATTGAATACACTGTCGGTCCATTGCTGCGCCGGTAACTTGCTTTTATACTGCGCCGTTACAAAGAACGGTGTAAATAAAAGGGCTAAAAAGATCACTTTAAAAGATCGTAACATAAAGCGGTTATTATTCTTGTTGGAAATAGCTTTAAAAATAAACCTTTTGGGCTAATAGATTTGCAAGAGTTGCTTAAAAGGCAAATCGTTATTTTTGGCGGCTAAACCCGACTTTGTGCCAGACCGTATTGTTTTGTTGCCCGATAATATTGCGAACCAGATAGCCGCCGGAGAAGTGATCCAGCGGCCCGCCAGCGCCGTTAAGGAATTGCTGGAAAATGCGGTCGATGCCGGGGCCACCGAGATCAAACTCATTATTAATGATGCCGGCAAATCGTTGTTGCAAGTGATTGATAACGGCAGCGGCATGAGTGAGACCGATGCCCGCATGTGTTTTGAACGGCACGCCACTTCCAAGATCAAAAACATAGATGATCTTTTTCATATAAAGACCATGGGATTCCGTGGTGAAGCACTGGCTTCCATTGCAGCCGTGGCACAGGTGGAACTAAAGACAAAAAGAGATGAAGACCCCACCGGCGTTTATATTGAAGTGGAGAATAGCATAGTTAAAAAACAGGAACCTGTTGCTGCCCCCACCGGCACCAGCATTGCTATGAAGAATTTATTCTTTAATGTGCCAGCCCGCCGGAATTTTTTAAAAAGTAATGCGGCGGAGATGCGGCATATCGTGGATGAATTTACCCGAGTGGCCATGTCCTTTCCTGAAATTTTGTTTACGCTTACGAGTAACGGGCAACAACTTTTTCATCTCGAAGCCGGCAGTTTAAAACAACGGATCGTTCAATTACTGGGCAATAACTATAATGCCAAACTGGTTACGGTGAAAGAAGAGACTGACTACATGAATATTTATGGTTTTGCAGGCAAACCAGAAACTGCCAAGAAGACTAGAGGTGACCAGTATTTTTTTGTCAATAACCGCTTTATCAAAAGTGCTTACCTGAATCATGCAGTGATGAATGCCTACCAGGAAATGATCCCTTCGGATAATTTCCCGATGTATGTGTTGTTTATCGATCTTGACCCGGCCGTAGTGGATGTGAATGTGCATCCGACCAAACAGGAAATCAAGTTTGAAGATGAAAAGATCATTTATGCCTTTGTACAGGCCGCAGTGAAACATGCACTGGCACAGTTCAGTGTTACCCCCACCCTGGATTTTGAACTAGATGCATCCATACAACAACTATCATCTGTTCAGCAGCCTTTTACAGAAGAAAGAAAAACAGCCGCTTCTGCAGGTTCCATCTTCAAAGGTTTCACCCAAAAGAACCAGGCCCATTTTATTGAAAAAGGAGACAAAAATGAACTGAAGCACTGGAAGGATTTTTACCAGCCGGAAAGTGGAAAACCGAAAGTGGAAAATGGGGAGCCTGTTGTTGAACATACTACTTCATCAACAGTATCTCAGCATTCAGCATTTGCTAATGAAGCCGAACTTACCCAATTACTCAATACCTATATCACCCTTCCTTCCAGTAATGGTTTCTTACTGATACACCAGCAGGCCGCCCATGAAAGAGTATTATACGAACAACTGAAAGCAGCGAGCAAGGATAAACCTGTGGCCACACAACGCAGTATGTTTCCCGCTACGTTAGAACTGGCACCGGCTGATACGGCTTTATTACAGGAACTGCTAACCGACCTTCAGCAACTGGGTTATCTGATCGAACCGTTCGGAAAAAATACATTCGTTATCCAGGGCACACCGGCTGATGTGGAGCCCGGTAATGAAAAACATGTGATCGATATATTACTGGAACAATACAAACATTTTAACCCGGAAGTAAAATTCTCCAAACGGGAAAAATTAGTCCGGTCTTTAGCCCGTCAGCAATCTGTCAAAACAGGAGTGCGGTTAACAGAACGGGAAATGCGGCAGCTGGTGCATGATCTTTTTTCCTGCGAACAATCCAATATCACAGCCGACGGAACACCTACTTATTTAGAATTCAAACAGGACCAGCTGGAAAGAATGTTTGGTAAATAGAAGCCTCCCTGCCCTCCGAAGGGGATTTCAGAACCCTAATATTTGGAACGGACTCCCTGTAAGAAATTTTCAATAGCCCGTCTGATGTCCGTTGCTGATCCCTGGTGGTTATTTATTAAGGTGGAGAAAATAAGGAGCTTGCCTTTCTTTGTGTATAAAAAGCCGCTGAAAGCCACCACGCCGGATAAAGTGCCGGTCTTTCCATAGATAAACCCGGCATCCTGTTTATAATAGCTGCTGATAGTACCTTCTCCGCCGGTAGGGAAAATAACTTTGATGCGTTCCATCCCAAATTCATTTTTCATTTTATTGAGAATGGCGACAAAATCCTGGGGAGTAAATAGGTTATAGCGGCTGAGACCGGAACCATCGGCCCAGCGTGGCTTTTGCGGCAGATCTTTAAAGTCAGTCTTTAACAATGTATCAATGATCTTTTCATCGTTCATTACTCCCAGCAGTTCATTGCTCACCATTAATAAGCTTTGTTCCGCAAAAAAATTATCGCTGCGGTGCATCATGGGTTTGAGCAGGGAGTCGGTGGGTTGGGAGTGGACTTTTATTGATCTGCTGAAGTCAAACTTTTTTCTGTCAGCATCATAAATATTTATATGTGCTATTTTTTTTTCGGATAAATGTAAGGTATCCGCAATGATATTTTTAATATCAGTGAATGATCCGGTATAAAATGGTATTTTATGTGGCCGGGGGGGTATGAGGGTGGCATTAACGGTGAAATTATTTTGCCCGATTTCCCGGCCAATAGTATAATATACTATCCTGTCATTGCCGATTACACTATCAGCAATATGTTTCGGATATGCATTGTATAAACTACGGATGCCCTGGTTTACAAATGGAAAAGACCGGATGAAATAGCCCGGTGAGGTGGTAAGCGTTTTGTAAATATCGCAACCATAAAAATTGGCCGCTGTTTCTTTTGCCGGCTGTAAGGATACAACATTCCCATATGCAGGAAAGCAGGACCTTTCTGCCATATAGGGTTCTTCATAATCATTCCATGACCATCCGTTTCCAAATCGTTCCTCTGCCCAGTTATCAGTATCGATAACCAGTAAATTTTTATTGCTTTGTAAAACATTATATAAAGGCTGGAAAGAAAATTCCGGGTGCAGAAAAGTCGGATCCCCGGCTGGGCGAAAAGCCAGTAGGTTCTCTTTTTTTATTATCCTACCGGAAACCAAACTATCCCCCAAATATTTCATCGCTGCATAGCAGGTGGGAATTTTAGTATTGCTGGCTGGTACAAAATATTTATCACCCTGGTGATTGAACCAGTATTTACCGGTAACCGGTTCATAAATGCTGATACCAACATGGGCAGCTTTGAAAGCCGGCTGCTGGAGCAAAGTTTCTTTTGCTGAACGGGAAAGCTGTTGCTGCACCCCGCAGGAACTGAACAGGTACGAAGTAAGCAATACGAGGTATGTGGCATATCGTTTCAATCCGGTCATAGCTTAACTATTGCAGTTGAATGATTTTTTTGGAAGCCATGCTTTCCAGTGCCGCATCAATGATCCGCATATTGTTGATTCCATCAGCCGGCGGAACCGGGTTGGGACCCTGGCCGGAGAGTGCTTTATATACATCGTCATAATAGCCCATATAATTACCGGGTGTTGACATCGTTTCCTTTCGGATTACTTCCCCGTTTATTTCGGTATGCAATAATCCATCTGCTGCAGCCGGTGCGGGGCACCAACTTTCCAGCGACGGTTTGGTACCGGCCTGCAATTGCTGTTCCTGCATATCGGAACGCTGTTGCAGGAAACTTCCTTTCATGCCATGAATGGTATAGGCATAGGTTGATTCACGGGCAATACAAGTAGCTTTTAACCGCACCCTTGAACGGTCGTAATAAAACAACAATTCAAAATAATCGGGCACCGCCACATCATCCCGCATTTTGACCAGGTCGGCGAATAGTGCTTTGGGGAATCCGAATAACTGGATCGCCTGGTCCACCAGGTGCGGGCTGAGATCATATATGATACCAGCCCCCCGCATATCTCCTTCTTTGTGCGGCTTGCCACCATACAAGGGACGGTAACGGTCATATCGTATCTCCGCTTCTCTTATTTCACCAAGCCATCCTTGCTGCAACACTTCTTTCACCGCCCTGAAATCACCATCATAACGGCGGTTCTGGTACACACTGATGAATAGTTTATTCTTTTCTGCCAGGGCCGTTAATTCTTCTGCTTCTTTTGTCGTTACTGCAAATGGTTTTTCGATCACCATATTCTTTCCTGCTTCCAGCACCATCTTAGCCTGTTCATAATGGAGGTAGGTAGGTGTATTCACGACGATCAGCTGTAGTTCTTTATCTGCACACAGTTCCTCAACGGAACGATACAATTTAGCATCCGGGTATCGTTCTTTTGAATCCTGGTTATGCCTTTCCACAATAGCCACCAGCTCATAGCCCGGATGTGCCTGGATAAACGGTGCATGAAATAATTTACCGCTCATGCCGTAAGAACAGATACCGGTTTTAATACCCCCACTCATAGTTTTAAAATTGAAAGTTCATTATCCCCAAAGGGGAGAATTTGAAGTTACATTAATGTTGACTATACAATTAAAATAGGTGTTGGATCTTAAGCCTCTCCTGCGGAGGGGTTGGGGAGGCCTCAGCTCCTCTCCTGTGCCCTTAACCATCGTTCAGGAATCTCATTACTGCTGGCGAGTAAATAATCCTTATAACTGCAGGCAATGAATTTTTTATCGGGCAGCTGCATCCACCAACGGCCTGTTTTTTTGCTTTGTAAAAAGACAGTATCCACTTCGGCAAAAGCCATATGGTATTCATTGAAAGAATCTTTTTCATCCAGTGACGCTTCTCTCCGGCCACGGCTGCGTCCATCCAGGATATACCAGAGCATGTGGCTGATCTGTTTGGCCGTCAGTTCATCTTTATCATGCTGCACATTGTATCCATAGATGCCGATGCTGTTGACATTCGGGCTCATACCGGCATAGCGCAGCAGAACGCAGGCCTCTTCCCCATTAAAACCATTGGGCGAAATAGAATTGGCCGGTGCATAAGCACTGGCAATGGCCGATATATCAAAAGAGAAAAGATTACTGTTGCGGATCACCGGCTCCATTTCATCAATACTTTCTTTCACATGTCCCACCCGGTAACAATCAAAGCGGAGTTTATCCATTGTTTCCAGCATCCGGGGATGAACAAAATAACTCTGGAAGCCGATATGATTATAATGACGGATATAATTTGGTTCTCCGGTCAGCATTTCCATCAGGAAATTTTCATGCCGGAAAGGGGAATCGATATTCAGGTCAATGAGTGCATCCACACAACTCGCTTCAATGGATTTTTTATTGCTGTCGTAGGCATGGTACTGCGATAAGGTCAGGTCATGCGAGCCGCCCAGGATGATGACCGTTTTCCCGTCATTCATTAATTCGGCGGTCACTGTTTTCAGGGCCGCATAAGAATCTGTAAACAAAGACCCGGCTTTGATATTACCAATATCTGCTACTTTGATGTCCGTATGCCAGTAAAATAAATTGTAGAAATGCCGGCGGATCACATCGGGTGCATTGCTGTGACCATGTATCAGCCCGCTGCCTCTTTGTTCCCCGCAACCCACGATCACCAACTGTACCTCATCCAGGTCGGGAAACTCCTCTTCGTACACGGCAATGATCTTTCCCAACTGGCCATCTTTATAGCCTTCATCCTGCGAGATGGCACTGGTATTAAG
>CADEDV010000009.1:10757-23354 GCA_902826165.1 uncultured Bacteroidota bacterium
CTGCACCGCCCTCTTTTTCCTCTTTTGAGCTCTTAGCCTATCTTTGCAAGATGGAACAATTGCTGAACAAGATCGAAGCGTATAAAAGTGAAATTGACAATGCCGCGGCAGCCGATGCCAAAGCCCTGGAAGAATTCCGTATCAAATGGCTGGGCACAAAAGGTATCGTGAAAGAGATCATGGGCGAGATGAAAAATGTAGCTCCCGAAAAGAAAAAAGAAGCCGGCCAGTTACTGAATGAATTTAAACAATACACCGAAGCAAAGTTTGAACTGCTGAAAGAAGCATCCGCTAACGGGCAATCAGCTGCAGTAGCTTCCATTGATCTTTCTTTACCCGGTGATGTGATGCCGATCGGCTCCCGTCACCCGATCACCCTGATGCGCAACAAGATCGTTTCCATTTTTCAGCGCTTGGGTTTTGCAGTAGCCGAAGGGCCGGAGATCGAAGATGACTGGCATAATTTCGGCGCCCTGAATTTACCAGCTCACCATCCTGCCCGTGATATGCAGGATACGTTTTATATACAACAAAACCCGGATTGGGTATTGCGTACGCATACCAGCAGTGTGCAGATACGGGAAATGGAAAAAGGAAACCTGCCGATCCGGATGCTGATGCCGGGCCGTGTGTACCGGAATGAAACGATCAGTGCCCGGAGCCATTGTTTCTTTCACCAGGTAGAAGGTTTATATATTGATGAAAATGTTTCCTTTGCCGACTTGAAGCAGACATTGTACTTCTTTGTAAAAGAAATGTATGGTAAGGATGTAAAAGTTCGTTTCCGTCCTTCTTATTTTCCCTTTACTGAGCCGAGCGCAGAGATGGATGTGAGTTGTTTTATCTGTGGCGGCAGTGGTTGTAATATTTGTAAAAAGACCGGTTGGGTGGAAATATTAGGTTGCGGCATGGTGCATCCGAATGTATTGACCAATTGTGGCATTGATCCGAATAAATATTCCGGCTTTGCCTTTGGTATGGGTATTGAAAGACCGGCGATGCTGAAATACGGTATCAATGATATCCGTTTGTTTAGTGAGAATGATGTGCGGTTTTTGAAACAGTTTACCAGTGCGATATAGTTTACACAGCATAAAAGAAACGCCGGTCAGTTGACCGGCGTTTCTTTTTACTAATTATTTATTTCCCCTCTTTCATCCGTTTATAGCCAAAGAAAGCAGCAAGAAGAAAGAGCAGCACCGTTAAATAGAACCAGGCCGTAAATTCAACACTGATAGAGATATTGGGGTCTTTACCCATAGATTCCTTCCCGAGATCATCTTTAATGTCGATCATCAACCCGATTAAGGCAAGCCCTGCAACTGTTCCGGTCAGTAAAGCCCCGACACCGCCTGCTTTATGATTATTCAGCAGGGATAATAATAAACCGGCAGCACCAAATAACAATGCCGCCAGGGCAAACATATTCGGGTCTTTCTTTTCCTGGTTATTGTTTGCTTTTTGTTTTTCATTTCCAAATCCTTCATCAAAACTATCCAGCAATGAATTATCGCCGCCCGGTCCCTTTACATGAAAACCGGTGGCCAGTTCGGCTCCATTTACCTTTTGCAGCGAAGCATCATTACACTTAATATCGATAAACGGCATAAAGAATAATAATATGCCTACCACAAAAGCGGCCACGGAAGGAATTTTTGTACCAAAGAGGCCTGGTGCCGGTACGGGTTGTTGAATAGTTTGCTCGGTAGGTTGGTTTGTGTCCATAAAATTAATTGAGTGTTAGAAAATTTATTTCCCGATCACATATTTAAAACCAGCTTCCACGCTGGTATAGTCAAAGTCTTTGATACCCTGCTGAAAACCGAGTAACAGGCTGTTTCTTTTCAATTTTCGTTCCAGTGTAGTTCTGAATACAATGGGTTTATCGCCACTCCCTTCAAGATAACCCAGGTAACCGGCGATATAAGTTTGCAGCCGCAAGTTATTTTTATTCCACTCCAGGCCGCTGCCAAATAAAAAGGCATCATCCTGGTTATGTTTTTCTGATTCTATCTGCCAGGTATAAAAACCCGCCATACCAATCCATTTCACCGAAGAGTTGCTGAACGGCTTTCCAAATGAAACATCAAAATGATAACCCGGCCCGTCCGTAAAGCGGGCAGCACCAAAACCGGAGCCACTGGGAAAGCGGTACCCAATTCTTATCGCCAGCTCAATGTGCTTCCTCCATTTTTTTAACAGGCGGATATTTGTATTCAGGTGTACTTCACCGGTTGCTTCATGGTCATCGTAAAACTGTGCAAACACATGCCGCTTCGTTTTAATGGCCTGGCTGATCGTATATCTTTCATAAGGCACCCACATAAGGTCAAATGAAATAACATCCTTTACCAACGGGTAATTAGCATACAAGGCCAGGTTTTGTGTATTATCACCTTTGGAGAAATGCAGGTTACCGGTTGCTGTAATCGAGAAAACGCTGTCAGGGCTGCCATTGCCAATTCGTGGAACCGGTAAAGAGTTAGGTCCCTGGTAAGCAGGCATGCTGATCATATACCTTGACCAATGGGTGATTCCATCCCAGTTTACTGCCTGTTCCCATAATGTATAGGGCGACTGGGCCTTTGCAGCTGAGCTGAACAATAAGAAAGATAATACAACCAATAAACAACGAAGCATACCATACAAGATTGATTTTAAAGATAATTAAATTGACTTCGTAAAAAAGAAATTTACCTGTTTACCTTTACAGCTATGACCATTCATTCCATTTGTGTTTGCGGTGCCGGTACCATGGGCAGTGGTATTGCACAGGTTTCGGCGCAGGCGGGTTTTTATACCATCCTGTATGAATTGAATGAAGCTGTCCTGGAGAAAGCAAAGAGCAGCATTGAGAAAAACCTGCAGTTCTTAGTTGACAAAAACAAGATCAGTGCAGCCAATAAAGAAAAAGTACAGCAACGAATGGTTTATACCAGCGATATACAAACCTGCCTCGCTGATGTATTCATAGAAGCTATCGTGGAAAAGCCAGCTATTAAGATCTCCTTGTTCAACCAACTGGCAGAGTTGAACCATAGTGAATGCATTTTTGCCAGCAATACTTCTTCCTTGTCCATTACCGGCATTGCTGAAAAAGTGATGAGCCCGGAACGGGTTATTGGAATGCACTTCTTTAACCCGGCCCCACTGATGAAGCTGGTAGAAGTGGTCAACACCCGATTTACGAATGAACAAACGACACAAACCATCATTGCACTCGCCAAAGAAATGGGGAAGGTTCCGGTGCTTTGCAAAGATTCACCGGGTTTTATTGTGAACAGGGTGGCCAGGCCTTATTATATTGAATCGTTGCGGCTCGCAGAAGAAGGTCTTGCTGACTATACACAAATAGATGCACTACTGGAAGCCACGGGGTTTAAAATGGGGCCCTTCAAATTAATGGACCTCATTGGTAATGATATTAACTATGCGGTCAGTTGCTCGGTGTATGAACAACTGGGTAACCCTGAAAGGCTTAAACCTTCTTCTATCCAACAGGAAAAAGTAGATGCCGGTGACCTGGGAAGAAAAACAGGGAAAGGATATTATAAGTACTAATAAGAAGATGTTTCATTAAGAGAAGCTGATAAATATTTTTACTTCCATGCAGCATGAAATTAATCCAGACAGTGCGACACTAAGTTCCTCCCCGAAAGGGACAGGAAACATTCTTGTTACAGGTGGTACTGGTTTCCTGGGTTCTTATATCATCAAAGCATTGGTGGAAAAAGGATATACTGTCAGGGCTATCCGCCGGGGCAATAAACTGCCGGGGTGGATCAGTAAGGAGATATTGGATAAAGTAGAATGGGTGGAAGGCGATATCCTGGATGTGGTTTCCCTGGAAGAAGCCATGGAAGGAGTTGATACCATTATTCATTCTGCAGCAATTGTATCATTTGCAAAAAAAGACCGCAAGCATATGTACCAGGTAAATGTGGAGGGTACGGCCAATGTGGTCAATATGGCATTGGAACAACAGGTAAAGCGGTTGGTACATATCAGTTCGGTAGCGGCCTTAGGAAGAACAGCCGGTGGCGGACAAGTGAATGAAGAAAAGAAATGGGAAGAAAGCAAGGTAAACACACACTACGCAAAGAGTAAATATAAAGGTGAGTTAGAAGTATGGAGAGGAATGGCTGAAGGGCTGGATGCTGTTATTTTAAATCCAAGCACCATTTTGGGCTATGGTGACTGGCACAGCAGCAGTTGTGCGATCTTTAAAAATGTATATGAAGAATTCAAATGGTACAGCCCGGGCATCAACGGTTTTGTGGATGTGGAAGATGTGGCCAGCGCTGCTGTATTGTTAATGGAATCACCCATCACCGAACAGCGATACATCGTCAACGGCGACACCTGGCCTTTTCAGCAGCTGATGAATACCATGGCTGATCATTTCGGTAAGAAAAGGCCATCCCGTTCCACCACGCCTTTTTTAATTGCCATTGCCTGGCGGTTGGAAAAGATCAAATCAATTTTTACCGGTAAAAAACCATTGCTTACCAAAGAGAGTGCAAGAGTGGCACAGAGCAAAACTTATTTTGCCAACGATAAAATACTGAAGGCTTTACCGGGTTTTTCCTTTACCCCGCTGGAAGAAAGTATTAAAAAAGCCTGTAAAAAATACCTTGGCACAGTAAATGCCATGCAACGGTAGCAGTACGGAATGTATCTTTAATCCGCAATCTTTTATCTATGCAAAAACTTCGTTTCTTATTACTGGCCTTATTTACCAGTTTCTCTTTTATCAGCTCTGCTCAATTCACTGTTTACGGAACGGTGCTGGATTCAACCACCCGTGAACCGCTTGGCGCTGCATCGGTCTTTTGCCAGAACACGACATTGGGAACGGCCACTAACAAACAGGGTGAATTCTCGCTGCAATTAAAATCGGGTGGTTATGACCTCATCTTTACTTATACCGGTTATCAAACACAAACGATCCGCATTACAGGTGATGTGACCAAGTTTGAAATACTGATGATCAAAGAAGATAAAAGTCTCGGCGAAGTGGTGATCAAAAGCAGTAACGAAGTAAAAGACGGTTGGGAGAAATACGGCAGCTTCTTTTTAGAGAATTTTGTCGGCTCCACCCCTAACGCTTCACAATGTGTGCTTCAAAACCCGGAAGTATTGAAATTTTACTTGCTTAAAAAAAGCAATAAGCTGCGGGTACTGGCCACGGAGCCTTTACAAATCGCCAATAAAGCCCTTGGTTATAACCTTCGCTACCAGTTGGACTCCTTTGTTTACTTCTATAACACAGATATTAATTCGTACCGGGGTTATTGCCTCTACACTGAAATGGAAGGGACAGATAGTTTGCGCAGGGTATGGAGCTCCAACAGGATGAAGGCATACTACGGTTCCAAACTCCAGTTCATGAGAAGTTATTATGACAGCACATTGATCGAAGACGGTTGGAATATAGACATGCTGGATGAAACGGATAATACAAAATTCAACAGGGTCAAAAATGTGTATGATACATCTGTTTACAGCGAAGTAATACTATACCCTGAAATAACAGTAATGACCAGTCCGGAAGCACCAGACAGTTTACCTGTTCCGAAAGTAATTTTAGACAGTGCCCATGCGACAATGCAGGTTGAATTCTATTATCCCCGTAAAATCAGTGTTACTTATACAAAGAAAAAACCGGAACCGGAGTATATCAAAAAGTTCAAGTTGCCCAAAAATGTGGCGGTACAGATATCTTATATTGATATGTCGGATGGAATAGCCATTAAGGAGAATGGTTATTACTATGATCAGAAAGACTGGATCAACCAGGGCTACTGGAGCTGGAAGAATATAGCGGACCTGCTGCCCTATGATTATTTGCCGGAGAAGTAATTATTTTTTACCCATTACTTTCTCCCACAATACGGGTATCCTTTTGATCCAGACAAATTCTTTCATTTTCTCCCGGGCATCTTCCACCGGTGAGCCAAAGTAAACTTTACCACCGGGGATAGAATCCTTGACACCACTTTGTGCATACACCACTGCATCTTTCCCGATCGTCAGGGTTTTACTAACCCCCACCTGTCCCCAGAGGATCACATTGTCTTCAATAGTAGTGGCCCCGGCAATACCCACTTGCGCTGCAAAAAGACAATTCTTACCAATCACGGTATCATGCCCGATATGCACCATATTATCCATCTTGGTACCCGCACCAATAATGGTATCACCGCTTACACCACGGTCAATGGTACAGCCTGCCCCGATCTCCACTCCTTTCTCAACAACAACCCTGCCGCAACTCAGCATCTTTTTATAATGGATCTCCCGGTTGGTCTTCTTATTATAATAAAAAGCATCACTACCGATCACCGTGGCCGCCTGTATCACCACATCATCACCAACAATACAATGGTCAAGTATGGTCACCCCCGGATGAATAATACAATTCTTTCCAATGCTGACATGGTTGCCAATATATGCATTGGGGAAGATCACGGTGCCTTCTCCAACCGTCGACGAATCGCTGGTCAACTTCATAGATGGAGTAAAGGGCCGGAAATGCTGAACGATCTTTTGATAGGCTTCAAAAGGTTCGTCCACGATCAGTAAAGCTTTCCCTTCGGGAAACGCTGTTCTTTTATTGATGATGATAAAACTGGCCGCCGAGTGAATACATGTATCATAGTATTTGGGATGGTCCACAAATACAAGATCGCCTTCTTCTACTTTATGTAGCTCATTAATACCCGTTGCAGCTGCAGTTGTATTACCGGTAAGATCTGCATTGATCAATGCAGCAATGGTTGTGAGCGGAACAGGTTTGTCAAATCGCATATACTTGAATTTGGACAAAGGTAATAAGTGATCATTTGCTGCTCTGCTATTAAAAATGCCGTGTTTTGTCCATTCAGGGGCATTTTACAGCTTTTACCGAAAAAATATTTTCACCCCGGGAAGTACCATTTGAAACAATATTTATCGTTTAAATTTTTACTTATTGTATCAATATGCATTCATATCATCAATCACTTTATAAAGATGTGATCGTATGAAACCCTTGCTGTTCAATGATTGTAAGCTTTCACTAAAAAATAAAAACAAAATGAAAAGTAATGATCACTGTCATTTACTTTCATTTGCAAGAAATACTAACCTGTTTGCAGCCTCCCTTATCCACAGTAATATTTAAAATGTGAATAAAATATTTTGGGAAATTTTTTTGGTTACTCAAAATTATTTTTAATATTGTGTCGGGAAATTTATTTCCCGTACTTACTAACCCATCTATATAAATGATCCCTCTGGTACTCCGGGGGGATTTTTTATTGCTGCCTGTTTTAAATCTCTCCTTATTTCAACTTCCCTTTTACACTATCCAAAGGAGAATATCACTGAAAGGATAGCCTGATAACAATATTTACCCTATTCAATAATTAAGATACCTTTACTGCAATTAAAAAAGATATTCATGCTGAAGTCAATGACCGGTTTTGGAAGAGCCGAAAAAACGGTGGGTGATAAAACGTTCCTGGTTGATATCAAGTCGCTCAATGGAAAACAATTTGAACTATCGTTACGATTGCCCAGCATTTTAAAGCCCTTTGAATTTGATATCCGCCGCCTGCTTTCCGAAAAACTGAACCGGGGCAGCGTGGATTGCAATATCAGTTTAAAAGATACCGGCGACGCCAAACCTGTTACGATCAACACCGACCTCGCCAAAGCTTATTATAAACCCCTGGCTGAATTATCGGCAACCCTGAACCTGGACCCTTCGCATATCCTGAGTACATTGGTGAAGCTGCCCGAAGTCATCACCCCCAGCAGCGAGAAATTAGTAGATAAGGACTGGGAAGATTTTCAAAACGTTTTACATGCCGCTATTGATGACCTGAACCTTCATCGCCTGGATGAAGGCCGTTCCTTAGAAGAGGACCTGGTGAACCGTATCAATAATATACTGAAGCAGCAGGAAGAAGTGATCAAACTGGAACCACTCCGCCAGGTACGCATCCGGGAAGGCATTACCAAGCTACTGGAAGAAAACGTGGGGAAAGAGAATTATGATGGCAACCGTCTGGAACAGGAATTGATCTATTATATAGAAAAAATCGACATCAGCGAAGAACAGGTGCGCCTCCGGAATCATTGCGATTACTTTAAATCCCTGCTGGCAGAACCGGAAGAATCAAAAGGAAAGAAATTATCCTTTATCCTGCAGGAGATCGGCCGGGAGATCAATACCACCGGTTCCAAAGCCTACGATTCCACTATCCAGAAATACGTGGTGATGATGAAAGACGAACTGGAAAAAGCAAAGGAACAAGTGCTGAATGTGCTGTAAGGAAGCCGGTAATTAACCGCCTGCAGGTTTGAGAATTATTCTCTTCTTAATTACTTTTGAAAAAAAATCGTTTGCGTAGAATAACAAACACCAGAATTTTCCTGCTGATAGCTGTCAGCTCACTGCTTACAGTTTACTCTTGCACCACTATTGACCTTTACGAAAAAACAGTTGTTATTCCCGGGCACAAATGGAGCAGCCATTTTAAACCCAGTTTCGATTTTACTATAAAAGATACCACTGCCAACTACCAGCTATTCCTGGTCTTACGGCATAATGAAAAATACAGCTTCAATAATATCTACGTGAACCTGTCGGCTAAATTACCGGGACAAGACACCTCCGTCAGGATCCGGCGTGACCTGCAACTGGCCACCAACGAAAAAGGCTGGAACGGAACAGGAATGGATGATATTTATGAACACCGCATCAAGCTGGGAGAACCCCAAACCTTAAAAGCCGGTACTTACACATTCACTTTGGAGCAGGTCATGCGGGAAGACCCGCTGGAAAATGTAATGAATGCAGGGCTCCGTATTGAAAAGCAACAATAATCAACTATGCCTGATTCCAGCAGCAAACGGTTAAAAAGGATCACTTTCATTTACTGGATGCTCTTGCTTTATATCGTGGCAGCACTCATCTGGTGGTTCATTTCACTTGAAAGACAAAATCAGACACTTGCGGAGCAACGTTATGCCACTATCAATGCCCAGCAGGACAGGCTGACCATCCTGCAACTGTCTGAAAAAGTAACGGCGATAGAAAAAGAAACAAAAAGGAATACTGCAAAATATGTGGCAGAAGGTATCACCTTCCTCATACTGATCCTGATCGGTGCTGCGTTTGTGTACCGGGCCGTAAGACGCCAATTCCTTTTACAATTGCAGCAGCAAAATTTCATGATGGCGGTGACGCATGAATTAAAAACACCTATCTCGGTAGCCCGGCTCAACCTGGAGACCATGCAGAAGTATTCGCTGGAACCGGAAAAGCAAAAAAAACTCATCCGGATGACACTGCAGGAAACCACGAGGCTCACTTCGTTAACCAATAATATTCTTATTTCCTCCCAGCTGGAAGGCGGCGGTTATAAAAATACCAAAGACGAGCTGGACCTTTCTGACTTGTTAAAAGATTGCCTGAATGATTTCAGGAACCGTTTCCCGGAAAGGGTTTTCAATGATTCCATCGAACCCGATGTCGATGTAAAAGGCGATCCCCTATTGCTGCAATTACTGGTGAATAACCTGCTGGAGAATGCGATCAAATATTCCCCGAAAGAGAAACCCATTGCTGCCGCACTTAAAAAAGCAAATGGCATCATCACACTGGAAATACTAGACGAAGGCCCCGGCATTGCAGAAGAAGAGCGAAAGAAAATATTCAGTAAATTCTACCGGGTGGGGAATGAAACCACCCGGAAAACGCAGGGAACGGGTTTAGGCCTGTACCTTTGCAGTATCATTGCAAAAGATCACAATGCCGACATTTCGGTGACAAACAATATTCCGGCCGGCTGTAACTTTGCCGTCACTTTCAGATCATGAGCGAAGAAAAGAAACCATCTATTTTGTTAGTGGAAGATGAAGAGAACCTTCATGAAGCCCTTAAGCTCAATTTAGAGCTGGAGGGTTATGATGTTACCTCGGCCTTTGACGGAGTGGCAGCCATAAAAGCCATACAGGGAGAATATTTTGATCTTATCATACTGGATGTGATGCTGCCTGAAATGGATGGCATTAACGTTACAGAAACAGTCCGCATCAGTAATAACGAAGTACCCATCCTGATACTGAGTGCCAGGAACAGCAGTGCTGACAGGGTATTAGGATTAAAGAAAGGAGCAGATGACTATCTGACCAAACCCTTTAACCTGGAAGAACTGCTCCTCAGGGTGAATAAACTCATCAACAAGAATAAGAAACTCCAGGATAAGACCACTATTGGCAACAGTTACACATTTGGAGATAATATCATCGACTTCAAAGCCCAGGAAGCCACCAGTAAGAACGGGCAAAAAATTCAGCTGAGTAAAAAAGAGACTATGCTCCTGAAACTCCTGATCGAGAATAAAAATGAAGTGGTACCAAGAGAAAAGATATTACAGGCTGTTTGGGGTTATAATGTGTATCCAACTACCCGGACTATCGATAATTTCATACTAAACTTCCGGAAGTATTTTGAAGATGACAGCCGCAACCCGAAATACTTTCACTCCGTAAGAGGTGTGGGTTATAAATATGCAGAGTGATCAATCTTTGATTTCCCCCAATACAGTTTTCACTTTTTCCAGTAAAGCCTCCTTATTTTCGTCCAATGCTGCATTGGTAAACATACCTGATTCACAATGTTCCAGCACCTGCAATAACGCCACCGGAGAATAGTTCTTTTCAGCCATCCTTTGCGACAGGACTTGTTTATTCATTTCACTCCCACTCAGGCTGAGCCGCGGTGAGATATATTTCCAGATGGCCTGCTGCACTACCGCATAAAAATCCTTATCCGCTGCGGGGATCAACAGGTAAGCCGGTTGCAATACTTCATCCACCGATGGATACACGACAACTGGTTTTTCCTCAGTAACAATTTTCTTCGGCTTCTTTTGAGTGACCCAATAGATCAGAACAATCAATAAGAGAGTAACAACAATACCTGCTGCTACCAGGCTGGCACGTTTATTAACCGATGTGATCGACTCTTTTTCTTCTGCAACAGGTATCGCCTTTGTTTTATCTTCTGTACCTATTAATAAAGAAGCAGGAGCTGCAGCAATTGTCTTGTACCTGTTGGTATCAGGATCAAAAAAAGAAAGTTTTATTGCCGGCAGTGTATAATTACCCGGTTTTGAGGAAACAAATGAATACCTGAATGTTTTAGTTCCTTCCAGGGGAACTGTGCTCTTATTGGTTGATTCCGAAATAGCTGGTTCAAATCCTTCAATACCAGCAGGCCATTCGATAACAGGAGCAGATAACTGGGGGAAGTTACCTTTCCCTTTTATAGTAATTACAAGGTATCCCTCTTCGTTTTTTGCCAGCTCATCCTTTTCTACTGTTGCGCTGATACTGAATTTACCGGTTGCCCCATTGAAATCAGCTGGTTTTGACGGAACAGGAGATGGTTTTACCTGAATTGTTATGGGTTCGGTACTGATATTGGTTTCAAAAGTGGCTGTACCTGGCCCGGTCATTCTATCGTCGTTGTCGAAAACCCCTTCTGTTACCTGTTGTTCCGTCTTCCTGTTAATTGCGCTGCGGGAAAATTCCACGCTGTTCCTGATCTCCATCGGGTCAATAGTAAACCGGCCTGCCTGCAACGGGTATAACTGTACCTGCCGGATGGTATGCACATCAAAGAGTTTCCCGTTCAGTTGCTCCACTGTCATTACTTTATCAGAGAGACTGATCATATCCTGCACGGTGAACCCATAAAAACCAGGATTCTTTACAATATCAGACTTAGATTGTAAGCGGGAGTATAATTTGAAGGTGGCGACAACTGGTTCCCCGGTATAGCAGGATCTTTTATTTACCAGCACTTTTACAAATAAATTCTGGTTGATCTTTCTATAGGCATCTTCGCCCGGTGCCAGGTAGGCAGCATTTTCTTCTGCCTGCCCGTTTTGTTGTTGTTGGGAAGCCGCCTCTTCGGTACTGATCACTGTTACTGTTACATCGTTACTGCGTAATATTTTCCCGTTGATAGTAACTACAGCACCCGGAATAATATACCGCCCCGGTTTAATGGCCTTTAATGTATAGGTTGTATTATGTAAGGGCTTCGCATTCGTTTGATAGCTGGTATGGCCATCATAGACTTCAGGTTCGTTCACAAGCCCGAATCCTTTGAATGATGGTGCTGAAACGGCAGGTACTTTCTCTGCGCCTTCCACTACATATTGCACCCGGAATGACTCACCGGTAGTAACAGCCTCCTGCGGCACAATGGTTTTGAATGTAACCTGTGCTGAAGAAAAAAAGGATGCCAGCAAAAGAATGGATATAACAAAAGCCTGTTTCATATAATCAACCACTAATATAAAACAGGCTTTGTGAAGCTTTGTTGAAAATTTACCAAAGGAAAGCAGCCGCTATCAATGGACTGTTGGCCTGACAGGCTGGTTACAGGTCACCCAGTTGAGGGCGGACCACAATATCTTCCACACAGGCCTGGGGTGATAGTTGGGAAGCCGCATAGACCAGTTGAGCAATATCCGAAGCCTCCATGATCCTTTTGGAAGAGTTGTCATAGTTGCCCCAGGAATCACTCATCAC
>CADEDV010000009.1:23454-25131 GCA_902826165.1 uncultured Bacteroidota bacterium
CTGGCTTTCCAATAAACCATCCGGTTCATTATTGACACTACCGGGTTCAAATAATCCTGCATTATTGATCAATATATCAGGAACAGCCACCGAAAGACACCAATTACCAAATGCCTGCGCCTCTTCTTTTATACTCAAGTCAACTGGTTTTGCTTTGATCGTTACAGCCGGGTACTTTGTTACCAGTTCTTCTACGGTCTTATATAAGGCCACTTCTCCCCTTGAGCATAAAAAAAGGTCATGCCCGTTAACAGCAAATATTTCTGCGATGGCCCTGCCAATTCCTTTTGAAGCACCCGTTATAACAACATTCATTCTGCTGTGGTTTGTTTGTGTAAAGTTAAGCGGCTTAGTGATTGGAGCCGTTCACTAATTGCAAACTGCCGTTCCATAACCTGATTTCCTGCTCCTGCTCATTTAAAATAATTATGTCCTCAGGATCATTAACTGTTAAACCCTCCTTTATATGAAACAAAATAAACTATTGGTAACGGGTATTGCTTGTATAACACTGTCGGTTTTCTCTTCTTGCAAAAAGAGTAATGCTGACGATAATAACGGTGGAGGCACACCCAACCCGCCTGTAACAACCATCAGCGATGTTTATGTAGCCGGTTATGAAATAAACAGCAGTGGAAAAAACGTAGCCAAGTACTGGAAAAATGGAACAGCCGTAACACTAACCAACGGTTCAAGAGATGCTGTTGCCAGGGCTGTTTTTGTGTCGGGTACTGATGTGTACGTGGCGGGCTACCAGGATAAAGCGGCCAGCGTATTGAATATTGCCACCTATTGGAAAAATGGCGTGGCTTTCACGTTAAGCGTAACGGGCACTGGTGGTCCGTTTGATGCTGCCAATTCCATTTTTATTAGTGGTGACGATATCTATGCTGCAGGCATAGAAAGAGCAACCAGTGGTAATGATATGGCTAAATACTGGAAGAACGGGACCCCGGTCAATTTAACCGATGGTACTAAAGACGCTGATGCACAAAGCATTTTTGTTTCAGGCAGCGATATATATGTAGCAGGCAGCGAAGAAAAATCAGTTACCAGCAGTACAAGCATTGCCAAATATTGGAAAAATGGCGTGGCTGTTCCACTTACTGACGGCTCAACAGATGCAAGTGCTTCAGCAATACTGGTGATAGGTACAGATGTTTATGTAGCTGGCACTGTAAATGATATTACAGGTTATTCTAAAGCCGTGTACTGGAAAAATGGTAATATGACATCTCTTTCAAGCGGCAGCGAAAACTCAGCCGGCTACTCATTATTCGTTAATGGCAGCGATATATATGTGGGGGGCAAAAACGGAAACGCCGCCGTAAAATCAGGTTACTGGAAAAATTCACTTGCTGGCTTTGCCGGCCTGCCACCGGCTGCAACCTATCCTTCGGGTGAAGAAATTGTTGGCGGCATTGCCGTTAATGGTACCGATGTATATGCTGCCGGCAGTTATTTTGACGGTTCTCACAGAAGAGCAGTTTGCTGGGAAAAAGGTTCAGTTACTGTGCTAAGTCAATTGGGAGTACATGGTGGTGCTTCCGGGATTTTTATCAAATAAAACATCCGCTCTTTCTATTTAAAAATATATGCCATGTTTGTTAAAAGTCTTTTAGTATCAACAATAGCGTTACTGCTGCTGCATACAATAAGCAATGCCCAAAACGTAGG
>CADEDV010000009.1:25231-65518 GCA_902826165.1 uncultured Bacteroidota bacterium
AGAGGAGCATATTCTGTAGCATTGGGTAACCGACCGGAGGCAACCGATTATGCAACTGCAATTGGGCTAAGGGCTATTGCCAGTGGATTTGGAGCTGCTGCAATAGGTAATTATGCAACTGCCAGCGGGGCAGAATCTACTGCTATTGGAAGTACAAATGCACAGAGTGGGATTAAAACAACCGCCAGTGGTAGCTACTCCATTGCAATAGGAACAGCAGTCAGGGCGCAGGGAAGTACTTCTGTTGCATTGGGTTCCTATACCACGGCCAGTGGAAATAGTGCTACCGCTATAGGAAATTTTACCACGGCCAGCGGAAATAGCGCTACTGCAATGGGAACTTCCACAATAGCAAGTGGAGACAATTCAACAGCTATGGGTAACTATGTTTCTACCAACAATTTTGATGGGGCTTTAATAATTGGAGATAATTCCACCAACACGGTTTTAAATATTGCGACATCTAACTCTTTCCGTGCAAGATTTGATGGCGGCTACCGCTTTTTCACCAGTGCTGCCACTATCAATGCAGAAAGTTGCCAGTTACCTGCCGGCGGCAATGCCTGGGTTACCGCTAGTGATTACCGTTTGAAAGAGAAATTTCATCAATCAAATGGAGAAGATTTTCTAAAGAAGATTTCTGCCATGCAACTTGGTAGCTGGAATTATCTCTCCCAAAACCCGTTAAAGCAACGCCACTACGGCCCCATGGCACAGGATTTTTATGCAGCTTTTGGAAAAGATAGCTTTGGAACAATTGGTAACGACACCACGATTAACTCCGCCGATTTTGATGGGGTGAACTTAATTGCCATACAAGCTTTGGAAAAAAGAACACAAAAGATTGAACAGCTGGAGAAAGAAAACGAAGAATTGAAAAGAATGATGCTGCAACTGAGAAAGGAAATGGATAAACTGAAGAAAAACAAATAATATATCATCTGCATGGGATTGTGATAAGGAGTATTATTTTAGTGCTTTGAAAAAGACCCGGGCTCAATACAATAAATACCTGCTCTTCATTTTCATCTTGAGCAGTACCCGGCTATTGTCGCAGCAACCCGCATCCTACACGTTTGAATTTTACAACAGTTCCCATGGTTTGCCTTCTTCCGAAATCACCGCACTGGCAAAAGATGAAAAGGGATTTTTATGGATCGGCACAGCCGCCGGGCTCAGCCGGTACGACGGTTACATATTTCACAACTATTTCTATGCAGCAGGCGAAGAGTTGATTGGGTTTGTAAAAACAATAAAAGCAGACTCTCAAAACAGGTTGTGGATAGGTACTGGTGCCGGGTTATTTTGTTACCATAATAACAGGATCATAAAAATAAATGCAGCCACGGCAGTACCACAATCGGTCAATGATATTTTGCCAGATCTTGAAGGGGTCCTCTGGCTGGCCACAGAAACAGGTCCTGTAAAAATCCGCATTCCGGATATTGATTTAACGGGTAAAAAGAAGATCATACTACAGGATCATCTCCTTCCCCAATGGAATAATGATCTCAAAAATAAATATGGCAGCATGACAATGCGTATTGCCAAAGCACCTGATGGAACTATTTATATGTCGCAGTTTTCCACCCTTTTCAGGTTATCCGAAAACAAGCTGGAACTGGTGCATACTGATACTGTAAGGAGTAACCATATTCTTTCTGTTTTCCCGGTAAGTAAAACAAAACTTTACTATGATGCCGAAGCCACAGAAATGAATGTGCTGGAAAACGGTAAAGCCACCCGGCTACCAGTTAAGAAAATTGTACCCTCCAAAGCAGTAAAAGACAAACCCGGCTTTTGGTATTTAGGCACTTCCGGGCTTTATTATTTTCATCCGGGTGAGGGCATTGCTTCACAACATATCAATACACTGGAAAAAGATATTATTATCCCAACCGCCTTTTTAAAAGAAGATGGTTTTTTTTGGGTCGCCTCTTATGATGGGCTTATAAAGATCAGGCCCTCCTTTTTTAGTTCCTATGACTTGTCTGCTATCACTAACCACAAAGATTTTTATTCCATCCTTCAATTAAAGAATGGCAAATTACTGGCAGGAAATAACCGGGGAACAGTTTTTGAAAAAAATGGCAACAGTTTTTCTGCATATAAAAGAAATATAGTCCCCAAAGCAGAAATAAAAGCACTGTATGAAGATGAAAGAGGTTGGTTATGGGCTGGCACCGGCTACCAGGGCCTTGTCCTGGTAAGGAATAATAACGTGCAGGTTTTTACAAAACAAGATGGCCTGCATGATAACTCGGTATACTCATTCCTGCAAACAAAGTCTGGCCGGCTTTACGCCATCGGGGATGCAGGAATTTCAGAAATAATTATTAGCAAAAACAATTCAATCTCCTTTAAAAAATTCATGTACGAACCCAGGATCTCCTGGCATGCTAATTTTTATTCAGGCATAGAAGCCCCGGATGGAACCATCTGGATAGCCGGTCAGGAAGGCCTTGTTTATTTGAAAAACGATTCTTTACATTCCTTTAAATTCAGCAACAGGTTACTGCCCGTTAATTATATCATTACCGGTAAAAATGGAATTGTATGGATGGCGACCAGCACGGAAGGGATTTTAAAATGCCGCTTCAATAGTAATAATGAGCCGGAGTTATTACAAAAATTTACAGAAGCTGATGGCCTTGCTGCATCAAACTACTTAACACTGCTGGCTGATCATGAAAATAATATATGGGCAGGTAGTTCAAAAGGAATAAGCCTCATCGGGCAAAACAATGATCACACTACCAGCATAGTCAATTTTGATAAAAAAGATGGTTTTACTGAACCCGGGTATGGCTATATCAGGCTATACAAGGATAATGAAAACCGTATCTGGGTGGTTACAACAAGCGGCATTACTTCATTTCATCCTTCAGCATTGCCTTTTTCAACAATCCCTCCGGCAGTTTATATTACCGGCGTAAAGATGAAAAGCGGCGATTGGGTCAATATTGACCCGGCTGGTAGTACTAACTTTTCCTATAAAAACAACTCCTTTGTTTTCCATTTTACCGCACTTGATTATATCAACCAGGAAGGACTGAACTATTTTTATAAACTAACCAATATAGATACCGGCTGGATAGCAGCGGGCATACAGCGGAGTGTCAGTTATGAAAATCTGGCACCGGGCAATTATACCTTTCGGGTAAAAGCCAGTAGTTTAAAAGGTACCTGGAGTAAAGAAGATGCTGCATTTACATTTACTATTAAAGCACCTCTTTGGCAAAAACTATGGTTTAAGATAGCAGCCGCAGTATTGGTAGGATTTGGAATAGTTTTTCTTTTCCGGCGAAGGATACGCTTCATTAAAGAGAAAGAAGGACGTAAAACAGAAATGCAAAAAATTGAAGCAGACAGTTACTTATATAAATTAGAAATTGCCCAGGTTACCAATTATTTCGGCGCAACCATTCACCAGCAGGAGACCATGGATGAACTGCTATGGGATGTGGCGAAAAACCTGATTGGCAAACTCGGGTTTGAAGACTGTATGATATACCTGTGGAATGAGGATAAAACAATACTGCTTCAAAAAGCAGGCTACGGGATTAAGGGCTCCATGCAAAGTGATATGGATAAAGAAAACTATCATGTACCTAAAGGAAAAGGCATTGTGGGATCAGCGGTTGAAAACAGGCACTATATCCTCGCCAATGATACCACGCTGGATAAAAGGTACTACTCAGCAGATGGTACAGTAAGATTGAGTGAACTCTGTGTTCCTATTATTCATAATGACGAAGCGATAGGGGCCATCAACACCGAACACTCGGAAAAAAATTTCTATACCGACCGTCATTTGCAAATTTTGACCACTATTGCTTCTATGCTGGCTGATAAAATTGACAGGATAGAAGCCCAGGAGCAAACCCGGGAAAAGGAGATGGAGGTGTTGAAACTGAATAAAGACCTTGCCACTTCACAGCTCACCACCCTGCGGGCACAAATGAACCCGCATTTTATCTTTAATGCCCTGAACAGTGTGCAGCAATATATTCTGCAGGGAAATATTACTGAAGCAAACCGCTACTTATCCAAATTTTCAAAACTGCAACGGGAAGTACTTAATCACAGCGACCAGGATTTTATTTCACTGGAAAAGGAACTCGAAGTGCTTCACCTGTACCTGGAACTGGAACAACTCCGTTTTGATGGAAATTTCAACTACGAAATAAAAGTAGATGAAGCGATTGACGATGATGAGATAAAAATACCACCAATGATCGTGCAGCCCTTTGTAGAAAATGCGATCTGGCACGGCCTGATGACCAAGCAGGGTGAACGCCTGGTGCTTATTTATTTTACACTTAGCAGTGATGACTTGTTGGTTTGTACCGTAACAGATAACGGAATCGGCCGGGAAGCAGCTTCCCGCCTGAAACAAAACAATCATACACAGCACAAATCAAAAGGGCTTTCCTTAGTATATGACCGGCTGAATATATTACAGCAGCAATATGGCCATACCTTCAAAGTCACTATAAAAGATATATTTGATAATAACGTACCCGCTGGTACAGAAGTAAAGTTGCATATTTATACCGGGTAAACCTTATAATATGATAAGAGCTTTGATCATAGATGATGAACCTTCGGCGGTAAAGACACTCACCCTGTTATTATCGCATTATGTACCGGAGATCAGTGAATTAAAAAGCACTAATGATCCCCATGATGGATTACGGTTGTTAAAAACCTGGCAGCCCGACCTGCTATTTTTAGATATACAAATGCCCCTGATGACCGGCTTTGGATTACTAAAACAGTTACCTGAAATTAATTTCAATATCATTTTCACTACAGCCCACGATCAATATGCCATTGAAGCCATTCGTTTCAGTGCATTAGATTACCTGATGAAACCGATTGACGGAGATGAACTACAGGCAGCCATTAAACGATATACGAGTAAATTATCTTCTGCTGTAAACAACAAATCCCTATACAATAACTTCCTTCATAATATTCATGTCAAGGACCGGAAAGGATTTAAACTGGCTTTACCGACAGCCCAGGGTACTTTTTTTTACAGCCCGGAGGAGATCATACGGCTGGAAGGAGAAAGTAATTATACTAAATTCTTTTTTACCGGGCATAAACCATTGCTCATCTCCAAAACATTAAAGGAATATGAGGACATTCTCAGCAATCACGGTTTTATCCGTATTCACAAATCGCATATTATCAATAAAATTCATGTGGTAAACTACAGCGGAGAAGGTATTCTTACACTGGTTGACCATTCCAAAGTGGAAATATCCCGGAGACGAAGAGAGGAAGTGGCGGGGCAATTGAAATCATTTTAAGAAAAAACACTTCCTTTGCATCCACTATTTTATCATACTAATGAAATACCGGCACCTTTTCTTCGACCTGGATCATACCCTATGGGATTTTGAAGCCAACAGCAGGCTGACCTTGCAGGAATTATATGATTCAATGGACTTGCAGTCAAGAGGAGTACATGATTTTGATCTTTTTCATAAAAACTACCTGGTACAGAATGATAAATTATGGGACCGCTACCGGAAAGGATTTGTAAAAGTGGATGAGCTGCGCTGGAAAAGAATGTGGCTGACCTTACTGGAGTTCAAAATTGCGGATGAACCATTAGCCCGGGAAATGGGAGTTCGTTTTTTAGATCTTTTACCCACCCGCAAGTTATTATTCCCTTACGCTATTGAGATCCTTGATTACCTTAAAGAAAAGAATTACCAGCTGCACATGATCACCAACGGGTTTGAAAAAACACAGCACAGTAAATTACAGAACTCAGGATTAGCCGGTTATTTTGGTGAAGTCATCACTTCTGAAGGCAGCAACAGCCTGAAACCTCACAAGGAAATATTCGACTATGCCTTTCAAAAAACAGGAGCAGTCCCGCAGGAAAGTATCATGATCGGCGATACAATTGATGTAGATATCTTAGGCGCTGTCAATGCCGGCATCGACCAGGTACATGTCAATCATTTGACCAATGATGCGGTACCTGTGAAAGAAGGTGTGTTCCCTACCTACACTGTTTATTCCCTTAAAGAACTGGAAACTATCTTCTAAAAAGAAACCAACTCTCTTAAGCTGGTATAAATAAATGAAAGACTATTCGATGCCAGGGTTCCAATTGGCGCATTAATTCATTAACAAATTATCAAACTGTATTACCAGCTCGCAATTACCGTTACCCCACCCTGCGGCTTATCACCGATCTTCACATGCACTTTTGCATCCAATGGCAACAACAGGTCCACTCTCGAACCAAAACGGATAAAACCCATCTCACCGGTTTGTTCCACTTTTTGCCCGGCCTGTAAATAATTGATGATCCTTTTGGCCAGTGCGCCGGCTATCTGCTTCACTAAAATTTCTTGGCCATTCTTTCTATACACCACAGAATGTCGTTCATTCTCTGTGGAAGATTTAGGATGCCAGGCCACTAAATATTTCCCTTTGTGATACTGGCTGTACACCACTTCCCCACTGACCGGGTTCCGGTTCACATGCACATTCAGCGGACTCATAAAAATAGAGACCTGTATGCGGCGGTCGGTAAAGTATTCATCGGCCTGAACTTCTTCAATCACCACTACCTTACCATCGGCCGGGGCAACAATGGCGTTTTCCTGCACCGTGAGTGCTCTTTTGGGAATGCGGAAGAACGAGATCACAAAGATCAATAGGCCCAGCGTTGCTATAAAGAGCAGCCAGCTGATCACAGGCAGGCTGAAACTTAAAAAATAGAAGGAGAGAATATTGATGATACCAAAAAGTATGGTACTGATGGCAATGATCTTGTAACCTTCCTTATGAATTGTCATACTAACCAGTTGAAGGGCAAATATAGTGAATGAGGGAGAGAGAATGGAAAATGGAGTTTGGAGAACGGGCTATTACAGCATCAGGAGTTTTACAAATACCCAGACAAAAGGAGTGGCTAATAAAAGAGAATCAAACCGGTCTAAGAAACCACCATGCCCAGGCATCAGGGAGCCGCTGTCTTTTACATCAGCCATTCGTTTTAATTTGGATTCGAGGAGATCACCGATAGTGCCGGTAATTGCAGTTATCAAAGCAATCGGGGCAAATAACAATCCGGATGTAAGATCAAACTCACCCAATACTAAACCCGGTAGTACGAATAAAGCAACAGCAACACATAATACAACGCCACCAATAGTGCCTTCCCATGTTTTTTTGGGTGATACTTTTGACAAAGGGGTTTTCCCGATCAATGAGCCGACTATATAAGCCATTGTATCATTAATCCAAATACTGGCTATGATTATTATAGGAATTATCCCTTCACCTAATACAAACATTGTATCATGCAGGTGTATATCATTCCTCCATTGATACAAGTTTATCATCAACCCCCAGCTCAGTGATATATATACTAAGCCCAGTGCTGCCATTCCTAATGCCTTCAGATGAATTCTTTTTTGTGAGAAAATACCCAGCAGGATCAATATAAGTCCCGCTGCAGAAACGGGCATAGCTATATTTTCACTTACCCCAAATCCGCTTATTATATAAGCTGGTCCGCACATCAACAGCATAAAGTGATACCCAAATACCATGACCCCTAATTTGGTATAAGGATGAAATTTCGTGTTATGAATTTTCTCCGCCAGTTTGAAATACTCCCACCAGCAACCGAAATGAATAATGGAAAACAACACCATGAAACTCCAATGGTTCCATAACAAACCCGCTAACATTACCGCCGCAAATACGATAGCTGTCAATGCTCTTGTTCTGAATACAGGCCAGTTGAATGCCATGAAATGCGTTATTGGTTATGATAAGCTTCTTTATCCGAAGCTGTTATTTTTTTGAAATACATAAAGAGCCCGATCAATGCCGGCAATAATAAAATGCCCCACCAACTGCCGCTGCTGTCTTCCATCATGGCTTCTTTTATCGATTTCCCTTCTTTTAGCATGGAATAGATCATAGTTATCGCCAGCGCATTATTTATGAAATGGGCCAGGATACTCAGCCATAATTTCCCGGAATAATAATAGATCAGTCCCAGCACGGCCCCTAAAAATACACGGGGCAGGAAACCATAAAAAGAAAAATGCACTGCGCTGAAGATGATGCTTACAATTAATATAGCAGCCCAGGGTTTCATCCCTGAACGGGTCAGGAAATTTTGGAAGCCACCGCGGAATAATGCTTCTTCACATAAGGCAGGTAAGAACGCCATGATGATCAGCGCCAGAATATAATCACTCATGGTCTTCAGGCTGATAATAGAAGTTACCTGCTGGTTATAATCAGCTTCCCATTTATCAGCCTTCAATTTCCACTCAGCAGGTAAAGGAATTTCTTTATTCAGGTAAGAGATCGCAAAAGAAACGAACAGCGCTGTGAAAATGATCATCACCACCAACCCCACCTGGTTCGGCCTTACCTGCGGAGAAAAACCCATCAGCCTGAAGGGCTTCCTGTTCAGCATAAAAGCGGTGGCGATGGCGGGTAATAAAAAACCGATGAGCGTTGATAATACCTGTACCACTTTCATGGCATTACTGTCTTCCGGCGCAAACTGTCCTTCCTGGAAGGCCGTGATTGGTTTACCTGTCATAGCTGACCATATCGGAATACTGACAAGGCCTGATAAAATAATACCTGCTACAGCAAACGCAATCAGCATAAAAAAGCCTGCTGTATAGGAAATACCCTTGGATTGACTGTCGTACATAGATTTCAGCGATTAAACCGTAAATTTGCAGGTTCAAAAATAACAGTCCGCTGGCAGAAGATCCATATTTATTTAACCCATTAGTTTATAAGGGATAAGCTTCAGCTACAAACCTAGGTAATGGTAAAGATCGGTTACATAGAACTCCCTGATTTCCCCCTGCTCCTCGCCCCCATGGAGGATGTAAGTGATCCGCCATTCCGGGCCGTTTGTAAGGATAATGGTGCCGACCTGATGTACACGGAATTTATTTCTTCTGAAGGGCTGATCCGTGACGCTATCAAGAGCCGCAAGAAGCTGGATATTTTCGATTATGAACGGCCTGTCGGCATCCAGATATTCGGTGGTGATGAAGAAAGTCTTGCCATGGCCGCTAAAATTGTGGAAGTCACTAATCCTGATTTACTGGATATCAATTTTGGTTGCCCGGTAAAAAAAGTGGCCCTGAAAGGTGCGGGTGCCGGTGTCTTAAAAGATATTGACCTGATGGTGCGGTTAACTTCTGCTGTTGTGAAAGCTACCTCTTTACCTGTTACCGTTAAAACAAGACTGGGCTGGGATGATAACACAAAGAATATCGAAGAAGTGGCTGAACGGTTACAGGACGTGGGCATCCAGGCATTGGCTATTCATGGCCGCACCCGCACCCAGATGTATAAAGGAGAAGCGGATTGGACACTGATCGGTAAAGTGAAGAATAATCCCCGTATCACAATCCCCATCTTTGGTAATGGTGATATTGATTCACCCGAAAAAGCACTGGAATATAAGAATCGGTATGGCGTTGATGGTATCATGATCGGTCGTGCCGCTATCGGTTATCCCTGGATCTTTAATGAGATCAAGCATTTTGTACAAACCGGTGAACATTTAGCAGCTCCTTCTATTGATGACCGCATTTTTGTTTGCCGCAAACATTTACAAAAAAGTGTGGAGTGGAAAGGACCCATTGTCGGTATCAATGAGATGCGCCGTCATTATGCCAATTATCTAAAAGGCTTACCGAACATCAAAGAGTTCCGCAACCGTCTTGTTACCCTGAAAACAGAAGCGGAGATCAACGAAGTGCTGAATGAGATCGCAGTTACCTATGCGGGTTTCGAAATGCAAAAGACCCCGATCGAACTGATCAATTACCACGAGAACTGCCCGGTCAATTAAGTCATTCTTATTTTCATATTCTTCATCAGCCCGTACAGGGATACTAATACCCATGTTCCTTCCAGGATCACAAACGGCCAGTAGCTGATCAGTAAGGAAGCATAACAAGCTAATGCAGCACCGATAATATTCATTACAAAATATAACTTATCATCGTGCCGGATGAGTTTAGTGATATTCAGAAAATAAGCCAGCAGGATGAGACCGACACCCAGGGTGCCGATAATATCATTGTACATCATAACTAATTATTTTTTGAAATGAAAGATTCCAATCCTTTCGTGTAAGCAGCTCCTCTTCTTTCGGCAAAAAAATCTGCTACTAAGGCGGTCAACGCCATAACTGCCAGTGCTAATCCAAAGCCTCTCCAGAAATCATGCTTGAAGTCCCGGATAAAATAAATATATAAACCAGCGCCTGTCAGAAAGAGAACTATTTCCACCCATCGGTAGATCACAAAATTCTTCATCACCGTCTTCATGCGGGGAATTTCTTTATCCTTCAGTTCAGCGGGGTTCATATCATACGCATATACATTCCTCATGCGGTCACTATCGCTTCTTTTGTACACTGTATATCCAACAACGCCCAGCAAAAGGCCCACCAGTAACAGGGGAACAGCCGCTCCTCTATAAAAATTAGTTTTCAGAAAGAAGAGAAAGATAATAGCCGCAACTATACCAGCTATACCGATCAGCAGGAACAAGAAGCTTTCCTGTTTTTCAGCCATGAAATATTTTTCGATATCTTCTTTGGTAAACATAACGGGCAATGTTTACCGTAAGTTAATCAATATATGGCTGTATTTATTTGACCTCTGAGAAAGAAAAATCATTTATCAATAGCATCAGTCACTTCTTTTGCAAGTGGAGAAACAGATGGGTCAAAATAATTGACCAGCATACCTTTTTCATTGACCAGGTATTTGGAAAAATTCCAGGTGGGATGCTGGTTGTTCCAGCCATTTTTTGCCGGGTCCGTAAGCCACTGGAAAACGGGGTTCTGCTCGGCTGATTGTATCACCACACTCTTTTTCATCAGCGGGAAGCTGACACCAAAATTCACCTTACAAAACTCGCCGATCTCTTCATCCGTTCCTTTTTCCTGTTCTTTAAAATCATTGGCGGGGAAACCGATCACCACGAGTTTACTACTGTATTGTTCAGATAATTTTTGCAGGTCCTCGTACTGGTTGGTATAACCACAATTACTGGCTGTATTCACCAATAAGATATTCTTGCCCCTGTAACTGTCAAAACTGATGGTATCGCCATTATTGGCAATGGCCTGTAAACTGTAGAAGGATACAGGCGGCTCTTTGTCTTTATTTTCCAATTGCTTGTTTTTTGTTCCTGTTAATTTTGTAAACCACATAAGAACCGGGTACACGGCTTTCAGCACTTTCTGACGGTAGGTCATGTTTTTAGAATTATAGTTAACGATCTCCACATAGCCCGCAAAAGCTATGATGAACATAAACAGAACAATCAATAGCTTCTTTAGTTTCCTCTTCCATGAATTAGCTGCCATGATCAATAATTTATCGTATCACCCATTTGAATAATTTCAGTTTGCCTTTGAATGGCGGGTATTTGATAGCCGGGTCAAACCAGGTAGGGGTTTTCATAACCGCTTTTTTATGACTGAATGTTTCAAAGGAATATTTCCCGTGGTAATTTCCACTACCACTGAAACCCCGCCCGCCAAAGGGTAAATGATGATTCGTAAGATGCCAGCTGGCATTGTTGACACAACCGCCGCCAAAAGCCACACTATTGAGCCAATCATTTTCCCGGGTGCCCGAAGATGTGAAAACATAAAAAGCCAGCGGGTTGGGATGCTGCCGGATGATTTGCATCGCTTCTTCTTTTGTAGTGAAGCTGATAACCGGAAGAATGGGACCAAAAATTTCATCACTCATCACTGCGGCACCGGGTTGTATGTCTGTTAAAATCGTTGGTTCGATAAACAGTGTACTTTTATCGAACCGTCCGCCATATTCGATAGTGCCCTGTTGCAAATACCCTATAACACGGTTGAATTGTTTCTCATTGATGATCTTTCCATAGCTGTAACTTTCTTCCGGTTTATCACCAAAGAATTGCTGAATACTTTTTTTCAATGCCGCCAGCAAGGCTTCTTTTTTTGACGCATGCACCAGCACATAATCAGGTGCCACACACATTTGCCCTACATTAGAAAATTTAGTAACAGCAATTCTCCGGGCAGCTACGTTGATATTCGCATCTTCTTCTACCACGCAGGGGCTTTTACCTCCCAATTCTAAGGTGACAGGTACTAACCTCTCCGCTGCCATTTTATAAATGATCTTTCCCACTGCCGTACTGCCGGTATAAAAAACATGATCAAAAGAGAAATTATTCATCATTGCCGGCACAACAACAGCTCCATTTCCCTGCACATAAAAGATATATTCCGGCGGGAAAACAGCTTCAATGATCTTTTTCATGACCATTTCAGTAGCTGTTGCAAATTCGCTGGGTTTTAAGACCACACAATTGCCTGCTGCAATAGCACCAATCAGTGGATTGATGAGTAATTGAAAAGGGTAATTCCAGGGACCGATGATCAGCACCACGCCTAAGGGTTCTTTCAGTACTTTACTGCCTGATGGGAGATTAAGTAAGTTGGTGGCTACCCTTTCCGGCTCCATCCAGCTTTTAAGATCTTTTATTGCTGCATTAAGTTCGGAAATAACCATCCCGGTTTCTGTCACCCAGGTTTCTTCGGGGCTTTTTTTCAGGTCGGCATATAAGGCATCGTACAGATCCTGTTCATGTGAAAGAATCGACCGTTTCAATTTCTGTAATTGTTCCTTTCTGAACGCATATGGTTTTGTAATACCTGAATCAAAATACTGCCGCATTTTTTCCAGGTGGCTGATATGGTCCATTAGTTCTAATTTTATGGAAAGTTAGGCAAAACCCTGAGCAGTATGACCGATGAGTATTTCATGATGCAGGCCCTGAAAGAAGCTAAAAAAGCTTTTGAAGATGGTGAAATACCCGTGGGTGCTGTGGTGGTGATGAATGAAAAAATAATTGCCCGGGGACATAATATGACCGAGCGGCTGAACGATCCCACTGCTCACGCCGAAATGATCGCATTAACTTCCGCTTTTAATTTATTAGGCAGCAAATACCTGCCGGATGCTACTTTATATATAACCCTGGAACCCTGCTTTATGTGTGCCGGTGCCATTTACTGGAGCAAGGTTGGTAAGATCGTATACGGGGCAGATGATGAAAAGAACGGGTACAAAAAAACTGCAGGCAGCAACTGGCCTTTCCATCCGAAAGCAGAACTTATCAGGGGTGTTTTGAAGGAAGATTGTGCCCAGCTGATGAAAGATTTCTTTAAGGACAAACGATAAGCGGGTTTTCGAAATAGGAAACAATTCATTTTTAATCCCCATGGGTTCAACCACATATTCTTACTTTTGTTATCCCTTAAACAACTATCATCAATCTTTAAAAAATAGACTATGGCATTTACATTAGCACCGCTTCCATATGCACACGATGCACTGGAACCGCATATCGACACACTGACCATGCAGATTCACCATGGCAAACATCACCAGGCTTATGTTGACAACCTGAACAAAGCAGTTGCAGGTACACCCAATGAAAATAAATCACTGGAGGAACTGGTAGCTGTTGCGGGATCTATTTCACCAGCCGTCCGCAATAATGGCGGCGGCCACTGGAACCATACTTTCTTCTGGGAAAGTTTAGCTGCAAATGCAGGTGGTGCTCCTTCCGGTAAACTGGCGGATGCGATCAACAGCACCTTTGGCTCTTTTGACGCTTTCAAAGAAAAATTTGCCAACGCCGGTATGACCCGCTTCGGTAGTGGCTGGGCCTGGTTGCTGGTAAAAGATGGTAAACTGGAAGTTTCTTCTACTCCTAACCAGGATAATCCGCTGATGGATGTTGCAGATGTAAAAGGCACACCAATTCTGGGTGTGGATGTGTGGGAACATGCTTATTACCTGAAATATCAAAACAAAAGGGCTGATTACCTGGCTGCTTTCTGGAATGTAGTGAACTGGGATAAAGTGTCAGAACGTTTTGCAAAAGCATAATTAAATAAATGATACTGAAAACCGTCCTGCTAAACAGGGCGGTTTTTTATTTCCGCAAGAATCGGGTTGAATAGCGACTTTTCGCTGCTTAGTTTTGTGCTATATGAACGACTACCAGCGCATAGCAGCTGCCATTGAATTTATCAGGGCCAACAGTAGGGAGCAACCCTCGCTGGATGCTATTGCTGCACATATCCACCTCAGCCCTTTTCATTTTCAGCGGCTGTTCAAAGAGTGGGCGGGAGTTTCTCCGAAAAAATTTTTACAATATATCAGTGCGGAACATGCAAGAGAGCTATTGTTAAAGAACAAAACATTGTCAGATGTAAGTTTTGAGGCCGGCTTATCCGGCACCAGCCGCCTGCATGACTTGTTTGTTGCTGTTGAGGCCATGACACCCGGTGAATTTAAGAATGGCGGTGAAAATTTAGAGATCAGTTATATTTTCTCGGCTACTGCATTTGGTGATGTCATTATTGCTGCTACAAAAAAAGGAATATGCAAAATTGATTTTATTGAAGACAGGGAAGTTGCTGTAGAAAAGCTATCTACTTATTGGCCTAAAGCTGTGTTGAAAGAAAAAACGAATGAACATCATCAGCCGGTATTACAATTCTTTCAGCAGGACTGGACCAATCTTTCCAGGATAAAACTCCATTTAAAAGGATCAGCTTTTCAATTAAAAGTTTGGGAGGCTTTGCTGAAAATCCCTTCTGGTGAACTAAGCACTTATGCTTCTATTGCTCATTCTATCCATAAACCTAAAGCCTTTCGTGCCGTTGGTACTGCTATTGGCGACAACCCGGTTGCCTATCTTATCCCTTGTCACCGGGTTATAAAGTCTACCGGGATCATTGGCGAATATCATTGGGGCAGTGACCGTAAAACCTCCATTATTGGCTGGGAACAGAGCCAGCTGTTGGGTGAAGCGATTTAATCAATTCAGCAAGAACCGGGTTGTTTCTATTCCTTCTCTTTATCAATTTGCAGGAAACAATTATCAGATGAATATTACTTATCAGTCAATCCCCAAAAACCACATTGATACAATAAGAAATTTCAGGCAGGACGATTTTGGTCATCTTGTTGAAGTA
Source organism: uncultured Bacteroidota bacterium (assembly GCA_902826165.1). Classification (GTDB taxonomy): domain Bacteria; phylum Bacteroidota; class Bacteroidia; order Chitinophagales; family Chitinophagaceae; genus CADEDV01. The sequence continues at coordinate 40,314 of CADEDV010000009.1, forward strand.
AGCATAGCAGGCGAAACAGGTTATGGTCCCTGCCGCTGCTGCTTAAAACAATTTCAGCCCGGTGAGAAAAGACTGCTCTTTTCCTATGCACCTGTTACTGCTGCAAATCCGTATAATGAAGTAGGACCGGTATATATACATGAAGATTGCAGCACTTACCGGGATAGTAGCATCTTTCCTCCTGAAGTAAAGAATGGAAGATTACCTATCCGTCTTGTACTTCGTTGTTATAACAGCGAAAGAAGAATGATACTGGCCTGCTTTATAAAAGACAACAATGATGCAGAAAAGATGATCGGGGAATTATTTGCAGATCCGTTGATCGAATTTATTCATATCCGGAATGCCGTGTACCAGTGTTTCATTGCGGAAGTAAGAAAAGATCAGGGAACAGGATCGTAACCACTTCCTCCCCAGGGATGACAACGGGATATTCTTTTAATGGCGAGCCATAAACCTTTAAACACACCATGTTTCTTTAATGCTTCTGCAGCATAATGCGAACAGGTGGGTGTATAGCGGCATTTTGGTCCCAGCCAGGGAGAAATGATCAGCTGGTAGATCTTTATCAGGGCGATAAAAGGAAGGCTAAGAATTTGCAACAGGAGTTTCATTCACCAGTTTTAAAAATTTCTTCAGAACAATACTGACTTTCCCCTCGATCAATGAATAGTCCGGCAGTTCTTTAGCTGTATAGATCAGGAATACATCCAGACCCTTATTTTTTCCGTTTACTGATTGCTGCAATTCGTTTTTCTGCAAACGCCAGGCTTCACGGACCAGTCGTTTTACCCGGTTGCGGTCTGTTGCTTTTTTAAAATTCTTTGCAGATACGGTGATACCAAATTTTAATTCAGCAGCTGTAAACTGATAGCTAACACGAAATGGCGGCACACTGAAGCGTTGTCCTTCCTTGAATAGCTGGTCAATCGCTTTGCGGCTTTTTAACCGCTCGTCTTTTCCTAAAGTGAATTGTTTGGTCAAAATTGTCGCTAATAAAAAAGCTCCGGTACTACCAGAGCTATAAAATTATTGAAACCCCCGTTTATACAACGGTGGTGTTTTTTACTTTAGCTTTCTTTCATCAGAAACCGTCAGCTTCTTACGACCTTTTGCACGGCGGCTTGCCAGTACTTTACGGCCATTGGCAGTTGCCATACGCTTACGAAAACCATGTACTGATTTACGACGCTTACGATGAGGTTGAAATGTACGTTTCATAATTAATTATTTCTCTTTTTCATGTTTTGAAATGCGGACCGGGAGAACGGCCCAGGTTTCAATTTCGCCTGGTAAAAAGGGTCACCACAACCCGTCTCTCCCCAGGCGGGATGAAAGGACGGCAAAGGTAAGGGTTGGCAGGCAGAACTCAGAAGCTGGGGCAGATAATATTTGCAAGCCGGCTTTTTCACCCTGTCTGGGCTTTTCTTGCGACGCCTGCCTGTCCGGTAGGCAGGCTCCATTCATATTCCTGTTCCCTGATCATCAGTTGGTTGGAGTTTCCACCACGGCATGTTTCGACTCTACCTGTTCGCCAAAAAAGATAGCCGCATGGTTATCGAAATCTTCCGTGGAGTCCGTTGTAAAGAATTGCCGGGTTCCGCTTTTGCTGCATAATATTTCAAGTTCCGGGTGCCTTTGCTGGTAATCGGCCAGGCTTTCCGCAACGATCTCACCCTGTGAAAGCAGCTTAACACCTACCGGGAGATACTCCTCTATTTTCTCTTTTAGCAAGGGATAATGGGTGCAGGCGAGTAAGAGAACATCGATCGTCTCTCCCTTTTCAAAAATGTTTTGCAGGTTTTTCTTTACAAAATATTCTGCACCATTACTGAGGTGTTCATTGTTCTCTACCAACGGCACCCACATCGGGCAGGCTTCCTGGTACACGTTGATATCCGGGTAGAATTTTGCTATCTCGATAGGGTAAGAATCAGAAGCCACCGTTCCGTTCGTGGCCAGTATTCCCACATTTTTAGTTTCGGAGTAAGTGCCGATCACTTCTGCTGTAGGTCTTATCACGCCTAATACTCGCTTACCTGGCGCTATCCGGGGAAGATCATTTTGCTGGATGGTCCGCAGTGCTTTTGCAGAAGCGGTATTACAGGCCAGGATCACTAATGAACAACCCTGGTCGAAAAACCATTGCACGGATTGCAGGGTATAATGATAGACCGTATCAAAAGAGCGGTTGCCATACGGCGCACGGGCATTATCTCCAAGATAGAGATAATCGTATTGCGGCAATTTACTGATGATCTCTTTTAAGACCGTCAATCCGCCATACCCGGAATCAAACACAGCAATAGGACCTGCTTTTTGCATAGAGCAAAATTAGGTACTACGGCCTATTAAAAAGCCCTGTTTCATCTTGTATGAAACAGGGCTCAACTATTTTGAAAGCGGCTGCTTAGTTACCGGCGGGTTTTGTTCCCGCTGGTTTAGCACCACCCGCTGCTGGCTGATTAGGCAGTTTGATGCCCAGTTCTGCCAACACGGCTAATGACATATCATCTGTTTCAGGAGCTACGAGGAAAACTTCTGTAGAAACAACATGTGTGTATCCCTTTCTTTTTGCCACCGCATCAATTGCTTTTTTTGCTTTTGCGTAGTAGGGTTTCAGGTATTCCTGTTGTTTGTATTGTTGCACCTGCTGGATCAGACCTTCAGCAGCATCCAGTTCTTCTTTATAGGCCTGCAGATCTTTCAGAATTTCTTCTTTTACACCCTTTGGTTTGGTAGTATCTGCATATTCCTGCAATTTCCTTTGGTATTCGGATTGAACATAGTTCAAGCGGGGCAGGATAGAATCCTGAACATATTTCTGACCCACGGTATCCATATTCACTTTTGTCTGGGCCAATTCTGGCATCAGTCCGACTATATCATCAATACGGATATAACCGATCTTGGTTTGTGCAGACGCCGTTCCTGCTATCAACAGTACCATCGCCACCGCTACTAATTTCAATTTTTTCATGAGTGTTTTTTTTGACTTTTCAATTACTCACCACACCTGGTGATTTTAATTTTTACTTATTAATGATTCAGTTCAAAAACGTTTGGTTGCCTTTTGTGATTTTTTAACAATTCGCCTTTACTTAACCCCCAGCTCTTTCAGCACATCTTCACTCTTGTCCAGTTTAGGGTCGGCAAATATAATGGTAATTCCCTCACTTTTATCCAGCACAAAATCATAGCCCCGCAGAGTGGCCATTTTCTGCACGGCGTTGTAAACCTTATCCTGTACGGGTTTGATCAGTTCCTGTCTTTTTTTGAAGAGATCCCCTTCAAAACCAAAGCGTTTACGCTGCAGGTCCCTGAGTTCTTTTTCCTTCATAAAAAGCTGGTCTTCTCTCTTTTTCTTGAGCTCATCACTCAGCATCACCTGCTCGGCCTCAAAGTCCTTATACATTTTGTCCAGCTCCGCTTGTTTCCCATCAATATCTTTCTGCCACTCAGCCGCCACATCATCCAGCTGTTTTTGTGCCTGTTTATAGTCGGGCATTTTATCCAGGATATAGCGGGTATCAATGATGGCATATTTCTGTGCCATTGCTGTTCCTGCAAAAAGGACAAGACCGAGTGCAAGAGATAGGATCTTTTTCATATTGCTAAATTTTCAGGGATTGAAAATACTGTTTCCTTTTTATTCCGGCTCAAAGCCCAGCATGAAGGTGAAACGGGATGCTCCTTTCAGGCCACTCTGACCCGGTTGTATACGGTCAAGGCCCACCCCATAATCAAATCCAAGCAAACCAAACATCGGTAGGAAGAAACGCATACCTACCCCCACACTGCGGCGGAGACGGAATGGATTATAGTCCTTGTAATTATACCATCCATTGGCTGCTTCAAAGAAGGTCAGCGCATAGATAGTACTGCTCGGGTTGGTCACCAGCGGAAAACGCATCTCCAGCTGGTATTTATTAAAAATGGTAAAGAAGTTCTGTGCACTTTGCTGATCAGGATTCACGGTAGGATCAGATGACTGGTAAACCGGATAACCGCGATGTGCAATGATATCATAACCTAATAAACCGAAATTATTGGTCAGACCGGCATCACCCACCTGGAAACGTTCAAAAGGCGAATACTCCAGATCGTTGCTGTAGCGGCCCATGAAACCATACTTGGCAGCCATCTTCAGCACAAACTGGCGGTTCTTTTCTGCACCCAGTGGCTTCCCGATCGGTACAAACCACTCTGCATTAAAACGCCACTTATGATATTCCGGTGTTTTATAAGGGTTAGCTGATTTTGATAAATTCTTATTGAATAAAGAATAAGGCGGTGTGAACTGAACACTGGCCATCAGGTTGGATCCGCTGGTTGGGAAGATCGGGTTGAATACAGAAGAACGCTGCAAGGCAATCTTCATACTGATATTGTTCGAAGTGCCGTCACTCAGTCCCTGGAATACGGGATAGTTAGCCAGTTTATACTGGGTAAAATTCAGGGAGAATACAAGACTGAAAAAGTCATCCGGCCATTTCAGCTGCTTGCCTAATGAAAGGGTGAGCCCTGTTGTTTTTAAATAGTTGGTATCTGACCTGGCCCTGTCGATCTGGCCGGTAAAAGGATCAAAAGCGTTGGAAAACTTACTGCTGTTGATACCCACCGTCAATGAATTTCTTTTCTTCCCACCCAACCAGGGTTCGGTAAAGGAAAAACTGTAAGAACGATAAGCTCTTCCGTTTGATTGCACTCTCAAACTCAGCTTTTGTCCATCACCTGTTGGTAATGGATCCCAGGCTGATTTTTTCAAAATATTTTTAATGGAGAAGTTGTTGAACGTAACACCAAGCGTTCCGGTTAGCCCGACGCCACCACCCCATCCGGCAGATAGTTCCAACTGGTCGGAAGATTTTTCTTCGAGTTTCCAGTTGATATCAACAGTCCCATCATCTGCGTTCGGCACTACACCCGGGTTGATGGTTTCCTGGTTAAAGAAGTTCAGGTTAGCCAATTCCCGTTGCGAACGGATCAGGTCGGAACGGCTGAACAATTCACCCGGGATTGTTCTTAGTTCCCGGCGGATAACATAGTCTTTTGTTTTTTCGTTACCGGCAATGGTCACATTCTTGATCCTGGCCTGCGGACCTTCTTTGATCCTGATCTCATGATCGATCGTGTCATTATAAACTGCTGTTTCCACCGGTTCCACCTGGAAGAAGAGATAGCCGTCATCCATGTAAAGACCGCTGATATCTCCCCCATCTTGTGTTAGTTGTTTACCCAGTCGTTTATTAAGAATGTCAATATTATAAATATCCCCTTTGTTGATACCCAACACCAGGTTCAAAATAGAATCGCTGTATTTGGAATTTCCTTTCCAGGTAATATTTCCGAAGTAGTATTGTCTTCCTTCCTCAATTTTGATATCAATATTCAGGTTGCCGCTTTTACCGGTGTAAATAGCTGTATCGGCTATTTGTGCATCACGATATCCCTGGGAATTATAATAGTCCAGTAATTTCTCTCTGTCCTCTTCAAACTTTTTGGGGTCAAACTTGGCACCGGTAAATAATTTGAACCGGAAATAAGGATCTACTAATTTTTTGGTCTTGCTGATGGAAAGAAAACCCCAGTCCCTGGTGTACTGGCTGAACTTGTAGCTTTCTTTTGTACCGAAGCGGCTGCTGTCTTTTGTAGAGTATAGTGTAAACCTGCTCTTTTCTTTGGTACCCTTCAGTTGCTTTTTCAACTTCAGTTCATCAATATGACTATTGCCAAAGAAATTGATATTCTCTATCTTGATCTTATCTCCTTTATCAATATAGATGGTCAGTGCGTTAGAATTAACAAAAGCCGGATCATTTTGCTCTTCAATTCGTACAGTAACGTTCTGGTATCCTTTCTCCCGGTAATACTTTGTAGCCACTTCGATGATGTTGCGGCGCATATTCTCCGTAATAATAGTTTGCTTGGCGAGGCCCATTTTACCCTGCAATTCTTCCTGGGCAGATTTTGTGATCCCTACAAATTTGAAATTACCCAACTTGGGTCTTTCCTGTACATTGATCTCAACGCTCACTTTATCATCGACGATCTTTGTGATAAATATCTGAACGTTGGAAAATAATTTTTGTCTCCAGAGGTTGGCAATCGCTTTTGCAAAAATGTCATTGCCCGGGTGCATGAATTTATCACCCACCTGCAGGCCGGATATAGAAGCTACAATAGCGGTATCCAGGTAATGAATACCAGTAATGCTGATTTCAGCGATTGTATATTCTTTAGGTATTTTGGCGGTTTCCCATTCCAGCAGTTTGGGATCAACAGAGGTGGGTTCCTGTGCCTGAACAGAGTGAACGGAAACTAAAGCAGTTATCAAAAAAACAGTGATCCTGGATAAAAATCGTTGCATGGTTGATTATTCAAAGTCAGTCAGAAAAATTTTCCCTGTGGGTATGGTATATACGTAATTAACTTATTATCTGTTATTTAGAGCCTATCCGTCATTTCTTTTGCTGGCAAATTAACGGTAAATATCGAAAGTGTTTGTTAAAGAAGGGGGGAACCGGCTACCAGTTACAGAAAGTTTGGTCCGCTACCCTTTTCAATTACCCACTAATTACTTGTTCACTCGTTTTGCCAAACCTTCGTTCCCGGTTCTGAAAATCCAAAATCGCTTCATACAAGTTTTCTTTCCGGAAATCGGGCCAGCGTACATTGGTAAAATATAATTCAGCATAAGCCAGTTGATACAACAGGAAATTACTGATCCGGTACTCACCACTTGTCCTGATCATCAGTTCCGGGTCCGGAAAACCGCTGGTACAGAGGTAGCGTTGCAGGATATCCTGGTCAATTTCCTCAACGGTCAGCTTGCCCTGTTTTACCTCGTGTGCAATATTTTTCACTGCATTCAACAGTTCCCAACGGCCGCTATAGCTCAATGCCATAATAAGATTCAACCCTGTATTCTCTTTGGTAAAATCCAATGCTTCATTCAGTTCCTGGCGGGCATATTCAGGCAGCATATTCATATCGCCGATCACATGGAGCCTGATATTGTTCTTATGCAGGCTTTCCACTTCTTTGCGGATAGTGCTCACCAGCAATTCCATCAGGCCTATCACTTCGTATTCAGGGCGATCCCAGTTTTCCGTTGAAAAAGCATAGAGGGTCAGGTATTCGATCTTCAATTCTGCACATCCTTCCACGATGTTTCGTACACTCTCCACCCCATGAAAATGACCATACAGCCTGTCCTGTCCCTGCTCCTTTGCCCAACGGCCATTGCCATCCATAATGATGGCGATATGACGGGGTAAATGTTCTTTGTCTATTTTTTCCAGGAGCTGGGACATAAATACTTATTCCTTAAGGGGCACGAAGGTACAAAAAACAAGGCCCGGTGCAATCCTGCGCCGGGTCTAAATTATCTTTAAATAAACGGCCTCTTTCAGGCTATTTACCAGCTTACCCTCATTTTTTAATTAGAAGTGGGGCATTTATACGACTGCAGGTTGAATGTAACGAAGAACATAGCTGTCACAAACTGGTCTTTTTGCCGGCTGTTACCTCTTTGCCTGCCAGGGAGGCCAATGGGCTCTCCTAATTCATAAGACCTGTCATGCAACAAAGCTGCATTGGAAGGGCTGCCATCAGGATTGGTCGGGAATATAGCCCCATCCACATAAGTGGTGCTGACATCATCCAGGTAATCGGTGTTGGTCAGGCGATGCAATATTTCAAACCCGATATTCATTCTTTCATTGAGTGAATATTTGATACCTACGCCAATGGGCAGGCTGATCCCCATAGAGCTATACTGCTTGCGTTCGGGATAGGCCGCATTGCCCTGGCCTTCGGTGCCCAAGGGTCTTAAAAAAACTTTTTCTCCCCTCAGGTAAGTGTACGGATCATAACTGAATATACCTGCCCCAAACGTTACATATGGAGTGAAATTAAAACCGGGTTCACCCGGCATAAAACGAAAGAAGTTAAAGTCCCCCTGCAAAGCCAGCTCCCATACATTGCTGTTGAAACTCAGGTTGCGGCGATACATGTATTCATTATGGGTATTATAAATATCTGAATAACCCAGCCTTGCATAGCTTACACCGATACGGGCTGCGATGTAATTACCAAAGTTTTTGCGGAAGAAAACACTGGCAGCCATTTTTGACCTGTTTAACCAGGCTCTTGTATTAAGATCTCCAAAATAATGACCCGCTCCGAGGCCCACACCAAACTCACCTTCCTGCCTCACGGCATATTGTGATTGAGCATTCAGGTCAGCGGATATACCCCCGGTGAAAAGGGCAGCAAAAAACACAACGGCCAATAACTTTTTCATATACCTCAAAATATGGTTCGGGATAAAATAGAACGGAAAAATAGCTATTTTCTTTCATTCACCCTGCACTTTAATTCCGTTTATCAAGGCCCCAGGTGAGTTTATTGTGAAGGGTTTGTAAAAAATTATTCTCGCTTAGACGAAGCAGTTTAATGGGAAATTCCTCTTTGCGAACAGCCAGCTGTACATACTTACCTACGATTTCGCGTCGGGAATCCAGGGCACAGATAATATTCTCTGAACGGCTTTCCACTTCAAACGATATAACATTATCATCAGGAACAATCAATGGCCTTACGTTGAGGTTATGCGGCGCCACAGGTGTAATGACAAAACTGCCCGATTCAGGAAAAACGATAGGACCGCCACAACTTAATGAATAGCCGGTGGAGCCCGTAGGAGTTGCCACGATCAGGCCATCTGCCCAGTACGTATTTAAAAATTCACCGTTCAGGTAGGTATGAATTTTTATCATCGAGGCGGTATCTCTTTTATGAATAGAAAATTCATTCAATGCGTAGGGTACATTACCGAAGAGAGGAAGATCGGCATCCACATGGATCATGGTTCGTTTATCCACCACGTAGGTCCGGTTGGCAATCGCTTTTACCGCTGTTGATACGGCCTCACGGCCAATACTGGCCAGGAAACCCAACCGGCCAAAATTGATACCCATGATAAAAACAGGTTTATCTCTTACCAGCGTTATCGTGTCGAGTAATGTGCCATCGCCGCCGAGGCTAATGATAAACTCAATGTCTTCCGTCAATTGTTCTGAGAGGGTGAAGGTCTGTGTATCTTCCCCGAGGTTGATCCTTCCTTTTACCTGTTCAAAATAAGAGTGAAAAACAACAGGAGTAATTTTTTGCCGCCGGAGTTCATCAAAAAACAACTGAACATCTTCCTGCTGATCATCTTCCAGAATCCTGCTGTATATAGCTGCCTTCATTATTAAAAAATAGTCTTACGATGTAAAAATATTCCGTTTTCGCCCAACCGGTTAAATGTCCATTCCAGTTTCAGTGTAAAATCATAGGAAGTTAAAATATCAAGCCCGATGCCGCCGGAATAAAGCATAGTATTGGACAAATTATTAAACCCGGGTAATGGATTATGTACATAGCCTGCATTGGCAAATACTTTTGCAAAGAAACGAAACGGAAGCCGTTCAGGCATTTGCCTGTTCTTTCCTGGTGTTCGCACACTAAATTGCAAAAACTCCCGGGTATAAGTGGTCTTAACGAACCCACCGGCAACCCCATCAACAACATAATATTCATACCCCTGCATGAATGCATCTCCATAGCCCAGGAAACGCTGCATAAAATAAGGTTGCTTGAACGGCGCTTTGATATTCCCGTAAGCAATTACGTTGATAAATGATTTCTTCCCGGTATGCCAACTGCCTGCGCCTTTCAACGAAAGGTACCAGACATTAATAATATCATTAAATCCACGTTTCCCTACTGATACTTCGGCAGCATAGCCTTTTGTGGGATACGGAATATAATCAAGATCATAATAACTCATGCGGTAATAAATCTCCGGGAACTGGATGCGGTTACGGCCTGATTTAAAATAATCAGGGTTCAGTTTTACAATTGTATCCTTCACATTCTCCATCGTATAGCCGATACCAAACCGATGTCTTGTTTTGATGGCCCTTCTGTAGGTTAGCTCCGCATTGGCAGATACAAAGCTCCGCAGGTAATTGTTTTCATCTTTAATAAAAACCTGTTTATCAGCAATGGTATTATAATTCATTTCCCGGTTCTTGCCAATAGCGAATGCAGTACTAAGACCCCATTTCATTTGCTTGTCTATATACAACCGGTCATAACTGAAGGAAAATTGTTTCGTATATCCACCCACCAGCCACAGCCTGAATTTATCATTCCTGCCTGTGGCATTATTATGCAATATTTTCAACCCGTAATTTAAACGGCTGAGGCTTGCTCCTTTTTCAAACAGCCATTGGTTGAGGTTTCTGTCAACAGGTTTGAAATAGGGAACAGGAAAAATATACCAGCGTTCCCTTACGTCCACTGCCACATCCACCATATAGCCTTCCGATTTAGCTAAGGCAACAACCACGTCAATAAAAAGAGCTGTATTCAGCAGCTGCCGGCGGGCATCTTCAAATTTTTTGACAAGGTCTTGTAAAGAATATTCCTCACCTGACCGGAGGGGTATTTCACGAAGGATGATACTGGCTCTTGTCTTCTTATTACCGGTGATGATAATATTCCGGATAGTGAAGGAAACATTCTCCTGTGCATTTTTGGAAGCCTGGTTTTGAAGAGTTGAATCAGGGCTGATCGCAGGGCCTTTTTCACCCATTACTTCCTGGGCAAACAGGTAATTGCCAGTCATCAGCAAGAGCACTAACCAGGTATAATATTTATAATTCTGCGGCATTGGCAGCGTTCATCGTAAACAACTAAAGTTAGCTGGTTTTCGCAAGAGTTTCAGCATATTACAGGGAAAAACCGTTTATATCTTCAGATAGTTCATCAGGTTGTCGTAATTGCTGCGCAATTCATTGACATATAGTTCCTCGCCGAAGTAGTGTTTGATGGTATAATCGTATCGCTGAAACGTAGCCACTATATCTGAAACCTCAGGTTTGTTAATACGTATGGTTACCTGCATCAGGCCAGTTTCAGGGTCATTTGAGGTATTGAGCTGGGTTATTTGAGCATCATTCGTTTCCACCAACTTACTGATCTCATTGAAAGAATACTGGTTGCTTTCCATTTCCAGTACGATCAGGCCGCCGGGTTCATTCAGGCTCATGAATTCGGAGGCGTGTTTTAAAAGATCGGAATAAGCGATAGTTGCTACCAGGTCGTTTTCAGTATTCACTACCGGCACCACACTTAATCCATTTTCGGCAGCAAGCTGGACTGCTTTTAAAAAATGTTCGTCTTCTTTCACTGAGGTGTTGGCAAATGATTGCTGTAGTGTATTTAATTCGGAGTTATCATTTTCAGCCTGGAGCAGATCATTTTCACTGATGATGCCAACATATTTATCACCTTCCACTATGGGCAGGTGGGTCACATGATTATCATTCATGAGCTGTAGCGCCTGGTACACCTTGTCCTCAAGATGCAGACAGGGCAATGATTGAGATGGTAATTCCCTGGTTAACATGGATAGCGGCTTTGTTTTTCATAAGACCACAACGATTACCCAACTGTTGCAGGCTCGTTGAGCTTTTTCAAAAATTTGTGAAGTATCGCATTGAATTCATCCGGTACTTCCATCATCGGCGCATGCCCGCATTTATCAATAAAATGAAGCTCACTGTTCGGGATCAGTTTATTGAATTCACGGGCCACAAATGGCGGGGTGATCGTATCATTATTTCCCCATACTAATAACGTGGGTTGTTTAATTTGATTGAGTTCCTCTCCCAGATTATTTCGGATAGCACTTTTGGCCAGGGCAATGATCTTAATGGCCTTCAGGCGATTGTTGGTTATGCTATATACCTCATCAACAAGCTCTTTGGTGGCAGTATTGGGGTCGTAGAAGGTCAATTCTGTTTTTTTCTTAATATATTCATAATCACCTCTCTTGGGATAACTATCACCCATACCGTTTTCAAAAAGACCGGAACTGCCGGTAAGAATCAGTGATTTTATTCTTTCAGGATGTTTTAATGTATGCACCAGGGCTACATGTCCGCCCAGAGAGTTGCCCATCAAATGCACTTTGTCAAGTACCCTTGCATCCAGGAATTTATGGACAAACTTGGCCAGCCCACCAACAGATGTATGTAATATATCCATCTCCAGCAGCGGGAGCATCGGCACTATTACTTTATTATGCTGCTTAAAATATTCTATAAGGGTCCTGAAATTGCTCAGTGCTCCAAACAGGCCATGTAAAAGCACCAACGGCTCCCCGTTGCCTTCTTCAATAAACCTGAACTTATCCTGTTGTTTGATCTCGTATTCCATGGGCAGTCAATTCGGTTCGTGCTATCCCCAAATTCAGGGACTAAAATAATCGTTTTGGCGCAAAAACGCTCAGTTTGCTGTATAAAAGGATGAGGTTGCCGCAAATATAGGCGCAACAGGCTTGTTTTAAAAAGTTGTTTTGGGTTTGCAGGTTTTTGCTAATGGGTTCACGTCTGTACAGAGTGGGTAGCCCGGTAAGTCTTCCGGGGCTTGGTCAAATCATTTGCAGCAATTACCGGGGAGGGATATCTTTTGAAACAGCGCCGAAGAAATTTTCAAGCTCTGTAAACATATCTTTAAAAACAGGTATAATTCTTCCAAAACCATCGATAGCTTTTGGACCCCATGGCTGAATATATGAATAGCTTGCTGATTCCTGAATGGTCCCGGGTTGTATAAGCTTTACCTGATCTGCATAAAAAAGCACCACACTAAACACAATAGTATAAATAACTATATAAAGCAGGATCCCTCCCAGTTTATTCAACCATCCCAGCATTATCACTTCCACTGTACTTTCAATAGCATTGGCTCCCCAGCGAATAAGCAATACTACGATCAGGAAGACAACAATAAAGGAAACAACAGGAAGCCACTGGTCGGAAATTTTTACAGCAGAACCTATATAACCGGCTGCAACAGCAGATAATTTGATAGCAGCTGCCAGTCCAACGATAATTGCCACAAATGAAAATATACCAATGATCAACCCCCGCTGGTAGCCCCTGATAACAGCAAGAATGATGACAATAGCAAAAACAATATCAAGGATCATAATGGCAAAATGATGATTAATTCCCTAACGTAATATCAAAAAATAAATTTCTGTACTGCCTGTTGTTTTATTTGTTTAACAACTCCTTTACGAGGGCTGAGATCGTCTTTCCATCTGCTTTGCCAGCCAGTTGTTTGGTGGCTGCCCCCATCACTTTACCCATATCTGCTGGTGAAGAAGCACCGGTTGCAACAATGATCTTCGCTAACTCGGCTTTAATTTCCTCTGCAGTTAATTGTGCCGGTAAAAACTTTTCGATCACAGTGATCTCTTCCTGTTCTTTTTGTGCTAAGTCACTCCTGTTCTGCTGCTGAAAGATCTCTAATGAATCTTTCCGTTGTTTCACCAGTTTCTGCAACAATTTTATTTCATCATCCTCCGTTAAGTCGCCACGGGCACCTTCCGAAGTTTTGGCTAATAAGATCGCTGCTTTTACAGCACGAAGGCTTCTTAATGCAGCTTCATTCTTAGCCAGCATCGCTGCCTTTAATTCTGTCATTATTTTTTGCTCGAGACTCATACTATTATTTTTAAATTTTCTTACGCTTTATTTTCCTTCATTTGCTTTTCCCTGCATTTGTGATAGAATTCCTTAGCAAATTTTTTCATGTCTTCCACCGCCTCCGGGTGATTGGTGGCCCTTCCGTAGGTATCCGCCATCGTCATCATCGTCTGGTAAAAGAAATCTGCCATCTCATCTACCATCATGTCTTTTGTCCACAAGTCAATACGCAAGGCTGTTTTTTCCGCACTATCCCAAAACGACAGCATGAATGCTTTTGCTTTTTGGGCATTTTCCACTGTGGTGTCTGATGCGGACCACTCAATAGATTCCGGCAACCGGTTTGTATCCATATTCACCCCAATAGTGATCGTTGATTTACTCATACTTAGTTATTAAAAGAAGGCAAAGGTAAATGAAATCACCTGACAGCTTTCAATATGGATTGCCACAACAGGTCTGCCGTCCTTGCCCATGTATACTCCTGCTCTATTATTTTTCCTTTTTTAATTAGCTCAGCCCTTACGCTTTCGTCTTTGTAGAGCAACAACATTTGATCGGCTATTGAATTATAATTGACCGGATCAGCATATAAAGCAGCATCTTTTGCTATTTCCTGCATAGAAGAATTGGAAGATGTGATCACGGGTACTTCACAACGCATCGCTTCTAATACGGGTACACCGAAGCCTTCCCATAAGGAAGTATATACCATTGCATAAGCAGACGCAGTCAGTTTTATTAATTCTTCTTCCGGCAGGTAGCCTGTCAGCAGCACATCATCCCTGTATTTGTATGTCTTCAATGCCTCAATAAAGGAATCAAACTTCCAGGCCAGCCTGCCTGCCAGCACCAGCTTCAGGTTACTTTTTTGTTTTTTCTTGAACACAGAAAAAGCCTTTAACAGGTTCATCAGGTTCTTCCGGGGATGTATTGCTCCTGTATATAAAAAATACTCTTTCCCATCCGTATACTTCTCTTTAACCTTTTCTTTTACTTCCCTGTTCACCGGTTGAAAAATTTCTTTAACTGCACTATATACTATATCTATCTTATCCTTGTTCACGGGGTATTGTGTAAGAATATCATTCCTGGAAAAGAAGGAAACAGTAGCAACCGACTTCGCTTTCTCTAAAAATTTGGGTGTATACCTTTTACAAAATAACAGGTGTGATTTTTTTATAAAAGCAGGGTAATGTAAAAAAGAAAGATCATGCAGTACCAGGCACTGCGGAACTTTTGTTGACATCGAACAAAACCCATCGCAGGATACAAAAACATCTGCTTTGTGCCTTCTTAAAAGGGCCGGCACTTTTATATCATACCACAATTTCCATAGCAGGGGGTGGCGGGCCGGAGGACCTGTCACCACTGCTTTTACATTATCTGCAAAGATGAACCGTCGGTTATAAGGCCGGTCGAAGATGAAAATAAACTCATGTTGTGGGTTATCGGCAACAATTCTTCGGATGGTTTCGTATAAAAAATAGCCAAATCCTTCGAGATAGTCATCCAGCAAAAACCTTGTATTTACCGCAATTCGCATGATTGAACGCAAAGTTACTGGCTGATTGTGGATTTCCTTAGTAAAAAACCCGGTGTAATAACTGTCAAAAAAACAGCCGGCAGGTATTTTATCTTTCTATTCTACTATCGCTATATACAAAGTTTACCTGAATGAGAATGTTGAAATTTACAGGAACAATCACTGTGGATATTCATTAAATACCGGTTTTAAAATAGGGCAGTTATACAATTGTTATCCAATACCCACTTGACTACTTTTATCCTTCAAACCGATACCCGTGTGATACCAAAACATACCCTATGAAACACATCTATACAAAAATTTTCACATCTTTTCTTCTGCTTATCACCTTGTTGTTGAATCATCATTCATCAAATGCACAGTGCCCGATTGGTTATCCCCCGGGATCTACTGCTTTTGATACAACCATTGCCTTTCCAACAGGTACCACCTCCATACCCGTCAAATTTCCCCAGTTTAATCCGCAGGATGGGATGGTAACCTGTGTTCGGCTTTGCGTAACGATTACAGGGATTATCGATACGCTTGCCATGCAGAATTATGCTGCATCATCACAAACAGCAACGTTCAATTATATACGAACTGACCAGATTACGGGACCCGGTATTTCAACACCATTGTCCAACAGCACCAGTCTTTCCTACGGCCCTCCCGGAAATATACTTACAGCATATGATGGTATACCGGGTGCCGGAACTGACTTCTATTCAATGTCGGATGATACCATTTTAAATGAAGTACTGTGCCGCACGATAAGCGATTCAGCAACCATTATCCAGTTTTACGGTACCGACAGTGTGAGTTATAACTATGATATCAGTGTATCAACCAGTGCTTCCATATCAGGAGGTAGCAGCAGTACGCTGGTATTAACATCAGCCCTTGTGAATTTTCACTTTGAGTATTGCACCTGCCCGGGTTATCTTTTGCCCCTGAATATTTACAGGTTTTCAGTAAATAAAGCAGATGATAAAAAAGCAGAACTGAAATGGCTTGGATATGATAACAATCAAAACGGGGCAGGCTATCATTATGAAGTACAAATGAGCCGTGATGGTTTTAACTTCCAGCCGGTTGATAATGTGCAGAGAAATACCAATGGCAATAGTGCTTATTCCTATTTATATGAAATGACTACAACCGGCCGTTATTTCTTCCGCATCAGGCAGGTTGGCGAGGATGGCCGTTCGTATTTCACCGATATTAAATATGTAGATGCAGAAAATAATTCGCCGGTCAAATTTAATATCTATCCAAACCCTTCAACGGGTATTGTTGGTATCAAATTTGATAATATTACAGCCGGAAAATATGTAGTTCTTATAAACAACGCACTGGGTCAGACTGTTGTTAATAAAGAAATAGAAGTGGCAGGTAATTCATATCAACAGGTAGCAACCTTACATAAGGGTTTCTACTGGGTTCGGTTAACCAATGTAGCGAGCCAGCTGTCCAGTGTCAATCAACTTTTCATTAAATGACCTCTTAGGTGGAAGAGGATGGTGGCTTGTAAAAGGGGCCTTGGTTCGGGGCCCCTTTCTTTTAACCTCCCGCCTATATATTTTTTCTGATTTCCCAATATTTTGAAAGACTTTGACCGGAGCTCTGCCCAGCAGACCTCCGGTTTCTTTCTTCCGCCTGCATTTCATACATTTGTTGCTGACCAATTAATTTACATGGAATATAATACCACCCGGAATCACCTCACAATGAGAGAATATGGCCGGCATGTTCAGAAAATGATTGAGCATGTGCTGACCATTGAAGACCCGGAAAGACGTCAGCGCCAGGCGTATTCAGTTATTGAATTGATGGGCTTCCTGAACCCGCATCTCAAAAATGTAGAAGATTTTCGCCATAAACTCTGGGATCACCTTTTCCTGATCGCCGATTTTAAATTAGATGTCAAATCCCCCTACCCGATCCCAACCCGGGAAACCCTGAAAGCAAAACCAGCCCCGCTTCCTTACCCAAAACGTCATCCGAAATTCTCCCACCTGGGTAAAAATCTGGAAGTGATCATTAATAAAGCACTGAAAGAAGAGAACCCGGAGAAAAAATTAGGATTCGCTAATGCAGTAGCCTATTATATGAAGCTGGCTTATAATAACTGGCATAAAGAGATCGTACACGATGATGCTATTCAAAGCGAACTCAGCAGCATTACTAATGGCCAGCTTACATTTACGAATACCCCATTTGTAAAAGCCTTCCGCCCGCAACAAGAAAACCGTGACCGTGGTGGTTATGGTAAACCGAGAGGCAAGTTTCAGCAACGTGGCGGTGGTAATGGCGGAGGTGGACAACGCCGCAATGATGGCCGTGATAACCGCGGAGGCGGTGGTGGCAATTTCAAGAAGAAGAGATATTAAATAAGTAGTTGTAAAATTTATACATTAAAGGTTGACAGGTAATTCTGCTCAACCTTTTCCTTTTAAATTCATTCCCCTGTCCCTGTAAAAATTTACCTTGCACCCGTCTGTTTCAACATTTAATAGTATCAACCAATCAATTCAAAAAGATGCATTCCTTTGAAGTACGAGGTGGCAAAAAATTACAGGGAGAGATCATCCCGCAGGGCGCAAAAAATGAAGCCCTGCAGATCATCAGTGCGGTATTACTGACACCTGAAAAAATTACTGTCACCAATATTCCTGATATTCTTGATGTCAATCTCCTGATAGAACTACTGGGTGATATGGAAGTGAAGATCGAACGGCCGCAGCGGGATACCTGTATCTTCCAGGCGGATAATGTAAACATCGATTACCTGCACAGCGAGACCTATAAAAAGAAAAGCGGAAGGTTGCGTGGATCTGTGATGCTGGCAGGTCCGATGTTATCCAGATTCCGGAAAGCATTTATCCCTAAACCCGGTGGCGATAAAATCGGCCGGAGAAGATTAGATACCCACATCATAGGATTTGAAAAGTTAGGTGCTTCTTTTAATTATCATGCCGAAGATGGTTTCTTTCACCTGGAAGCTCCCAACCTGAAGGGAACAACCCTTTTATTAGATGAACCATCAGTGACCGGCACGGCTAATATTGTGATGGCCGCAGCCATGGCGAATGGCACCACTACTATTTATAACGCTGCCTGCGAACCCTATATCCAGCAACTATGCAACATGCTGAACCGGATGGGCGCAAAGATCAGAGGCATCGGAAGTAATATGCTGACCATCCAAGGTGTGAGTTATCTCGGTGGCACTGAACACCGCATGCTGCCCGATATGATCGAAGTGGGTTCTTTTATTGGCCTTGCTGCCATGACACAAAGTGATATTACCATCAAGAATGCTGGTATCGAACACTTAGGTATCATTCCGGAAAAATTTCAGCAGCTCGGTATCAAAATGAATTTTATTGGTGATGATATTCATATTCCTTCCCAGGAAATATATGAGATACAAACATTCCTGGATGGTTCTGTACTAACGATCTATGATCATCCCTGGCCGGGTTTTACACCCGATCTGCTGAGTATTGTTTTAGTAACGGCAATACAAGCCCGGGGATCTGTACTCATCCATCAGAAAATGTTTGAAAGCCGTTTGTTCTTTGTCGATAAACTTATTGATATGGGGGCAAGAATTGTGCTCTGCGATCCACACCGGGCTGTCGTGATCGGTTTAGAAAGAGAACAGGCGCTCCGGGGCATCACCATGAGTTCGCCGGACATCCGTGCAGGTGTGTCATTATTGATCGCCGCACTGAGTGCTGAGGGAAAAAGTATCATTCAGAATATTGAACAAATAGACCGTGGCTACCAGGATATTGACGGACGATTAAAAAAATTAGGTGCTGATATAAAAAGAATAGAAGGATAGTTTATGGACATTAAAGTAATCGCATTTGATGCGGACGATACCTTATGGGTGAATGAGCCCTATTTCCAGGAAACAGAAAAAAAATTCTGCGCTTTGCTGGAAGATTATTTACCCCAGCACACAACCGCCAAAGAATTGTTTAAAACCGAGATCGATAACCTCGCTTTATATGGTTATGGCATCAAGGGTTTTATGCTAAGTATGGTGGAAACAGCTTTGCGTATTGGCGGCAGGGATATCAACCCGGAAATCATTGAAAAAGCAATCGCTTATGGTAAAGAACTGCTGGAAAAGCCAATTGAATTACTTGATGGGGTGGAAGACACTTTAAAAGCACTAAAAGATAAATACCGGTTAGTAGTAGCAACGAAAGGTGACCTGCTGGACCAGGAACGAAAATTAAAAAAGTCTGGTCTCGAACATTATTTTCATCACATCGAGATCATGAGTGAAAAACACGAGAAAGATTACCAGAAACTGATCAAACATCTTGACATAGATGCCGGCCAGTTCATCATGATCGGCAATTCTCTCAAATCTGATATTCTGCCCGTGCTGGCTATTGGTGGTTATGCCTGTCATATTCCGTATCATACCACCTGGGCACATGAGCATATAGAGCACACGATCGAACATCCCCGTTTTTCCAAATTGGAAAAAATAGCAGACATTCTTTTGCATTTAAAATAATACGCTGTAGTACAATTATTAAACGTTAGTATTTTCTCCTTTTCTTTGCACATGGCATCCCGCAAAAAAAAGGTCATCATTATTGCTGCTCCGTCCGGGGCAGGTAAAACATCCATCACCCGGCACCTGTTGAGTAGTTTATCCAACGAACTGGCTTTTTCTATTTCTGCCGCCACTCGCCAGCCAAGGAATAATGAAAAAAATGCTGTTGATTATTATTTCATTTCCGTCGGCGAATTCAAACAGCGGATAGAAGACAATGAATTTGTGGAATGGGAAATGGTTTATGAAGGAAAGTATTATGGCACACTAAAAGCCGAATTGGAAAGGATCTGGAAAGAGGGGAAATCACCATTGCTGGATGTGGATGTGCAGGGCGGCATTCATGTACAGCAGCAATTCCCCGGCACTTCACTTTCGCTTTTTATCGAACCCCCTTCTATTGAAGAACTGAAGAGAAGGCTGGAAAAAAGAGGAACCGAAACACCTGAATCATTACAGGCAAGGATCAATAAAGCCTCCTACGAACTTTCGTTCAAACATAATTTCGACAAGATCATCCTGAACGACAAACTGGAAACCGCCTGTTTAGCCGCCGAAAAAGCGGTCAGGGACTTCCTGAAGAGCTGATTTACCTATATGCCCAGCCTTAACAGCACTATACCGGTCAATACCTTTTCCTTTTCTATCTTTACCCCATGATAGATTGGAAGACGATACTCTTCTTTGCGCTGACCCTGTTGCTCATGGGCTTTTTTGCCGGTATTGAAATGGCTTTTTACAGTGCCAACCGGCTGACCATTGAATTAAAGAAAAAACAAGGCGGCACCACCGGGCAGTTACTGGGAAAATTCGTGGATTCACCAGCTAATTTTCTCGGCACCACATTGATTGGCTTCAATATCTTCCTGGTTTTTTTAGGTCTGCAGATCAGTACCGTGATGAAGCCCATCTGGAATTACCTGCATGTGGGCTCTGATCTTGTTCATATCATCGTTGAGATCGCTATTGCCACTTTTGCAGTGCTCGTTTTTGCAGAGTTCATTCCCCGTGCCATTTTCAGGGCCCGTAGCAATACATTACTGAGCCGGATGGCTTACGTAACAGATTTTTTTTACCAGATGTTTTACCCGGTAGCGGAAGGATTGATCAACCTGGCTGAATGGTTACTGCGGTATGTGCTGAATGTAAGAGTGGATAAAGACAAAGAACCCTTCAAACGCAGCGACCTGAAAAATCTTTTCCAGCATTCCATTGATGAGGAAAAGCAGGAACGCAATACCCAGCTTATGGAAAATGCACAGGAATTGCCGAGGATAAAAATCCGCCAGTGCCTGGTACCCCGCAAAGAGATCATCGGGATCAGCAGCCTGTCAACCATGGAAGCTGTAAAGAATAAATTCATCGAAACAAAACTGAGTAAACTGGTGGTGTATGAAAACAATATTGACCATATCATTGGTTATATTCACCAGTTAGATCTTTTTAAACATCCAACTGAGATAAAATCAGTACTTCACCCGATACCTGCTGTGCCTGAAAGTATGAGTGCCACCGATCTCATTGGTAAATTCAGCCGGGAACGAAAAAGCATTGCCTGGGTGGTGGATGAATTTGGAGGTACGGCCGGCATCATCACTATGGAAGATGTGCTGGAGGAATTGTTTGGTGAGATCGAAGACGAATATGATACGGAAGAGTTTGTGGAAAAACAGATCGCCGAAAATGAGTTTATTTTCTCAGGCCGCCTGGAGCTGGACTACCTGGAGGGGAAATACGGCTTTGAGTTCCCGGGTGATGATTCGGAAACGCTTTCGGGGTTCATTATTAATTACCACGAAACCATACCGCGGCAGAAAGAAAGGATCATTATTGATGATTACGAATTTGATGTGATCAGCGTTAGTGATACCCGGATCGAAATGGTAAAAATGAAAAAACTGAAATAACCGGCCGGGAACTTACTATTCACTATTCACAGCAGCCGCTTATCTTTGCGGCACTCTATTTACACAGCATGGCTTTAATGGATTTTTTTAAGAAAAGGGAAAAGGAACAGGCGGGCGAAATGACATTCATTGACCACCTGGAACAGTTGCGCTGGCACCTCATCCGTTCCGTCATTGCGGTGGTCGTTGGAGCTGTGGTTGTGCTGATCTATGCTAACCAGATTGTGGAAGATGTGCTGATGGCTCCTACCCGGGCTGATTTTATTTCTTCCAAATGGCTTTGCAGCCTTGGTCATAAAATTAATATTGGAGATACACTTTGCTTTCCCCCTGTAAATGCATCGTTCCTGGAAAATACAATGACAGGACAGTTCATTTCGTATTTCACATTGGGCTTTATTGGTGGTTTCATTATTGCCTTCCCCTATATTTTCTGGGAGTTCTGGAAATTTGTAAAGCCGGCTTTATCGCCGAAAGAACTTAAAAAAACAAGAGGTATTATTATTTGGGTGTCTTTACTATTTTTTACCGGTGTTGCTTTTGGTTATTTCATCCTCACCCCTTTCATGGTCAATTTCTATTTCAATTTCAAACTGAGTTCCCAGATCGTCATCATGCCTTCTTTCTCGGATTATTTGGAGAATCTTATCTATACCACGGTAGGTATTGGCGTATTATTCCAAATGCCTTTACTGGTGATGGTACTGGCAAGGATCGGCATATTAACAGCCAAATTCCTCCGCAAATACCGCCGTCATGCTTTTGTGATCATTGTGATCGCAGCCGCCATCATCACACCATCCACTGATCCATTCAGCCTTACCATTGTAACCATCCCTTTATACCTTCTTTTTGAAGCCAGCATCATTGTGGCCTCCCGCATCAATAAAAGCCAGGAAAAAGAAAAAGCAGAGTGGAGTTAATCCCACTGCCCCTTTAATTTGAAATAATCCATTTAGATTTGCAGCAGGTTATTTGCCGTATTTCTAATTTCTAATTTCATTTTTATGCATTCTCCCTTTGACCTTCACAAACCCATTGCTATCGGAAGTGATCATGCCGGTTATGAATACAAAGAAGACCTGATCTCTTTTTTGGAAGGAAAAGGCCTGGCTTTTAAAGATTTTGGTACACATAGTAAAGACTCTGTTGATTACCCCGATTTTGCCCACCCGGTTGCCAGTGCTGTTGAAAGCGGGGAATATGCCTTTGGTATCTTACTCTGCGGCACAGCCAATGGCGTAGCTATCACAGCTAATAAACACCAGGGAATCAGGGCTGCTCTTTGCTGGGGTGAAGAAATTGCCAAAGTAGTACGGCAACATAATGATGCTAATATCATCTGCATACCTGCCCGTTTTGTAAGAGAAGGAGATGCCGAAAAGATGGTGGCCCTGTTCATGACCACAGAATTCGAAGGTGGCCGTCATGCCACCAGGGTCAATAAGATTGCCTGTGCCTGATCAGCACCAATCATCCTTTTTTTATTGCCCGTTTGGATAAAGCATTTATTTTTATTCTTTACCAACATCAATCAATCACATGATAAGAAATTTGTTTGCCCTGTTGCTGCTATGCATCCCTGTGCTGGTCATAGCCCAGAAAAAAGATAAGACTGCTGAAAAAATGGCAAAGACCATTACAGTTGAAGACATGAAGAAGCATCTTTACGTTATTGCCAGTAAAGAAATGGAAGGAAGGGAAACACCTTCAGCCGGCCTGGACAAGGCAGCGGCTTATATTGAAAGTCAGTTCAGGGCAATGGGCCTGTTACCCGGCAATAAAGACAGCTACCGGCAGCAATACCCATTATTCAGGGACTCTATGACAGGAGCTTCACTAAAAATAAACGGCACTGCACTGGAACTGAACAAAGATTACCAGCCGCAGACCAATAACTATGCAGCAGCTATGCGTTTTTCAGAAGTAGTGTTTGCAGGTTACGGTATCAGTGATGGAGATAAACGTGATGATTATAAAGACCTGAAAGTAGCAGGCAAACTGGTGTTGATCATTGATGGCACACCTGCTGATTATAAACCCTCTCAACAGGGCTTTGCCTCACCAGCCAGCAGTTTTGGTAAAATGAGTGCCGCCATGAGCAAAGGAGCTGCGGGTTTACTGATCATGTACAATAATTTCCCCCGGAGAATGCTGAATACAAACAGCAACTGGAACATGAATGGCTATAAGGCTTCCCAAACTCCTTTTACGTTTACGATCTCTGCAGATGCAGCGGCAAAGATCATGGGAGAAGATGGAAAAAATCTGCTGGATAAAATGAAAACTGGCTCACTAGCCACAAAAACATATGCAGCAGAAGTAGATATGGAATATGCTAAAATTTCTAAAACTGCCTATGCCTCCAATGTGATAGGCATCGTGGAAGGTTCCGACCTGAAAGATGAATATGTTTTTATCACCGGCCATTACGATCATCTTGGCAAAAGGGATACTGTTATTTATTATGGTGCAGATGATGATGGTTCCGGTACCACGGGTGTGCTGGAAATGGCAGAAGCATTTGCCAAAGCCAAACAGGCAGGTAAAGGCCCCCGCCGCACTATGGTTTTTATGGCAGTGAGTGGTGAGGAAAAAGGATTGTTGGGTTCCGGTTATTATGGCAATCATCCTATATTCCCGTTGGAAAAAACAACTGTTGACCTGAATATTGATATGATCGGCAGATCAGATTCCAGCCGTCACCAGGGAGACTCAGCCAATTATGTGTACGTAGTGGGTGATGACAAGATCAGCAGCGACCTGAAAGTGATCAGTGAAGGAGTGAACAAACTTTATACAAAAATGGAACTGGATTATAAATTCAATGATCCAAAAGACCCTAACCGCATCTATTTCAGAAGTGATCATTATAATTTTGCCCAGAAAGGAGTGCCCATCATTTTCTATTATGATGGCATGCTGAAAGCTGATTATCATAAACCCACCGATACCCCCGACAAAATCAATTATAACCTGATGGTGAAAAGAACCCAGCTCATTTTCTATACGGCCTGGGAAATGGCCAACCGGAATGATATACTGAAAAGAGATATTCCGCTTGAAAAGCCCAGGGGCTTCTGATACCGATCGCCCCTGAAAGGGAGCAGCCAGAAGACCTAAAAATGAATGATTATTAAGCGTTCCTAACCGGAACGCTTTTTTATTTATTTTCATCTCTGTAAAACAATCTTTATGAACGAGCCTCAACAGGAAGAAAATATTGTATCTGGTATTTATGACGGATACAGTGATACCCAGAAAGAGATCATGGAACTTGAAAAGAAAAAAACAAGGAATAAGCTGTTTACATTAGCAGTGCTCATCTTTGCCAGCGATTTCTTAGCCCTCCTGGTGCTGGATGCAGTCAACCCGCAAACACTTTTGATCATTGCGGTGATCCCTCTCATTTTTGCTGGTCTTGCTTTTCTTGCTTTAAAAGAACCTATGCTGGCAATGATCATCGGCGCCCTGATACTTGTTAGTGCCTGGACGTATGCGATCGTCGTTACAGGCGGGCAGGCTGCTATAAGTGGCTGGCTTATTAAAGCGATTGCGGTGTACCTGCTTTTTGCCGGGTTTCAGAATGCCCGGGAAGCTCAACGAATAAAAAAGGAATTAAATCTTTGAAA
>CADEDV010000009.1:65618-90248 GCA_902826165.1 uncultured Bacteroidota bacterium
GCCTGGTTAAATTATAACCAGGCTTTTTAAATAGTATTAGTTTTATCCTGGCATAAAATGAGAAGCAGCTCCTTCATACTACATATATCAGCTCTCAGCTCCTTTCTTATACTGGGAATAAAACAACCCGTAATCTACGGCCAGAATGATACTTTAGTCTTTAAAATTGATACTACACTGACTGCTTTGACTGGTGAAATCAATTTTACAAATCTCTGGTTTTCGGTTTTTAGTAAACGGGAAAACAGTATAGAGAAAAATCCTTACGAGGGCGATTCTGCACTTATTGAAAATAATATCGGTTTGCTGAAAAAAAGCCCGGATTTTAAAAATCACATAATCTACTCACAGCTTGCAGGAGCCCTATGGCGGGCAGGAAGAATTAAGGATGCAAAAAAGATGTTTATTAGAATAGAAAAATCCGATGAGCCCTATTATACAGGAACAGAGTTTCATTCGGCAGGCAATACATATGAATATGGCAGCTTCACATCAAATTACAAAAATGACGCTTGCCTTTTCCTGACTATGATATTTATTGAAGAAAAGAATTATGCGTTGGCCTTAAAATATTTAACCAAGGCAGATAAAATCTATTCAATTAATTATAACTGCGGGACCGGTCACAATATGTACACCAGAGAGCTCAAAAATCTTTATGGAATTTGTTATTCCGGGCTGAAGAGGGATAAAGATTTAATTACTCTTCATTTTAGTGAATTTTTTTATTCAGATCATATTCTTATTGCTGCTTTAAAGAAAAAATATACACAAGGCGATTTAAATCGTTATCTAAATCTTGCTGTGGATAATATTACCATTATCAGGGACTCTTTCCCAACCCTTTTTTACACAAAAAGTGATTTGACAGAAGAAGATTCCCTGATCTCAACTACTTATAATGGCTCTGAAAGTACGATTTTGTTTGGGCGAAAAGTGGAATTGCCGCCACCTTCACTTAAAAAAGACGAAAAAGTTACCCGTTCGCACTTTATTAAAGAGTTTATAGAATCAGATTTTTATACAATCCTGTATAAAAAAAGCGACCTGTAGTGCACAGGCCGCTTTTGTAATAATTCTGACTTTTCTATTACCAACCCAACACCCACGCAAAGATCAGCGGTGCCACAATGGTCGCATCACTTTCTACAATGAATTTGGGAGTATTCACATCCAGTTTACCCCAGGTGATCTTTTCATTCGGCACAGCGCCGGAATAAGAACCATAGGAGGTTGTTGAATCACTGATCTGGCAGAAATAACTCCAGAAAGGCACATCATGCCATTCCAGGTCCTGGTACATCATCGGCACCACACAGATGGGAAAATCCCCGGCAATACCGCCGCCGATCTGGAAGAAACCGACTCCTTTACCGGAAGAATTATTGCGGTACCATTCCGTCAGCCACACCATATATTCAATACCGCTTTTTACGGTGCTTGCTTTCAATTCTCCTTTTACCACGTAGCTGGCAAAGATATTACCGGTGGTACTGTCTTCCCAACCCGGTACAACGATCGGGATATTTTTTTCTGCAGCAGCCACGATCCAGCTATCCTTCGGATCGATCTCATAATATTGTTTCAACTCACCGTTCAATACCACTTTATATAAAAATTCATGCGGGAAATAGCGTTCGCCTTTGGCTTCCGCATCCTTCCATTGTTTCACCAGGTGTTTTTGCAAACGACGGAATGCTTCTTCTTCCGGGATACAGGTATCCGTAACACGGTTATAATGATTTTCCAAAAGATCCCATTCTTCCTGGGGCGTCAGGTCACGGTAATTAGGAATTCGTTTATAATGTGAGTGTGCCACCAGGTTCATCACATCTTCTTCCAGGTTGGCACCGGTGCAACTGATGATATCCACTTTACCCTGGCGGATCATTTCTGCAAAAGAGATTCCAAGTTCACCGGTACTCATAGCGCCGGCCAGCGTAACCATCATTTTACCACCTTCCAGTAAATGGGTTTCATAACCTTTGGCAGCATCAACCAGTGCCGCTGCATTAAAGTGGCGGTAATGATGCTGGATAAATTGAGAAACAGGACCTTTGTTCATTTTACAATTGTTTTTGTAAAACCGCCTTCAGATCACAATACGGTGAGACAATGCGGGATGAGCCGCAAAATTAATGGTTTCAGCAAAAAGCCCCGCCACGTTTTACCGGGCAGGGCCATTCTTCATGTGCTGATGTTTCCGTACTTATTTCTTCAATCTCTTCATCTCCACGATATCACCATCAGCAGCAACTGATACTTTAAATTTCTTCCCTCCTTTTTCGATCGTCAGGTTATAGCGGGTGCCTTTCTGGCCGTTCGCTTCCCGTAAGTCAATTATATCTGCATCCAGGAACTCTTTATCCAATGAACGCATCACCACAACCGGAAGCTGGTTATAAAAAATGTCACGGATAGTGCCGATCAGCTCCCCGTCAGCACTGAACCAGGCTTCTGTGCGGTGCCCGGCCAGCACAAAATTCACTTTGCTGTATTCGTCCACTTCCGTCCATTTCACCTGTTCAGCACCTTTGAATTCTTCCTGGAAAACCTGTTGTGCTTTTTTGTTGCCTTCTGAACCCGCAATCGCTGCTGTGACGCCGAGGGTCAGCATTACTGCCATTGATAAAATGATTCTTTTCATACTATAAGGTTTTAATGATTAATGATTTATTTCTATGACGTATCAAAACTATTTGGAGTTACAAGAGTATGCAAGCTAAAATGTACCAATGGATGCAGATGTTAAAGAAAATAACAAATAGTTTATTTTATAAAGAACAAAACCCCGGTCACCGTTGATTTTACTCAGGGTCCAGGGCTTGTTTTACCACACACCAAAACTAACTGCCTATACTTTCTTTACTTTTTTATATACACTCCAGTCTTCACCTGCTGTTGCTTTCAATACAATTTTTGAATCTGCATTTTCCAGCGTAATATAATAACCGGTGATATTGCTCCTGGTAATTTCAAACAGGTCGCTGATCCAGAAATCTTCATATGATTTTTTCAGGCTGGCCTGCAGGTTCATGGGCAATTCCAGTGAAGTGATATTCCTGGTAAGTCCCATCAGTTCACCATCCGTATTATAAAATGCATTCACATACTGACCATTGAAGGTGAACTCAGCTTTGAAGTAATCGGGTGTTACTGTCCAGGCAACTTCTTTAGCAGAAGCAAATTCATTTTTAAATGATGCAAGTACTCTTGGGTTTACTTCTTCGCCGGCAAAAGCACTCAGGGTGCTTATGGTTATTGCCAGCATCAGGATAATCTTTTTCATGTTTGAATTATTGTATAAAGTTTTTATTTAAAATTGTTGTCTGTTATCTATGACGCAACAAAACTATGTCTTGTTACAGGTGGCCACAAGCCAATTGTGATTAATGGAGGCTGTTGTTAAACCAGGTTAACAGGCATGAACACTAATTAACCAACCATCACTTTAATATAACCGCCTGTACCTGAAAGGCCTCTTTTATCATCCCCGGATTTGGTAATCTGCTTTAATATTTAGATATTTGTCTAAATATATAATGAACCTGTTGTGTAATGAATACTGTTTTCAAAGCCCTGAATGATCCTACCCGACGTGAGATCCTGCAATTACTGCAGGAAAGAGATATGACAGCCGGGGAGATCGTGGAGCAGTTCAATATATCCGGGCCCAGTATATCCCATCACCTTGACCTGCTGAAACAGGCTAACCTGGTAACGTCAGAAAAAGAAGGCCAGTATGTCTATTACTCGCTTAACACCACGGTGGTGGATGAAATTCTGAAATGGTTCATGCAATTCAAACCGAAAAAGAAATAGTTATGAATACAGCTATCAAATACCTCATCTGGCCGATCCTGGTTGCCCCCGCTGCTTACCTGGCTTTTGCCTGGAATAAATTACCGGAGAAAGTTCCCATGCATTATAATATCAGTGGTGAAGTGGACCGCTATGGCAGTAAAAATGAAATGCTTGCTGTAATGGGTATCCTCATTGTTATTAATATTGGTGTTTATTTTCTACTGGTCAATATTAATAAGATCGACCCCAAGAAAAAACACACTGCAGAAAACCTGCCCCGGATGAGAAAGCTGGCTTTTGCGATCAGTATTTTCATGTCGGCCCTGGCCTGTTTCCTTATTTACAGCAGCCTTCATCCTGCTGACAAATTCAATATGCAATTTATTGTTATTGCTGTAGGGCTGCTCTTTGTGATCATCGGGAACTATATGTATAATATCAAACCCAACTATTTTGCCGGTCTCCGGTTACCGTGGACATTAGAAAACGAAGACAACTGGAAACAAACGCATTTGCTGGGTGGAAAACTCTGGTTTGCCGGTGGTTTATTGATTGTACTGGCTGGTTTCGTATTACCTGCAACCGCACAACTCATTTTCCTGTTGTCCGTTGCTGCACTGATTACTATCATTCCGATTGTGTATTCTTATCGCTTATATAAAAAACAACTACCAGGTACACCTAAATAATAACACATGAAAAAGATACTATTCCTTGTTCTTTTACTATCAGCTATTAATAGCTCTTTTGCGCAAACTGTACCCAATTTTACAGGAAGCTGGGAAGGAACGCTAAATGTTGGTATTGAACTCAGGATCATTTTCCATATTAAAGAAGATGGTAAGGGTGGATTTATTTCTACCGCTGACAGCCCTGATCAGTCGGCCTATGGCTTAAAATGCGATGCTACTACTGTATCCGGGTCAACTATTACTATTGAAATGACAAGCCTGCGGGCCAGTTATACAGGTAAATGGCTCAATGATTCCACCATTGACGGAACTTTTACACAAGGCGGTGGTGATATTGCCCTGACCCTTGTCAAGAAAAGAGAAAACAATACCACAACCGCAACAGCTGTCTCACCAGTTACACTTTCGTATAATAGCCGTGAAATAAACGTTTCGTTAAAAGATGTAACTCTTTCCGGAACATTTTTTCAACCCCTGCAGGATGATAAGAAAAATGCAGTACTCATTATTGCGGGATCCGGGCCAACAGACAGGGACGGTAACAGCCCGTTACTTCCCGGCAAAAACAACAGCCTGCTGCAATTAGCCGATAGCCTGGTCAATCATGGTATTTCAGTTTTACGATATGATAAAAGAGGCATTGGTAAAAGTAAAATGTCCGCAGGGCTTGGAGAAGAAAATACAACTTTCCCGGATATGACAGCCGATGCAGTCGCCTTATATGACTGGATCAAACAACAGGGATATACAAATATTTATATTGCCGGGCACAGTGAAGGTTCGCTGGTGGGTATGATTGCAGCCGGGCAGGTAAAGGCCCGTGGCTTTATCAGCATAGCAGGTGCAGGTCGCAAAGCAAGTGATATCCTGAAAGAACAGCTTTCCACCCAACTGGCTCCGGAATTGAATCAACAATTTGCAGCAGCAATAGATTCGCTTGAAAAAGGTTTCACTGTCTCTAAAACAGATCCGTCATTGATGTCCTTGCTGAGGCCTTCCGTTCAACCCTACATGAAATCATGGCTGGTCGCAGATCCGCAGAAAATAATAAGCAAGTTAAAAATTCCCGTGCTTATCCTGCAGGGAACAAAGGATCTGCAGATAAAGGAACCGGATGCACAGTTGTTGGCCCAAAGCAATAAAAAAGCAACACTTGTTATTCTTCCCAATATCAATCATGTGCTGAAAGAAGTTCTTTCTGATAAAAGAGAAGAAAATCTTAAAGCTTATTCTGACCCGAAATTACCTTTGCCTGTTGCATTGATCAGCGCAATAACCGCTTTTATCTATCGTTCATCCAAATAAATTGATTGAACTACCTGGCTCACGCATACCTTTCTTTCAATCATCCTGAGATACTGGTCGGTAATATGATCAGTGATTATGTGAAAGGAAAAAAGAAATTTGATTACCCGCCAGCCATTCAAAAAGGCATTATCCTGCACCGGGCCATTGATACATTCACAGACGAGCACCCGGCCACCAAAAAAGCAAAGGAAGTATTCCGGCCCCACTACCGTTT
Organism: uncultured Bacteroidota bacterium; assembly: GCA_902826165.1. GTDB lineage: Bacteria > Bacteroidota > Bacteroidia > Chitinophagales > Chitinophagaceae > CADEDV01. The sequence goes on from CADEDV010000009.1 coordinate 71,637, forward strand.
ATACAGTGGCGCCTTCGTGGATGTGGTCTATGATCATTTTCTTGCTACAGATAACCGGGAATTTCCCGGCAGTTCATTGCTGAATTTTTCAGCACAGGTATATACCATGCTTGATGAGTACACCCAGTGGTTCCCGGACCCTTTCAGCCGCATGTTCCCCTATATGAAGGAGCAGAACTGGCTTTTTAATTACCAGGAAAAATGGGGTATCGAGAAAAGCCTGGGCGGGGTTGTCCGCCGGGCAGCCTACCTTACTGAAAGTGATACTGCCTTCCGTTTGTTTGTTGAGCACTACCAACTTTTATCCGGCTGCTATCGTCAATTCTGGGCAGATCTTCAACCTTTCGCCCGCCGGCAGTTCGACCTGCTGGTAAGTGATCAGGGATGAATCCATAAACGGGAACTGCACAATCCACAAATCAGCTATTTTTGTAACTATCTTATTCCATGATCGTATATGAAAAAGAACAGCACGATGAAAAAAATTCTCTGTCTTATTACCCTTCTCCAATTATCGTTTATTGCTTTGCTGGCACAGCAAAGCAATTTGCCCCCGGTGGATAAATCCCCGGTGGATATCAGTTATTACCCCGCCAATTACCCGGTGTTGAAAATACAGGATAAAGCTACCGAGCCCCTGGCTGCAAGAGTTATCTACAGCCGGCCCAAAAAGGAAGGGAGAACTATTTTCGGCGGACTGGTGGAATATGGAAAAGTATGGAGGCTGGGTGCCAATGAAGCCACCGAGGTCGAGTTTTTTAAACCAGTAAAGATTGGCGGAAAGAAGATCAGTAAAGGCCGCTATACCATGTATGGTATCATCAACGAAACCACCTGGACCATCATCATCAATAAAGAAACAGATACCTGGGGCCAGTTCAAGTATGATATGAAAAAAGATATCGTACGTATTGACTTGCCGGTACAAAAAATGCAGGAAGTCGTTGAATCGATGGCGATGACCTTTGAAAAAACAACAACCGGGATGAACCTGGTGATAGCCTGGGATACGATTAAAGTAGTATTACCGGTTATTTTTTAAACGCTTATTATGAAAATGATCTCATCACATCTTTATGGGTTTCTTTTAGTATTATCCTTTGTTGCCTGTAACTCAAAACAGAAAAAGGAACCTGTAGAAACAAAACCATCGGCGGCTGCCACCATTGATACACTACCTAAAACAAACCCTGCAACGTCCCTGAATTCATATGTAGCGGTTGATATTTCTCCCATGGATATGTGTTATTTCCCGGTTGATTATCCAAAACTGAAAATGGTAGGACAGGCTGACCCATTTCCATTAGCCAGGGTTATTTACAGCAGGCCACACTTGCAGGGCAGAAAACTTTTTGAAGCCGTATTAAAATATGGAGAGCCCTGGCGTTTGGGTGCCAATGAAGCTACTGAACTTCAACTGTTCAAAGCCGCGACTATTAGTGATAAAAAGATACCCGCTGGTCGTTATATCATGTATTGTATCCCGCAAATTGATAAATGGACGATCGTTTTAAATTCTAATATTGATTGCTGGGGACTTAAACAGGATGCGTCAAAAGATGTGGCCCGTATTGATGTGGCTTCAATAAAAACAATCCAGCGACTCGAGTATTTTACGATGCTGTTTGAAAAGACTAATGCTGGTACCGACTTACTCATGGCCTGGGATGATACAGAGGTAAGATTGCCATTCAGTTTTTAACCCAAGGTTTCCTCTTACAATACTGCACATTATTCAGATATTTACAGTATGTGCGGTATAGCCGGAATCATACATACAGGTAGTTCCCGTTTTAGCCAGGTGCAACTGGTCAGCATGACTGATGCATTGTCCCACCGCGGGCCGGATGGAGCTGGCTATTGGAGAGATCCCGGCGGCGATGTGCTATTAGGCCACCGTCGGCTTTCCATCCTTGACTTGAGTGATGCCGCTTCACAACCCATGCATTTCAGGAACCGTTACACGATCATTCATAACGGGGAAATTTATAATTATAAAGAACTCCGGGAAGAACTCGGAAAGAAAGGCTATTCATTCAAAACTCAATCCGATACGGAGGTTATTCTTGCTGCCTATGATCACTGGGAAGATGAATGCGTGGATCATTTTAATGGCATGTTTGCTTTTGCGATCTGGGATGAAGAACTAAAGGAATTATTTGCAGCCCGTGACCGGTTTGGAGAAAAACCTTTCTACTATTATTTTGATGGCCAGCACTTCATTTTTGCTTCTGAAATGAAAGCGATCTGGGCAGCCGGTATCGAAAAGCAGGCTAACCTGCGATTACTTTTTAATTTTCTTACGATCGGCTATGTTGATAATCCCGAACGACCGGAAGAAACATTCTATTCCAATATCAGTAAACTGCCACCTGCCTCAATACTTTACTACAACCCTGCCAGTAAAGAATTATCAGTTGAAAAATACTGGGATCTTGATATCGCTGCGGTCAATAAAAAAATAACGGATGCAGATGCGATTGAAAAATTCAATTTCCTTTTTACTGAATCTGTCCGTAAAAGATTATGGAGCGATGTATCGATCGGAACATCCTTAAGCGGGGGACTTGACAGCTCTTCTGTTGCCGCCATTGCTTCCGGGCTAGGGGCAGGTCATTTCCAGCCACAAGCTTTTACAGCTGTTTTCCCGGGCTTTGATAAAGACGAGTCAGCATTTTCAAAAGAAGTAGCTGATACTTTCCACCTGGAGCAAATCACAACTGCCGTAACAGCAGATGATCTTTTGAAAAACTGGGACAAACTATGTTATCACCAGGAAGAACCATTTGGATCAGCCAGTGTATTTCCACAATTCAAAGTATATGAACTGTCGAAACAAAACCATACAAAGATTTTACTGGATGGGCAGGGTGCTGATGAGATACTCGCCGGTTATTCCAAATACTATAAATGGTACTGGCAGGAATTATTTGTCAAACGAAAACTAGTTAGAAGCGGCGAGATAAAAGCTGCAAAAAAAATAGGTGTGCAGGAATCATTTACAGCGAAGAATATCATGGCCGCCTTGTTTCCTGATTTTGCGTCGGTGATCCTGGAACGGCAATACCTGCTGAAAGCATTAAGACAGGAAGATCTTAACCGTGATTTCATCAGGCTGCAAAGCAAAGAAGCTTATTACAGTACGCCATCGCATTTCAATCTGAATGGTGCTTTGTATTTCAACACCTGTATACATGGCCTGGAAGAATTACTGAGATATGCCGACCGGAATGCCATGGCACATGGTTGTGAAGTGCGTCTTCCTTTCCTGGATCATGAATTGGTTGAGTTTGTTTTCTCCCTCCCCTCCCGTTTCAAGATCAGGCAGGGCTGGACCAAATGGCTGCTAAGAACATCCATGAATGAGAAACTACCTGCCTCTATTGCCTGGCGAAAAGACAAAGTGGGATTTGAGCCCCCGCAACAACAATGGATGCAGGATAAAAAAGTGCAGGAACTTATACACGAAGCAAAAAAGAAAATGGTCAGCGAAAAGATATTAAAGCCGGATGTATTAAACAAAGTAGTTCTTCCATTGGGGAGTACGGCAGCAGATAATTATGATTGGCGATATCTTAGTGCTGCAGCTTTTCTATGAGCTTCCCAAAATGAGTCATTCCGCCTCACCGGCAAGGCGGGAGAACGGAATGAGTACTCATAGCTAATATGTACCGCTGCAAATTTTTAATCCTTATCGGCTCGTTTAAATTTATCTACCTGCTGGGTATTACCATAAGGATCGGATTTAATGGTGTACCAGCTCTTATCATCCTTTAATGTGATATAGTAACTCAATTCTGAATCGCTGGACGTTTCAGTCACACCAAAAATTTCCTTCCCGGCGTATTTCTTTTTCATTCTTGCCAGGATATTCGGAGGCAGGTTTTCTTCCCCGTAGTACCTGACTGTTTCCAGCAGGTTACCATCGTTATCATAAATAGCCCTTACCTGTATTTGATTTACTTTAAAATTTGCCTGGCAACTATTATCCATTTCTTTCCAGGTAACCCCTTCAGCATTGATAAATGTTTCTTTAAAGGCCTTCAATACTTTTTCACTTATTTCAGGAGGAGTGATTGCAGCAGCTGAAATACTGATCAGCATCACAGCGAGATAAATTAATTTTTTCATGGTTATACTTTTAAGGTTAAAGATCAATGACCACACAAAGCTATCCTCATCCACAGGGGAAGGCAAGCGATTCTCTATTATTGGTAAATGAAGTTTATGCTACCCGAATATGTACGAAATCATAAAACACCCTGAAACCGGGTAAAGCCTGTTTGAAAAATAGTTTTATCAGTGCTAAACATGATATTATTCCCGGTGCTTAGCAGCAGCAGGCAATGTTAAATAACCTTAACGACGGATGAATGGTAAATAAAACCGCATTTGGCCGATATTTCACATCTTTGCAACCACAATAATGCTAATTATGAAGATTGCTACTAAAATGATCCATGCCGGTGCCACACCTGATCCTTCCACCGGTGCCATCATGACCCCCATCTATCAAACTTCCACCTATGTGCAGGAAGCTCCTGGAAAGAACAAAGGGTTTGAATATGCCCGTTCACAAAACCCCACCCGCAAGGCACTGGAAGAAGCTTTTGCGATTATTGAGAATGGAAAGTTTGGCCTGGCTTTCAGCAGCGGGGTGGCAGCTACCGATGCAGTCATCAAGTTATTAGAACCGGGTGATGAAGTGATCTGCGCCAATGATATGTATGGTGGCACTTACCGTCTTTTTACCAAAGTATTTGAAAAATTCGGTATCCGGTTCTTATATGTTGATACCACGAACGCCGCTAATGTTGCAGCAGCTGTAACGAATAAAACCAAACTGGTCTGGCTGGAAACTCCTACTAATCCTTTGATGAATATTACAGATATTGAAGCCGTGGCAGCTATCACGAAACCAAAGAATATATTACTCGCTGTTGATAACACATTCGCTTCTCCCTATTTACAAAACCCGCTTGATCTTGGAGCTGATATTGTGATGCATTCCGTTACAAAATACCTCGGCGGGCATAGCGATGTGATTCAGGGTGCATTAATGATGAATAGTGCTGAACTGAGAGAAAAACTGTATTTCATTCAGAAAAGTTGTGGCGCTGTTCCCGGGCCAATGGATTGCTTCTTAGTATTAAGAGGTATCAAGACCTTACATGTAAGGATGAAACAGCACTGTGAAAATGGAAAGATCATCGCCAACTGGCTGCGCAATCATCCGAAAGTAGCCAAAGTATATTGGCCCGGCTTTGAAGACAGCCCCGGTTATGCCGTGGCAAAGAAACAAATGCGGGATTTTGGCGGTATGCTGAGCTTTACATTAAAAGATGATAGTATGGAAAATGCGACAAGGGTGCTTTCCTCCACGCATTTATTCTCATTGGCTGAAAGCCTGGGTGGCGTTGAATCACTGATCAATCACCCTGCTTCTATGACCCATGCTTCCATTCCAAGAGAAGAACGGTTAAAGAACGGATTAACAGACTCCCTGATAAGGTTGAGTATTGGTATTGAAGATGCAGAAGACCTTATTGCTGACCTGGAAAAAGCCATCGGGTAACATGAAAATGGCTCAACATCCTTTTTGTATATAATATTCTGACAACAGGTCTTTCTCCTGGTTAATATAACATTAGAATAAAATTAGATGCGGGCTATTCACCCGCATTCTTTTTTCAGGAAGCTCCTTGTGGCACAATCTTAGATTAACTGAGTTTGCAGGCAACAGAAACTGTGCATCAGATCATTCCTAAATCTATTGTTATGCTTTACCTTATTGCGATCATACTGATCATCGGCTGGCTACTCGGGTTCTTTATTTTTTCTGTTGGCGGGCTTATTCATATTCTGCTGGTAATTGCAATTATCGCAATTTTGCTGCGGATCATCCAGGGACGAAAACCTGTGTGATGGCTATGCATGCACGACAAAAATTCCTTAGCTGATTTTTTAAATAAGAAGGTTGATCAGTATAATCAACCTTCTTTTATTGCAGCTGACCCTGTTTGTATACCTCACCTGTTCACTAAACAACAGGATATAGAGATCGCCGGCTTCTTCGCGGCAATATTCGCCTGGGGCAACCGCACCACCATCATTCAGAAATCAAAAGAACTGCTGCAACTGATGGGGATGCAGCCTTATGATTTTTGTTTGAATGCAGGCAATAAAGACCTGCAAAAAATGCTGGGCTTTAAACATCGGACCTTCAATGCAACCGACCTGCTCTATTTTGTTGAATTCTTTAAATACCACTACGCCAAACACAAAAGCCTCGAAACAGCATTTACCATGCATGGGACAACAGCAGCGGCTATGTTAACCGGTTTTCATCACTATTTCTTTTCATTGGAGGACGTACCCCTGCGTACTAAAAAACATATTGCCACACCAGAAAGAAATTCTTCCTGCAAACGCCTGAACATGTTCCTGCGCTGGATGGTAAGACAGGATAAAAAAGGAGTTGACTTTGGCATCTGGAAAAAGATATCTCCCTCTCAACTGATTTGCCCTTTGGATGTACATGTGGCCAGGGTAGCCCGTCATTTCAATATACTCAGCCGCAAACAAACTGATTGGCAGGCAGCGGTTGAATTAACAACTTATCTTCGTACTCTCGATCAACATGATCCGGTGAAATATGATTTTGCCTTGTTTGGATTGGGTGTCATTGAAAAATTCTGATCCGATGCATAATGAATTGATTGCTGATATAAACAGTTCGCTGGAGATAGCCCTGCCGGAACAACTTTCCCTGGAAGAGTTAAGGGAAAAATTGACAGCTCATATCAATCATCTTATCAATCATGATTTTGAGAAACTGGTATTTTATCTCTACCGGATTGACATCAACGAAGCAAAGATGAAACAACTACTTGACCAGCAAAACGGGGAGCATGCAGCGGAACTGATTGCCGGCCTGGTCATAGAAAGACAGATCCAGAAAAACAAATCCCGCCGGGAATTTCGCCAGCGGGACAATGATATCAGTGAGGAAGAAAAATGGTAAGACCTCTTTACTGGTTGGAACCTTTTTTCTCAAACATTAGCTCTTTCACCTTCTCCTTATCTTCTTTTTCTTTTTTCAGGTCGAACATGGTACCAAACACATGATCCCAGATAGTGGAACTTACACCATACCCATTATGTTCATTCTTATAATGATGCAGGTGATGATTTCTCCACAGCGGTTTCATCCATTTGAAAGGAGGATTCCAGGCATGGATAGCATAGTGCATTGTTCCATACATCAGGTAACCCAACAAGAACCCCGGGAAGAACATCAGTGCATAAGTGCCCATGATCAGGTACATCAAACTAAATAAGGTGGTGGAAATGATCAGGCTCGGAACCGGTGGCATGAATAACCGTTGTTTATCCCTGGGATAATGATGGTGATTGCCATGCAGGGTATATACAAATTTTGTGGCACGGGGAGTTTTGGGCACCCAGTGAAAAATAAAACGATGGGCTATGTATTCAAACAGGGTCCAGAAAAACATGCCTGCAAAGAAAACCAGCAGGATCGTTTTGGTACTGTAATCATATTTGGTGGCAGCCAGGTAAATGATATAACTGAGGATCGGGATATACATACCCCAGATCACCAGCGGGTGAGCTTTGGTCAATGCTTCCAGGAAATCGTTCTTGAATAAACGAACCTGCCCTTTATTATGAATTTTTTCGAATTCCATGCCGCAAAGATAAGGAAGGGGATGCTTGTACAACCCACGTTAAACAAGGTTTTTACCTGCTGGATGGCCTGATTTTAGTCAGCCTTTAACAACTCATCCACCCGTTGGAACTGGTAGCCTTTGGCCTTACAATATTGTATAAGTTCCGGCAGGCGATGATAAAACTTATCGGTACGTTTGGGATCTGTTCCGGTATGTATTAATAATATAAAACCATTCAAACCGGCTGGTCTTGTTTGCTCTGCATTGATAACAGAAGCCCAGATCTCATCACTGCTGCGGTAACTCTTCATCTCCGGCGTGGTATAGTCAGCGGTGCTGCGGGTGCCGGGGGTGAAATTGACCAACTGAAAACCCATTTGTTTTGTCCATGCAGCAATACTGTCGTTATACCATTCATAAGGTGGTAAAAAATAACGGGCCTGTTCTTCCCGGATACCGAAGCGGCTCATCATACGATAATTTTTCTGCAGGTCTTTTTTGAATTGCTCTTTCGTCACCAACAAACTGTCCCGTTGAGTCCAGTCGCAATACAATAAATGTTTATCCGAATGCGGGGCGATATAGTTGCCTTGTTTTTTTAAATCAACGATCAATTTTGTAAAAGCAGGGTTGCGAAAAAAATCACCGGTAAAAAAGAAAGAGCCTTTTATTTTTTCCTGTTGCAAAGTGCTTGCAATAAAATCACCTCCATCGGCAAACTCATGCCCAGTAAATACCAATGCAATTTTTTTATTGGCTGAATCAGCTCTTGTTATCGCCCCAAAATTATAGGACAGTTTATTCTTTGGGGTTCTCAAAGTCCCTCCTGCGGAGGGATTTAGGGAGGCTGCTTCCTTCGCTGCGAGCAAATAGATCAGTGATGCTGTTCCATCCATCGTGGGCTCATTGGTACTGTAATCGCCATAATCATCATGGTACACGGCCAGTCCGCTCTGGAAAGCTGCATACTCATCTGCATCTTTTAGCTGAATACCGATCAGTCCTTTGTAGATACTTCCATATACCGGTCCATCCACCAGGCCGCCATCAATCGGGTAGTTTTTAATATGGGTAAAAGCAGAATGCGGGTCAACCGGCGTATCGCCCCAGGTCGGTAAACCATATACCATGGATGTACCCCATGGATTGCAGCCAAAGAGCCAATCAAAATTCGCTTGTTCCAGTTCATCAAATTGTTTGTCACCGGTTAACTCTTTGTACCAATAGCATTGAATAGCAAATGAAGTGGTGAGGTTATTGCTGCACCAGATAAAGGGAATGCCGCGATAGAAAGCATTTTGTTTGGCTTTATTCCAAACAAGCTGAATGCCTTTCTTATAATAACCAGTAATTGTATCTTTTTTTTCAAATTTTAAATGCTCGGCTAATTCATAATGACCCAGGTTAATAAAAGGATACCACTGATAATGTTTGGCAGTATCAGCACCGAGCCATGCTGTGACCGGTTCTTTTTTTGCCATTTCATATGCCCTTTTAAAGAAAAAATTATCAGATGAATCGGGATAAACCGATTGTTGCTTTAATACCATCATCTTGCTATTATTCTTATATAGAGAAATGTTTGCCAACTCCATATCATCAATCCAATCCTCTTCAGCATAGATATAAGGTGATCTTACGGAAGCAGTTTGTGTTACTCCCTCTTTCTTCAACGCATACATATAAGCAGACAATGATTTATCCATTAATAAGTTGCCGTAATTAGTACCATAAAAAAGCCTCCCCCCCAACGCAAACGCACTGGCAAATTTCCCAGCTGTTGAACTCGTCCCTGTTGTCGCATTCATAAACTTGCCCCGCTGCTGCGGTTCCCCGCTTACAAAATAAACCGGCCTTTCAAATCCTCTTCCGTAAAAAGTATCCTGTTTGGGCATCCGCATACCCATATGATCCCGGTCATCAGCGATCTGGTTGAACATCCAGTCATCCCTCGGGTGCATTTTCAATAACCAGTCCAGCCCCCACTTCGCTTCATCCAGCACATCGGCCATACCGTTTTTACCATCCAGGCCGTTCGCTTGTTTTTCATCCGTAAACACAGTTGGGAAATCACGGTAGGCCATCAGCAAATGATAGGTGGCATTGGCAGACGTGGTGCTGTATTGCAAATAATCCGAAGCATCATGCCAGCCGCCCACCACATCAATACGGGTGCTGTCTTTGATACCTGATTTTTCTCCATACAACACATATCCATCGTGTGTATGGCAACTATCTTTTAAATAAGGATTGAAACCGGTGCGCTGCTGCCGCATATAGCGCAAACAAAAATCAGCCGCACCCTTATACACATCATAGCCGATCTCAAATTCAGGAGAAACAGCTCCGCCCGCCTGTAAATAATAACGGCCCGGCTTTTTATACGAAGAGAAATTCAAGCGGTAGGTTTGTTTGAACGGGCCATATTCCCCAAATGCTTTCCCCGCTTTAGCAGTAAACACCGTTTTCTTTGAAGCAGCATCCACCAACTCCCAACTACTGATTCCCTTTTCCTCCTTGCTGCACCAAACCGCCACTTTCACCCCGCCCGGTGTATAGCCCAGTTGGTTGATGCGTATCCAGCTTTGGGGTTCTTCTTTGTTACTAAAAGAAAGAACAGGCAGCAATAAAATGAATAACCATTTTTTCATGGCCTTAAGTTACAACCAAGCTCGTTAACTTAGCAGCACTTAACTCCCGTTATATGAAATTGGTTTCTTATCTCAAAGAAGGACAGGAACAGCTGGCCGTACTGATCCATGATATGGTATATGATATGGAAGTATTGCATCCTGATCTTCCCAACAGTATGAATATGTTTTTAACCTACTGGGAAGATGCATATCCTGTTGCCCAGGCCGGTGAGATCTTACTGAAAGAAGGTACCCGAACCAGTAACCGGGCTATTCCGCTCAGCCAGGTGGAACTGATCGCCCCGGTCCCCTTTCCTTCTTCCTGCCGTGATGGCTATGCCTTCCGGCAGCATGTGGCTGCTGCAAGAAGAAACCGCAAAGTGGAAATGATCCCGGAGTTTGACCAGTACCCGATCTTTTATTTTACCAATCACCACAGCATACAGGGACCGGGCAACATACATTGCATGCCCGACCATTTTGAAAAATTAGATTTTGAACTGGAAGCCGCCATCGTTATCTGCAAACATGGCCGCAATATCAAAGCCGAACATGCGGATGAGTATATCGGCGGCCTGATGATCATGAATGATATAAGTGCAAGACGTTTACAGATGGAAGAAATGCTGCTCAACCTCGGGCCGGCCAAAGGCAAAGATTTTTCTACCGTCATTGGGCCCTGGCTGGTAACGCTGGATGAATTGCAGTCCTTTGAAATTCCGCCCAAGGAAAACCATACCGGTAAAAGCTGGAACCTGCGGATGCAGTGTTGGGTAAACGGCAAACAGGTAAGTGATGGCAACGTGGGTGATATGGACTGGACCTTTGCCGAAATTATTGAACGGGCTTCTTATGGTGTTGACCTGTATCCCGGCGATGTGATCGGCAGCGGCACCGTCGGCACCGGTTGTTTCTTAGAACTGAATGGCACGGGTAAATTCAATGACCCCAATTATACCGAGCAATGGCTGCAACCCAATGATGTGGTGGACATGGAAATTGACGGGCTGGGTAAACTTTCCAATACGATTATTGCTGAAGAAACAGACTGGAGTATTTTGAAGCGGAAAAAAGGCTGACAGAATTCTATCAGCCAAATATTTTATCCAGGTGATAATTTCAACTATTTTACTTGATAAGCTATGACACGATTGGTGCTAAAGGATGGGACATAAAGCGTTTTTGTTTTGCTGTCATAGCTTATATCGTTAGCCATTATTTGGTTTGCACGGGTATCTAACAAAAGCTGTTTTGTTCCATCGGCTTTTACATAGTATAATATACCCTTGTAATTACTAATGATAAATTCGTTTTCAGCCACTATTACAATACCGTCGAGTCCGCTTTCGAAGTCCTCGGCAATTTTTGTGACTATTTTTCTGGCATCTACTTTCGCCACACTTGTAGATGTAAGCACATATAAATCCGTATTTACTGTTAAAAGGCCATTTGCGCCAGGTATGTTTTCGAGATACAGCACAGCTTTATCTCCTTCAACTCTATAGACCTTCCCGGCTCTTGTATCAGTTACATAAATAATTCCTTTGGAATCCACTGCCACATCATTCAGCATTATAGCGCCTTCTACCTGTATGCGTTTTATAACAGAAGCCTTACTGACATCAACTACCGCAACTGCTGCCGTTTCTGCTATATAAAGTAAACCACCGAATAAAGCAGAACCCTTATTGGATGTAAGCCCTGTGACCCAATCATTCCTGATCACTTTTCCATCCGTACCAATGCGAACAATTGTTCCTGCATTCATGCTGGATACATAAAGAGAATTGGATATTGAGTCGTACAGTACAGATTCCGGATTCCGCAATGTCACAGAGTCTGTTTCCCATATTTTTTCCAGGCTATGTTGTGCTGATGCCATTGAATACAACATCATTACTACGACAGGCAATGCCATTTTCTTCATGATAAGTAGATTTTATTTTTTATGCGGTGCTTCCACATCAGAAAAATCAAGTACAATTTTTGGCAGGCGTTCTCCTTTGATTTCGATCTTCTGCAGTCCTGTATTGAATTCATTGAGTTCATCAGCTGTAAAACGAATAGTATCCGCACCAATATTTTCCAGCATATGCGCCATTTGAGTGGTGCCCGGAATAGGTACGATCCATGGCTGCTGCGCCAGTAACCAGGCCAGCGATAGTTGGGCGGGGGTAGCTTGTTTGCGGGCAGACCAGCTTTTTACCAAATCCATCAATGCAAGGTTACCGGGTAGATTCTCTGACGAAAACCGGGACTCTACAGCACGAATGTCGCCTTGAGCAAACCTCGTATTTGCATCTATAGCCCCGGTGAGAAAACCAACACCCAACGGGCTCCAGCAAACGAAGCCGATGCCAAGTTCTTTACAGAGCGGAATGATTGTCTTTTCCGGTCCACGCCAAAGCAACGAATATTCATTTTGAATAGCCGTTACAGGATGAATGGCATGTGCCCGTCTTACTGTTTGTGCACCAGGCTCAGAAAGTCCGTAATGCAAGACCTTTCCTTCTTTAATAAGGTCTTTAATGGCACCCACCACATCTTCAATCGGAACATTCGGATCTACCCGATGCTGATATAATAGATCAATCCGGTCGGTGCGCAGGCGGTTCAGCATTCCTTCCACCACTTCTTTGATATGTTCAGGCCGGCTGTTCAGGCCAGGCAAACGCTGCCCGGTTTTTTGGTCTACGTTCCAGCCGAACTTCGTTTCAATGACAATTTTGTTCCTGAATGAAGCAACAGCTTCACCCAATATCCGCTCACTTTCAAAAGGACCGTAGGCTTCCGCTGTATCGAACAGCGTTACTCCACGGTCAAAAGCGGTACGGATGATATTGAGCATTTCGGGCCGCGAAGGTATTGTTGTTTGATAGGTTCGCCACATGTTCTGCACTCCCAAACCAATGCTGGAAACTTCCAGTGTTCCAAGTTTACGACGTCCGAAAGAAGTATTTAGTTCTGGCGATTCATTCCTCCTGTTTCTATTCAAGAACTGCTCCGCCCTGGTATAGGAAGCAAACATGGAAGCTCCCGCTAATGCTAACCCGGATTTTAAAAGGTTACGACGTTTCATAAAAATAGTTTAGTGTCTGTGAGGTTAATTATTAGCAGAAGGAGTGGCCAGCTTTACCGGCCTCATCAGCTTTGAAAATGTGAGTGATCCCATCTTCCATTTACTGCCCTCTTTAACATACACTTCAGTTACCATAAACGGATTCACCACTTCATTTCCACCAACTACCGCCACTAAGTCAATATCATTTAACAGGATGACCGTGTTACCAATAGTGTTCACAATCACGGAATATACCTCAGCTTTTTTATACCAGATCGTACCTTCTTTAATCACTTTTAATTCCTGGGCTTTGCCCCAGCTTCCACCCATGTGGACAAACATTGATTTTTCATCGAAGAGAAGGTTTAAGGAGTCGGTGTTTTTATCAGCCATCCATTGCCATTTTTGTTTGGAAAGGTTGGTAACTTGTTGCTGTTCATTTTGTGCATGAACTCCCTGCATCAGAAAAAACAACATTGCTGTAAATAGTAATTTCATATTGCTAATATTTAGTTTTTTGTATAATTTTTATTTTGAAGAAAACTTCTGGTTAAAAGAATAAATAAGGCTGAAGCTGTTGATAAGGTCCTTACTCAGTATATTTCCACTTAATCTTTTATTAACAAGATAAGAAACTGACAGGGGAAAGTTGTTTTTTGCAAACGCTACAAGCCCTGTAGCATAAAAACCTTCCCGGCCATCCTGGTATAAATAAAACACCTGTGGGTTAAACCGCAGATAAAAATTTTTGTTAAGTGCCAGGTGAGAAAAGTTGGCATTCAATGTAACGAAGTGAGTATTTTTTGTGGTGCCATTATCTAATCCTCTTGAATACAGATAATAAACACCAGTACTTATATTTTTGGTGAAATAATAATTGGGCGCCAGCTCTGCAGCAAGGTAACGCCTTGCTATACTGTTTTCAGATGGAATGTTATTGATAGTTATTGGAGTGTTTCTATAATTTAAACCTAAATGTGCGCCGGTATGCAAACGAAGTTTTGACTTTGTCAGTATTTTATATCTTGCCCAGAAAAGCATTGTCCATGGTTTACCGTCTAATCCAAAACGTATATCAGGGTCGAATGAAAAACGTTCGCCGCCAAACGACATGATGAATATAGCCGCCGGTTTTTCTAAAGAGAAATTAGGCACCAATGCAATCCCATTGTTGGTAATACTTGCTGTACCCGAAAAATGTTTGACGGGTTTGGTACTGTCGGCTTGTTGTGAAAAAGAATGCAGCCCATTACTGGTAAATAAAACAACAACCAAATAGTTATAAATTTTCATTCCTTTCTTTTATAAACAAGTCTGCTTTAACTCTGCAAAAATGAGATTAGTAATCCATTACCAGGTTATACCAATTACTGGTTTATCTACCAAGATTACTGTTTGGCTCCTGTATATTGGATAGTGCCTTACAAATGCTGTAGTTTTGATACCGGTAAAACAGTTACGCTATGATTAAAATGCGAAGGTTTGAAACAGTTAATGACTACAATATTTTTAATAACAACGAAACGCTGCACCCATTAGTAAGTGTGGTTGATTTATCTAAAGCGGCTCCACGGCAGATGAGCAGTATGTATTTTGGGTTTTACACCGTGTTTTTAAAGGAAGTAAAGTGTGGCGATTTGCGTTATGGCAAAAATACATATGATTACCAGGAGGGTACATTGATATTTATTGCCCCCGGCCAGGTGGTTACTGTAGAAAATACCGGTGAAATGTATCAACCAAAAGGCCATGCGTTAGTATTTCACCCGGATATTATCCATGGCACCAGCCTGGGGCGGAATATTAATGATTATACTTTTTTTGGTTATCAATCAAACGAGGCTTTGCATGTATCAGAAAGAGAAAGAAAAATGGTGTTGGATTGTTTTTCCAAAATAGGATACGAGCTGGAGCATGCCATTGATAAACACAGTAAAAGATTGATTGTATCTAATATTGAAATATTGCTAAACTATTGCATCCGTTTTTACGACCGCCAGTTTATAACCAGAGAAACCGTAATTAAAGGCACTTTGGAAAAATTTGAAGAGGTACTGAA
The DNA here is from genome assembly GCA_902826165.1 of uncultured Bacteroidota bacterium. Lineage (GTDB taxonomy): Bacteria > Bacteroidota > Bacteroidia > Chitinophagales > Chitinophagaceae > CADEDV01. The sequence goes on from CADEDV010000009.1 coordinate 87,081, forward strand.
TAATTATTATTCATCTGAAAAGCCGCAAACAATTGGTTTGCCCTCCGTCGCCTATTGTGCCGGCGAATTGAATTTGTCCTCCAACTATTTTGGCGACCTGGTTAAAAAGGAAACCGGTAAAACAGCACAGGAGTACATACAATCCAAAGTGATTGATGTGGCAAAAGAGAAAATATTTGATCATGGTAAATCCATTAATCAAATTGCGTATGAACTGGGGTTTAAATATCCCCAGCATTTTACCCGCTTGTTTAAGCTAAAGGTGGGACAGTCTCCTAATGAATACAGGAGTTCGGCGAATTAATTGTACAAGTTTTCAATACTGTTTCATACTATACCATAACAAAAAGGCCACCCGGCAGTCAATTCAGCTTGAACGTCTACATGCACATGAGAATGTTCAGTAAATACTGTAGCCAGGCGACCTTTTTGTTCAGCGTCAGATCCTGACGTTATTCATTCTCCGGGCGGTGGCCGCTCCCTTGTTCACCACTTTGCCCAGCATATTGTCTTTTACTTTCAGTTCTTTCTCGGCATTCACTTCGGCTGAACCCACGCCGTGGTTATCAATATCCATTTTCTGCACCAGGAAACCGGCGGCTTCAATACTGCCCACACTGTTATTTTTGATCACTACATTATCTGCCTTGCCCTGCAGTTTGATATTGCCCACACTTTTGTTATCAATGTTCAGGTGCTGTGCGGACAGTTTCAGGTCCACATTGCCCACACTCTTATTATCCAGTTCAAGTTTATCAAAGTTGAGTGTTTGTTCAGACGAAACATTCCCCACGGTCTTCAGTTCCATTGTCTTCAGTGTTTTGAAACTGATATACACTTTCATTTTCTTTTTGCTGTTGATGTTCACATCCTTCTTCATACTGATCAGCAGCTTCGATCCTTCATTCCTTACTTCAAACAATTCCTGCAGGTTGTCTTCGGCCTCAATTTTCACTCCTTCACTGCTGCCCTGGGATAACAACACACTGAAAGCGCCGCTCACCTTCAGTTCGTCAAAGGCCTTTACTGCCACATCTTTGGTAATCACATTCCCGCTGCCTTCGATCCGGGTCTTTTCTTTTCCTTGTTCCTGCGCCTGGAGGCTGGATCCACTGATGACAAGGGCCAGCAGGACCGGCAAAACATACTTTTTCATGACTGGTTGGTTTTTTGGTTTACTGATAATTAGACGAAATTCTTCGTAGAACGAAGAAAACGGGATTGTGTTACAATTTTTTTCAAATTCATGGTAAATGGTGCAGAGAATAGCTGAACGGCAGTCCTTTACCAGCTCCTTTTTTACGGATATTTGCCCGGTTCAAACTTCTGCGATATGATCATTGACCTGGAAAAGCTGAAACCGGCTGAGAAACAATATTACCTGCAGCATGTAATTGCCCCGCGGCCGATTTGTTTTGCCTCTACTATGGATAAAGCCGGGAATGTGAACCTGAGTCCCTTTAGTTTTTTCAACCTGTTTTCTTCCAATCCGCCCATCGTGGTTTTCTCACCTTCCCGCCGGGTCAGGGATAATACCAGCAAGCATACGTTGGAAAATGTGCTCGAAGTGCCGGAAGTAGTGATCAATATCGTGACCTACGATATGGTGCAGCAGATGTCACTGGCCAGTTGCGGGTTCCCCAAGGGAACCAATGAATTTGTCAAAGCAGGTTTTACCGAAGAACCTGCTACGCTGGTGAAGCCACCCATGGTAAAAGAAAGTAAAGTGAAGATGGAATGCCGGGTCATTGAAGTGAAACCACTGGGAACAGAAGGCGGGGCTGGTAACTTAGTGATCTGCGAAGTGCTGCGGATGCATATTGCGGAGGAGCTGCTGGATGACCCTTCGGCTACCGCTCAGGGTTTACCCAAACTGGACCAGCGCAAGATCAACCATGTGGCCCGGCTTGGCGGCGACTGGTACTGCGTGGTAAATGAAGCCAATCTTTTCCAGGTGGCCAAGCCCAATACACAACTCGGTATCGGCGTAGATGCCCTGCCGGCTCATATCCGTAACAGCAGCATCCTTTCCGGCAACGACCTTGGGCAGCTGGCCAATGTGCATGATCTGCCGGTGATAGAACCTTCGTTTGATGATCCGCATCTGAAACAGATCATCCAGTACTACAGCATCAACCCGGATGAAATGGAAAAAGAGCTGCAGTTGTATGCCAACAAATTGCTGGCCAACGGGCAGGTGCAGGAAGCCTGGCAGGTCTTACTGGCTGGGGTTTGATCCCTGTAAATCATCGTTTTGATAGCTAAAGGAGGGCTGAAAGGGGTTTGTGACAGCTGTATGATCATTTTGTTAGCACTAAGCCGGCCGGTCTTTGTTTTTTGGTCATAAACAGTACCTTTGCCCCGCTATAAAAAATGATTTTTTTTACATCAGGTTTCTGCTAATTTTATCGCATTATAGCCTGTGATCAAATCAGGGACATTCCCGAAATCCCGTTAAAAAGAGTAGGGCGCCTTTACCGAAAAGCGAAACGAGTAGGTACATACAAAACTGCTGTGTTATGAAAAAGACGTTTTCTATTTTGGCTGTATTTCTTTTTGCCCTGCATATCGCAGGATTTTCTCAATCTTCAAGAGTAGGTCTTACAGGAGGATTCACGATCAGTGATATCATGGGTAATCAAAACCAAATGAACCATAATGTCAAAACCGGTTATACAGTCGGTTTACTGGTAAACACCCCGCTGGGTGGAAAATTCAGCTTTCAGCCATCTCTTAACTATGTTCAAAAAGGAAACCTGCTGAAAGAAGATGCCAACGTAAAAGTGTTCAATGCCCTTCGCTATGTTGAAATTCCTTTTAATTTTCTATACAGTACAAATGGCAAGGACGGCGGTTTTTTTGTTGGGCTCGGGCCAACACTTTCTTTCAATGTTCCTTCTAAAAGAGTAACTGAAAATAAAAAGACCGAAAAGAAAACCTCTACGGATATCATTTTCGGAGAAACAGCAGCAGCTGATTTCAGGGGTATTGATTATGGTGCTAACGCAGTACTGGGATACCGGCTGCCCGGTGGCTTTTTTGCCCAGGCCTATTACAACCAGGGTATCAGGAACCTCGTGACTGGTGAAGTGATTGGTGACAAAAAAATGAGGAATGCCTGCTTTGGCATCCAGGTCGGTTTCCTGTTCAATAATAAATAAGTGAGTT
>CADEDV010000009.1:90348-93769 GCA_902826165.1 uncultured Bacteroidota bacterium
TTGGCCGTTGTCTTTTGTTTGAAGTATTGGGTGGCTGCATCTTTATTCCCTTTCAGGATATTGAGGGCGTCGGTGATCGTCATTTCTTTGATCGCTTCTACAAAGATCGGTTTGGCAAAAGCTACGGCATCTTCTGCTCCCCGGTTGATGGCAAGTATAGCCTTATCCACCTGGGCACCCATACCGGCTTTGCGTAACGTGGTTTCTATTTTCACTGCATCGGGAGGTAAAAACATTTTATAGAACTCACTGCCAAAGAAACCATCGGTCTTATTCAGGTTCAATACGGAGGTGGTCACACCCTGTGTCAGCGCTTCTTTAATACCCATACCGGCCTCGTCCTGCGAAACACCGGTTGTGGCATTTTTCTTCGGTATTAACTTCGAAAGATTGATCTGCGAAAAAGAAGCCATCGGTATCGCCACCATAAAAAATAATCCAAGCATGTACGTTTTCTTCATACGAATCTGTTTTTAAATAATGAGCCAAATTAACAGCCAGCTTCTGTTTCTGCAAACAAGCGGCTATGGTTTGACGATACTTTAAGGGATTTCGTTTGTTACAGCGGGAAATTCCAGTTTTTTTATCCCGTGTTCTTACCTTTTTGAGCGAAAAGCTGCCGGTACTGCCAGTTGGTCTGCTGGGGCTTAACCAGTACCTTTGCCGCCGCTAATAGTAAAGAATAATGAGTACACAACACTTATCAGAACAGGAGCAACTGCGCAGGGAGAAACTGGCGGAAATGATCATGATGGGCATCGACCCCTACCCGGCTCCCTTATTCCCGGTCAACAATACTTCAGTTTATATAAAAGAAAACTATAAAGAAGAGACTAAGGAACAGTTCGCTGATGTATGCCTGGCCGGCCGCATCATGAGTGTCCGGGATATGGGTAAAGCCAATTTTGCCGTGATACAGGATGCACAGGGCCGTATCCAGTTATATATCCGCCGCGATGATATTTGTCCCGGGGAAGATAAAAGCCTCTATGATATTGTCTGGAAAAAATTAATTGATATCGGTGATATTATTGGTATCAAAGGCTATGCTTTTATTACCAAGACAGGAGAAACTTCGGTGCATGTGAAAGAACTGACGGTATTGAGCAAATCACTTCGCCCTTTACCCATCGTTAAAGAAGCAGATGGTGAAACCTTTGATGCCGTGACCGACCCGGAATTCCGCTATCGCCAGCGTTATGCCGACCTGATCATTAATCCTGCCGTAAAAGAAGTATTTACCAAAAGAACAAAACTGGTGAATTCTATCCGCCAGTTCCTGAACGAACGGGGTGCTTTGGAAGTGGATACACCGGTGTTACAAAGTATTCCCGGTGGTGCGGCGGCAAGACCATTCTCCACGCACCATAATGCACTGGATATTCCCTTGTACCTGCGTATTGCCAACGAACTCTATTTAAAGAGACTGATCGTGGGAGGCTTTGACTGGGTCTATGAATTCAGCCGCAATTTCCGCAACGAAGGAATGGACCGGACCCATAATCCCGAATTCACGATTCTTGAATTTTACACGGCGTATAAGGATTACCTATGGATGATGGAAACCACGGAGCAATTGCTGGAAAAAGCAGCGGTTGATGTTTGTGGCTCCACCGATGTTCCGGTGGGCAGAAATACAATCTCCTTCAAAGCACCATTCAAACGCATCAGTATTTATGAAGCGATAAAAGAGCATACCGGCTTTGATGTAAGCAATATGAGCGAAGAACATTTGCTGAGTGTATGTAAACAATTAAGAATTGAAACCGATAAATCCATGGGACGGGCCAAACTGATCGATGCGATCTTTGGCGAGAAATGCGAAAAGAACTATGTGCAGCCCACGTTCATCATTGATTACCCGGTGGAGATGAGCCCGTTGACGAAACGCCATCGCAGCAAACAGGGATTGGTAGAGCGATTTGAATTAATGATCAATGGAAAAGAGATCGCTAATGCGTATAGTGAATTAAATGACCCGCTGGATCAGCGGGACCGTTTTGAAGAACAGGTGAAATTGATGGAAAGAGGTGATGATGAAGCCATGTTCATTGACCATGATTTTCTCCGGGCCCTGGAATACGGGATGCCGCCTACAGCAGGTATTGGTTTTGGTATTGACAGGCTGTGTATGTTACTGACCAACCAGCCTTCGATACAGGATGTATTATTGTTTCCGCAGATGAGACCGGAAAAAACAGAAGAGCCAAAAACAAAAGAATAAGTAATTACGCTGCATAAAAAATCCCGGAACAGTTCCGGGGTTTTTTTTATTTAGTCAACAAAAAGATCAGTGTATAAATTAGCTCCCGGCACCACGGAGTAATGACTAAGATCGGTAATACCCTCTGCGGCAAAAACCTGTTCATCAATAAAACAATTACCGGTACATTGCGCAGCAGGTTTACTGAAAATATAATGAGCTGCATCGGCAAGAATATCCGGCGTGCGGCTCATCTTGGCCAGCACTTCACCACCTAGTAAATTTCGTACAGCTGCTGTATCAATGGTTGTTCTTGGCCACAGTGCATTGGCGGCAATATTGTATTGCTTCAGTTCAGCCGCCCAGCCCATCGTCATCATACTCATATTAAATTTGGTGAGTGTATAGGCGATATGACCAGCGAGCCATTTAGGTTTCAGGTTCACCGGTGGAGACAATGTGAGTATATGTGCATTCGCTGATTTTTTCAAATGCGGGATACAGGCTTTGGTAACAAAAAATGTTCCCCGCACATTGATGCTATGCATCAGGTCGAACCGTTTGGGATCCGTTTGCTCAGTAGGCGTTAATGAAATAGCTGATGCATTATTGACCAGTATATCAATACCGCCGAACGTGGCTACCGCTTTATCAACAGCCGCCTGTACCTGGTCTTCAAAACGGATATCGCATTGAACAGCCAATCCTTTGCCACCTGCTTTCTCCATTTCTTCGGCCGCCGAATAAATAGTGCCTCCCAGTTTGGCATTTTCTTCAGTTGACTTGGCCACCACCACCACATTGGCCCCATCTTTTGCCAGTTTGAGTCCGATCGCTTTCCCGATGCCCCTGCTGGCGCCGGTAATAAATACAGTTTTGTTTTTGAACGACATGCTTGATTATTAAGTACTGAAGATAAAGATTATCCCGTTTTATACGGAGTTCGTTTCGTACAGCTACGAAGTGAATTGTATTTTCAGCAATAGGCCAATTCAGCAAATCTGCTCTATGCCGTACTGATCATGAACCTTAGTTTTGAACCGAAGTTGAACAAAAGCTTCACCATAACCAACAGCGTCCCGTTTCTGAATCCTGATATCCAATCGAAAAACCTGAGCTAACAACTATGGAACCCAATAACTAAAACACCTGTTACGCTCAACACATTGAAAAGCTTCCTGCTCTTAACGGAGAGGAGGCTTTTCTCATTAAAAGAAA
>CADEDV010000009.1:93869-118671 GCA_902826165.1 uncultured Bacteroidota bacterium
GAGAAACCTAAAGAGAAACGGAATAAATTTTCTTTCAGCAAATTATCATTATTACCTCTCTTGATAAATTCAAAAGCCATATTGATGATCGTGGCCTGCCCCGGTGCCTGGCGGCTTTGTGCCAATGGTAAGCCCAATCCTAAAGTGGCACCAAATACAGGCAATTTCTTATCTACTTTGATATAATCAGGACCTATAAAGAAACCGGCCCGGTATGCCACATTACTGAAATAATTTCTTTTTGGAACAGGACGCAATTGCGTTCCCACTCTTAGCTCCCATTTATTGGCCACTGCATCAGTTTGGCCATAAAAACGGTAATCACTCCAGTTCTGCTGGCTGAAATCAACCCCGATCAGCCAACCCGCTTCTTTAGGTTGTGCTTCTTTCTCATACGTAAATCCAATGGTGTAAGAAGCCGGGTAATCAATTGTTCCTTTAATATCTGATTTGATAGATACGCTGTCTAACTGCAGGTTGCCCTGTGTCACATCTACAAAATAAGTTTCCCGGATGATATCCTGTTTGCCATTCAGTTTCTGCCCCCAGTTGCCATAGGCACCAATGGTCAAAAATTGTCTTTTTGTTTCGTTGAGCATCGTCCTGTAGACCAGGCCTCCATTGAAATACAGGTTACCAAAAGTGGTCCTGTTTTCAAAATTTCCCCGGTAATATTCAACCGTGTCGTTGAGCAGGGTGCGACGGGTACTGTAATCTTTTTTACCAAATAAGTAACCGGCATTGAAACCAATACTCAGGCTTTGTTTATCTTCTCCCTTAGCTGTTTGTTTATTGAATATTTTAAAGCCGGTACCAAATGAAGCGAGATAGGAACCACCATCACCTGTATATTCTGTATAAGCATTATCAATCGGCTGACCAGTTCCGGGATCAAATAGTTTTTCACTTTGGGCTATCTTATAACTGATTCTTGAAACCGGGCGAAGGCCAAAACTCATACCCCAGTTCTTTTTTAGCGGCACTCCTACCTGTACATGGGAGAAAAGGGCATTACTCGCTACAAACTTGGTGGGATTGTTTTGCTCTCTCAAGGTCCGGCTTTCGAAGTTCATGCCGATATCCAGGATGGCACGTCCCGAAGTCACTTTGTTGGACTTGGCTTCTTTAGCGGCTATAAAATGAGAATACGAAGCCGGGTTATTAAAATTGATAGACAGACCGTAATTATCGATATAAGCGGCGGAAATTCCTCCCATTCCTCTTGTATTGATATTAGTGGAGGGAACAAGGTCGCCAATACCATAACGGGTATAGGGCGAATTGTCCTGCGCCATGGTTACAGTGCCGGAAAAGACAGAAAAGAAAGCAACGAGAATAACGCTTAAAGCAGCTGGTTTAAGGTATAATCCATTGATTTTCTTAGGGGTTGTTGACTTCGCTAATTGCATATAGACCCTTAAAGATTAGATCAGGGTCTGCAAATATCTTGTTTTTCAGGTGTGAAGCCAAATGCACTAAATCCCCCCCGGTTAACAGCACGTTAAAGTTCCTGAACTTTTGGCGGTAATCATCGATGAAACCATCCATTTCTCGGGCCAATCCCAACACGGCACCGCTGAGCAGGTTGGTGTTAGTATCATAACCAATTAAGGGAACATTGCTATCAGCCTTTACCAATGGCAGCTTGGCGGTGAATTGGTGCATGGCTTTCAGCCGCATTTCCAATCCCGGCGATATAGCCCCGCCGACAAATTCATGGTATTTATTAATGAAGTTGTACGTAACACAGGAACCCATCCCGATAACCAGGTTATTTTTTGTCGGGTAATACTTCACAGCAGCCGCACATAAGGCCAGGCGGTCAGCACCAATGCTCTCGGGTTTTCCTACCGGGGTGGTAAAAGCTACTTTGGTCAGGTGACTGAGCTTGTGAAATTGGGTGGCCGCCGCCAGCACTTCTTCAATGGCTACATTATGATCAATAACAGAGGATAAAATAGACTTTGTGGGTCTGTAATTCCCGATCAGTTCGCTGATCGCAGCTGTTGAATCCTCTTCCAGCACCAGTACTGTTTCGATCTGCTTTTTTTTGAAGACCGCTACTTTTTTTCTTGTATTACCAAAATCGAAGCAAAGTGTTACTGACATAAAACAAATGTAGGGCTTTCAGTAAATATGAACATTTCGCAAGCTGCTTCTTTACTTCTACAAGTATAATTTGTAAATTTCTTTTATGAAATTTCTCTTCTCAACTTTACTACTGCTTGCCTTCCTGCAAACAGAAGCACAGAACAAGCAGAGTTTCCTTTCTTTTGGACTTGATTACAGGATTTTCCCAATTGATATCGAAGATGTACCCGTTGGTCCCTTACCTGCCGATATGGGATTGCCGAACGATGATTCTAAATTCTGGCAGGCAATCAGTGCACATACCCGCTATGGAATCCGTTTGAAAAGGAACTGGTCTTTATCATTGTCTTTCTATACCCGTTATAACCTGTTACACCGCCTTGAAGGAATCAATGTTGACAAACCCTATCCTGAAAATATCAGGAAAAAGAAAAGTTTTAAATATGATGCGTTCATAGATTTAGAGAAGAAAATTCGCCTGAGAAAATTTAATCAATCTTTTTTTATACTGGCTGGCGCAGGCTTTACAAATATGAATAGCCGGTATGATATAATACTTACTGATTACACCGATTCCTGGCCTTTTCTGCCCCGCAGGTATAAGGGAGCTTTTTTACGCTTTACACCCCGGCTGAGTTTAGGCTATCAACATCAAAAAATGAGGGGGTCACTTGATACTTATTTCATTGAAGGGTCAACAAGAAATAATCTTACAGCTTTATGGTTTGGGGGAACAATCAGTTATGAAATGCAGCTGAAAAAGAAAAAATAAACCTACCTGTTCAGATCAAATCCACCCAGGTTTTTAAAATGCCCGTTCAGTTTGATCTTTTCTTTTAAATGCTCCATCTCGGTGAGCATGGGCAATACTTTGTTCAGGTGCCGTTTCAAATATTCTTGCCGCTGCCGCTCATCAGTGAGCATTAATAATTCGTATTCTTCCTCCAGCGATAAGCCAATATGATGAGCCACTTCATAGCTGCTGAGTAATTCATCCGGTTTTTTAAAATCCTTACTCACTTTCAGCACTTCGTGCAGGTCATGAATACTTTTCATCACTTTGCGCATCAGTTCCGGCACCCCTATTTCATAATTGTCCGGGTAGTTCACAATAGCACCACTGTACAGTTTCTCCGGTATATCTTTTATCAGTTCCAGGATACGGAATACTTTATCACCCTTTGTTTTAATATCCATCTCCCCGTTGTCATGGATCTTAGATATTTCAGTAATCTGGACGAGGGATCCAAATTCCTGTAATTTATTATCAATAACGGTGGGAATGCCAAATGATTTTTTTTGTTCATGGCATTCTTTGATCAGCTGCTTATACCGGGGTTCAAAGATGTGCAGGTTCAGGTGCTCCCCCGGGTATACAACAACCTCCAGCGGGAATATGGGAATAAAATTCGTCATGTTTAGTAAGAAGGAAATTTTTAGAACTACGAATTTCAGGAATTTACCTTATCTCTCCTTGCCCTGTTTTAGTTATCTCCCTGAGCCGGGCATATTTTAAAAAAGTGTACCAGGCCGTCATCTTTGCACAGATATAGCCGGCATGACCATCCAGGAAGCCGAGTTTTATTATATAGTAATTGAAAAATGTAAATGCCGGTGATAACCGGAGTTTGAACCAGCTGGCTTTTTTACCCTGCCGTTTGTATTTTTCTGCATTCAGTATGGCATAGTGAAGCATCTTCCGGCTGTATTCTTCCATATCCTTCATGGTCTGGTGCAATACAAATCCTTTTAATCGTTTGACCGATGCGTCAGCAGGCAGCAGCAGGTTCTCATGTACCGGTGCTTCATCCCACTGCACCCATTTCCGGTTATAGACACGGATATGATGATCGCCACCCCACTCACCGTATTTCAGGTGCTGATCACCGAGGTAATTTTTGAACCGCAGATCAAACACCGTTTTTTCATCAGCCGCAGCAAACTGCTGTAAAGACTGTTTCAGTTCTTCATCAATTGCTTCATCCGCATCCAGGTTCAGTATCCAGTCATATTTTGCCAGCTGCGTGGCCTTGCCTTTTGTTTTACCAAAACCTTCCCAGGCACCTTCATGCAACTGTACGTTGAATTGTTGTACGATTGATTGTGTACTATCCGTGCTGCCATTATCATACACGACTATATCATCTGTAAGCCCCTGAAGGCTTTGCAGGGTCCTGCCAATGATAGCGGCTTCATTTTTACAAATAATAACAACAGAAAGTGGCTGTAGCATGTTGCAAAGATTACATCTTTTCAGCGATACCCCGTTTCCAGTTCAGCAATATGATAAAGGCATAGATAAAAACACCAAACTGTACCTCGAGACCAATGTCAAACAAAAAACTGAAAGCAGCAGTGGCATTCAGCAAGAACCAGGGAAGTGTTTCTTTTACCGGGGTAAAAAAAGGAATCAGCATGACCACTGAAAATAATAACAGTCCCGGCCAGCCGGTACCGGTTCCATAGATCATCCATTCACTGCCGGGTAATATCTTATCCGTTTCCAGCATGGCCGGGTATTGTTTTGCATACTGCTCTTTGATCTTCATTTCTATATCACCAAACCCAATACCGGTTAACGGGTTTTCATTGGTTAGTGCCCAACCGGCTTTAATAGAAATAACCCTGACCCCATCGTTAGAGCCGGGCAGGTACTGGTCTTTTTTAAAATAAGAAAGATCATACCGGAAATAATTCACCCGGTTCTGAAAAGAAGGCAACAGGAAATAAGCTGCTATTGGTAATGAAACTAAAACAACAAGAGCCAGTATTGCTGGTACCGGTTTTGCTTTTTTGAGCATGAACCAAAAAAATAAACCCGCCAGCATGATATAAAAGGAAAATAGCCCTGTCCTGGCTGCCAGCAGGTGTAAGAAAATGATCAACCATACCATTGCTATGGCCAGCAACCATTTCTCCATCCCGGTATCTTTTCTTTTTTGCCAGGCTGAATAACCTGACAGCAATAAAGCCACCGCCACCAGCCAGCTAAAACGGACATGATCATTCTCTAATGGTGTCAGCATGGTCTTTGCTTCCAGGTAACTGGCATTAATACTGTCCATATCGCTGACATAATGGAACATGCTCCAGCAAGTAGCACCCAATACAACGACAATAAAAAAATGAACTACCCAATCCCATTGTTTTTTGGAAAGGGAAAAAGGAGCCGCAAAAGCCAGTGGTAAAACAAGTAAGGGTAGTTTGATCCGGAGTATATCCCGCCACTGTTGCTGATCCTCACTCCACAATCCCGATACCAGCGGCAGGATAAATAAAATGCTCATACCCCATAATATTGGCGTGGAGAAAAAATTATGAAACTGTTTTTTTATACCGGGATGAAAAAAAGATACAGCGATAAAAGCGATCATGCTGAGCGATAAAACAGCACGGGAAAAAAACAAGGCCCCCGTCATCGTTATAAAAAGAAGAAAAATCAACGGGCTTCTCCATTCATTCTGTAACTTGTTCAGCATACTTTTGTAAACGTACAACATCCCGTTCATTTCATGTGGCCCGAATTATTACAACAGGTTCAGCAGGGTGATATCAAATCACTGGCAAGAAGTATTTCGCTGGTGGAAAACGAGCATCCGGGTTATGAGCACATCCTGCAATCATTACCTGCTTCTTCCACAAAGATCATTGGTATCACCGGGCCTCCCGGTGCCGGTAAAAGCACATTGGTGGATGCGATGATGGGCGCATTGGTAAACAGTGGTAAAAAAGTGGGTGTGTTATGTGTTGACCCTTCTTCCCCTTTTAATTTGGGAGCTGTACTTGGCGACCGGATCAGGATGAGCGACTGGTACACCAATCCCAATGTTTTTATCCGTTCATTAGCTACAAGAGGCTCCATGGGTGGCCTGCACCCTAAGATCATTGAGATCAGCGACCTGATGAAGGCTTTTCCTTTTGATCATATCATTATTGAAACAGTTGGCGTTGGGCAAAGTGAAATTGAGATCGCCGGTCTGGCCGATGTCACCGTGGTGGTGGTGGTTCCTGAAGCGGGTGATGAAGTGCAAACCATGAAAGCCGGTTTGATGGAGATCGCCGATGTATTTGTGGTGAATAAAGCGGACCGTCCCGATGCTGACCTGTTTGTACGAAACCTGCGGCTGATGCTGGCACCTGCCTTTAGTAAACATTATCATGAAGTGCCGGTGGTAAAAACAGTGGCATCCCAAAAAACAGGTATTGAAGAATTATCAGCGATCATATTGAATCAACTCCAGAAAGCACACCTGACGGATAAAAAATTCTGGTTGCTGGCGGAACGGGCTTTTTACCTGATCGAACAAAAAAGAATGAAAGGAGTTGACAAGCTGGTATTGAAAAAAGAGATCGAACTGGTCTATCCCAAAGGTAATTTCAACCTCTACCGCTTTATCGCTGATAAATAACCCCGAAGCTATTTTTGCCTACGAATTTTACGTTGTAATTGCAGGTAATTACTGCGCATTTTTGGTGGTATTCCCCTATAATTAACCGGATAATTTTTCTATTTTTCAGTGCGCTGCGAATCAAATTATGAGAAACCACTTCATACACCAGTCGTTCTGCAAAGCTGCATCACTGTGGCTGGCTATGCTGTTCTTTTCTCTTTCCGCTCAGGCACAGGTTACCAATATCAGCGGCGTGGTGAATTCTTATTACAGTGTTATCGAAACCATTCCCGTTAAAGCCTGTGTCAGGGTCAGCAGTACCGCCGGGCTCAGCCTTACCACTAAAGTGATGATCATCCAGATGAAAGGCGCTGCTATCAACACACCCAACTCTGCGGCGTTTGGAGATACCAGCAGTTTGGCCAATGCAGGAAATTATGAATTCAACTATATCTGTTATATCAACGGCGATTCTGTATTCTTTACCTACAACCTGCTCAACAGTTATACTGCACCGGCAGGAAAAGTGCAGTTGATCACCGTGGCCCAATATGAAAATGCAACCGTAACAGATACACTCAAAGCAAAACCCTGGGACAATACAACAGGTACCGGAGGCGTGATCGTACTGGATGTGGTGGATACACTGGTATTGAATGCGCCGGTGTATGCAGATTCCAGTGGTTTCCGCGGGGGGCTTTATGTACAGACAGGTGGCTCCTGTACCAATTTGCATTCTGCCTATTATTATAATGCAGCCACAACACCTACTCATAATGGTGCATATAAAGGAGAAGCGGTGGCTGATGTGATCGCTTCGCAAAGCGGTGGCCGTGGTGCACCGGCGAATGGTGGTGGTGGTGGCAATAACCATAACAACAGTGGTGGAGGTGGTGCTAATCTTACAGCAGGTGGTTTGGGTGGAGGTAATTCCAGTTCAACCGGTTGCTTAGCTACTTTCAGGGGTATGGCAGGTAAAGCATTGAGTAACTGGAACGGCACTAAGATCTTTTCCGGGGGTGGTGCTGGTGCCGGCCATAACAATGGTGGTTATTCACCATCGGGTGGCGGGAATGGAGGCGGTATCATTTTTATTCATGCAGATACACTCATCAGTAATGGTTATAAAATAGCTGCGAATGGTGGAAGAGGGGGCAACTCCGTAGGCGATGGGGCTGGCGGCGGCGGTGCTGGCGGTACCATTATCATGGATGTAAATACATACCTCGATCCTGTAACCATTCAATCGAATGGTGGTGTTGGTGGTACTTCTGATGATGATGTGACGAATAACAAATGTTTTGGCGGCGGCGGTGGTGGCAGTGGTGGTGCTGTTTATTTTACAGCTGCTGCACCGGCTGGCAGTATTACCATGACGGCAGGCGCAGGGGGACCCGAGATCAACAGGGTGTCTGCGACCTGTGCGGCTGCACAACCGGGTGTGGCAGGAACAGATGGTTTGAGTTTCACCAATTACAGTTACCGTATCGCCAGTTCCTTTGCCAGTTATTGTGGTGTGATACTTCCTGCCAAACTGGTATCGTTTACAGCAAGAGTTAATACTAAAAATGTGGTGCTGAACTGGCGCATGCTGAATGCTGAACTCGTAGATTATTATGAAATCGAAAGAAAAAATACAGCAGGTCAATGGCAGTTAATAGCTACTATTGCTGCTGCAGACGGGCAAGACATTTACAGCACTACTGATAATTCACCAAAGGCAGGAGATAATTTTTACCGCTTAAAAATTACCGAGAAAAGCCATTCGGTTTTTTATTCACCCATCCGACTGATACAATTCCACGATGACAATACAGTATTCTCTGTTTATCCCAACCCGGCCACTGATCAGATCAGTATTACTTATCATGCACAAGGTCCGGTAACATTATTTCTAAGTGATATGAACGGCAGGATCATCCTGCAAAAAACGATCAGCGGACCATCAACACAGCTTCCTCTTCCGGTTTTAGCCAAAGGCATTTACCTGCTGCGGGTTAATGATACTGTAAAAAAACTGGTAATCCGTTAATCCTCCCAGTCACAACCGATCGGTGCACCCGGTGGTATCTCTTTATGGATCGTTGGCTTGGCATTTTCCGGCTTATTCATTCGTTCCAGTGCCAGCAGCAAATGACCTTTATAGGCTTCATCAATAGTCATTTTGCTTTGTGTTTCTATAAATGCCTTCAGGTCTTTCAATGTTTTTTGCAAGGTTCCTTTCACCGCAAACGAATTATTATCGTTGATACTGGCCGCTAATAAATAGGTCAGCAACATTTGTTGTGTTTGCAGTTGTATCAACCGCTGCATACCGGTAAGTCCGGGTGCTTTCCAGGTTTTACTGATCAGCATATTGATCATCTCCGCCACACCCAATCCCTTATTCTGTACTTCATAGATCGCCATGCGGCTCAGCCGTTGCGGGTTGAATAAAAAAGATAAGGGAAGATCGGCAGCCGTTTCTGCCGGTGATAAAGCATCAAATGCAAGGCCTGTTCTTTTCTTGAACAACTCCCTTGTAAAATCATAACCAGTCGGGCGGGGCGGTACCAGTTTTGAAATATGATCCGGTAGTTCCAGGGAATTAGGTTCCAGGCAATCGATCACTGCATTCAATGCTTTCAACTGCTCTTCTTTTGATAACGCTTTTGTTACAAGCTGTCCATCACCTCTCAGTGCATAGTTGTACTCCATTCCGCCTACCAATTTCGTCACCGCTTCTATTTGATACCGGTGATAAAAATAGACCGGTACCAATACATCTTCCAGCATTGCCATGGGCATGCCGGGACGAATATTCTTTTCTCCAAATTGTGCTAACGCCTTTGCTCTCACTTTCATCACTTCTTTTAATTCAGTCACCGCATCGCTGCCATTATCCCATAAATGCGCCTGCGGGTGCAAACCACCTGCTGCCCTTGCATCCTGGTCGGAAATGAACTGTAATCCTTTTTTGGAAGCATCCGTCAATATTTTATTTAAGGCCGCTGTTTCATTAGTACCCGATGGAAAATCCTGGTAACCCCATGTAATTGATACCTTATCCCATTCACCGATCTTGTTATCATAAGCATCACTGAGATCAATTTGTCCTGCGGCATTTAGTTTAGCTAACGGATGCGGGTAATCCATTACACTGGCCCGGTTACTAACACTGGCCGCATAGTTATGCATCAGCCCAATGGTATGTCCCACTTCATGCGCCGATAATTGTTTTAATCTTTCCAGTGCCATCTTCAGCATCTTGTCGTCAACGGGAGTACCATTTTCAAACGGCGCTAATAAACCGGTAGCGATTAAATAATCCTGCCGCACCCGTAATGACCCCAATGTCACATGTCCTTTGATGATCTCACCGGTTCTCGGGTCCGTCACTGAAGCACCATAGCTCCACCCCCGTGTAGAACGGTGTACCCAGTTGATCACATTATAACGCACATCCATCGGGTCCGCATCTTCGGGTAATAGTTTTACCTGGAACGCATTTTTATAACCAGCGGCTTCAAAAGCCTGGTTCCACCAACCGGCACCTTCAAGCAAAGCACTGCGGATCGGCTCCGGTGTACCGTTATCTACATAATAGATAATTGGTTTTACCGGTTCACTCACAGCAGCAGAAGGATTTTTTTTCTTTAACCGGTGCCGTACAATAAAATATTTTTCGATTGGTGTTGAAACCGGTGAACTGTAATCGAAAAAGGAAATGGGGATATAACTGCTCCGCGGATCAAATGTCCTTGGTGTATAATCAGCATCGGGCAATTGTACAAAAGAATGATGCAGGCGTAATGTCAGTGCTTCCGGGGATGGTGCGACTGTATTCACATAATTCCCGGTATTACCATCACTATTCACAAATGTAACTGTCGCTTCCAATTCGGTGTTCTGCGGAAAGTTTTTGGTGCGGGGCAGGTAAACAGCCGACCTGTTCTTATCAATGCTATAATTTCCCTGCTGGCTGCCACGGATTCGGTTGGCTACCTGCATTGCATCTCTTAATAAAAAATCAGTGGCATCCACCAGGTAATGATCACCCGTTTCCGCTTCCACGGTAAAGCCCCAGAGAGTTGATTGCGCAAAAGATTGCTCCACAGCTCTTCTTTCTGCTGCATCAGTACTGGCTGCCCGGTAATTATAATTCGGTTGAATGAGTAATATCTTCCTGCCCACTTTTGAAAACTTCACGATGCGTTCTGCACCCAATAAACCCCGGTCGAGACCAATATCATTGGAACCCAAACCAGCCGGTAAGGACGTAACATATAATAACTCGGTATCCGTTTTACTGATCTCCAGCCATATCTTACCGGCATTCTCATCCCAGTAAAAAGGCAGGAACCCTTCCTGTTTCTTCAGGTCTTTTGTTTTTTCTTCGATGGTGGGTAATTTCTGTGCAAGGGAATAAAGAGGGAGCAACAATAATAATAAGAACAGCTTACGCATGAGCAGTTGGTTTTGTCTGCTGAAGTTAAGCAATGTGTAAACTTGTTAGTGGTTGAATTTTATAAATGGAATTACGCTGTCTTATTATTCTTCCACCAGCGGTAGCCGATATAACCGACAATAGCAAAGGGAGCAAAAGCGAGGTACAAAATACCGGAGTTCATCCCCTTGGCAGGCTGCTCACCCAGTTGCTGGGCGGTCTTGGTGCAAACAGAGCATTGCGCTTTTGTTTCCGCTGTAACAGCAAGGAAAGAAAAGATAAACATCAAAATGACCGGGGCCCACTTTTTCATACCATACAATTGAGCTGTAAAAATACAACAGAAAGCTGTTGAAAAAGTTGGCATCCAGCTAAAGGATCCCGGTCATTGTTCTTATTATGGAAGAGTACCTATTGCAACCCGTCCCTTTCCCTGGTTGGCATAACGGCTGCCGATAATATAACGGCCGGTTAGTTTGCACACCGCCACAGCCGAACCAAAAAAGGCGATCCGTTCCACTTCCACATCCGTGATCCTCCGACTGAAAAACCAGCTTGAAAAAGGAAGGTCTCCCTCAAATAACCAGGCACCTCCCGCATTAAAATGACCATCTATGTCACGCATGGGTGCTCCCACCAGCAATTGCGCCCCTTTCAGCGCAACGGAGCTGCCAAAATAATCTTCCGTAGCCACATCTCTTGCATCTACAGATGCACTGCCTAACCAATCGTTCTGAAAATAACGATAGATATAAACAGCACCTGCGGCGTCACTATTGTATAAATACTTGCCTGGCACCCCTACTGCCACATGATCGCCATCAATAGCCACACTGCTGCCGAACCGGTCTTCAAACGCCGAAGCTGTATTAGTTAGTTTTTTTTCCAGGCTCCAGCCGGTGTTTCCATTGGCAGAATAATAAATAAAGGCCGCACCCGCCAGTGCTATATTATTCTCTCTTTTGTCGGGGGCACCAATTACCAGCCGGTTCACATCTACTGCCACACTGGAACCAAACTCATCTCCTCCTGTCAGCTCCCCGTGTAAAAGCTTATTATTTTGTACCCAACTGCTGCCATTATTCAGGAAAAGATAAGCAGCTCCCTGCTGGTTGAAACTTCCGTTACTTTTTCTTGGTGCGCCCACCAGCAGCTTATTATTCTGTATCGCTACCGCTTTCCCAAATTCATCACCGGCTGCAGGATCGCCATGCAACAGTTTTGCCTGTTGCTGCCATTGATTACCGTTCAGCTTAAACATATAGACAGCACCCCTGTTGAATTGTCCCGCTATATCCGCCCCGGATGCTCCGACGGCTAACTGGTCATTCCAGATCGAAACACTGATACCAAACACATCATCTGCGGCACCATCCGCAGCCGTTAGTTTTTGTTGAAATATCCACCCGTTACCGGTATAGAAAAAAACATACACCGAACCCTGGTTGGGGTTGGCATTGATATCATCATAAGGTGCTGCAACCACAGCATAATTTCCATAGACCGCCACTGCATGCCCGAAACTGTCGCCTTCCTCCGAATCAGGTGCGGAATAATTAACAGGATAAATCTCGTTATCACTGGTGAACGGAAGTGGCCGCCAGTTCATCCCGGTATAGATATACAAACTTTGTTTATCTGTATCAAATACCATCAACCCTGCATCACCGGGCACCACCTGGATCGCATTTCGCTGGGCGGATGTCATCCGGGGAAGCAATACTCCTTTATCGGAACTTTTAATATCCAGTATACTTCTGCCGTTAGGCTGGCTGCCATCGTTATTAACAGATACACTTTGCGAATTCAGTACACCGGCAAGAGTTATAAGAAGAAAAAAAGAAATAAACTTTTTCATATCGCTTGATTATGCTGTGAAACTACTGTTGCAAATCCTGTGCTCCTGTTATTGATTAGTAATTGGGAGAAAAACTGAGTTCTTAACAAGAATATCATTGATAAAAGAAATACAATCGTCCACTTTGATTTATCTGATTAACGGTTGCCTCCGGTGCCCCCACAACAGCTGAATTACCTGAGATCACTACAGAAGAACCAAATACATCCCAGTCAGACCGGTTGGATGCCGCCAGGATGGATTGCTGGCTCCATCCCCCATTTTCAAAAGCAAAAACATAAGCCTTGCCGGCACTCCGGTGCACACCAATTCCTGCATACCGGGCCCCAACAATAATCTGACCGTTATGAAGGTGTACCGAACAGCCAAACTCATCACTTTTCTGTCCATCTGAAGCAGTCAGCGTTGCTTGCAATACCCAGTTATTTCCATTGCGCAGGTAAATCATCACCTTGCCATGGCCATCGGTATCAAGAAATCCGTTGTACTGGCTGGTACCTACCAATAATGTATCTCCTTTCAAAAAAACACTGGTGCCGAATTTATCATGCTGCAATGGATTGTTTGCAGTCAGTGAGGTTGAATAGATCCATTCAGTACCGTTGAAATGATAGATATAGATTTTACCGGCATTGTGAATTCCGTTCACAGCTTTTACAGGCGCAGCTATAGCTGCATAGTTCCCGGAGATGCTCAGGTTCTTGCCAAAAAAATCGTTAGCCGTTCCATCAGGAGCGGTTAACCCCACACCCATTTGCAGCCAGATACCACTGGTCACATCATAACGGTATGCATAAACAATGCCCTGGCTTGAATTAGTTCCAACCAATTTACCGGGAGCACCAACTAAAGCGTAATACCCGGAAATACCCGATGACATACCGAAGAAATCGTTTTGTTGCAGGCCAAGTGGTGCCAGGTTAGCACTCAATACCGCCTGGCCGCCGGCATTAATCGTATAGATGTATGCTCTTCCGCGGTTGGACGAATTGCCCAATGCTCCCACAATAAATGAGTTCCCATCTATATGAATGCTGCTGCCAAAATGCTCTGAATTAGCAGGGAGCGGAGATGTTATTATTGTTTGTGCCTGTAGTGGCCATACCCCGTTTATTTTTTTATAAAGGCGGACAGTTCCGGCAGCAGCCAATCCATTCTGAGCATTATAATCGCCATATGCCGCAGCTAAGAGATAATCACTATTAGCAGATAGAGCAGAGCCGAAGTAACTGCCGTAGCTACTGCCAGAATTATATAAATTATTATAGGTGGCCTGGTTTTCCGTAGCAAATTGCTGCTGATCACCCCAACCGCCTTTCCCACCTGTCAAACTCACCCAGGCTGTACCATTGTATCCTTCAAAATCATTTTTTGTATTGTTCCACCGGATTGCACCGGTTGTACTATTGCCCGTGTTGCCTATCCGGATTGCTCCGTTCACCTCCAGTTTTTGGGAGGGGCTATTAGTTCCGATACCTACATTTTGTGCGGATAGTCCTGATACAAAAAAAATTATCAGTATCGTCAATACTATATGTTTCATACAACCGTGTTTAATGAAGTATAAAAATATTTTTAGCCGGCCCTGTATAAAAACAATGATGAGCAGTTGGAATTCTTATTGAGTTACTGACAACTTTTCAAAATAAAAAGCGGCCTAGTGGCCGCTTATACGTAAACTAACTGCAAATGAAAAACCGTCCCGTTATTGCTTTTTCAAATCAAGTGTTCCGCCATCGGCCTGGCTGGGACTATATCCCCAGGTGCCTGTGATCTCTCCATTGAAATCAGTGTACAAGCCGGCCATCTTATGCGTTTGCCCGTCACTGGTATGTGTGTAGGTACCGGTAAACTCGATCCCGTTCAGTGACCAGGTACCAGTAGCGATGGTTTGTCCCTGTTGGTTCAGCCTCGTAAGTGTGCCATTACTATTAATGCTGAATTTGATAAAATTGGCGGGAGTTTGACCGACATCTCCCCACTTACCTTCCCAGGTTCCTGCAATACCGTTAGCAGATACTTTGTCTTTTTTACAAGCCACCAGGCTTACTGCCAGCAAGGTGGCCAGCAGCATTTGTTTTACAATTTTCATGATAAAGGTTTATTGATTAACGTACTTGTTTGCGTCTTTTTTTAACCATCTCCCAGGTGCCGCCATCAGAAGCACTGTTGCCATAGCCCCAGTTGCCCAGCAATTTTCCCTGCCGGTCATCAAATGCTGCCAGCAGGGAGAAAATGCTGCCATTCGTATTATAGATACCGGAAAACATTTTATTGCTCATTTCCCACACACCCGTGCCCGTTACATTACCGGAGGTATCGATCCTTTCAAGGATACCGCCGGGTTTGATATGAAATGCATACGGGTATCCTTTCTGATCCGTACCATAACCAAATTTCCCTTCCCAGTTTCCTTCGATTGTAACCGGCTGAACAGCTATTTTTTCCTTTGTGCAGGCTGCAAAAAAAATACTGACGAGGATCACCCCGGCAACTCCTTTGCCCGCCATCATCAGGTAGTTGTTTACAATTGTCATATTAGATAAAGTTGAATGGTTGTTTTTTTTACCACACAAAACTACCCGGCGATGAAAAAAAGTAAAAGACAGTATGAGCCAATGGAAAAATTATTGAGCCATCAGCAAAAAAAATCCCTGTTGTAACCAACAAGGACCATTACTTGTAAGAAAGTAGCACTTAGAATTTGGAAAACAGTTCCATAAATTACTGTTTGCGGCTGCGGGAAATGGAAACGGTGGCATCATTATCCATGATAATATAACCACCATCACCCCGCACAAATTTTTTGATCCGGTTAATATTGATGAGGAAAGAACTGTGCACCCGGTAAAAATCAGGGCCACTCAATGCTTCATCAATTTCTTTGAGCACTTTGGAAACGAGTATTTTTTTACCTCCCGATAAAACAACGCTGGTATAATTACTTTCTGCTTCACAATAGATAATATCTGCTGTGGGTACAAAGATCAGCCCGTCACTTGTAGTAAGGGCTATCCGCTGCGGGGTTGTTTTAACGGGTTGCTGTATATTTCGCAGCAAGAGATCAAACTGCTCTTTGGTTGGTATCGTCTTCTTTGCTTCTATCCGTTGCACAGTTGTTTTCAGATCTTCAGGATCAACTGGCTTTAACAGATAATTCAGGGCACTGTATTTAAATGCTTTGATAGCAAACTGGTCATAAGCAGTACAAAAGACCACATCAAAAAATAGTTTATCAAATTTTTCCAGCATATCAAAACCATTCAGTTTGGGCATTTCAATATCCAGGAACAGCACATCCGGCCGGTGTGTATGTACCGCTTCAATACCCTGTTCAGCAGAAGAACACATAGCGGCAATCTCCACCTGCGGGCAATAGGTGGTAAGCAGCCACTCCATCATTTCAAGGGCATTTTTTTCGTCATCCACCAATACAGCTTTTATCATACAATAAATTTTAGGTTATCCGTCAACAGGTATTTTTAAAATAACCCGGGTGCCTGCCGCTTCTCCTGTTTCATTCTTCAGGTCAATGATCTCCACCGACGCATTCAGTTCCGCTTTCTTATTCAATAAAGCCAGCCGGTCTTCCGTCAGTTTCATCCCGAGAGATTTTTTATTCGATGCTGATTTGCTTTTTAGTTCTTTGGCTTTATCCCGGCCCACTCCATTATCTTCCACGATACATTCCAGCACCGATTTAGAACCACAACAGATATGCACCAATAAATGACCGGCTGATTCTTTATGCAGCAGGCCATGCCAGATAGCATTCTCTACATAAGGCTGGATGATCAGTGGTGGCACATAAATGCTGTCAGGGTGCACACTGTCATCCACCCTGATCGTATAACTGAATTGCTTTTCAAACCGGATACTTTCCATTTCAATATACAGCCGTAATGCTTCCAGTTCATTGGTAAGTGTGACGGTCTTGCTGTTGGAATTATCCAGTATCAGCCGGATCAGTTTGGCAAAACGGGTCAGGTAAAGAGAAGCCGTAGCCTGGTCACTTTTAACAATATACCGGTTGATCGAATTGAGACAATTGAAAATAAAATGCGGGTTCATCTGTGCCCGCAGGGCCTGCATTTCCACATCCGCCATTTTCTGCTGGGTATCCATAAGAATTCGTTCTGCCTCTGTTTTTTCCGCTTCTGCCTTTGCTTTAATTATTTTACCGGCACACAAGGAAGCAATTGTGCTGAGTACAGACAAATGCCGCTGAGTAAAGAACCCTTTTTTTGAGTGCTCGCAGTCAATAACACCAATCACTTTGCTGTTTACAATCACCGGAACAGCAATCTCTGAAAATCGCCTGGTTCCATCTATAATATATCTCTCGTCTTTGGAAGTATCATTGATCAGTTCTGCCTTACCGGTAGCTGCCACCGTTCCGGTGATCCCTTTTCCAACCGGGATCTCAATCGGCTCAATTATTTCAAAGCGGCCGGGGTTCTTGGGGCCATGCGCTGCTTTTTGCTGCAACACGTTTCTTTCTTCATCCAGTAAATAGATCACACAGTCTTCAAACCCGAG
This sequence comes from uncultured Bacteroidota bacterium, assembly GCA_902826165.1. Lineage (GTDB taxonomy): Bacteria > Bacteroidota > Bacteroidia > Chitinophagales > Chitinophagaceae > CADEDV01. Next base: position 111,175 of record CADEDV010000009.1, read on the forward strand.
ACGGCCAATACAATTCTTGGCCACATCCCAGAGTATCCCGTCCACCGATTGCTGGTCGGCAATACTCGAAGAAAAATAATTGATGGCTTGCTCTGCTTCCAGCTCTTCCTGTTTTTCAGCGATCTTCCGGTTACGGTTGCGGATGAACAACCATAACACAGTACCAATGCTGATCAGCAGTACTGCCAGGAACCATAGTTGCAGCCAGAATGGTTTTTTGATCGTAAAAGAGAAACTGCTGGCCGCGGGGGTCCAATCCACATTATTGATGCTGGCTTCCACCAGCAAGGTATAATCACCAGCGGGCAGGGACGTGAAGCGGACCGAATTAGTATTGCCGAGGTATTTCCAGTCTTTATCCAGGCCTTCAAGCCGGTAACGGTATTTTAGTTTTTCCGGGTTGTTATAATACGGCGATACAAATTCTGCTTCCAGCGATCGCTGCGAAAAAGAAAGAATCGCTTTCCGGTCCAGGCGATAGATAAGACTATCATTACTGCTGCTTTTCACTTGCTGAATATATACCCGGAGTGAATCTGTTCTTGTCGCAAACTTTTCAGGTTGCAGGTAGTTCAGCCCGTTAATTCCTCCCATGAACAACACGGCATCACGGCTCTTGTGCCAGCTGTTGAGATTAAAACCATAGCCCTGCACATTATCGGAATGGTCAAAAAGATTCAGTCTTGCATGCAAACTGTCGTACCGGTAAATCCCATTATCCGAAGTAGCCCATATAAAACCCTGGTCATCCATAAAAAGAGAAGTGATAAATACTTCATCAAAAACCGTGGTGAATTTTTTTACCCGGATACTATTCCCTTTTACTTCAGCAGTGAACAAACCTTTATCGATTGCAAATAATAAACGGCCATCCTGCAACATAAACCCGGCACTGACCGGAGAACTGCCGGTAGGCAGTGTCGCTTTTTGTTGATAGACCAAATTGGAATCAAGCAGGTGCAATCCATGAACGGTTGTGATCCAGATCCAGCCATCGTTGCCCTGGAAAACATAATTACTGTTTTCCTTGCCGGCAGGGTTATCCAATGTATCCAGCCGGTAGGTTTTTCCATCCAGTACATACAAAGCATCACGGCCGGTTATCAGATGTTTGCCATTGTGGAGTGTATATACATCATCCACAAAATCCCTCAGGTTCATTGCTTCCACTTTGTCAGAAGCATACACCGGCCGTTTATATTTTTTAGTAACAGGATCGAATAACCAGACCCCGAGATCGGCAGGACCCAGTATTATATAGCGTCCATCATAAACAATACCCCGCACGGAAGGATAGGCAAGCCGGTCTTTGCTTCCTTCCACCGGCGGATAGTTGATCCATTGATTGGTTTTCCGGTTCCAGCACACAAAACCATTGCCTGTCGCCAGCCACAGGTTGCCCTTATCATCCTCTGTTATGTTTCGGATATTATTACCATTGGCCTGGCTTACATCATTCATAAATGGTATCCGCATCAACCCGAATGATTGTCCATGTAATGGAAAACGGGCAATACCATCCACGGTGGACATCCACACATAACCCTCTTTATCCGCATAGACCGAGTTGGCTATATCGCCGGTTAAAACAGGATTTCCTTTATAATACAGGTTCAGCGATTTGTATTGCCGGGTGGATGCCTGGTATTCGAATACTCCTTCTGCTGATGTGATGATGTATCGTTGCGGTCCGACTTCCACCATACTGCGGGTGGCAAAAGCATCTGAAGCGGCTTTATTTCGCAAAGATGCCGGTGGCTTTGCTTCATGTATCGTACCCGCTGAAAAATTATACCAGTAGGTACGGAGCGACCAGGTATTGATCAGTACACTGTCTTCATTCAGCGGGAAGATCCTTCGCATAGAACGGTCGGGAAGACTATCTAATTTTTTGCTGGCCGTATTATAACGATACACATACCCTTTATGACCAAAGAAAATAGCAGCTCCTTTGCAACCAAAGGACCGGGTACCATACCCCGGGGGAACCGGAAGCTCTTTCAACGAAGGAACGAACTGGTCAATGGAGCCATCGTATTCAAAAAAACCACTGGTAGCATTCAGCAAGGTTCTTTTGCCGGGCATACTGAAAACAGCACCGGTGGCATAAGCAGTATCCGGGCTTTTGACCCTTACCGCTTTGAACTGCTGCCCATCTTCATCAAATCGATACACTTTCCCGGATGAGCTAACCCATACCCTCCCCTGCTCATCACAATGGATATTGGTCATCCCGTTACCTGCTTTATAAGAAACAGCCCTGCGGCCGTCAAAACGCTGCACACTGCGGGGATACAAGATCCATAAAAATCCTTTTTGATCTTTTGTAACCGCTTCAATAGTACCGGGACGGAGACCAGCAGTGTAATCAAATAATTGCAGGTGGTAATCCGGCAGCTGTGCAGGCAATTGCCATACCAGCAGCAGCGTGACAGTGGTAGTGAACAGCCGTTGTATGATCGCAGAGATAGCCAATTTTCCAGCAGTTAATGAATACATCAGCAGTAAAGCTGATGAATGCCGAAATTTAGCTGACAAGTTAATGAACCCGGTAAACTTTTGCGTAAATGGTCAAAAATTTGAGTAATTGGTTAGATGGATTTGGGCGGTTCGCCTGCGGTGGCACATAATTTTTTGATCCTGGCATCCGCACTCTTATTACCCGCTTTTTTAGCCTTTTCAAAATCAGCACAGGCTTCTGTTTTCTTTTCCAGCAGTTCATAGCAAACACCCCGGTAATAATACACATTATCATTAGCGCCTTTGGCAAATTCCAGCACTTTGCTGTAATCGGCAATCGCTTTGGTATAGTCCCTTTTATTATGGTGCAGGATGGCCCGTTGCCAGTAGCCGGTTGTGTCTTTCGGGTAATGCTTCAGGTAGGTATCATAATCAGCCATCGCTGCTGCCGTATCTTTTTTACTGGTATATATTTTAGCCCGCCAGCTTAATCCATCTTTGCTTTTGGGTTGCTTCTTCAGTAATTGATTCATATCCGCCAGCGCAGAATCATACTTGGCCAGGTTGGTATAGGCTGCACCCCGGAACAAATACACACTATCTTCTTTTATATTCTGTGCAATGGCTTTACTGAAGGCAAGCAATGCATCTGCATTTTTTTTATAGGCAAACAAGGCCCGGCCTCTTACATAGTCCGGTACCGCTTCGCTCATTTTGATAGTGTAGGTATAGGTAGGGTTTTTGATCGTTTTATTTTCATATTTACCAACCAATATCTTACCCGATGGGTTTAACAGGAAACCTTCGTTGGGCTGTATTTCCGCAATACTGCCATAGTACCCGATCTCTTTAATAGCTCCGAAGAACACTGTGTTATCAGGATACCAGATCTCGAAGAAAGATCCATCGGAGAATGTGGTGCGGCGGGCATAGGTGCCATCTTTCAGTATCCAGTTCTTGGCGGTGGTATACGTGGAAGTGCCGTCAAAATAGCCTTCAAAAAACAGTTTATCGTTGCGGTAAAACTTTCCATTGCCTGACGGATTTCCTGAAACAAACTTTCCTTCATACCTGGTCTTATTCGGCCAGCTCAGCACACCGGTTCCATTATAGATACCATTGGACCATTCCCCTTCATACACAGACCCGTCTTTATATATCTTCTTTCCTTTACCCGACATCAGGTCAGTTTTAAAACTGCCTGTATATACATCCCCGTTCTTCCAGGTATAAGTGCCCTCGCCCTGAATTTTATCATCCTTCCATTCACCCGTATACTTATCTCCCCCTTTGTAAATTTTAGTACCGGTTCCGTTTGCTTTTCCATTTACCCATTGTCCTTCATATGTTGAGCTATCTTTCCAGGTACACTTTCCTTTACCTTCCCATTTACCATTCACCCACTGGCCCTCATATTTTTTTCCGTCTGCATACCTACCAACGCCGTACCCTTCTGCATTTGCTTTGACAAAATCACCTTCATAACTGTCTTTATTCCCCATCAGCAGTTTCCCCTTTCCTTCTGCCTGTCCATCCACGTATTCACCTTCATAGACCTGGCCATCTTTTTTGGTAATATATTTCCCGGTCCCGCTTCTTTTGCCATCCTTAAATCCACCTTCGTAGATATCGCCGTTATTATAGATGTACTTTCCTTTACCATGTTGTTTGTCGGCCACCCAGTCTCCCTCGTACATACTACTGTCTTTAAATACTCTCTTGCCAAAACCATCAAACTTATCTTCCTTCCAGTAACCATCATAAGTGCCGGATTCAGGCCAGGTAAATTTTCCTTTCCCGGTTTTCATTCCTTTCACCCAGCTTCCTTCGTAGAAGCGGCCATTCTTAAAATAATACTTACCCTGCCCGTCATACTTACCCACTTTCCAATATCCTTCATACCGGCTGCTGTCGGTGGAATAGAAAACGCCATAGCCTTCAAAATAACCATCCTTTGCATCCCCTTCATATTTGCGGCCATCCTTCCAGTTGTATTTTGCTTTTCCATTCCAGCTGCCATTCAGCCAGTCACCATCATAGAAATCGCCATTGGAGTAATACATCTTTCCCTTACCATGACAGTAGCTGTTCTTGAAATATCCTTCATATATATCTTCATTCTTATACTTGTATTTACCAAAACCATCTTTACAATCGCCACTCAGGCACTGGGCAACAGTAACAAAGGAGACCATACAGGCAAGGAAAACAAAAAGGATCCGGCTAAACATAATTCAGAGTTTGTATAAAGGTATCATCATACCGGCGGCTGGTAAATACCCTGTGGCTGGTATATTCATAAAGCAGCGTTACAGCACCCGCTTTGGCAGGAATAAAAAATGCCGCCCGGAGGGGCGGCATGTATAAAAAATTTATCGACTGGTTAAACAGCTTCTGTCTCCATCTTCTTCTGCACTTTCTTTCTCTCATCCTCGTTCAGGATCACTTTCCGCATCCGGATAAAGTTGGGTGTTACTTCAATACACTCATCCTGCTGGATATATTCCATACACTCTTCCAGGGTCATTTGTGTTTTGGGAGCAATACGGGTAGCATCATCACTGCCGCTGGCCCGGTGGTTGGTCAGTTTCTTTCCTTCAGTGGCATTCACCACGAGGTCGCCCGGTTTGATATTCTCTGCAATGATCTGTCCTGCATATACATCTTCACCCGGATCCACGAAGAAAGTTCCCCGGTCCTGTAATTTATCAATGGAATAACCTGTTGTCTTATCCGTGTTCTTAGAAAGCAATACCCCGTTGTTTCTTCCGGGTATCGGTCCTTTCCAGGGTTTGTATTCACTGAAACGGTGGGCCATTACAGCTTCACCGGTCGTAGCGGTCAGCATTTGCGTACGCAAACCGATCAATCCTCTTGAAGGGATATCAAATTCCAGGTGCTGCATTTCTCCTTTTGTTTCCATGATCAGCATCTCTCCTTTACGGCGGCTCACCAGGTCAATCACTTTAGAAGCAAATTCCTGCGGCACATCCACCACCAGTGTTTCATACGGCTCACATTTTTTACCGTTGATCTCTTTCACGATCACCTGTGGCTGACCTACAGTTAACTCGTATCCTTCCCGGCGCATCGTTTCGATCAATATACCGAGGTGAAGAATACCACGGCCATAGACCATCAGGCTGTCGCCTTCTTCACTGTCTTCCACTTTCAGGGCTAAGTTCTTTTCTGTTTCCTTCATCAGGCGGTCACGCAGGTGACGGGAAGTAACAAATTTTCCATCCTTACCAAAGAACGGTGAGTTGTTCACGGAGAACAACATGTTCATCGTGGGTTCATCCACACTGATCACCGGTAATGCTTCAGGTGTTTCTGCATCAGCGATCGTATCACCGATATTAAAATCTTCGATACCGACCACGGCGCAAAGATCACCGGCTATTACTTCGGTCACTTTCTTCTTACCCATTCCTTCAAACACATACAGCTCTTTCACTTTTGTTTTTTTGATGCTGCCATCGGCCTGCATCAACACCACGTTCTGGCCATCTTTCAACACACCACGGCTTACTTTTCCTACGGCAATACGGCCCAGGAAAGAAGAGTAATCTAATGAAGTGATCTGCATCTGCACCGGACCTTCATTCACTTTGGGTGGCGGCACATATTTAATGATACCATCCAGTAACGGGTTGATATTATCGATCTGCTCTAATGAGTCATTGAACCAGCCGTTCTTACCACTTCCGTAGAAAGTCGGGAAATTCAGTTGCTCCTCAGTTGCATCGAGGTTGAAGAACAATTCAAATACGGCATCATGTACTTCATCAGGACGGCAATTCGGTTTGTCCACTTTGTTGATGATCACGATGGGTTTCAGGTTCAGTTGTAAGGCTTTCTGCAATACAAAACGGGTCTGGGGCATGGGGCCTTCAAAAGCATCCACCAGCAGGCAAACACCGTCAGCCATTTTCAATACCCTTTCCACTTCACCACCAAAGTCGGCGTGACCCGGTGTATCAATCACATTGATCTTAACATCTTTATAGATCACCGCAGCGTTCTTACTGAAAATGGTGATTCCACGTTCCCTTTCGAGATCGTTGCTGTCCATGATCAGGTCACCAGTTTCCTGGTTTTCCCGGAATACTTTTGTTGTGTGTAATATCTTGTCAACCAGTGTAGTTTTACCGTGGTCAACGTGTGCAATAATTGCTATGTTTCTTATTTCCATAATTTCTGAGTTCACAGGTTGAAAAGTTGATAAGTTTACAGGGTTACAACTCCTTTGATTTTTTCTCCAAATAGCTGATATACCCGTTTAGCAATTTTTCAACTTCTGCTATTTTATTTCTGAAATAGTTTAATTTCTCTTCGTTAATATATTGCTCATCAAAAGCATCAATCAGGTGGTTCAGTGTTTCGCTTAATGATCCTCTTGCAATCACACAGAATCGTAATCTGTCCGGCCAGGTTCTTCTTCCATGCCCTTCTGCAATCTGTGTATTGACGGACCGGGAGCTTCGTATCAACTGATCAACCAGCCTGAATTTCTCTTCTGCCGGAAAGGTTTTGACCAATTGAGCCATCTCGTTTTTCAGCTCTCTCGCCTTTTTCCAAACTTCAAGTTCTTCAAAGTTCTGGTATGCCATATAGTACAAGTTAAATGACTGAATATGAAGGGCTCTCCTTATCAATTTTTTAACCTGTCAACTTGCCAACTTTTCCGGGCGGCAAAGGTACGCTAATTCAGCGGGGGCAGCAAACGAAAGGAACATTATATTATTTTTACGAAATGTCACAGTATCAATTATCTGTAGTGCTTCCCCTAAGCCATGAAGGCCAAACCATTACAGCTTTATTAGAGAAGATATTGACTGCTCATCTGCCGGGTATTTCTATACAGGTTATAGTGGTGGAAGAAGAACCAGCAACGGATACCCGGGAAACGATCTCCCGGTTCAGTCAATTATATCCCATCCATACGGTTCAATATATCCGGTTGGAAAAAAATAGTGGACAGGGAAAAGCGGTGCAGAAAGGGATTGAAGCCGCTACCGGTGACTTCATTCTTAT
>CADEDV010000009.1:118771-127953 GCA_902826165.1 uncultured Bacteroidota bacterium
GCACCCGTGGCACAACTGGGTTTTAATGCGGTTAAGTTTTTCAATCTTGTATTAATTAGTTGCTCGTTGTGGCTTACCTATAAAACAGCCAAACGATTACATATTGCTAATGCCTGGATGGTTCCCCTGCTGGCAGCTTTTGCACCGTTGTTAATGATCATCACTTTATCAGGTCTCACGGAACCCTTATTTGCTTTTTGGCTGATCACAGGTATTTATGGTTTGTTGCAGGGAAAGAAAACCATTTCATTGCTCTGGTTATCTTTTCTTCCCCTGGTTCGCAGTGAAGGGCTGATCATTTTATCAGTATTGCTTATTTACCTGCTGGTAAAAAAATATTATCGTTTCATTCCCTTACTCCTCACCGGGCAATTCATTTATTCCATTGCCGGGTTATCGCTGTACAAAGACCCACTCTGGATCTTCAAAACATTGTCCTATGCCACACTCAGCAGTGCCTATGGCAAAGGTGAGTGGACACATTTTATCAAATCAATGCCCATCGTGCTGGGTATTCCTTTACTGATCCTTGCTGGTATTGGTTTGCTTTATGGTGCCTTCCTATTTTGCGGCCGCTATTTTTTCAGGGATAAAAAGATAACCACGGATGAAGAACTATTCTTTGTCTATGGTTGTGCACTGGCTGTTTTTATTGGCCACTCTGCTTTCTGGGCCCTGGGTATTTTTAATTCCATGGGATTGATACGGGTGCTGGTGGGTGTGCTGCCATTGATTGCATTAATAAGCCTGAGAGGGTTGAATACGATAACCGATATCATCCGTTCAAACACCCTGCGCTATATCATCCTCGCTTCCGTGATCATTTTTCCCTTTATCGGTACTAAATACTCTTTTCACTGGAAAAGGGACTTCTCGTTAAAAGCTGACCAGGCTGCTGAAGTAAAGATGGCGGACTATATCAAAAAGAACTACCCGGATTATAAAAACTATGTTTTCTTTTTTGAAGCCTGCTGGAACAGCGTGGTGCTCGACATCAATTATTTTGACGAGAGCAAGCATAAACGTTTTCTCGGGGCTTTCGAAAAAAATGAATTCCCGGACAAATGTTTCCTGGTCTGGGATGATTGGTTTGCCCGGGTGGAAGGAAGAGTGGAACTGCAGCAACTGCTCGATGATACCCGTTTTGAATTAGTGGGCAGCTTTGACGAAAAAGATGTTTGGGGGGTTACCCGTACCGTCAAATTGTTTCGGAAAAAATAACGGTAATCAAAACTTAATAGACATTCCTGCCTGTCTATAAAAAATGAATCTGCTTTGTAGTAGCTTTATACAAACCAACTACCATGAAATTCCTGAAATGGCTGGGTATTCTGCTGCTCCTTCTTATTGTTGTGTATTTCCTCGGCCCGAAACCCGGTTCTCCAAAATATACCAATGCACTCCCGGCACTGCCAACTGAACCGGCTTTGCTGGAACAATATATCCGTAATGAAGAAGCCACACACCAATTAAAACCAGATAATGAAGCAAGGATCATCTGGTACAATGATTCCAGCAAAGCGATCACCGATTATGCGGTTGTTTATATCCATGGTTTCTCCGCCAGCCAGGAAGAAGGCGACCCGGTGCATATCAATTTCGCCAAACAATTCGGCTGCAATTTATTTCTCAACCGCCTTGCTGATCATGGATTAGATACATCCGAAGCCTTGCTCACGGTAACCGCAGAACGTTTATGGAACTCTGCCAAAGAAGCCTATGCCATCGGCAAACAGATCGGGAAGAAAGTGATCATCATGGCTACCTCCACCGGCGGAACACTCGCCTTAAAACTCGCTGCGGAATATCCCGAGATCGCCGGGCTCATCTTGTTATCACCCAATATTGCGATCAACGATGCCAATGCCTGGTTACTCAATAATCACTGGGGTTTGCAGATTGCCCGTCTCGTACAGGGAAAATACATGCATGCAAAAGACACCACGGCTTTATATGCCAAATACTGGGACCCGGTCTATCGCATGGAATCAACCGTGCAGTTAGAAGAACTGTTAGAAACCACCATGAAAGAATCCACCTTCAGCCGGGTAAAACAACCCACCCTCGTTTTATATTATTTTAAAGATGAGGATCACCAGGACCAGGTGGTAAAAGTACCGGCCATGAAAAGAATGTTTGCCCAGCTCGGCACGGCAGCCGATCAAAAAAGAATGATTCCTGTTCCCAATGCAGGCGATCATGTCATCGGTTCCTATGTCAAATCAAAAGATGTGCAAACCGTGGAGCAGGAAGCCGGCAAGTTTGCTACAGAGGTTTTAAAATTAGTACCGGTGCAACAGTGATTAGACCCGTACATATATCTTTCGCTTGTCCAGGATATAACCCACCAGCCAGCAAAACAGCATCACTGTGATGGCAAAAAGGAAGGAACCCAAATAAGCACCCGCATGTACAAACACCGTATCATATAACCAGGAATACAAAGGTTGCCTGTTGGCACCCACCGGGATAAACCATAATAAGATCGCCGCAATTTCGGAGAGCAGGTAAATGAACAGGGGGTTCTTCCCAAACACTTCAAAGAAATAAGTCCATTTGCGGACCTTTAAAAAATCAATCACATACAGCAATGCAGCGATCAGCACACAATCAATGCCCACGGTCAGCAATACAAAACTGCCGGTCCATAATTTTTTATTGATCGGGAAACTCGTATCCCATAATAAAGCCAGTGCGATCAGCACCGTTCCCAGCAGTAATAATTTCGCCAGCCCTTCATAGCTCTTGCCTTTTTCCTGTATCCATTTACCGGCCGCATAGCCAAAGGTTACATTCGCAATAGCCGGTAAAGTGCTCAGCACACCTTCGGGATCAAAGGCCACGCCTTCGCCATGGTACAAATGATTTTCTCCCAACAGCCATATATCGAAACGGTTGCCCGCATTCGTCAGCATATCATAAGGATCAGCACTGCCGCTGAATACTAAAAGGATCAGCCAGTAGGCTAAGAGAAAAACAACCGAGAGCCGGATAATCGTTGACAGTTTCAAATACCTTACCATCAGCGCTGCAAAAAAATAACCCAGTGCAATGCGTTGCAGCACTCCCATCACTCTTGTATTGGCAAATGGATTTGCTTCCAGTCCACCCTGTTCATTCCAGTGCACAAAAGGAAACCAGTACATCAGGAAGCCCAATAAAAAGATGATAAAGGTTCTTTTGCCAATGATCCATCCTACCTGCGCATCGCTAAGCCCTTCCCATTTCTTGCTCACAAAGCTCAGTGCATTTCCCACTACGAACATAAACGTGGGAAAAACCAAATCGGTCGGTGTGAATCCATGCCAGGATGCATGTTGCAAAGCCGCCCAGGTGCTGCCACCATTGCCCGGTGTATTCACGATGATCATAAAACAAACCGTCATGCCCCGCAATACATCCAGTGCCAAAAAACGGGGGGAAGAACTGTTAGTCATACAGCAGTTATTATTTTTCGAATATATCAAATTACAGGCGTTAAAACTTTGTACCTTTCACATGATTATTGTCCCCCTTATTTAAAAAAGATTGAGCATGCCAAATCAATTCTCCCGCCGCGATGTTTTAAAATTCTTAGGCCTCTCCGCTACTGCCCTGCCGCTTTCTTCCTGGGCTACGAATGAAAAAGGCGAAAAAATTATTTTACCCGACAACCCGTTGCACCAAAAACCCGCCAAAGCGGTTACGGCTATCACACTCGGTGCGGGATCAAGAGGGAATGTATATGGCAACTATGCCGTGCAGTATCCCGACCAGCTGGATATTGTTGGCGTGGCCGAACCCATTGCCATCCGCAATGAACGCTACACCAAAAAACATAAGATAGAAGAGAGTAATCGTTTCAATACCTGGGAAGATGTATTCAAGCGGCCCAAGTTTGCCGATGCCGTCATCATTTCCACGCCGGATAATTTGCATTATGGTCCCTGCATGGCTGCCTTAAAAATGGGCTATGATGTGTTATTGGAAAAACCCATTTCTCCCAGCGAGCAGGAATGCCGGGATATCCTGGCCCTGGCCAAAAAGAACGGCCGCATCGTAGCCGTTTGCCATGTGCTGCGCTATGCACCGTATTTTGTAAAGCTCAAAGAACTCATGCACAATGGTTCCATTGGCGAGGTCATCAGCATCCAGCATTTTGAACCCATCATGCATGTGCACATGAGCCATTCCTATGTGCGGGGTAACTGGCACAACAGTAAACAAACCACGCCGATCATCCTCGCCAAGTCCTGCCACGACCTGGACATCTTAAAATGGATGCTCGATAAAAATTGCAACAGCATACAGGCTTTTGGCGACCTCAAATGGTTCCGCAAAGAAAATGCGCCGGCCGGCAGCACCGACCGCTGCGTGGATGGTTGTGCCATTGAAGGGCAATGTCCTTATTCCGCCAAACGTATCTATTTTGAAAAACGGACCTGGCTGCATCATTTCGACCTGCCGGAAGACAAAGCCCAACAGGGTGATGCCATCATGAACTATTTAAAGACCAGCAACTATGGCCGCTGTGTCTATCGCATGGATAACGACCAGCCCGATCATTATACCACCAATATCTTATTCGACAACAATGTCACCGCTTCCTTCTCCATGGAAGCCTTCACCAGTTATGAAGGCCGCCGCACCAGGGTCATGGGCAGCATGGGCGATATCGTGGGTGATATGTCCGCCTTTACCCATACCGATTTCCGCACGGGCAAAGTAACCGAGTGGAAACAAAACAGCGATACCCATGGTGGTGGCGACTGGCGCCTCGTGGCCGATTGGGTGCAGGCCGTCTCCCAGCAAAACCCGGCCCTGCTCACTTCCACCATCGATGCTTCTATCGAAAGCCATGTCATGGGCTTTGCCGCCGAAAAAAGCCGGAAGGAAAAAACGGTGGTGGATATTAAGATGTAAGTGTCCCGGCTGCAGTGCTATTGGCATCTTTCGTTGCGACGCTCCATTCATCGTTCGGTTCATTGCTTAGCAATAATTAGGGGTTTTCACTCCCTGTACTGATGCGACAGCATCTGGTGCAGGGACCATCAAAATTCCGTCTTTTAACGGATAAGAAAATGAAAGAAGAATTGTACACTTGTTGGACAAAGCAACATAAATAGTTGCATTTACGCTTTAACACCCTGTCTGCCGTTAGGCGGGTATTAAATCGAAGGGCTAAATCGCTTGTTTTTAAGATTTCAGATTTCAAAATTCGGCTTTGGGCAGCGTAATTTTATATATTATGTGTCATTTTACCGCGTAACGGTTTTATTATAATAAACAATATTTATTTTTTAACAAGCGATCTGCCTTAAGTAATGAGAGTAATACAACTATCAGATATTCACTTAAGTAAAGAAAACCTAGAGGACTTAAGAAATTATTATTTGCAAGCTCTCATCGATGATCTTAAAAGATTTCACGAGCAAATACCTATTGATGTGATTTTATTTACTGGAGATTTAGTTGACAAAGGTGGCGAATCTCTCGGAACGGATCCCTACAAAGTATTTCATCAAGAAGTTATTACGCCAATATTGAAAGCTCTTGATATAAATCCAGATAAGGTACTTCTTGTACCCGGAAATCATGATGTAAGCCGACAGGAAATAGAACAGTTTAGTGAAGCCGGACTCTGCACCACACTAGACTCTTCGTTAGCAAATGAACTTCTGCTCAAAATGGAGTCGGGATTTATTTCTGCTAATAAAAGGATTGAAAGATTTAAATCTTTTGAACAACAATTCCATAAAAGCAATATAAATTATTCGTATTCTAATAATGCATCGGCAGCTATATTTGAAGAAAATGGCAAAAAAATAGGCTTTGCATTAATCAATGATTCATGGAGATGTTCTGCCTCATTATCACGGGAACAACATTTTGTTGGATACAACCAGTTATTAAAGACTGAGAAAATGTTCACTACGAACAACACTATCTTGAACATTGCAGTTTTTCATCACCCCCTAAATGCAATTAGCCAAAATGAAAGTGACGAAATTGAAAATATTCTGAAATCTAAGAAATTCGATATCGCCTTTTTCGGGCATAGTCATAAACATGAAGCAAAGTCACTCAGTTCTGCAACTGGAGGATATCTTACAATAAATGGTCGTGCGGCATTTAGCCAGCCAAAGGAGAAAATTGCAAAATTTTTGCCGGGGTATAATATTATAGATGTAGATCCAGAAAAAAGGAGCTATGCACTTTATGCTCGTCTATTTGTACGAGAAAATGGATACCGATTCGACAGTGATACTACTTCCTTGCCAAGCGGGCAAGAAACAGGTATGCTTTCTAACACACCCACATACTATGAGCTTGCAAAAACAGAAGATTCCAATAATCTTGATAAAGCCCTTCCAAATAGCTATTCTGCAGATGTCCACCGAATCGTAACCCTTTTAATCGGAAAATCATTATATCCTGACTCCTACTCTTTTGTACGTGAATTAATTCAAAACTCTGTGGATGCTTGCAACCGCATGAGGAAAAGAAGGACTCACGTTGCTCCAAAAATAATTATCAACATCAATTCGAAAGAAAACTATTTGGAAGTAGCTGACGAGGGCGACGGAATGACAAAAAGTATTATTAAAAACCACTTTTCAGTCATAGGAAAAAGTATAAGCCAAGAGTTTAACGATAGCACAGGTAATTTTAATCTCATTTCACAGTTTGGAATAGGGTTTATGAGCACTTTCATTGTTGCTGAAAAAGTTGTAGTTACCACTAAAAGTGATGAAGATGATCAAATTATGTTTGAGATCAATGATGTATTCAAAGAATTCAATTATTTAAAAATAGCTCCGGAAGTAAGTATGATTAATTCCGGTACAATCGTACGTGTATATTTCAAAAAAGGGTTTCAATTAAACGTCGCCCTGAATTATATAAGACATTATTGCAGGCACATTGAACATCTCCACATCTATTATGACGGGAATCAACATCCTCTAAAACAAAGCTGGAACATTGAAGATGCAAGTCATCATTACGAGCTGCAAACAGAAAAATCTTTAACTAAATTATGTATTAGTGTAAAACCTAGGAATTTAGTTGCATCCAATAGCGGTTTTTTAATTACGACTAATCCAGCACCGCTCATTCCGTTTAAATTTCCCATAATAATCGGTGGAGAAGTTAACTTTTATCCAAAAGGCATTGACTTTGATATGTCAAGAACCAATATTATGCCGTCGGAAAAATCGAAAAGTTTTCGCCAAGCTATATCTGTCTCCCTTCGTAAACTTTTCCGAGAAGCCTTGGAGGCTGGTGAACCAAAATTAGTGCAAACAATCGTACAGTATCTTCACTATTATTTACAAAATTATGATATTGATGAAAGTCAAATGCAACTGTCCTATACAGATTTCTACTCAAAAAAGGAACTTATAACTCTTTGTAGCGATTACACGATATTAATTTATGAAGGCAGGTCACAAACATTAACTGAAATTATTGCATCACATAAAGCCAAAAATCTCGATAAGTTATTTTACATAAATGGCCAAGCGGCTAATGACTATCAAACGATTCTTATCCAATATTTAGAAAACAAGGGTTATCTGATAGTTAAAAACAGGAGCTTTAATGTGGCATTTCGAGATGCTCCTTCAGTTGTGACATTGCTGAATGTCATACAACCCATTGCGACCGTTTATGGGATTCCCATAGTTGATATTAACCAAGTGCAAGAGGATGTCACGAAAGATATGAAAATGGATAAGAGACAGTTTCATGAAAAGTTACAAAAAAATATTAGCCAGATAGAGTCAGATTACGGAGTAATTATTGAAGTTGGAAAGTTCAGTAACCTACCGAAAGCTTCCGTAAGGAATAACAATCAGATTTTTTTAAATTTTGATCATGAAACTTTTCAATCTCTAGTAAAGAATATAGATATTCCTGACGAGATATTAAAGATTTACCTTCTTGGCTTACTTGGCCTCCATTTGGGCTAATTAATAAAGTAATGGGTTAAAAACAAATCTGCGAAACTTCCAGCTCCGCAGTTGTATTGTTTCGCCTTGGCCGATTTCCTTTCACTACCCATCTTTACATTTGTTATTATCTTCAACTCTTGTACAACCCCTGCCCATCCACATGCACCTTGCCACAACAAGATTAACACTGCAACCACTCACTGCCACCCAGCTGGCCTTCTATATACAGGACAACCAGCAACTGGAACAGCAGTTGCAGTTGCTGCCCGGCAGCCGGCAGGTACCGGAACGGTTAAAAAAAAAGATCGCTGAAACCATCATCCCGGCCGTAACAAAAGCAGGGGAGCCCTTTTTGTTCCATACCTTCTGGATCGTTATTGATACCGCCAGCAAGACCATCGTGGCGGATATTTGCTTCAAAGGCCCGCCCGATAGTAATGGCGAAGTGGAAATTGGCTATGGCACTTACCCCGCTTACCAGGGCCGGGAGTTGATGACCGAAGCGGTGGGCGGGCTGGTCCGCTGGGCCTTTACACAAAAAAATATAAGGGCAGTACTCGCAGCAACTGATCCGGGTAATACCGCTTCGCAAAAAGTATTGCAACGAAATCATTTCCGTATCAGCCATCAAACAAGCGATGACATGTACTGGCGGCTGGAAAGAAAAGATCTTATCTCCATCCGCCAAGCAACGGAAGAAGATGCCCACCTGCTGTCGGCAATCGCTGCCGCTTCCTTTATCGAATCACATGGGCACAGTGCGCCGGCTGCAGATATAGAAGCTTATGTAGCGGAAAAATATAACCCCGCTGTGCTGCAACAGGAATTGCAGGACCCGCATAATATTTATCACCTGTTGTATTTCCAGGATCAGCCGGCCGGTTATTCCAAGATCATTTTCAATGCCCCGTACCCGGGCAGCCCGGACCAAAACATCAGCAAACTGGAACGGCTGTATTTATTAAAGGCATTTTACAACCTGCAGCTCGGTGCTGCCTTGTTTGAGTTCAACGTTAACCTCATGAAAGAAAATAAGCAGGCAGGTGCCTGGCTCTATGTATGGAAAGACAACCAGCGGGCCGTTCAGTTTTACCAGCAGGCCGGGTTTGTGATCACCGGCAGTCATGACTTCAAAATTTCCGAAACTCATTCCAATCCCAATCACCGGATGCTATTGCGCTTCCGTTAAAAGAATACTATGCTCCGCTTCAACCCCCGGTTCTTCGGCTACACTCTTGTATTGTTTGT
>CADEDV010000010.1:0-45172 GCA_902826165.1 uncultured Bacteroidota bacterium
CAAATAGAATACATCGATACACCGGAAGATATCCGGGATAAGTATCAATACTTCACCGAAGCGGATATGGGTAAACTACAGGCAGCCGGTTATAACCAGCCTTTCTTTTCATTAGAAGCCGGGGTGAAAGATTATGTATCGAACTACCTGCAGCGAAAAGCCTACTACTAAAAGAAAAGGAGCATCCCGGTTTCCCCGGATACTCCCTGTTCTGTATTCGCAACAACAATGAAAATGATTATTTCTTCGGTGTCACCACGGCATCAATAACGTGTGTCACACCATTGCTGGAGATCACATCAGGAATCGTTACCGTAGCACCATCGATCATTACTTTGCCATCTTTGATGGATACGGTCAGTTCAGCACCCTGCACAGTTTTGATCTTCTGCCCGTCTTTCAGGTCAGCGGCTTTGAAAGCACCTGCCACCACATGGTAGGTAAGTATGCTGGTTAGATCGCCTTTCATTTCAGGCTTCAGCAGGTTATCAACGGTGCCTGCAGGTAATTTTGCAAATGCTTCGTTCGTCGGGGCAAATACAGTGAATGGACCAGCACCTTTTAATGTTTCCACCAAACCGGCTGCTTTTACAGCGGCTACCAGCGTGGTATGATCTGCGGAAGCAGCCGCATTATCCACGATATCTTTAGAGGGCACCATATTGGCACCACCGACCATTACACCGGCTTCTTCCATCGGTTTGGCTTCAGTGGTTGCAGCAACAGTGTCAGCCATTTTTTCTTCTTCCTTGGCTTCATTATTACAGGCGGTAAATACAACTACAGAGAGGCAGGTTGCTGCCACTACAGAAAAAAATCTTTTTTGCATGATCATTTTTTTTTGGTTTAATAGATGTAGAACAACATGTACGGGGAACAAGTGTTCGCAGATTGCACAATAAAAAAATTATTTCTTTTTTTGTTCATATAGCAGAGCAATAAGCAGTTCAATGATTCAACAAGGAAGGTTGAAAGCCAAAATGTATCTTTACAAAAAATGATATATGAGTAAGAAGATCGCTATTATCGGCGGAGGCAACCTTGGGGCATCTATTGCAGACGGGCTGATCATGAGTGAATTCAGCCGGCCGGTGGAATTGTCCGTCACCCGCCGCAATTTAGCAGCCCTCAGCCGTTTTGCAGAAAGAGGCTGCAGTGTGCACAGTGATAATAAAAAAGCAGTCAAGGATAGCGAAGTGATCATCCTCGCGGTGAAGCCGTATAACTATGCTGATATTATTAAAGAGATCAAACCGGTACTGGACCCGAAGAAACATATCGTGGTATCGGTGATCACCGGTGCCTGGATCGAACAATTACAAAAAGCGATCGGCAAACCCGTACCGGTGATCAGGGCGATGCCAAATACAGCTATCGCTATCCAGCAAAGCATGACCTGCCTGGCGCATGCGGGAGCAACAGCGAAACAGGTGGATTATATCGTGCAATTGTTTGACCAGCTCGGCCGCACGGTGATGATCGATGAGAAACTGATGGATGCGGCTACGGTATTAGGTGCCTGTGGTACGGCCTATGCCATGCGGTATATCCGGGCCAATATACAGGGTGGTATTGAAATTGGTTTTGATGCTGCCACGGCCACACTCATCGCTTCGCAAACAGTGAAAGGAGCTGCGCAATTATTACTGGACAAAGGTTCTCATCCTGAACATGAAATTGATAAAGTAACTACGCCCAAAGGATGTACCATTGCGGGACTGAATGAAATGGAGCACCAGGGATTCAGTTCATCGCTGATCCGTGGCTTAGTTGCGAGTTATAATAAGATAGCAAAGGATTAACTGTACTGTAATATCCGGCTTTGTATCATCGCATAAGGCAGTGTGTAAACGCTGCCTTAACTATTTTCATACCCGCTTTTAATGGTAACAGTGAGTAGTTTAAAACGGTCCACTGCTGAAATGATATAGTTCTGGTGGGCCGGGATGATAATACTCTGGAAAGCCACAATGGTATTGACCGTTTTATTGAGTGTGATGGTAGCCTTGCCTTCGAGCAGCATCACGAACGTATCAAAGGGATATACCTTACTGACCATTTCCTTGCCTGAATCATAAGAAGCAAGGTCAATAACCCCGGTTAATTTTTTCAGGATGGTTTTGCTGACGATTGAATCCGGTACATAATCAATGATATCATTGATATTATGCACTACCCCTTTCTCGATCCCTTTATTATACATGGCTTATAGTTTTCATAGCTGTTTCAAAACATAAAGTTGCTATTTATCCGGGGGCAGGAATTATATCATTATCTCCCATCTTTACATAATTCACAGGTTCATAGCTCAACGCAGGGCGGTTGCAAAAAGCCGCAGGAAGAAGTCGATAGTCGATAGACCATAGTCCACAGACGTGGAGGACAGGGGAGGTTATACTACAGTTGCGAAACCGGAAGTTTTGGAGAGCTGGGAAATGAATCGTTTTAAACAAACGAAAAATAGAAGACCAAAAGCAGCGGAGAAAATTACATAAGCTTCATCATAACATACAACTCAAAGCCCTGTCCGGGTGAAGAATGGATCGTAACTTCCCCGTTAAAAAGAGAAGCCCTTGCTTTGATATTCATAAGCCCGATACCTGCTGTTTTTTTTGACATGTCAAAGCCTGTTCCATTATCTTTTATTAACAGAGATAACTTCTCATTATCCTGGACAATTTTCAGCAACACCAGGGAGGCTTTTGAGTATTTAAGAATATTATTGAACTGCTCCTGGATAATGCGGTAGACAGTAAGCCTGAGCTTTTCAGATAGCTTTTCTTCGTCCAGCCCGGTAGTTTCCATATTAATCTTTATTCCGCTGGCACCCGTTGTGTTTGAGATAAGGTTTTCGATGGCATCCTTCAGTGTAGTTTTCTCCATGAACGGAGCAATCATCGAATGTGACAAATTTCTGATCTCAGTAATCGCAGACCAAACCATCTGGTTTGTTTGTTGCAGATATGAATAGCCTGATTCAGAAATGTCATTTTTTTTGACCATAGAAAGAAACAGGCGGCTGCTGACTAATATCTGCTGGATATTATCATGCAATTCACGGCCAATTTCCTGGCGTTCGTTTTCTTCTGCCGTTATAACAGCATTGGTGATCTCCAATTGCTTTTCCAGTCTCTCTCTTTCAAGCTGGTTTTCTAATAGCTTTCTTTCCGTGATATCTGTGCATGCAAGCACAAGACCAAATATGTCTTTGTCATCATTGGGAATTGGAAAAAGTCTTATATCATACCATAAGGAGGATTTATTTTCAAGATCATACCTGGTTTCAAAGGTTATTTGTTCTCCTTTGACAGCTCTCTGCACCCTGTCTGCAAAAAGGACTTTCCTGTCTGCTGTAAGAAAATCATGAATATTGTCTCCTGTTTTCAGACTCCAGTAAAATACCTTTCTGACATAATCGGCTGCCCGGTGGTTAAAAAGAAGTATTGACAAGTCGGGTTCAAGTAACAGGTAAGCAGTATCCGTAGTGTCAAATATTGTGCGGAGGTTGGCTTCGGTTCTTAGCAGCGTATCCTGGGTGATTTTATGCTGTTCAATCTCCTTTTCTAGTCTTGCATTAATAACGGTAAGTTCCTTGGTTCGTTCTGCCACTTTATCTTCCAGTTCTTTTTTATCCCTGGCCAGTTGTGATTTTGTTTGTTTAATGGCCGGAACTTCGACAATTTCCCAATCACCCTTTCTTTTTGTCACAGCTATCTCGTGCACCTGCGATACGTCAAATACTGCCTGTGCATCACATTTGTGAAGCGGGTAGGTGCAAAGAACGATCATTCGCTTATCTGTAAGGCTGTTGTTCAGGTTTCGTTCATAGTCAATGAAATTCTTCCAAACTTCCCGTTCCAGCCAGGCCTCGTTGCCGCTTACACGCATTCCATCAAATCCCTTATTCAATGAGGTTTTTAGTTTTTGATACCAGCCATTGATAACAATGTCTGGTACAAATGTTTTGTCTTTCAAATACCAGTCTGTATGGGAAAGTATGGTGATTTGCTCCTTTTTCTCATAGTTATCAAAATCCTGAATTTCGTTTCGTAATGCTTCGTAAGCGGCTTCCACCGTTACAGGATCAGAGGTTATCCAGAGACAAAATTCATTATTGATTAACCCGGCCCTGAAATAGGGAACAAGTATTTGCAGTAAGTCTTCTTTCGATTCAAAAAAATTACAAAAATGTGAACCCCAGGGTAGTTCTCCAAGAACTTCTATTCCGGAATTTCTAAGCCCCGTTAAAGAGCCCTGGTCAGGCAAATCGTTGGGCATAGGAAGAACATTTCCTTAAATGTACTCTTTCTTTACCGGCAAGACATTTTTAATTTGCTTTGCCGGGACCAATTTACCCTGTGAGGCAGGAACCGTTGAAACAGTTCTGGTGCCCGATTGTATTGACAACCCACGGTTTCAACCGTGGGCCATTTTGTGCAGGAATATTACCGGATTGGGTTTAACCAATTATGGAGTTAATCGCTAAAGGCGATATAATATATCTGCGAAACTAAAAGTTTCACAGAGCTAGGGCACTCACCAACGAAGAGCTGTAATGCTTCAGGGGTGCAGTATAAGCTCATTTAAAAGGAGTGCAAATTTTAAGTCGCAAAGAAAATCTTCGGATCCTGTAGAAATAGAAGCGGCATAAAAATATGGTTTACCGGTCTTCGAATACCCGATTCCTTTTATACTTACAGAATTTCCCGGTATAAGATTCTTTTTTACCTTTTCCCTGCTTTTTTTCTTATTAACATGATTTTCTATTGCATAAGGATATTTCGGGTCCTGTCCCCAAATGGAAGGAACTAAAGCCGCTCTTTTATCAATTATTGATCTGTAATATCCGTCATTGCCAGCCGGGTTACCTATAATTAGTTTTTGACCAACAAAAAATTTCAGACCTGTATCGGTAAATAAAGTATCATTCTTGAACTCAAGAGTTGTACTCCTGTTAATTAAAGAGTCATTGTTAGATTGTCCGAAAACTTTGTTGCTATAAAAGATGAAGAGATACAATGCAAAGAGTATTACTATTTTCTTCCTCATACGAACGTTTAATAAGTATTTATGCCGTTGTTGGTGTTTTTCACCACTTGGATGAAATATTATTTCTTAGCGTTGCCTTAAATTGTTTTTTTGCTTTAGACCTTTTCGGATTAACACAATACCCGCAATTATTAGAGCAATACAAGCTATGTCAGCACCAAATGGCCAAAACTCAAGTTTGCGAGAACGATAGTTACTTATTATTGAACTCAATTCTTTTAAAGCACCAAAAATAATTAATGCACCAGCTATTATTTTCCAATTCATATTGACTTAAAGCTTGTGAATAGTATTATTACAAGGTTAAGAAATTTCAGTTGGTAAAGCAAAAAGAACCTGTTGGCCGCTTTTGCGTGTTGCCTGCTGGAAGGCCAACAACGGTTTAAACCAATGAAAGGTATCGCTTTGATTCTGATTGAACTTATGTCCGACCGAATTGCGGCAATGCTATGTTGTACGCATTAATTATTATCTAAATCTTGAAAAAATGTGTTTTGTTAGTAATGATAAAAAATATTGGATCCTTGACATCTTTAGTGTCCCAGGTAAGTGACAGTCTAGCGTATATTTTCTCCCAATAATTAATGTCAGATCTGTCAATATCTAAACAAAATTTAAGAAATGATCCATGAGTTTCTTGGTTTAAAAATGTCTTATATAAGTCAGAGTCTTTATAATTATTAGTGAGATCAATAAAATCTAAAAGTGAATTCTTATCATTTGGGTCAAGTTTGTCAATTTCAGGTATAACTTCATCGGGAACAAAACTTGTAAAAAAACTTACAACAGCTCCGCCAGCATTTGATGAGTAAGCCTTTAAGTTCTTTAAAGCATTTTCGTCACTTTTATTAAGATTAAAAACACTATATGCTACTACTATTTTCAGAGCATTGTCAACATCAAGAATGTTATACCCTTGCAAGTCTGAATAACCATATACTTTATATTCAGATTTTTCACCCATATTAACTAAAAGATCCGAATATAAATTCACAATTTTCTCAGCCGTATTGTATGACATCTTTTTTAAAGACATAAGTGCAGGTTAATTATTGTGTAAAACGTGTATTTGAGAAACTACGTAGTGTTTTGCTTGATTAGGTTTAGAAATAGTCGAACTGAAAACCAATTTATTAATACAGTTTATATAAGGGTTTTCTCTTGAATGGGAGTTTCGGCAATACCCGATTGTAAACGTTTAAAAATGTTTGCACACGGCTTTGCAGAGTTTATCAACTCCTCAGCATTTGGTTTCTTCATGCTTATTCAATTCCTGTTTTATCCAACAAGTGTACAATTCTTCTTTCAATTCTTTATCCGTTAAATGACGGAATTTTTGGTGGGGAAATATATTTTTACCCACTCCTGTCTAACCGGTAACCTATCGCTACGGGACAACAAATACATAGTGAATGTATCCACTACAAATTGGTGAGGGGAAATTATTCCGTGTTCCATCGGAACACATTACCGGTAGAAAATATTTCATTATGCGGGGTTGAGGCGTCCCGGAGGGACGCTTTGTGCGGTATAACAATTGCATAAACCGTTCCGATGGAACGGGGATCATTCCTGCATTTATATTCTACCAGTAAAATGTCCCTACGGGACAGCCATGAACCAAATGCTTTGCAACGGGTTTTTTCACCAACAAGACCCAAAACGCTAATCTTTTAAAATGAATTTCCTCTGTTTTGACATCAGGTTATTAGACATATAAAGAATTGTATTAATCGGCAGGAAAACTAATTCTTTATGAATTTTGCTTGTTATGACGGTGTCGTTATTTATATAATAATAGGAAAAGTATTTTCTATTATGCGAGCCTTGGTTTACAAAAATCAAGTTCTTATTTAGATAATAAAATTGATATACTATGCCTTTTTTTCTCTCATTGTTATTCTGTACTAATTCGTAAAACTCTATATGGGTAAGATTTGAAGATTTGCTATTTTGGAAGTAAAAAAATACCGAATCGGAAGTTTTTACTTTGTGCTTTAGAAGATTTTCCCCTTTGAAAATCTTAAGCAAACTGTCAATTTCGAATTTTACCCTGGTGGTTTGCGAAAACAACTGATTTGAAAAAGAGGATGTTAAAAGCAAGCAGGTCAGTGTAAACCCTTTTATCATTTAAATAATTTGTTTGTTAGCCTGATTACACAATTATTTATATACCACCCCATCCTTCATCACAAACACCACTTTACCAAATACCCTTGCATCTTTTAAAGGATCACCATCCACGGCCACGATATCGGCGAGTTTGCCTGCTTCGATGCTGCCGAGTTTATCTTTTTCGCCGAGCAGGTCGGCGGCGCTGATGGTGGCTGATTTAATGGCATCCATGGGTTTCATACCGGCTTCGATCATATACACAAACTCCAGCCAGTTGAGCCCATGTTTGTACACACCGGCATCGGTACCGAAGGCAATTTTTACCCCGGCTTTATAGGCTTTGGCAAATGTGCTTTGTATCTGCGGCCCGATCTCCAGGGCTTTGGGCACCACGACGGGTGGATAATAACCGGGGATCTTTGCCGAATCACCCACGGCTTTACCGGCCGTGATGGTGGGCACATACCAGGTGCCGTATTGTTTGAAGAGGGCAATGGCTTCATCATCCATAAAAGTGCCATGCTCAATAGAATTGACACCGGCTTTGACAGCTCTTTTCATGCCTTCGGCACCATGGGCATGCACGGCTACTTTGAATCCATAATCTTTGGCTGTTTTTACAATGGCTTCCAGTTCATCTTCAAAGAACTGGGGATTCTTTCCGCTCTTGGCCACACTGAGCACACCACCGGTGGCAGTGATCTTAATAAGGTCGGAACCATCTTTATACCGCTGGCGAACAGCTTTGCGGCATTCATCGGGTCCGTTGGCCACACCATCTTTGGGACCGGGATCGCCCTGGATATCTTTTTTATAACCATTGGTGGGATCGGCATGTCCGCCGGTAGTGGCAATGGATTTACCCGCCGTGAAAATGCGGGGACCTTTGATGAGTCCTTTATTAATAGCATTGCGCAGGGAAATATTGACACCGCTTCCGCCCAGGTCCCTGACCGTGGTGAAACCGATCATCAGCGTGGTGTCGGCAAACTTCACGGATTGAAAAGCATAATCGGCCGGGTTCAGCGTATAGGTTTCGATATAGCGGTTGGGATTGGTTTCATGTTCCATATGCACATGCATATCGATCCAGCCCGGGGTGACGGTTTTTGTTTTCAGATCGATGGACCTGTCATTTGTACCGGGTTTCGAAAAACCGTTTTCCACAGCGATGATCTTATTTTTTTCGACCACGATGGTCATGTTCTTTTTGGGCTCATCAGCAAGGCCATCAATGAGAGAGCCGCACCAGATATAGGTTTTCTGCGAAAAAAGATTGAGGGTGATCAAGAGACTGAGCAGCAGGGTGATGGTTGATTTCATGCGTGGTTGATTTTCCTGACTAAAATACCTGCTTTTTTCCACATGTATCAAGATGGATTTTTGAGGCAAGCAAAATTCAATTAGCTTTGCATGACCTCCCGGATATTTCTCATTTCACTTCCGCTTGGTCAGGATGGGCGAGGCTAAAAATCAGATCATTTTATTGTTTTTTTAATTGCTGCTGAATTTTTGTGCAACAGGTCTTTTTTATTGTATGAAAATTCAACGGTGACGATTTTGAAATTAATAACCATAGATAATGGCTAAGTATATATTTGTTACAGGTGGTGTTACTTCCTCATTGGGTAAAGGCATTATTGCCGCTTCACTGGCCAAGCTGATGCAGGCAAGAGGGCTGCGGGTAACGATCCAGAAATTTGACCCGTATATCAACGTGGACCCCGGAACACTGAACCCCTATGAACATGGTGAATGTTTTGTAACAGATGATGGCGCTGAAACCGACCTGGACCTTGGCCACTACGAACGTTTTTTGAACATACCTACCTCGCAGGCGAATAACGTAACCACCGGGAGAATTTACCAGACGGTGATCAATAAAGAAAGAGAAGGAGCTTACCTCGGCAAAACCGTGCAGGTGGTGCCGCATATTACCGATGAGATCAAACGGAGAATGCTGCAACTGGGACTGGGTGGACAATATGATGTGGTGATCACGGAAATTGGCGGAACAGTGGGTGATATTGAAAGTTTGCCCTTCGTGGAAGCGGTCCGCCAGTTGCAATGGGAATTGCCGGAAGAAGATACACTGGTGGTGCACCTGACACTGATCCCTTACCTGAAAGCTGCCAAAGAATTAAAAACAAAACCGACCCAGCACAGTGTTCGTATGCTGAGCCAGGAAGGTGTGCATCCTGATATATTGGTTTGCCGTACCGAAAAACCATTGACTCCTGAACTGCGCCGCAAGATCGCATTGTTCTGTAATGTGAAGATGGAAGCGGTGATTGAAGCAGCGGATGCGCCTACTATTTATGAAGTGCCGGTGCTGATGATGCGGGAGAAGCTGGATATTATTGCCATGAAGAAACTGAACCTGACTGGTTATAATGAACCCGAACTGACTAAGTGGAAAGAGTTTTTGGATAAACTGAAATACCCCAAGAGCAAAGTGGCGATCGGGCTGATCGGGAAATACATTGAACTGCAGGATGCGTATAAATCCATCCTGGAATCATTTGTACATGCAGGAGCGATGAATGAATGCCAGGTGCAGATCATCAATGTGCACAGTGAATTTATAACAGAGGATAATGTATCGGAAAAACTGGCCGGCCTGGATGGCTTATTAGTAGCACCGGGCTTCGGACACCGGGGTGTGGAAGGAAAAATCGTGGCGGTGAAATATGCAAGGGATAATAAATTGCCTTTCTTCGGTATTTGCCTGGGTATGCAAATGGCAGTGATCGAATTTGCCCGGAATGTACTGGGATTAAAGGATGCACATTCTACAGAAATGAACCCGGATACAGCAGAACCGGTGATTGACCTGATGGAAGAACAAAAGAAGATCACAGCCAAAGGAGGAACGATGAGACTGGGATCTTATCCCTGCGACCTGAAAGAAGGTTCGCTGGCGATGCGTATCTACGGGACTCCTTCAATCAGTGAAAGACACCGCCACCGCTGGGAGTTCAATAATAAATACCTCGACCAGTTTGAAAACGCCGGTATGATGGCCAGTGGTAAGAACCCCGGCACCGGACTGGTGGAGATCGTGGAATTAAAAGGTCATCCTTTCTTTATAGGTGTGCAATACCACCCCGAACTGAAAAGTACGGTGGAAGCGCCGCAACCCATCTTTGTCCATTTTATCAAAGCCGCCAAGGAATACGCAGAAAAGAAGTCGGAGGTGAAAAACCCCTTGTTGCAGAGCGAAATGATTTAATGAGCCTGGAGTGAATTAGTCTTGAGTCAGGAGTAAAATGAGTGTAAAGGCTCCAGACTCCTGGCTGGCGACTCCCGGCTGATTACCCTATCTTTGCCGTCTTTAAATTTTTACTCAGCATGAAGTTTGATCGTAATACCGTCATCGGTTTTGTAGTGTTGGCGGCGCTTTTCTTTGGCTATTTTTATTACAATAACCAGGAACAGGCTTCTTTCCAGAAGCAGAAAGCCGAAGAACAGCGTATCAAGGATTCTATCGATGCGGCCAAAGCTCCCAAGATTGATCCGTTAGTCCAAAAAACAGATTCTTTAAAAAGTGATTCTATTACCAGCCAGATCAAAGCCGGAGATTTTCCTGTTTCTAAATCGGCTGCTGAGCAACTGGTCTATGCGGAGAATGAAGTTTTCAAAGTGGCTTTTACCAGCTATGGCGGTCAGCCGAAATGGGTGGAGCTGAAAAAATATAAGAACCAGGACAGTGGCCTGGTAAAACTGGCCGGAACTGATTTTGATAAGATCAGTTATACCGTTAATACCGGTGACAAAACCACGGATGAAACGGCGAATCTTTTATTTAGTAAGATCGATTCGGTTAAAAATGCGGATGGCAGCACTACTTACTCCTTAAGTACACAATCCAACGACAGTGCCTCTGCGGCTTCCATCACCCACCAGTTTACCGTGAAGAAGAACGATTATATGATCGATTTTTCGGTGAAGATGAAAGGGGCTGATAAATTATTAACAGGCGGTACGATGAATCTTTCCTGGCAGTACACTGCTGCACAACAGGAATCATCTGTGTCGTATGAAAGAGAGAATACCCAGGTAGGCTATGTGCTGGATGATGAATTTGATTATCATACCATCGCTAAAACAAACGATAAGGTATTTGATGATAAAGTGAAATGGGTGGGAGTGCGGCAGCGGTTCTTCTTTACCATACTGGTGGCAAAAAACAATTTTTCTTCTGGTAAGATAGAATGGAGCATTCCATCTTCTACGGATACGAATATCATTGTACAGTCAACCACTAATCTGAAAGTGGCTGTGCCCGTGCAAAGTGAAGCCGGGGCTGATTTCAGTATTTATTATGGTCCTTCGGACTATCATAAGCTGAAAAAGTATGACATGAAATTTGAGCAATTGGTTAACCTTGGCCAGGGTATCTATTCGTTTGTACGTCCGCTGAACAAATATTTCATGCTCCCGATCTTTGATTTTATCCGGGGCTTTGTCAGCAACTACGGACTTGTGATCGCCTTGCTTACCTTATTGATCAGGTTACTGATTTCACCATTAACGTATTCCAGTTACCTGAGTGGTGCCAAGATGAAAGCTTTGCGTCCGGAGATCGCCAAATTAAAAGAGAAGTTCGGTGATGATCAGCAACAGATCAGCGTGGAGCAGATGAAACTGTTCCGGGAAGCCGGGGTGAATCCGCTGGGTGGTTGTATACCGGCTTTATTGCAGATACCGATCTTCTTTGCCTTATTCAGTTTCTTTAATTCGGAAGTAGGACTTCGGGGAGCGGAATTTTTATGGTCCAGCGACCTGTCTGCACCGGATATGGTGATCCAGTTTGGAGATATTCCGGTGATCAGCTTTTTGTTCGGTAATCACATCAGTATGTTTAACGTAACAGCTGTTATTACCAGTTTCCTGATCTCTGTTTACAGTATGAGCATGACACCGGATCAGAGCAACCCGGTAATGAAGTATTTGCCTTATATCTTCCCGATCTTCCTGTTGTTCTTCTTTAACAGGCTGCCTTCCGGCCTGACCTGGTATTATACGGTATCTAACCTGATCACCTTGTTACTCCAGTTTGTGATCCAGAATTATATCATTGATCATGATAAGATACTGGCCAAGATTGAAGCCAACCGGAAAAAGCCGAAAACCAAATCGAAATGGCAGGAACGGATGGAACAGATGCAGGAGCAGCAGAAACAGATGAAAGAGATGCAGAAAAAGAATAAAAGATAAACTTCGTTAAAGTACTCATAAGAAGATCCGGGATTGGCCAGCAGCCACCCGGATTTTTTCATTACGCAACTTATTGTCTAATTTGGCACGTCTTTTTGTTATACTAACCAGATACAACTTACCATGAAAAAAATAACGGCTATATCCTTAATGATGGTTGCAGTAATGCTCTCTTCTGTGCTGTATGCGCAAAAGCGGTTAACGGAGGCCACTATCTCTTATGACATTGTTATTAATACCAATAATGCACAACCCCAGGCGGCTGACCTGCTGGATGGAGCCACGAGTGTGATTTATCTGAAAGGAAATTCCAGCCGTTCAGAAATGATCAGTTCGCTGGGCACACAGTCAACCATTATTGATGGTAAGACAGGAAATGTAACCGTGCTGAAGGATTATGGTGAACAGAAATACATGATCAATATGACCGCTGCCAACTGGAAAGAGTCCAATAAAAAATATGAAGGCATTGTGTTTACCTATGTGGAAGAATATAAAACAATTGCCGGGTATAATTGCCAGAAAGCGATTGGTAAACTGGCCGACAGTACCAGCTTTACAGTATATTTTACCAAAGAACTTGTTCCGGTGAATAAGGATTTTCAATACCTGAATAAGAATCTCCCCGGGCTGGCTATGCAGTATGAGGCGGCAATGGGTAAAATGATGGTTACGTACACGGTTTCAAATATCAGCTTTAACCCGGTGGCACAAATAAAATTTGACCTGCCTAAATCAGGTTACAGGGTGATGACCTATGCGGAAAGCAGGGGAAATTAATTATGGCGAAATTGCCTGTTGCTGATGTCAACCTTAACGTTGGGCAGCAATACTTTCTTCTTCAGGGGAACGATATAAGTTGTATTTCCTTTCTGGTAAGTAAGAACCGTGTTCAGGCTTACAAAGTTTTGCGCCTGGGTATTGATGACCTGGCTACCCCTGAAATTATAACCGGAACGGAGGGAGAACGAGGTTGTAGTTGCTTTATTGGTCAGCAGGGATTTACCGGGCTTGCTCTTTTTTACCCGGCCGTCTCCCAGCGTTGCAAAAGCAGCAACAGTTGTGAGGCTGATCAAAGCAATGACCGCCAGCGTCCTTCCGGGGAACTTAAATGATATGTGCTTCTTGTTTTCCAATGCGGGACAAAGATAACTTCAAAAATGGGAATTTAACAAACCGTTTATCCAGAACTTTAATAGATGTTTAACGCTGTTTTTACTGATTTGTTACGCCGGGAGTGAACTATTTTTGCCCGATTTTACACAGCTGGGGAAAACTACCCGGTTTAATTTTCAGGTATTTTGAATTAACTTGTTGTAAATAAATATTTCAGGGGGCAAAGGGATTTTGCTGTCTGACTGGCTCTTTAAAAGTTTTAGCTCATTAAAAGTCCGGAATTCATGAAAGAAAATCAACACCGGGAGAACCGGGAAGAGATCCGAGAACTGCTCAAACGATACGAAAATCTCAAAAATGGCCGCCAGCACTCATTTATCGAAGAAGATGCATTTGAAAAAATAATTGACTATTTCCAGGAAAATGAAGACCTGACCAGGGCTTCTGAAGCAGCAGATTTTGCCATGGAGCAATATCCCTATTCCTCCCTATTGCTGATCAAAAAAGCAGATATACTTGTTGCTTCCCGGAATTATAAAAAAGCCCTGCTGATACTGGAGCAGGCCGAACTGCTGGACAGCGGTGATATCAACCTCTATATACTAAAAACAGATATATTTCTTGCACTCGATCAGCAGGAAAAAGCGGTGGTATTGTTGCAGGAGGCACTGACGCTGTTTGAAGGAGAAGAAAGGCTGGAACTGTTATTTGAACTGGCCGATGTATATGATGATTATGAAGAGTTCGATAAAGTATTTGATTGCCTGAAACTCATCCTGGAGGATGATCCCACCAATGAGGAGGCCTTGTATAAAATATGTTTCTGGACAGATTTTACCGGCCGCAACGAAGAGAGCATCCGCCTGCACCAGCAGATCATTGATGAATATCCCTACAGTGAATTGGCCTGGTTCAACCTGGCAGCATCTTACCAGGGATTAAAACTGTATGAAAAAGCAATTGATGCCTACCAGTATGCGATCACCATTGATGAAAAATTTGATTATGCCTACCGGAATATGGGCGATGCTTATATCCGTCTCAGGAAATACAAGGAAGCTATTGAAGCATTGGAAAAGGTGAATGAACTGGCAAAGCCGGAAGATGTGATCTTTGAAGCTCTTGGCCATTGTTATGACAGGCTGAAGAATTTTGCCCAGGCCCGGTTCTATTATCGCAAGGCTTCGCATATGCGGCAGGACGACAGCAAGCTTTTTTACAAGATCGCCTGTACCTATTATAATGAAGGGCAATGGGAGAGCTGTTGCAAACAATTGGAACAGGCAATGAAGATACACCGCCTGCAGTCGGAATATAATTTATTGATGGGGGAAAGTAAATTGAAACTGGAGCAGTACAAAGATGCTGTGCAGTATTTTTCCAATGTGGTAAGAATAAAACCAAAAAATGCCACCGGTTGGGAAGCCTTGATCCGCTGCCTGCACACAGCAGGTTATTTTGAAGAAGGCCTCGAACAGGTGCAGGTAGCTGCAGAAGTGACCGGTAATAAGCCCATTTTTATTTTCTATAAGTCGGCTTTGCTGATGGCCATGGGAAAAACAAAGGAGGCTTTATTACAATTAGAAAAAGGGATGGAAAAATCTCCAAAGCTGCTGAAGAAATTCATAGAGCTCAATCCTGCTGTTTTACAAAATCAGTCAGTAGTTGATATCCTGGCCCGGTTCAAACGAAAAAGATCGATCTGAACAGGTAACTGCATGGAGTGCTTGTGTCAGCAGTACTCTGCTGAATCTTCCCTATTTTTGCCCGCCGGTTGATAAAGCCGGCTCTCCATTTTGAACATCAAATATGTACATGTATGAATTTTAATCTGTCGCAGATTCCTGATCGTATTGCAAAGCCTCGTTTATCAGGATTGACCATGGTTATGGACAAAGGATTGAGTGTTAATGAAGCAAAGAATTTTATGAGTGTATCTCATCCCCATGTGGATATTGTAAAACTCGGATTCGGAACTTCCTTTGTAACCCCCAACCTGGCAGAGAAACTCGAAGTGTACCGTTCCTATAATATCCCGATCTATTTCGGGGGAACCCTGTTTGAAGCCTTCTTGATCCGTAACCAGTTTGACGACTATATATCGGTGTGCAAAGAGTATGGTATCAGTTATATGGAAGTGAGTGACGGCTCCATCACTATTCCGCATGCTGAGAAATGCGGGTATATTGAAAAATTAACGAAACACGGTACGGTATTGAGCGAAGTGGGTAGTAAAGACGCTGCACATATCATTCCTCCTTATAAATGGATTGAACTGATGCGGGCTGAACTGGAAGCCGGCTCCACCTATGTTATTGCAGAAGCAAGAGAGGCTGGTAATGTGGGTATCTACCGGGGTAGCGGAGAAGTAAGAGAAGGCCTCGTGCAGGAGATACTGACACAGATACCCGGCGAAAAGATCATCTGGGAAGCACCGCAAAAAGCTCAGCAATTATATTTTATTGAATTATTAGGCTGCAATGCCAACCTCGGCAATATTGCTCCCACCGAAGTGATCCCGCTGGAAGCGATGCGTATCGGTTTGCGAGGCGACACCTTCAGTTTATACCTTGATAAAAAAGAAAATGCCTGATGCGGCGCTACGGACTGATCGGTTATCCTTTGGCTCAATCTTTCTCCAAAAAATATTTTGATGAGAAGTTTGACAAAGAAGGATTGACAGATTGCCGCTTTGACAATTTTCCCATTGCCTCTATTGATGAATTAATACCGGAAGTATTGGTTCCATATCCTGATCTTTGCGGGCTGGCAGTTACGATACCCTATAAGCAACAGGTATTCCCCTTTCTTCATTCCACTGCTAATATTCCCGAAGGTCTGACCGCCTGTAACTGCATTAAGATCATTGATGGAAAACTATATGGTTACAACACGGATTATATCGGCTTTGAAAAAAGTTTTGCTCCTTTCCTGAAGCCGCATCATACAAGAGCATTGGTATTGGGTAATGGCGGCGCAACGGCTGCCGTGATCTATGTATTGAAACAACTGGATATCGGTTACGATATTGTCAGCCGCCGTATCCACGATCAGTCAACACTTACTTATACTGATATTGATAAAAAGACAATGGAGGAAAATACAGTGATCATCAATACAACTCCGTTGGGCATGTTTCCTGCTAATGATAGTTGCCCGGCAATCCCGTATGAATTCATTACCCGCAGGCATTTTCTATATGATGTGGTATATAATCCGGCAAAAACATTGTTTCTTCAACAGGGAGAGGAGCGGGGAGCTGCTATCAAGAATGGTGCTGATATGCTGGTACTGCAGGCAGAAGAGAACTGGCGCATTTGGAACTGAAATTAAGGGTTTAGTTTTTTCCTTGCCTCTTCCGGGACTGCTGCAATTTTTTTCTTCTCATAATCATAGCAGATCATCCCTGTCTTAGCCAATGCAACAGTTGTTTTTTTACCGGCTGTTACTTTCTCCAGCAAATAATATAATTCAAAACCCACTTTTGAAAAAGCAGTAGCAGTTACTGATGCGATCACCGTGTCTCCGTAGAATAATTCGCTTTTGAATTCGATGCCCACATCACTCATGATCATACCCACGCCGGCAAACTCCATTTCTGAATAACCATAATGTGCCAGGAATTGCATTCTTGCTTCATGAATGATCGATAAGACGGCATCATTGCCCACATGCTTGCCGTAATTAAGGTCCGTAATACGGACAGGTATATTTGTTGAAAAACTGAATGTGGCAGGCAGGTCGATCTTTATCCGGGCCATGAATCGTAGTTTGAATAAAATTAAGGAAAACAGTATTGAAGAACAGCTTAGAGATTAGAGTCCTTCAGGGTTTGTAACAAACTAAGTATATCCATAAAATTGCCAGGGGATGGTGCCACAGGTGAATCAGCGATTTTTTTCTTCCATTGGTTCAGCTGAGTCTTGCAATCTTCATCCTGTTCTTCGCCGGACACACAGCAGATAAGGCCACTCAGTTTTTTGGATACTCTTACAATATGCCCGTCAGCTGTCATCAGCAAGGAATAGCGGCTGGCCATATCAATGGCAGCGTTGGCGGCAGCATAGGCAGGCACAGCTACATCTGTACATTCGAGCTGTTGAAAAATGGCTTCTGGTAATATCAGGTCCGCATCTGTATTCACTGTGGAAACTTCCTCCATAAAAAGATCCTGGTTGATCTTTCTCATCTTTTGCCTGTCCGACATATCAAGGCTGGCAAAAGTGCCCTTACTCTCTTCCAGTGCTGCTGCATCTATTGCATCCTGGGATTGAACAATTGCTTCAGTAACCGGGTCTGTAGTAATTGCCGGATCATTATTCAGCGGACTGTCTGTATTTTGCTTTCCGGGTATTTCTGTTGTACCGGCAAGGCCATTGTTTTCTTTTTTGTTATTCAACAATTTCACAGCACCAAAGGCAACAAAACCAACAAACACGGCTGCTGCTGCATAACGCAGTACCGGGAATATCCTCCGTTGTTCTTTGACAGGAATTTCTTCTTCCGTATGGAGAGATTGGCTGATCTTTTCCCATGCTGTTGCCGGGGGTGCTACTTCCATATTTGCCAATGTAGCCGGGTACTGGTTACTCATTTCCAGTTCTTCCAGGCTTGCGGCGATAGAAGCCCAGGCCGAAGCCGGGGGATTCGCTACAGCATTTTGTAAGGTAGCCGTAAACGTATTGGTCAAATGCGATTCATCCAGGGCAAGGGCTATCTTTTCCCAGGCAGATGCCGGTGGCAGTTCTGTGTGATTGTATAATTTATGTTGGAATGAATCGTTCATGATTTTACTCTTGCTTCACGTTGTTCATCTAAAAATTTCCTGACCATTTCCTGTAATATCACTTTTGCTCTCGACAATTGTGATTTACTGGTTCCTTCGCTGATGCCAAGCATATCACCGATCTCTTTGTGGGTATATCCTTCCACCACGTACATATTAAAAACTGTCCTGTAACCAGGTGATAATTCCTGTATCAATGCGAGGATATCTTTCTCCGCCAAACCATCCAATGCTGAAAGCGATTTTCCTTCAATCGTATTCTCCTCTTTTTCCGTAACGGGTTGCAGGTATCTTTTGCGGCGGAAATGTTCAATAGCGGTATTAACGAAAATCCGTCTTACCCAGCCTTCAAAAGAACCATCGCCCCGGAAACTGTCCAGCTTTTTAAAGACCTTGATAAATCCTTCTTGTAGAATATCCTCAGCTTCTTCGGCATTGGAAGCATAACGGAGAGAAACAGCGTACATGCGGGGGGATAAACGGCGATACATTTCCTCCTGCATTCTTCTGTCGCCTTCCTTGCATCCATTAATTAGGTCGCTTTCGGTAATATTTTGGTTGCGTTGAGGTGTCAATTTGGGTGGTTTATTTACAAGATATTCAAAAATGCTACCAACTTTTCGGTTGCCTTCTTCCGGTGGCTGAACAGGTTCTTTTCTTCGAGTGTCATTTCTGCAAAGGTTTTATCTGCACCGGCAGGAATAAACACGGGGTCATATCCAAAACCTTTGCCGCCCCTTCTTTCTTTTATAACGGTCCCTTCACAAATACCTTCAAACAGGGTTTCCTTTCCATCAATGATTACGGACACGACTGTCCTGAAACGGGCACTGCGGTCTTCCTTAGCGGCCAAATTAATCAAAAGCTTATCAATATTCTGGTCAAATGACCGGTCATCTCCTGCATACCGGGCACTTTTCACTCCAGGTTCGCCGTTGAGTGCAGCTACTTCCAATCCCGTGTCTTCACTGAAACAACTGGTGCCGGTCATCCGGTAAATGGTTTTAGACTTTTCAGAAGCATTTGCTTCCAGGGTATCGTGTGGTTCAGGAATATCAATATCAATACCGGCTTCCTGCAGGGTCAGCAATTCGAATTTGTCCCCGATCACGGCACGGATTTCTTCAACTTTATGCTGGTTATTGGTGGCAAAGATCAATTTCATAAATGGGGATCAGATATTAAAGAGTCTTCGTAAGGAAACCCAGAGTTTACTTTTTTCTATCTTATCTTTTTCTATTTCATGGAGAGAAGGAGTATATAGAAAAGAACAATTCGCAAAAGGCTGTATCTGGTAAAAAGGGAAACTCATGGGTAAACCAAAACCAGCCGGTTCAATATCAAACAGTAAAGCAATTTTACTTTTATAGGTGCTGATCAGCTCTTTGTAAGAAGCAGGTTGTTGATTGATATTGACAATAGCAACATCTGCTAAACTGAGTTTACAGGCTGTCAGCATATTGGTCAGGAACTGTAAGTCCTGGTCAGGTAAATGAACAGCTTCACTGGTATTGACAACTACCAGTATATTTTTTGCATTATCACCGAGTGATCTGAATGCACCTTGTTTTGCCGGTTCAGGAACAACTGCTTTTTCTGTAACAGGTATTTCTTTGGCAGTTATCTCTCCTGTATCAATCAGGGAGGAAGCATAAAGCGAAGCAATGGCTGATGCCGGTAAATGAATGTGGTTGATGTCCATAATCTGTCAGCAAATTTACGAATAGGTGTTAGTTTTTTTCGTTTCTTTGCATAGCCAAAAGTAAACTTTTATGATCGCAGCTATGGATATTTCAGTAACGAAAGCAGAAACCAGTAAACTAAAAGACCTGGATCTTGAAAATCTTCCCTTCGGCCGCTTTTTCAGCGATCATATGCTGGAAGCTGATTACGAAAACGGCGAGTGGAAGAATATTGAAATAAAACCCTACCAGCCTTTGTTACTGAGTCCTTCCTTGGCTGCTTTGCATTATGGCCAGGCGATCTTCGAAGGTATCAAAGCCTATAAAGACAGGAATGGTAACCCGTTTATCTTCCGTCCGTATGATAATTTTCACCGCTTTAATATTTCTGCAGAACGTATGCAGATGCCGGTTGTTCCGGAAGAATTATTTATCGAAGGCATGCGCCAGCTGATCGCACTGGATAAAAACTGGATACCATCATCAGCAGATCATTCCTTGTATATCCGTCCTTTCATGTTCTCGTCTGATGAAGTGATCGGTGTAAAGCCATCCGATACTTATAAATTCATGATCATCCTCAGCCCCACGGGTCCTTACTATAGTGCGCCGATGCGCATCTATGTGGAAGAAAAATATGTCCGTGCTGCTCCCGGTGGTGTAGGCTACGCAAAAGCAGCGGGGAATTATGGTGCTGCCATGCTGGCAACTGCAGAAGCAAAGAAAAAAGGATATGACCAGGTATTGTGGACAGATGTTACCGAGCATAAATATGTACAGGAATGCGGTACCATGAATGTTTTCTTTGTAATAGGCAATAAAGCAATTACACCAGGTCTTGAGCAGGGAACGATACTTGGTGGTGTAACAAGATTAAGTACCATCACCTTGTTGCAGGAAATGGGGTTAACCGTGGAAGAAAGAGACCTGAGCATTGATGAAGTAATTGAAGCCTACAAAGCCGGTACACCTATCGAAGTATTCGGAACGGGAACGGCGGCTACTATCTCGCTGATCAAAGAGTTGCGGTATAAAGATTTTGTAATGGAGTTTGATGTGGATGCGTGGAAGACTGCCCCGACGGTAAAAAAATGGATCACCGATATCCGGGAAGGAAGGAGAGAAGACAAATACAACTGGATGTGGAAAATCTGATCAAAAAAAACTATTTTAGAGGGCCGTTGAAAAACGGCCCTTTTTTATTGCCTTATTCCTGCTCAGTATCCGTTGAAATTCACGGACGATTCATTGCCTGTTTTTTTGAGAACCAACAACTAACTACATGCGGTCAAGTGTATTCATACTGGCAGTCATCATTTTTTTATTCAACGGCCTGCAGTTAACTGCACAATTTACTCCTGTTACCGTAACGGGATTTAATCAGGATGCCATTGCAGAGGGAGCCCCGAATTCTTTAGCAACAACAACATTAGAAGTGGATGGGGCATCTTCCAATAAAGTAATGTACACAAATGCATTCAGGACATTTGCGGGGATAGCCGGTGGTGGTTTGCCAGATAACGGAACCATCATCAATGCCGGCGATACGTACCAGTTGGCACCGTTTACCGGTAATAATGCTTTATATGTAAAGAGGAATGAAGCATTCAATCTTTCCATTGCAACACCGGCCTCCTTTGCAAGGATCAGGATACTTGGTTTTACCACGGAAGGAGCCAGCTCATTGAACATCAGTTTATCCTTTACCGACGGAACCACAACACCGTACCTGACCAACTATTCTTTATCTGACTGGTTCAATGGTACAACAAACCTGGTCTTACAGGGATTCGGCCGTTGTGATCGCTCTGCCGGGCCTGCCTATAATGCAGATGCGTTCCCCACTAACCCGAGGATGTATTATATCGAAGTGATCCTCACCTGTGCCGATCTGCAAAAGCAGTTGCAGTCTGTCAATTTTTCTAATGTAAGCACTTTTCCGAACAATGCCCCTTTCCCTAATGCCGTGATATTAGCTGTATCCGGTCTTGCCTATTCACAAACGGTTACACCCACAATAACACCCAGTGATTGTGCTGGCCCCAATGGAAGCATCGCTTTGAACGTAACAGGAAGCTCTTCACCTTATTCGTATTCCTGGAGTACTAGTCCGGTCCAAACATCTTCCACAGCAACAGGATTAGCTCCCGGTAATTATTCCTGTACCATCACAGATGCAAATGGCTGCACATCGCCATACAACGGTACTGTCACACTAAATAATAACGCTGCTATGACTGCTGCTGCAAACCCGGTAGCGGTTTGTCCGGGTACTGCTGTTCAGTTAACAGCTACTGCAACAACAGGAATTCTTTCAAGCTATACATGGACACCGGGAACGATAACTGGTCAATCGGTGACTGTTTCTCCCACAATCACGACAACATATACTGTGAATGGGACAAATGCGATTGGTTGCACTGCTTCAGCACAGGTAACCGTAAATGTGAATCCAGTTCCGCCAGCACCTGTCGTTACTGTCACACCAATTTGTTCCGGGTCAACAGCTTCCTTGCAAATTCAGTCTCCGCAGGCAGGATATACCTATAACTGGTATGATGCAGCAACAGCAGGGACATTATTATCAACCGGTACATCATTCACTACACCTGTATTAACGGCCAATACAACTTATCATGTGGAGGCGATCAATACAACAGGTTGTTTTAGTATGGGAAGAACTGCAGTTACTGTTGTTGTAAACAGTTTGCCTGCTGCACCATCAGTCAGCAACATTTCAATCTGCCCGAATACAAACGGTATCTTATCCGTCTTAAATCCACAGGCCGGCTA
Organism: uncultured Bacteroidota bacterium; assembly: GCA_902826165.1. Classification (GTDB taxonomy): domain Bacteria; phylum Bacteroidota; class Bacteroidia; order Chitinophagales; family Chitinophagaceae; genus CADEDV01. The sequence goes on from CADEDV010000010.1 coordinate 22,762, forward strand.
TACGTATAACTGGTACGATGCAGCAACCGGGGGAATATTACTCGCAACCGGAGTTTCTTATACCACTACAGCTATCGCAACGAACACTGTTTATTATGTGTCGGCAGTGAGCAACAGCGGGTGTACAAGCAACACCCGGACGGCAGTAACGATAACTTTACTGCAACCAGTTGCACAACCGGTAGTAACCGTTGCCAATGTCAGTTTCACTGCTGTTACTTTTTCATGGACAGCAGTACCGGGCGCAGTGGGTTATGAAGTAACGACCAATGGCGGTGCCAGTTTTCAATCACCAAGTTCAGGTGCAACAGGCACAACTCATACTATTAATGGATTGAATGGTAATCAAACGATCATTATACAGGTAAGGGCATTGGGGCCACAGGCTTGCGAGAACAGTATTTTATCGGCACCGGTTCCTGCCACCACATTGAGCAGCAAAGAGATATTTGTGCCCAATGTTTTTACACCAAATGGGGATGGCCGCAATGATGTATTGCTGGTCTATGGAAATTACATTGCTTCCATACAATTGAGAATATTCAATCAATGGGGACAACTCATCTTTAGTTCCGATAATATCAGTACAGGCTGGAACGGTATGTATAAAGGACAGCAGCAACCCGTGGGTGTCTATGCGTATACGTTAAAAGCAGTACGACAAGATGGAACCATTGTTACTAAAAAAGGATCGGTTAACATAATCAGGTAAGTCGTGAGAAAAATAGTTATCACTTATTTCATTATCCAGTTTTTTGCGGCCGGCAATATATCGGCGCAGGTGGATCCGCATTTTTCACAATTCTATGCTTACCCGATGTGGCTGAACCCCGGCATGACAGGTGTGATGGATGGAGACTATCGCATTACCGGTATTTACAGGAGCCAGTGGAGTAATGTAATGACTCCTTTTACCACAGCAGGATTCTCTGCCGATGTGGCTACGGGCAAAAACCTTAACCTTGGCGCCAACTTTATGAATCAGACAGCTGGTGATGCAGGTTATAAATACCTGAATGCCTATGCAACGATCGCTTATAGTGGTCTTCGTTTCGGGCAGGACAATAACCAGCAGATCGTATTTGGCATACAGGCTGGTATGCTGAGCCGCCGCTTTGATCCCGCTAAATTCCAGTTTGGTGACCAGTGGAACCCGGTTACAGGATATAATCCCGGTGCAACAACAGCCGATCTTATTTCCAAAACATCTTCAGCAGTGTTGGATATGGGTGCAGGGGCCGCTTATTTCGACAGCCGGCCCGACCAAAAGGTCAATTTCTTTGGAGGAATTTCAGCTTTCCATCTCACGAGGCCAGAAGATCCCTTTGTGAATGGTGCTGCCAAAAAGTTTCTGCCTGTTCGCTATGCTGTTCATGCCGGTGCCAGGATCACGGTGTCGGAAACAGCCAGTCTTACACCCAATCTTTTGTTTATGCAACAAGGGAATGCACAGGAAAAAATGATCGGACTTTTTGCCCAGCTGAGGGCCAATGACTACACTGATTTGCTGGTTGGGGCGAATTACCGGTTTGAAGATGCAGTTTCTCCTTATGTTGGCGTTGCTTTTCAAAACTTTGTGTTCGGCGCAAGTTATGATGTGAATATTTCTGAACTGGGAAAAGCGGTGACCGGTACAAACAGCCTGGAGATTTCGCTGACCTATATCGGCCGGAAATCGGGGAAACCACTCCGTTACCTGTCTTGTCCCCGTTTATAAAACTGGTTTTTAAGGCTGAAAATGGCTTATTCACAGGATGGGGGATATAAAAATGAAAAACAACTCTTTATTTTTGGATTTTAAGGGTTGTGCCGTTACCTTTGCCCTCCCAAAAATAAAAGGTTCAGAATGCCTACTATTCAACAATTAGTAAGAAAAGGAAGAGAAATTATCAGGGCCAAGAGTAAATCAAGGGCTTTAGATCAGTGTCCCCAGCGTCGTGGCGTATGTACCCGTGTGTACACAACCACTCCTAAAAAGCCTAACTCTGCGCTGCGTAAAGTTGCCAAAGTTCGTTTGACCAACAAGGTGGAGGTGATCGCTTATATCCCCGGTGAAGGTCATAACCTGCAGGAGCACTCAATCGTTCTGATCCGCGGTGGTCGTGTAAAAGACTTACCGGGTGTACGTTATCACATCGTTCGTGGTTCCCTGGATACTGCCGGTGTAAAAGACCGTAAGCAGAGCCGTTCTAAATACGGAACCAAGAAAGAGAAAGCCAAGAAATAATTCAATCAAAATTTGTACTGAGTAAAGTTTTAATACTTGAAGAAATTCAGCTACAGCAGTTACTTTAAAAATTAACATTCATGCGGAAAGCACAAGCAAAGAAACTCCCCTTAGCACCAGACCCTAAGTTCAATGACAAATTGGTTACCCGTTTTGTCAACAACCTGATGTGGCAGGGCAAAAAAAGCGGAGCCTTCAACATTTTTTATGATGCACTGGACAAAGTTGCCAAACAAACCAGTGAAGACGGATATGAAGTGTGGAAAAGAGCCCTCGTAAACGTTACCCCTGCGGTAGAAGTTCGCAGCCGTCGTATCGGTGGTGCCACTTTCCAGATCCCTGCTGAGGTTCGTCCCGACAGGAAGATTTCCCTGAGCATCAAATGGCTGATCCGCTACAGCCGCGAAAGAAACGGTCGCAGCATGTCTGATAAATTAGCCGGTGAGATCGTGGCAGCAAGCAAAGGTGAAGGTGCTGCATTTAAAAAGAAAGAAGATACCCATCGTATGGCTGAAGCCAACAAGGCTTTTGCGCACTTCAGGGTATAAAAGATACAAGACACATTTCCACGGAACCATCTCGTATAAACGGGGTGGTTTTTTTATTGGAGTTAAGGCCAATCAGGAATAAGTGAAAAAATAAAAGCCGCTTTACACAGTAAAGCGGCTTTTGAATATATCAGAAAATGACTTAGTTGTTTGTTTCGCTATTGCCGTTATCACTGTTTGTTTCAAAGATATCTGCCTGCACTACTTCCGGCTGTACCACCGGTTCAGCAACAGGAACAACTACTGCTACTTCAACGGGTGCTGCTACAGGAGCCGCAACGGGTTTAGGCGCAGAAGGTTTTTTAGCAGCAGGCTTCTTTTTTGCAACCGGCTTTTTAGGAGCTGCTTTCTTAACTACTTTTTTTACTGCTTTTTTCTTGGGTGCAGATTTCTTAGCCGCTTTTTTTACAGCCTTCTTCACCACTTTTTTAGCTGCCTTTTTCTTCGGTGCTGTTTTCTTTTTCACTGCTTTTTTCTTGGGGGCTGCTTTCTTTTTAGCAACTGCTTTCTTAGCGGCTTTTTTCACCACTTTTTTAGCTGCCTTTTTCTTCGGCGCTACTTTCTTTTTTGCTTTCTTTTTGGAAGCCATGGAATCAGATTTTCAGGTTAAGTAAATGAAGTGTTTTTGTTATATTACGGGGAAATGAAATTACAATCATTCAGGACTAATAACAAAAATTTATATCCGATTTCCAGTTAAAGTTATCATTACCATTACCGGACTACCGGCATCAAACAGGCAATACGAACTGGGCTTTTGTACAATATCATTTTACCAGAGAAGCCTGTTTGAATAGGTGTGGCTCTTGCCTGGCGGTTGAAAAGAAGAGTTGCAAGAGGGATGGCCTGTAGGAATGGGAGAGATAACAAGAACAGTGGTTCCCGGAAAAAGAGTATCGGGTAGCGTATTTCAAACGGCGCCGTCACCATTATAAACCCGGTTTTCCCTGTTTTCCACAGGCTCAAATTAAGCCCTCCCGGGTCTTTTTTTTCTACATTTTTCCCCTACCTTTGCGCCGCCATTAGGTAAAGCCAAAGGTGGATAGCGGACGGTGAGATCAGGGGTTTACTTCAAGTGGCAGTCTATGAGAGTCTAATCTACATATCAGCTTCTGCTCCCACACACGGGACCATCAAATATTTTAGCTGATACCTCCCACCAAACAGAACGGTTCTTATTGCTGATCAGTGGACGGAACGATGAAGTGAGTGACACAACAGGCGATGCGCAGGGAACCGGAAGATGATAAATACAGATTTCCAACTTTTTCAAATACATAAAACACAAATCAAATAGTCATGGCCGACTTAAAACTTCAGAGAAACTTTGGTATTGCGGCGCATATTGATGCCGGTAAGACCACCACGACGGAGCGTATCCTCCGCTACACAGGTATGATCCACCGTATTGGTGAGGTGCACGATGGCGCCGCCACTACTGACTGGATGGAACAGGAAAAAGAAAGAGGTATCACTATTACTTCTGCAGCAGTGAGCTGCCAGTGGAATTTCCCAACCGTGTTGGGTAAAGCTACTGCTGATTCCAAAAAATACTCTTTCAACATTATTGATACTCCCGGTCACGTTGACTTTACCGTAGAAGTAGAACGTTCTATGCGGGTACTGGATGGCCTGATCGCTTTGTTCTCTGCTGTTGATGGTGTGGAGCCACAATCTGAGACCGTATGGCGCCAGGCTAACCGTTATGGCGTTCCCCGTATCGGTTTCGTGAATAAAATGGACCGCAGCGGTGCTGACTTCCTGAACGTGGTGAAGCAGGTAAAAGAAATGCTGGGTTCTAAAGCAGTTCCTCTTCAGTTGCCAATTGGTGCTGAAGATGATTTTAAAGGAGTGGTGGACCTGATCAAAATGAAAGGGATCATCTGGCATATGGAAACAGAAGGTATGACCTTTGACGAAATTGAGATACCTGCTGACATGCTCGAAGAAGCTAAAGAATGGAGAGCTAACCTGGTGGAAGCTGTGGCAGAGTATGATGATAAACTGATGGAAAAATTCTTCGATAACCCCGATACGATTACCGAAGATGAAATACATGAAGCAGTGCGTAAAGCTACCGTTGACCTGACTATTGTTCCGATGATGTGCGGTTCTTCTTTCAAGAACAAAGGGGTGCAGACTGCACTGGATGCGGTTTGCCGTTACCTGCCTTCACCGATCGATATTCCTGATACAGTAGGTACACATCCTGATACCGGTGAAGAAATCACCCGCAAGCCGGATCCTAAAGCTCCGTTTGCAGCACTGGCCTTTAAGATCATGACCGATCCATTCGTGGGTCGCCTGGCCTTCTTCCGTTGCTATTCAGGTCACCTGGATGCAGGTTCTTATGTATTGAATGTAAGAAGTGGTAAGAAAGAAAGGATCAGCCGTATCATGAAGATGTTTGCGAACAAACAGAACCCGATTGATTTTATCGAAGCAGGTGATATTGGCGCAGCCGTTGGTTTTAAAGAGATCAAAACAGGAGATACCTTGTGTGATGAAGATCATCCGATCACACTGGAAAATATGTTCATCCCTGAGCCGGTTATTGCCGTAGCGGTAGAACCCAAGACACAGGCTGACGTGGATAAAATGGGTATGGCGATTGCCAAACTCGTGGAGGAAGATCCCACACTGCGTGTAAACACCGATGAAGATACCGGCCAGACCATCCTTCGTGGAATGGGTGAGCTGCACCTGGAGATCATCATCGATCGTATGCGTCGTGAGTTTAAAGTGGAAGTGAACCAGGGTGCACCACAGGTGGCCTATAAAGAAGCATTCAATGCTACCGTTGAACACCGTGAGACGCTGAAGAAGCAAACGGGTGGTCGTGGTAAATTCGCTGATATCCAATTTTCAATCGGGCCGGTGGATGCAGAATGGAAAGCTGAGAATCCTGATAAGCATTACCAGTTTGTGAATGACCTATTTGGTGGATCCATTCCACGTGAATTCGTTCCGGCGATTCAGAAAGGTTTTGAGCAATCCATGACAACCGGTGTATTGGCCAGCTATCCTGTTGACAACATGAAGATCCGTGTATTTGACGGTAGCTTCCATGCTGTTGACTCTGATGCGATGTCATTTGAACTGTGTGCCAAGCAAGGTTTCCGTGAAGCAGCCAGGAAAGCAAAACCAGTATTGCTGGAGCCGATCATGAAAGTAGAAGTCATCACACCTGCCCAGTACATGGGTGATGTAACGGGTGACCTGAACCGTCGTCGTGGTATGATGGAAGGTATGGATACCCGTGCCGGTGCGGAAGTGATCAAGGCAAAAGTGCCATTGAGCGAAATGTTTGGTTATGTAACCCAGCTGCGTTCATTGTCATCCGGCCGTGCATCTTCTACCATGGAGTTTTCTCACTATGCTCCTGCACCGAACAATATCGCTGAAGAGGTGATAGCGAAGGTGAAAGGAAAGGTGAGTGCATAAATTGACCAGTCATTTTAATGATAGAAGCCCCGCTGAAAAGCGGGGCTTTTTTGTAAATAGTTGAGCCGGATCAGGGGAAATACGACTCGGTGGCATTATGTTTGCTGCATTATTATCCGAAAAACACCCGTTTTTAAGATTCCTAGGAAAAGGCCGATTCGCTGATTTATGAAAAACACGTTAAGGTTAAGGGCTCACTCGTGAGTCCTTTTTTTGTGCCTGCTCAGATCCAGTTCAGCTTAATGTTCTCAATCCCTTTTTCTTTCAGTTGTTGTTTGATCAGGTCCAGGTCTTCTTTTTGAGATGGGATCTTGGTTTCATGTGTTTCCACGTACATACGGTTGAAGAGGTGATGCGTACCAGTGGCAATGATCTTTTTGAGTATTTCTATTTCTGCTCCTTCGATATCCAGTTTTATCAAATCTACCTTTTGCTCCTGTTCCAGCAGGAAAGCTACCAGGTCGATCACTTCTATATCCTGTGTTCGTTGGGTATCTACATTTTGCTTTTCTGCGATAATGGAAGACCCTACTGTAAAAGAAACATCACCCTCCTGTGCTTCTTTATGCGTAAACATTTTAAGGACGGAACTTTTGTCCCAAACTCCTTTCTGGATGCAGGTGATATTTTTCCGGTTGCGGCAACGATGGGTGAGTTGTTTGAAGGCAACGGGATCGGGTTCAAAAGAAATGATGCTGGCACCGGTATAAGATAGCAGTTTACTGATATGGCCTACATTGGCACCACAGTCCAGCACCAGGGATTTTTTATTGAGCCGGAAAAGATCAGGGATGAGTTTGAAATAGCTGATGGCGATAGCACCACTGTTCAGTATTTTTCTTTTCAGCAACCCGGGTCTCATAGGTCAACAAGTTTTATTATTTGTCAAATACTTTCCGGAAGATGAATACGGCCCCGGAAAGGGATGCGGCTAAAGTAATGAAATAAAATACAAGGCTGATCACAATGGCCGTATGTTCATTCACGCCTAGAAATACAGCGCCTTTATAAAAAACAAATTCACGGATGCCTAATCCGCCGCCTACAGTTAACGGTAATACGCTGGCCACCGCTGCCACAAGGAAAATGAAAATATAAATGGATTGCTGTTCCTGTATCCCCAGGGCATAAAGAATAGCATAAATGGAAAGCACCATCAGCGATTGCACCCCTAATCCCATGAAAAAAGTAGGCCAGAAGCCGGCTGTAAAATCCGTAAAGAAGCGTTTGATGATAAAGAATAAAACAAATACGGAAGCGATTGCACCTGCAAGCAGCAATATACTGTAGGAGATATTGCCCAATACAAAAAACGAATACACAGCTAATATCAGCCCGAGTGCCAGTAAACCGCTGAATCGGTCAAGCAATACAGCGGCAGATGTTTTTTTATAAGGACTGTTAAAACGTTTGGATAAAACGATCACTTTATACGCATCACCGGTAATAGAACCGGGCAGGAATAAATTATAAAACATACCCAGCCAGAAGAGTTTCAGGTTCTCTTTTTCGGATAGGGGAAGCCCGATGTTTTTAAAATAGATATTGAGCCGGAACGAAGCGATGATCTTGGAACCCACAAACACCGCCAGTGCAACCAGTAGCCAGCCGGGATTAGCCGTTGCCAGTACCGATCGTAATTCAGAGAAACTGATCTTGGTGGAGACAAACCAGAGACAGGCCACTGTGACAACTATCTTCAGCAACAATTGTAACACCTTTTTGGTTCTGGAAGCAGGTTGTTCTGTTTTGTCCATTATTGTGGTAAATTGTTGCAAGTAAATCCAAATCGATGATAAAAAGAATTCTTCCTTTTTTGTTCCTTGTTTTTTATTCAGCAGTTGGTTTCAGTCAGGAAAAGGCACTGGTACCCGGAATGAAGATCAGCCGTTCGGTTAAGATCAAAAAGGCATTGTATAAACTGGATGCCCCTACCGATACGTCCCGGCATATCATCATCATCGAAGGCAATAATATCACGGTTGATTTTAATAATGCAGAACTGAAAGGCAGCAATACCAAAAAAAGACCCGATGAATTCTTTGGTGTGGCCATATTGATCCGGAATAGCAAAAATGTGACCATCAAAAACCTGAAGGCAAAGGGATATAAGGTTGCCTTGCTGGCCCGGAATGTGGAGCAGCTAACGCTCGAGAGCTGTGATTTCAGTTATAATTACCGCCAGCATCTCAACAGCACACAGGAAAAAGAAGATGTGGCTGACTGGATGAGCTATCACCAGAATGAAAATGATGAATGGCTGCGCTATGGAGCAGCTATGTATTTGCGGGGCTGTAATTTTTTAACGATCAAAAACTGCAAAGTAACCGGCGGGCAAAATGCACTGATGCTGATGGAATGCAATGATGGAATGATCATGAATAATGATTTTTCCTTCAATTCAGGTATCGGTATTGGCATGTACCGCAGCAACAGGAATAATATCCTGTACAACCGTGTCATCTTTAATGTGAGAGGGTATAGTCATGGCGTTTATAGCAGAGGCCAGGATAGTGCCGGAATATTAGTCTATGAGCAAAGCAGTAATAACATGTTTTACAAGAATAATGTAACCCATGGCGGAGATGGTTTCTTTCTCTGGGCCGGGCAAACAACAATGGATAGTGGTCAAGGCGGCTGTAATAACAATATCATAATGAGTAATGATTTTTCCTATGCACCCACCAATGGCGTTGAGGCCACCTTCAGCAGCAACCGGATATTGGCGAACAGGATATTTGAATGTGATCATGGTATCTGGGGCGGGTATAGTTATAATACAGATATTGCTGATAACCAGTTCAGGAATAACCGTATTGCCATTGCTATCGAACACGGGCAGCATAACGGCATTCATCACAATCTTTTTCTCAGGGATAAAGAAGCGATAAAGCTTTGGTCAAGACCGCAGCAACCGGCTGACTGGGGTTATGCAAAATACCATGATACAAGAAGTGTGGGTTATGTGATGCTGGCCAACAGTTTCAACGATAATCCGCTGGTGTATACTATCAGCCGCACTGATTCGCTGAATATTTTTGATAATACCTATTCCAGAAATACCGGGGAGATTTTTAAAATTGATTCAACCGTTACCAACCTTGATACCTTGTTTGACCAGCGCTGGAGCAATTATATTGACGAACTGAAAGATGTGGTTGTACCGGAAGTAAAAGACCCGATGGACCCGTTCAAAGGATACGGACGGCTGGCCGGGAGAAAAAATATACTTATCACAGAGTGGGGGCCTTACGATTTCCGTTCACCTATCATGTGGAATACAAATCCAACGGATAAAGGGGATACGATAAAGTTTGACCTGCTGGGGCCAAAAGGCAAATGGGTCATTAAGAATTATAAGGGGGTTGAAAAACTGTCTGCCGGCAGCGGTGAGTTCCCGGCAAGTATTACAGCAGTGAAGAAAAAAGGGGAGAGGACGGATATTCATATTGAACTGGAGTATAAAGGAGAAACGATTACTGATCCTTTCGGGCAGATCATCGCAGCAGGTAAGCCTTACCGTTTTTCGTTTAAGAAATTCTTTCAGCCCATTGATTGGGAAGTTCTTTTTTATTCGATGGACACTGCTTATCATAACCCTGTCAAAACCGGAACTCTTTTTTCTATGTTAGAAAAGAAGGCACCTTTCAAGACCGAAAAAACGGACAGGCTGGACTATGCCTGGTGGGGTGGTATCAAAGAAAAGGATATTGCCTATAAGCAGTTTATAACGGTGGCTGCGGCCACGGTTAATATTCCCGCAGGCAGGTATGAGCTTTCTGTTACCTGGGATGATGCCGTTCGGATCTACCTGGATGAAAAACTCATACTGAATGAATGGAATCCTTCCCGGTATAAGTTCGATGAATCGCCCCATCGTAAGATTCCACTGGTTATCAGTGGGAAACACAGTTTACGGGTTGAGCATTTGGAACTGGGAGGTTTTGCCACTTTGAGCCTGAAACTCAGCCTGGTAAAGTAATTCAGGCCGATTTATAATAAGTTTGTCCACAGCCTATAAAATTCTTTCCCAACTATTTGGAAGGAATGGGTCTCAACCCTACCTTTGCACTCCCAAAAGAAAATTGGGATTTTACACATGTCTCAGCGAATCAGAATCAAATTACAGTCTTACGATCACAACCTGGTAGATAAATCAGCTGAAAAGATCGTAAAAACGGTACGCAGTACCGGCGCAGTGGTAACGGGTCCAATTCCCCTGCCTACCCGCCGCAAAATTTTTACCGTATTGCGTTCCCCACACGTAAATAAGAAGAGTCGTGAACAGTTCCAGCTAGCAACGCATAAGCGTTTACTGGATATCTACACGTCTTCTTCAAGAACAGTAGATGCGTTGAGCAAACTGGATCTTCCCAGCGGTGTGGAAGTTGAAATTAAAGCGTAGTACTTCAGGCCCCTTGGGGAATGAAGCAATTAGTTCTTATAAATAAATTTTTAGTTATCTCTCAATCTCGCCCAGGCGGGAAAAAAGAGCTCTGACATTAGTAAATTCCTCAACTCCCCTTCAGGGGTTGGGGGCACATAAAACAAGCCATTCAGGGTTTGTTTACTGCCGGTACTTCCCCATAAAGGAAAAGGTCGGTGGCAAACGGGGATTGAAACCTGTATCGTCCCAGATGATACAAGTACAAGGTTGTCCCAATAATCCTGCAGGCTACAAACTGTACAAACAATGAAAGGTATTATTGGTAAAAAGATTGGGATGACCAGCGTTTTCGATCCCACAGGCAAACAAACCGCCTGTACGATCATCGAGGCAGGTCCCTGCGTAGTTACCCAGGTTAAGACCAAAGAGTCTGACGGGTACAGTGCTCTCCAGCTTTCTTTCGGCGAGAAAAAAGAAAAACACGCCACACAAGCCGAAAAAAATCACTTCGCAAAAGCTTCCACAGCTCCCAAAAAATTCTCTAAAGAATTCCGCGACTTCTCCATTGAAAAAAATATTGGTGAAACTATTACAGTCGACATTTTCGCTGAAGGCGATAAGGTTGAAGTAGTGGGTACCACCAAGGGTAAAGGTTTCCAGGGTGTTGTAAAACGTCACGGGTTCCATGGTGTGGGACAGCAGTCTCACGGTCAGCACGACCGCCAGAGAGCTCCCGGTTCACTCGGTAACTCATCTGATGCAGCCCGTGTAATGAAAGGTATGAAGATGGCAGGCCGCACCGGTACTGACCGTGTGAAACTGAAAGGACTGAAAGTGGTAAAGATATTTGCTGAAAAGAATTATATCCTTGTCAGCGGTTCTGTACCGGGTCATATTGGATCAATTGTTTTAATCCAGAAGTAAGAAACTGAGTCCTGAGCGAAGTCGAAGGGCCACAAAACAAAAGAAAATGCAAGTTGAAGTTTTAAATACAAAAGGAAAGAAAACAGGCAGAACAGTGGAACTGCCCGAAGATATCTTCGGTGCTGAGCCTAATAACCACGTTATCTACCTGGCAGTAAAACAATACCTCGCTGCGCAGCGCCAGGGTACACATAAAGTGAAGACCCGTGCTGAAGTGCAGGGTGCCAGTAAGAAACTGCACCGTCAAAAAGGTACTGGTGGAAGCCGTAAGGGTAATATCCGTAACCCTTTATACAAGGGTGGTGGTACTATCTTCGGACCAAAGCCGCACAAATATGATATCAAACTGAACCGTAAGGTGAAGGACCTGGCTAAAATCTCTGCACTGTCTTACAAAGCAAAAGAGAATGCGATCATGGTGGTGGAAGATATCACTATGGATACTCCAAAAACAAAATCCTTTGTTGATATTCTCGGTAACCTGAAGATTGCTGATAAAAAGATAATGTTCGTGCAGCCGGAATACAATGACAATGTTGAAATGTCCCTGCGTAATGTGCCTTATGTATTAGGTGTGTTACTGAGTGACATCAACACATATGATATCGTTAATTCAGAAGTATTAGTGTTAACGGAGAGTGCGGCCAAGATATTTGCTGATGACGAAACAGCTGAAGCTTAATTAAAAAATTCTAAAGAGTAAGAAATGAAACTTTCTGAAGTATTATTAAAACCCATTTTGACAGAAAAAGCAAATGCCCAGCAGGAAAAACTGCGTCGCTATGCTTTCAAAGTGGCTAAGAAAGCAAATAAACTGGAGATCAAAAAAGCAATTGAAAGCTTTTACGGCGTTACCGTTACCAACGTGAACACAACCGTAGCTCCTGGTAAAAATAAAAGCCGCTTTACAAAAGCAGGTGTTATCTCTGGCCGCAAGCCGAGCTACAAAAAAGCTTTTGTAACAGTTGCTGAAGGTGAAAGCATTGATCTCTATTCAGCGATCTAAGCAAAACCAAACGAATGGCTTCAACAGCCGCTAATGTTGAACATTAAAAAGAATTAAAAAATGGCATTAAGAAAATTTAAACCCGTAACAGCCGGTACCCGTTGGAGAATCGGTAATGCATACGCAGAGGTTACTACCAATGTTCCTGAACAATCACTGGTAGAGCCCAAGAAAAGAACTGGTGGTCGTAACTCTTCTGGTCACTTATCTATGAGATACAGGGGTGGGGGTCACAAGAAGAAATACCGTATCATCGACTTCAAAAGAAATAAAGTTAATATTGAAGCTACTGTGAAAACGATTGAGTACGATCCCAACCGTACCTCTTTCATTGCATTAGTTGAATATACAGATGGTGAAAAGCGCTACATCATTGCTCCCCAGGGGCTGGAAGTGGGTACGAAGATCATCAGTGGTGTGGATGTGGCTCCTGAAGTCGGAAATGCGTTATCAATGAAAAATATGCCATTAGGTACTAATGTGCACAACATTGAAATGCAGCCTGGTCAGGGTGGTAAGTTGGCAAGAAGTGCAGGTTCTTCTGCGCAGCTGACCAACAAAGAAGAAAAATATGCGATCCTCAAAATGCCTTCTGGTGAGTTGAGAAAAGTATTGATCAATTGCTGGGCTACCGTTGGTGTGGTAAGTAATAGTGATCACTTCCTGCAAAGTATGGGTAAAGCCGGTCGTAACAGGTGGAAAGGTATCAAGCCAAGAAACCGGGGTGTGGCGATGAACCCTGTAGATCACCCGATGGGTGGTGGTGAAGGTAAAGCTTCCGGTGGTCAGCCTCGTAGCAGGAACGGCCAGTACTCAAGAGGTCTGAAAACAAGGACCAAGGGTAAAGGAAGCGATAAGATGATCATCCAGCGCAAGAACGGAAGCAAAATAGCGAAGTAAAAAACTCATTAATAATACAACGACATAAATCATGGCTCGTTCGATTAAAAAAGGTCCTTATATAGCAACACACCTCGAAAAAAAGGTGATGTCTATGAATGAAGGCAAAAACAAAAAGGGTGTTATCAAGACCTGGAGCCGCCGCTCTACCATTTCACCTGATTTCGTGGGTCACACTTTTGCTGTGCACAATGGCAACAAGTTCATCCCGGTGTATGTAACGGAATTCATGGTAGGTCATAAGTTAGGTGAATTTGCACCTACCCGCCAGTTCAAAGGACACTCTAAAAAAGAAGGTTAATCTAGAAACTAATTACAATGGAAGCAGTAGCTAAACTGAGAAATTATCCGACTTCACCCCGAAAAATGCGTTTGCTGGCTGACCTCATCCGTGGTCAGAAAGTAGAAAAAGTATTGGCTGAGCTGGAGCATAACCCCAAGCACCCTGCAGTTCCCCTGCGCAAACTGGTGCTGAGTGCTATCAGCAACTGGAAGCAGAAGAACGAAGGTGGTGATGAAAGCCAGCTGGTGGTGAAAACCATTTTTGTTGACGGTGCAAGAACATTGAAGCGTATGCGTCCGGCTCCGCAAGGCCGTGGGTACCGTGTTCGTAAACGCAGCAACCATGTTACTGTGATCGTGGACACTAAAGAATCTAAAAATTAAACGTATTAACGAATAACCTGAATAAACATGGGTCAAAAAGCAAATCCGATTGGTAACCGTTTAGGCATCATCCGTGGATGGGAATCTAACTGGTATGGCAGCAAAAAAGATTATGCTGGCAAACTGATCGAGGATCATAAGATCAGAACTTACCTGAATGCCCGTATCAATAAAGGCGGTATCTCTAAGATCGTTATTGAGAGAACACTGGGTAAACTGATCATCACGATTCACACGTCTAAGCCGGGTATCATCATTGGTAAAGGTGGTGGCGAGGTTGATCGTATCAAAGAAGAGTTGAAGAAATTGACTGGTAAAGATGATGTGCAGATCAATATCCTGGAGATCCGTCGTCCTGAACTGGATGCCATGATCGTTGGTGATACCATTGCACGCCAGATCGAGAATCGTATCAACTTCAAACGTGCCACCAAGATGGCGATCGCTTCTGCTCTCCGTATGGGTGCTGAGGGTATCAAGATAAAATTGAGTGGTCGTCTGGCCGGCGCAGAGATTGCCCGTAGCGAGGAATTCAAACAAGGCCGTGTGCCCCTGCATACGTTCCGTATGGATATTGATTATGCCAACGTATTTGCACAAACAGTATATGGTAAGATCGGTATCAAAGTATGGATATGTAAAGGTGAAGTATTAGCGAAGAGAGACCTGAATCCAAACATCATCGCTGGTGGTGGTAAAAATGAAGGTGGTGGAGTAGGTGGTGACCGTCGTGATGACAGAAGAGGTGGTGGTGATCGTCGTGATGACAGAAGAGGTGGTGGCGACAGAAGAGGCGGTGGTGGCCGTGGCGGAGATAACAGGAGAAACTAATTTTTGCAAACAAGAATCAAGTAACTAGAAATTATATACAATGTTACAACCGAAAAGATCGAAACACCGGAAAATGCAGAAGGGTCGCATGAAAGGCGATGCTAAAAGAGGTACAACCATTGCATTCGGTTCTTATGCTCTGAAAGCATTGGATCAGCACTGGATCACTGACCGCCAGATCGAAGCGGCTCGTATCGCGATGACGCGTGAAATGAAAAGAGAAGGTAATGTGTGGATTCGCATATTCCCCGATAAGCCGATCACCCGTAAGCCTGCAGAGGTAAGGATGGGTAAAGGTAAAGGTAACCTGGAGTTCTGGGCTGCCGTGGTAAAACCTGGTCGTATCTTATTTGAAGTGGATGGTGTGAGTGAGCAGGTTGCCCGTGCATCACTGGCACTGGCCGCTGGTAAGCTGCCTATCAAAACAAAGTTTATGGTACGCCGTGATTTAGTTACAGCGTAATAATTAATCAATAATCGTAAAGCGATGTCAAAGAAAGCTGATTTTGTAAAGAGTATTCACGGGATGAATGAGCAGGATCTTAAGATCCGCCTGGACGAAGACAAACAACGCCTGAAAAAGCTGGAGTTTGCTCATGCTATCTCTCCGCTGGAGAACCCGATGACCATCCGCGGACTGCGCAAGGATATTGCCCGTTTGCAAACTGAATTAAAGAACAGACAACTGGGAGCATAACATCAGTTCATCACTGATCAAAACAAATAACAATGACCGAAAGAAATTTAAGAAAAACAAGGATAGGTGTGGTAACCAGCAATAAAATGGCTAAGACCATTACTGTTGCGGTGGAAAGAAAAGTAAAACACCCTATCTATGGTAAGTTCTTGAAAAAGACCACGAAGTTCCATGCGCATGATGACAAAAATGAGTGCAGCATTGGTGATGTGGTGAAGATCATGGAAACCCGTCCGCTGAGCAAAACAAAACGCTGGAGACTGGTAGAAGTGGTGGAAAAAGTGAAATAACTTTTATGCTGTAGTAGTCAGCTGCAGCCTCTGAGAAAAAAAAGTATTAACTGCCCGGATCGGAAATGAAAAGGGCTCAAAGCTTAAAAAGATGATTCAGCAAGAAAGCCGGTTAAACGTAGCGGACAACAGTGGCGCCAAAGAGGTGCTTTGTATCCGTGTACTCGGCAACAGCGGACAACGTTATGCCAGGATCGGCGACAAGATCGTTGTGACAGTAAAAGACGCTTTGCCTGCAGGTGGTATCAAAAAAGGTACTGTTGCCAAAGCTGTTATTGTTCGCACCACTAACAAACTGCGTCGTAAAGATGGTTCTTATATCCGTTTTGATGATAATGCAGTTGTGTTACTCAACCAGTCTGATGAGCCCCGTGGTACACGTATCTTCGGACCAGTAGCAAGAGAACTGCGTGATAAAGGATACATGAAGATCATTTCACTGGCACCGGAAGTATTATAATTGATTAAAAGGGTGTAAACCCATTAACGATAGATAAAAATGAAAGCAAGATTTAAACCCAAGTACAATATCCGGAAAGGAGACAGTGTGGTGGTGATTGCCGGCGATGACAAAGCCCTGGATAAACCCCGCACAGTAAAAGAAGTATTGGTGGATGAAGCGAAAGTGATCGTGGAAGGTGTGAATATCATCACCAAACACACAAAGCCTTCTGCACAGAATACCAAAGGTGGTATCATCAAGAAGGAAGCTCCGATCCATATCAGTAATGTAATGCTTTGGGATGCTGCTCAAAAAGCAGGTGCGAAAGTGACAAGAGTGAGAAAAGATGGTAAGACAGAAAGAGTTTTTAAAACTAAAAAAACTCCCGGAGGTAAAAAATAATGAGTACTAAAACTTATACCCCAAGACTGGCAGACAAGTACAAGACAGACGTTGTACCCGCCCTGGTAAAAAAATTCAGCTACGAATCTGTGATGCAGGCTCCTAAACTGGAGAAGATCTGCGTGAACCGTGGTGTTAATGGTGCTGTAACTGACAAAAAACTGGTAGACATTGCACTGGATGAACTGACTACCATCACTGGTCAGAAAGCAGTAGCTACTTTTTCCAAGAAAGATATCTCCAACTTCAAGTTGCGTAAGAACATGCCCATTGGTGCAAGGGTTACACTGCGTGGAGTGAAGATGTATGAATTCCTGGATCGCCTGATCGCTGTAGCATTACCCCGTGTTCGTGACTTCAAAGGTGTGAATGAAAAAGCGTTTGACGGCCGTGGTAACTATACACTGGGTGTAACCGAACAGATCATCTTCCCTGAGATCGATATTGATAAAGTAAATAAGATCACAGGTCTTGATATCACTTTCGTTACAACAGCGAATACCGACGAAGAAGCATACGAACTGCTGAAAGAGCTGGGTATGCCTTTCAAGAACGCAACAAAAAATAACTCAAACTAAAAAGAATAAACAATTATGGCTAAAACATCAGTAAAGGCCAGGCAAAGGAAAAGAGAGAGAATGGTTGCCCAATTCGCAGCTAAAAGAGAAGAGCTGAAGAAGGCCGGCGATTTCAAGGCTCTCGATGAACTGCCAAAGAATTCTTCCAAAGTTCGTTTGAAGAATCGCTGCCAGCTGACCGGTCGTCCAAAAGGTTATGTACGCTACTTTGGTATCTCCAGGGTTGCACTGCGTGACATGGCACTGAACGGCAAGATACCGGGATTGAAAAAAGCAAGCTGGTAAGAAACAAATTTTAAAATTAAACTATCCAATTATCCCGATTTTATCGGGACGTAGGAGGGCAAAAATATGGTAACAGATCCTATAGCAGATTTCCTGACAAGAATCCGTAACGCACAAATGGCGGGTCACCGAGTAGTGGATATTCCTGCATCTAACCTGAAAAAGCGTATGACAGAGATCCTGTACAACCAGGGTTATATTCTGAAATACAAATTTGAAGATGATAACAAGCAAGGTGTGATCAAGATCGCTTTGAAGTATGATCCTTCCACCAAGCAACCCGCTATCCAGAGTATGGAAAGGGTTAGCCGTCCGGGTCTGCGTCAGTATTCAAGGCCAGCTGATTTCCGTCGGGTGAAAAGCGGTTTGGGTATTGCTATCCTGTCAACTTCAAAAGGAGTGATGACAGATAAAGAAGCAAAGGTGCAGAATGTAGGTGGTGAGGTGCTTTGCTACATCTATTAATAAGAAATGTTGCTGATACATTAAGCTGAAACTATACTAAGCTGACCGGTCAGTAATGAGTAAATAAAACGATAAATTAACTAATTATGTCTCGTATAGGAAAACAACCAGTAGTCGCTCCCGGTGGTGTGACAATCTCTGTCGGAAAGGACAACGTGGTTACTGTAAAAGGACCCAAAGGTGAATTAAAACAGGCTATCGACCGTGATATCACGGTCGAAGTGAAAGATGGTAATATCACTTTTGCCCGTCCAACTGACCAGATCCGTCACCGTGCTTTACATGGCTTGTACCGCTCACTGGTATCAAACATGGTAAAAGGTGTAACGGATGGGTTTGAAAGAAAACTGGAACTGATCGGTGTGGGTTTTAAAGCAGCTAACCAGGGCAATGTTCTTGACCTTGCTTTAGGGTATTCTCACAATATCATTTTCGAGATCCCTAAAGAACTGAAAGTGGCTACTGCACAGGAGAAAGGCCAGAACCCTATCATTACTTTAGAAGGTATTGATAAGCAACTGATCGGCCAGGTAGCCGCTAAATTGCGCAGTCTGCGTAAGCCAGAACCTTACAAAGGAAAGGGTGTACGTTATGTTGGTGAAGTGGTACGTAAGAAAGCTGGTAAAGCTGCTGGTAAATAATTAAACTAAAATTTGATCCTGGCAGAATCAGGATTATAAATACAAAGCGATGAACCCAAAAGTTAAATCACAAAGAAGACAAAATATCCGCTACCGCATCCGCAGGAAGATCAGCGGGTCAACAGGTAAGCCCCGTTTGTCTGTATTCAGAAGTAATGCTGATGTGTATGCCCAGCTGATTGATGATACAAAAGGCGAAACACTGGCTGCTGCTTCATCAAGAGATAAGGATATTGCTGCCCAGAAGCTGAACAAAGTGGAAAAAAGTAAATTGGTAGGTGCTGCAATTGCCCGGAAGGCTTCTGAGTTAGGAATTAAAGATGTGACTTTTGATCGTGGAGGTTACCTGTATCATGGTCGTGTGAAATCAGTAGCTGACGGTGCAAGAGAAGGTGGTCTTCAATTTTAAGTAAACAATACTCAAACTTTTAATTACAAGTATAAATGTCAAAGTTTAACGTAAACAGAGTTAAAGCCGGAGACCTGGAACTGAAAGACAAGGTCGTTGCCATCAACCGTGTGGTGAAAACTACAAAAGGTGGCCGTGCCTTCAGTTTCTCTGCCCTCGTGGTGGTAGGAAATGAGAATGGTGTGGTTGGTCATGGTCTTGGCAAGGCAAAAGAAGTGCAGGAAGCCATTACAAAAGGAATTGAAGATGCGAAGAAAAATCTCATCAAAGTTCCGGTCATGAAAGGAACTATTCCCCATGACCAGTGGGCGAAAGAAGGTGCTGCCAAAGTATTGATCAAACCAGCTGCTCATGGTACTGGTGTGATCGCCGGAGGTTCTATGCGTGCCGTATTGGAAGCTGCTGGTGTAACAGACGTATTGGCTAAGTCATTAGGCTCTGCTAACCCGCACAACGTGGTAAAAGCTACTTTCAAAGCATTGGCTTTATTGCGTGAGCCGATCAGCGTGGCTAAGACCCGTACACTTGGTTTAAAGAAAGTATTCAACGGTTAATCCGACTTCAAACGAATTGAATTATGAAAAAGATAAAAATAACATTGGTAAAAAGTCCTATTGACAGACCTGAGCGTCAGAAGCTGACGATACAGGCTTTGGGTTTGAATAAGACAAATTCCTCTAAAGAAGTGGAAGCCACCCCGCAAATCCTGGGTATGATCCGCAAGGTGACTCACCTGTTGAAAGTGGAAGAAGTATAAATAACCTGCACTCGCACAAGCGAACTGCAATCATTCAATAACAAGCGAGCCCCGAATGCTTTCGGGGCGTTGAGTAAAAAATAAAAGCAATGAAACTGCACGAATTAAGACCTGCAAAAGGCGCAACACACAAAACAAAAAGAATTGGTCGTGGTGATGGTTCGGGACATGGTGGAACATCCACAAAAGGTACAAAAGGTGCACAGGCACGTACCGGGTTTAAAAACAAAATGGCACACGAAGGCGGACAGATGCCTATTCAGCGTCGTGTTCCCAAGCGTGGATTCAGCAATCCTCATCGTGTGGAGTACACTGTACTTAACCTCGGACAGGTTGAACAATTGGCCGAAAAGTATAACATCACTGAATTTTCCCTGGAGAATCTATATATTAATGGACTCATCAGCCAGACAGACAGGGTGAAGATATTAGGCAATGGTGAACTGAAAAGTAAATTCACTTTTAAAGTGAATGCGGTAAGTGAGAAAGCTAAAGCAGCGATCGAAGCAGCCGGCGGATCAGTTGAAATCGTAAAGTAAATTTCGCTAAATTGCACCGACGCATCTGAAGATGTGTCGTTTGTGTTTACAGGGCTCTTAAATCTATTTAACTCCCGTGAAAAAATTAATTCAGACTTTAAAGAATATCTGGAGCATCGAGGAACTGAAAGGTAAAATCCTTTTCACGCTGATGATGATCCTTATATACCGTATTGGTTCCTTTATTGTATTGCCTGGCATTGACCCGATAAAGATGTCCGAAAAAACAGGAGATGCCAGTAATGGTATTCTAGACCTGATCAACACTTTTGCCGGAGGAGCCTTTAACCAGGCTTCTATTTTCGCTTTAGGTATCATGCCTTATATCTCTGCATCAATCTTTATGCAGCTGATGACGGTACTGGTTCCCCGTTTCCAGAAAATGCAAAAAGAAGGAGACAGCGGACGTAAAAAGATCAATCAGTATACCCGTTACCTGACTGTTGTGGTTACGTTACTACAGGCTTCTGCCTATGTACGTTACCTGGAGAATATGGCACTCAGTAATCCCGGAATGATCATTGCTGATTACCCGTTCCTTTTATCTTCTGTAATTGTGCTGACAGCAGGAACTCTTTTTGTGATGTGGATGGGTGAAAAGATCACCGATAAAGGGTTGGGTAATGGTACTTCACTGATTATCATGATCGGTATCCTTGGACGGTTGCCGCAGAACTTCCTTGAGGAGTTAGCTGCCAAATCAACAAGAACCGGTTCAATCCTGATCTTCATTATCGAGATCGCTATACTGATTGCTATCATTCTTGGTTGTATCTTATTGATACAGGGTGTACGAAAAGTACCTGTTAACTATGCCAAGCAGATCGTGGGCAACCGCCAATTGGGTGGTGGCGCCAGGCAGTTCCTTCCATTGAAGGTGAATAGTGCCGGTGTAATGCCCATCATCTTTGCACAGGCTATTATGTTCCTGCCTACATTGATCACTTTAGGAGGCGGCAGGGATTTATCTGGTATTTTCACCGATCAGAAGAATGTATGGCATATGGTCATCTACACCGTTGTGGTGGTAGGATTTACCTTTCTGTACACAGCCCTGATATTTAATCCTAAACAGATTGCTGATAACCTGAAACAAAATAATGGCTTTATCCCGGGTGTTAAGCCGGGTCAGCCAACAGCTGATTATATTGGCCAGATCATGGACAGGATCACATTACCGGGTGCGATATTGCTGGCTTTTGTGGGTATTCTTCCGGGTATTGCACAACGCCTGGGTGTAACACAGGGCTTCTCCTCTTTCTTTGGAGGCACATCCCTGCTGATCATGGTAGGTGTTATCTTAGATACACTCCAGCAGATCGAAACACAACTGCTGATGCGCCAGTATGATGGCTTGATGAAAAGTGGTCGTATTCAGGGAAGACAGACAGCTTCAGCCGTACAGATGTAATAATTTTTTGATTATACAAAACCCGGTAAGTCATACTTGCCGGGTTTTATTTTTATTGGGATATTTGCAGTATGATGATTTACAAAACAGATGAGCAGGTAGAGATGATGCGCAAAAGCGCATTACTGGTCAGTAAAACAATGACTGAAGTAGCGGGTGTATTAAAACCGGGCATAACTACATTGTCGCTGGATAAGATGATCGGGGATTTTATCCGTGATCACCAGGCTGTACCTTCTTTCTTGAATTATAATGGCTATCCTTTTAATTCCTGCCTCTCTGTAAATGACGTCGTGGTACATGGATTTCCCACGAAAGATGAACTGAAGGAAGGAGATATTATTTCAGTTGATATTGGTGTTATCTTAAATGGCTGGCATGGCGATCATGCCTACACTTTTGCAATTGGAGACCCCGGAGCTGATGTAATGCAGCTGATACAGGTAACAAAAGAATCGTTGTATAAAGGGATCGAAAAAGCTGTAGCCGGGGGCCGTATCGGGGATATTGCTTTTGCCATACAGGAACATACAGAAAAGAAGCATGGCTATGGAGTGGTAAG
>CADEDV010000010.1:45272-99222 GCA_902826165.1 uncultured Bacteroidota bacterium
ACGGAAAGTTTACAGCAATTATAATAAACGGTATTTCAATTCCACTCTTTCATCCAGCCAGATCTCCTGCGGGCTGATATAGGTGTCATTCATTTTGAAAAGCACACCTGATTTGGCAAATGCATCTCTTACTAATTCTGAACAGATATAACTTTTGTTCTTTTCTCTTTTACCGGTTTTAAAAAGTATCCGTAACATAATGCGGATGATCTCCCAGTTATCATAAGGCCGGGTCAGCTCATCCAGCCCAAAGCTGATGGCTTTATTGAGCTTTGGTTTTTCCAGGTCAAAATTCAGCTTGGCAATGGCCACCTGTCCTTTGTATGGACGTTTTTTCCCTTTATAATTTCTCAGGTAATTGGATAAGGGGATCAGGCGAATGCCAACAACAGGTTCTGCTTCCAGTACCATAACCCTACCTAACTGTTCATCTTTATAAACAATAGCCACATGACTCCATACACTTTTGGTCAGTTTCTGAATGATGCCTGAGAAAGTATAACTGCCCGAACTGAAAAAGATATGCCCTGTTTGTAAATAATCCCTGATCTTTTCATAGGGCATCACGGGTAGTTCTTTCAGTTGTTTCTTGGTGAGTGGATGTGCCATGAATTCATGTTTCTGGTCAACGAACTTACCAAAATTTCAGCGTTCTTTGTAAAAAGTGGACAGGTGTCAAAACAAATGGTTGTTATAGGAGGCGGGGCTGCAGGTTTTTTCTGTGCAGTAAATGCAGCACGGATGAATCCTTCCCTGAAAGTTCTTATCGTTGAAAAGACAGGTAAATTATTGTCTAAAGTAAAAGTGAGTGGTGGCGGACGTTGTAATGTGACACATGCCTGTTTTGATATTCCTGAATTGAGCAAACGATATCCCCGCGGGCAGCATTTCGTTAAGAAAGCTTTTCATCAGTTCTTTACAACAGATACCGTGCAGTGGTTTGAAGAAAGAGGAGTGAAGCTGAAAGCGGAGGCAGACGGACGGATGTTCCCGGTAACGGATTCATCGCAGACGATCATAGATTGCTTGCTGCGTGAAGTGAATAAATACGGGATAGAGATCATGATGAATGCCGAGGTGAGATCGGCTGAGAAAAAGGGAAATACATTCGAAATCCAATTAGCTGACGCAAGACTACTGGCTGCAGACTATTTATGTATCGCATGCGGAGGCTATCCCAAATTGTCGATGTTTCAATGGCTGATCAACCTGGGACATTCTATAGAAGAACCGGTTCCCTCATTATTCACCTTTAATATGCCCGGTAATCCAATTACTAAACTGATGGGAGTGAGTGTTGAAAATGCAAGAGTAAAGATCATAGGAACAAAACTGGAGCAGGAAGGGCCTTTGCTGATCACCCATTGGGGTTTGAGCGGACCGGCTGTTTTAAAATTAAGTGCATGGGGGGCGAGAGAATTAAAAGAACGGAACTGGGAATTTGGAATTAGTATAAGCTGGCTCCCCGGTTACAATGAGCAGCAACTGGCGGAGAAATTTCAATCATTACGTTTTGAAATGGCCATACAAAAGATCGTCAATAAAAACCCTTTTGGATTACCCCAACGGTTATGGGAGTACCTGTTGATGTTTTCTGAAGTCAATGTTGAAAGAAGATGGGCAGATATGCCGGCGAAAGAACAGAACCGGCTGATCAGGAATCTTTGTAGCTGCACATTCGCCATAAAAGGGAAAACCACTTTCAAAGAAGAATTTGTTACGGCGGGTGGCATTAAACTGAATGAAGCGGACCCCAATACTATGATGAGTAAGAAAGTGCCCAACTTGTTTTTTGCGGGAGAAATTTTAGACGTGGATGCTGTGACCGGGGGATTTAATTTCCAGCATGCGTGGACCAGCGGATTCATTGCAGCGAAGAGCATTGCAACCGCTGCTCAATAATTATCCAGTTGAGGTTTTAACTGAGCATAAGACCAGGCGGTGAATGGCAAGAGTAATAATAATGACAGTGTCCAGGCATTGCCAATGAATATCCATAGTAGAGAAATGATCAGCACAAGATAAATGGGGTAAGCCAATAATAAAATCCCTGTCATGATCGAATCGTAATGATCGTTATCCAGTGTTTTTTTCCAGATGATTTTTTTTACAGGCAGAAAAAGCGGCATGTGAACCAGCCAGCCAATAGCAGCTGGTATTGCCAGTACAATTTTCGAT
Source organism: uncultured Bacteroidota bacterium (assembly GCA_902826165.1). Lineage (GTDB taxonomy): Bacteria > Bacteroidota > Bacteroidia > Chitinophagales > Chitinophagaceae > CADEDV01. The sequence continues at coordinate 47,451 of CADEDV010000010.1, forward strand.
AGCAGCGATGGTTTTATTTCCAGTAGAGCTGATTGTTTTTCTTTATCCTTTTTTGGAATTTCTAAAACCAGTTGCTCTAATTGCTGCTGCAACAGGTTATTGAAAGCCTGGTTTTTTATTCCGTCAGCTTCTTTACAATTCAGATCATCTTTACTGATGATCTTTCCGAAGTTGAGCAGGATGTTTTTCCCGAAGCGTTTAAAAGAACTGTAGTTGATACCAACAGGTAAAACCAGGAGTGGAATATTTTCTTCCCAGGCCTTGATGGCGAGTCTTGCTGTTCCTTTTTTCAAGGGACGAAGATGCCATTCGTTGATACATTTACCTTCACTGAAGATGAGAATAATGCCGTTTTGTTTGAAGATATGAATACAGGCATCAAAGGTTTTATAGTTCTCTGCTAAATTTTCTACTCCTTCACTGGTTCTGTAAACAGGCAGGATCTTTAATGCTGCTAATACCCGGCTGATCAGTTTACCCTTGAATGCATCACCTCTTGCTAATGACCAGACGGGTTGTTCAAACAGCACATCCAGTATAACCGCATCTAAAAATGAGTTAGGATGATTACAGGCGAGCAGTAAAGGACCCTTTGATTGTAAAATTGACGGCTTGTTGATGACCAGTTTACGGCAAAAGATCAGCAGGGCAAGACGGGCCATGATTTTCAGGCAGCGATAGAGCAAGGGGCTAATTTTGGTGAATATAGGAATAAATACCAGATGAGCAGCGGACAGAACCCTGAAGTGTGCGACGCAAGGGACGCTAAATCAAGGCGTTGCAGCCGGGCAATTCCTTAAAAAACTCTGGCTAAGAACGGCCCGATTCAGCCATATTCATCTTATCTTTGCTGCCCCGATTTTTTAAAACCCTTCGGGACTATTTTATCATGTTTTCAAATTTGATTAACAAACAACTAAACGCTGATGCACCCGAGAATGCAGCTGCTGAAACAGCAGATGTATCTACAGCGACAACAAATGTACCGGTGCAAACTGCCCACGACGATTTTGACTGGAATGTGGACAGAAGAAATGTGATCTCTTACAGCAATGAAGAGAGAGAAAAGTATGACAAAGTGTATGATAACACTTTTGTTCAATTGAATGATGGTGAACTGATCCAGGGAACTGTGGTTGGTTTAACTAAAACAGATGTGGTATTGAACATCGGTTTCAAAAGCGATGGTTTGATCTCCTTGAATGAGTTCCGTGATTTACAAAACCTGAAGATTGGTGATGAAGTGGAAGTGATGGTAGTGGATAAGGAAGACCGCCAGGGTCACCTGAACCTGAGCCGTCGCCAGGCCCGCATTACCCGTGCATGGGAAAGAATCGTGGAAGTTCATAAGACTGGTGAAGTTATCACTGGTACTGTTACTTCAAAAACCAAAGGTGGTTTGATCGTGGATGTGTTTGGAATGGAAACATTCTTACCAGGTTCACAGATCGATGTGAAGCCTGTAACTGATTACGATCAGTTTGTGGGTAAGACAATGGAATTTAAAGTAGTTAAGATCAACGAGACTATTAAGAATGCTGTTGTATCGCACAAAGCACTTATCGAAAGCGATATCGAAGCACAACGTGCCGAGATCATGAGCAAACTGGAGAAAGGACAAGTACTGGAAGGTACTGTGAAGAACATCACAGACTTTGGTGCTTTCATGGACCTGGGTGGCTTAGACGGTCTGTTATACATCACCGATATTTCATGGGGTCGTATCTCGCATCCTAGCGAAATATTGAAAATGGATCAGAAGATCAACGTGGTGGTGCTGGATTTCGATGATGAGAAGAAACGTATCAGCCTTGGTCTGAAACAACTGACCCCGCATCCATGGGATGTGCTGGGTGAGAACATTGTTGAAGGCAATGTAGTGAAAGGTAAAGTGGTGAATATTGAAGATTATGGTGCATTCCTGGAAATTCAGCCTGGTGTTGAAGGACTGGTTCACGTTAGTGAGATCACCTGGGCTAACACGCCGATCAATGCAAAAGAATTCTTCAAACTGGGAGATGAGCATGAAGCGAAGATCGTTACCCTGGATAAAGAGAGCCGCAAGATGAGTTTGTCGATCAAACAATTGTCTGCTGATCCCTGGAATGATATTGAAACCAAATTTGCGGAAGGAAGCCGTCATACCGGTTTAGTGAAGAACATCACTAACTACGGGGTGTTTGTGGAGCTGGCTGCCGGTATCGGTGGTATGATCCATATCAGTGACCTGAGCTGGTTAAAGCGTTTCAATCATCCGGGTGAGTACACGAAGGTTGGTTCCAACATTGACGTGGTGATCCTTGGAATTGATAAAGAGAACCGCAAACTGCAATTAGGACATAAACAACTGGAAGAAGATCCCTGGAATACCCTGCAGGACACATTTGCTATCGGAAGCCTTCATGAAGGTACCGTGAGCCGCAGGGATGATAAAGGTGCGACTGTTCAGCTGCCGTATGGCCTGGAAGGTTTTGCTCCTAACCGTCACTTAGCTAAGGAAGATGGTAAATCTATCGGTGCTGACGAAACCGCACAATTCATGGTGATCGAATTCGATCGTAATGAAAAGCGTATCGTTGTTTCTCATACACGTATATGGGAGCAAGGCAAGGTGGAAGAAGCAGAAGCGGTGAAGAAAGAAGCAAGAGTGGAAGCAGACAAGACCAAGAAAGCCGTTAAGAATATCCAGAGCAAAGTAGAAAAAGCTACACTGGGTGACTTAGGCGTCCTGGCTGATCTGAAGAAGAAAATGGAAGGTGGCGAAAGCAGCGAAGAAACAAAAGCTGAATAAGCAATTGCTTTATAATTGAAAAGCCTCCCGGTCCGGGAGGCTTTTTTTATGTTATTGCAGGGCAAAAATGACGGATACTTCAAAGCGTAGTTTGATTTTTTTAAAATCTACTTGTTCATTTCCGGGGTCATTGTCACCTTCTGCAAGGGTCATGTTTGACTGGGAATAAGTAGTGTTTGCAAGAAAGTTATTAGATAAATAGTTGCCGCTGTATTGTAAGGCATCCGGTTCATTAATTGTGATAGCTGCGCCTAGTTTTTCACCGATAGCTTCAGTAAGATAGATCCCTTTTTCTTTTGCTGCCTTAATGGCCTGTATTTTGAGCTGTTTCCTGAACTCAGTTATTTTACTATGGCTGGTAGAGGCTATAATAAAATTTTGAGTGGCTTCATCATCGAGCTTCTCTACCAGCAGGTCCATTGTTTTACTGTCTTTGAATTTGACCTGGTAAACGATAGACGCCATCAGGTCATTGTCTTTCTTTTTTCTGCGGAAGTTATAGTAGTTGTTGTACCCGGTAAAGGATGAAATACTGATAACAGAATCAGGTATGCCTGCCGATTTACAATAGTCGAGAAACTGCGTTTTAATGGTTTCCAGTTCCTTTTTACTTTCCCCTTTTTTCTGGTATTCCCGCAGGGTGATATTTACATAGATCTCATCCGGGATGATCTCCATTTCCGCACTGCCGGAAACGGTAATGGTCTTTGGAAATGGATTCACTGTTGCTTGTTGTTGTGCGAACACGGTTGCTGTAAAACCGGTCAGCATGATAATGCTGATTATTTTTTTCATAAACATTTTTTTTGACTGATGATTATACTCATTAAATTACATAAAAACCGTTGCTTACTTAGCGCCACTTTGTTAATTTGATCATCGCAGCCTATAATTGCCGTTTATGAGTTCATTCGCTGACAGGATAAAACACTTTAAACCCGTACGAAAGATCGTCTACTTCATCGTCGGGCTGGCATCCTACCCGGGGCTGGCGATCATCAATAAACTCAAAATATCCGGGACAGAACATCTAAAGAATTTACCCAAGGAAAAAGTATTATTCGTCAGCAATCACCAGACCTATTTTGCTGATGTGATCACCTTTTTCCAGATATTCAGTGCCGTGAAATGGGGAAAAATGAACCGCCTGGGCATTCCATATTATTTACTGAATCCCTTTACCCGGGTGAACTATGTGGCTGCTGAAACCACGATGAAGGGAAGCTGGATCAGCCGTTTGTTTTTGCTGGCTGGCGGACTGACTGTGAAAAGAACATGGAATGATGGAGCCAAAGAAGTCAGGAAAGGGTTGGACCCGTCGGATACCCGTAAGATCAACAGGGCCCTGGAACAAAATTGGGTCATTACCTTTCCGCAAGGCACAACGAAGCCCTTTGCACCTGGAAGAAAGGGAACAGCACTCATCATCAAACAGGTAAAGCCCATTGTAATACCGGTTGTGATCAATGGTTTCTGGCGGGCCTTTAATAAGACGGGATTAAAATTCAAAAAGAAAGGGACATTGCTCAGTGTTACCTTTAAAGAACCATTGGTGATTGACTATGATGCGCCAACAGAAGTGATATTGGCGCAATTAATGGATGCGATTGAGCAAAGTAAAAAACACATGATGATGGGAAAGCATCACTGGCAAACGAAAGAAGTTTTATAGCGATCAATCTTTGAAAAATAACGCCTTTAGTTCAACAGCATCATCTGGTTTCATCTTTCCGCCTAATATCAAACGTAATTGTCTTCTTCTTAAAGCCCCTTCAAATAATTTTTTTTCTTCTTCTGTTTCAGTGATCAGTTGCGGAACAGGTCGTGGTTTTCGGTTAGGGTCCAGTGCCACAAACGTGTAATAAGCTTCGTTACTTTTATATTTGTATTGCTGGGTAAAATCCTCACCCCATACTTTCATATGCACTTCCATGGAAGTATGGAAAGAACGGGTCACTTTGGCTTCTATGTGAACGGCATTGCCCAGTTTGATCGGGTTTTCAAAAGAGATATTATCCACTGATGCTGTAACCACCGGCGCATTGCAATGCTTCTGAGCAGCCAATGCCGCTGCAATATCCATCCAGTACATCAGGCGGCCACCCATCAGGTTACCAAATACATTCGTGTCGTTCGGTAACACGATCTCCGTCATGATGATACGGCTTTCTTCTGCTTTTTTCCCTTCCATAAAAAGATTTGCGCAAAGATAGGCAGCCGGGGGCAGTTGTGATTAAGATGATATGCATAGGTATTCAAAGAAATCTGTCAACAATTCCATAGCAGGGTTGTTAATAAGAAAACCTGTTTATGGAATCAGTGAAAGGTAGAAATATTCTTATCATCGGAGCTACAGGAACTATTGGTTCACGGACAGCCAAATTACTGGCAGGTAATGGGGCAAACTTGTTTCTTGCGGGCCGCAACCCGGAAAAACTGGCAGCAGTGGCTGATCAAACTTCAGTACCGGCGGAAAGAACTTTCTCCCTGGATATTTCAAAACAAGAAGAAGTATTGGTATTAAAAGAAAAGTACTTTTCTGTTTATCCTTCCATTGATATCCTTATCAATGCAGCCGGTATAGGTATCATTAAAAATATGGAACAGTTAAGTGAAGTAGAATTTTTAAGAACACTGAATTACAATTTATATGGCCCATTTCTCCTTGTAAAGAATTTTTTACCAGCTATGAAGGAAGTTAAAAAGGGACTGATCATTAATATCCCCGGGGTATTGGGAAAAGTGCCGATGGCCGGAGCGGCGGCGTATAGTGCCAGCAAATATGGGTTGGTGGGTATGATGCAAAGTATCCGGGAAGAGATCAAACGGACGGATATCCGGATCACTAATCTTTTTATGGGTGGCGTGGATTCTTCCTTTTGGGATACGATTGATCTGCGGGTGCAGCGGGATAAAATGATCCAGGCAGATGAAGCCGCCAAAGCGATCTGGTTCCTTTGCCAGCAGCCCGCCAGTGGTGTGGTGAGTGAAATGGTATTACAGCCGTTCAATCACCAGGCAATTTGAGATAACTACGAGCAGACTCATAAAAATCAAAATCTTTTGCCCGGCCAGTCATTTCATCATCAGGAGCTTTCTACTACCTTTGCCCAGCTAAAAATGCTGCCATGCAAAATCAGACTCCTATCTCATTTGATAACACAGCCCTTGCTTTTGATTATAAAACAGACCAGCAACTTAAAAAGGCCCGTTTTCTTTTTTCGTTAATGGGTAAGCCCTGGCTGGTTAAAATGGCCACTAAACTCACCCCCTGGGCTATCAATGCAGGATTACCCGTAAAGGGATTGATCCGCAAGACCATCTTTACACAATTTGTCGGGGGAGAAACGCTGGAACAAACGGCGACAGTAGCCAAAATGCTTGGCAAATACCATGTACAGGTGATATTGGATTATGGGGTGGAAGGAAAAGAAGGGGAAGCCAATTTTGATCATGCCTGTGAAGAATTTATCCGGGTGATCAATTATGCGTCCACGCAGCCGAATATTCCTTTTATGAGTGTGAAGGTGACGGGATTTGCCCGTTTTGCTTTACTGGAAAAACTGGATGCACTGATGCATGAGGCAAAGGGCACATTGATGAAACGATTTTTAACTGCGGCTGACCAGTTACCGGCTGAGGAAAAAGAAGAATGGCATCGTGTAAGGCATCGTGTAATGCGGGTTTGCGAAGCAGCTAAAGACAAAAATGTTGGCGTACTCATTGATGCAGAAGAAACCTGGATACAAGACCCCGTGGATGCGGTGACCATCATGATGATGGATACCTTTAATAAACAAAAATGCGTGGTGTATAATACGCTTCAACATTACCGTCACGACAGGCTGCAATTTTTGAAGGACAGTTATGAAGCTGCGGTAGAAAGAAATTTTATTCTGGGTGCAAAACTGGTGCGTGGTGCATATATGGAAAATGAACGAAAAAGGGCTGCAGAAAAAGGATATCCTTCACCCATACAGCCGGATAAAGAAAGTACGGATAAAGATTACAATGCAGGAGTAGCTTATTGTATTGAACATATTGACAGGATCGCCCTGATCGTTGCCTCGCATAATGAGTACAGTAATTTATATGCCACCCAATTACTGCAGCAAAAAGGCTTACCACTGGATCATCCGCATGTGCACTGGAGCCAGTTATTCGGGATGAGTGATAATATTACTTTTAACCTTGCCAATGCCGGTTGCGGTGTCAGCAAATATCTTCCATTCGGACCGATAAAAGATGTCATTCCTTACCTGATGCGCCGGGCCGAAGAAAATACTTCCGTTAAGGGACAGACAGGACGGGAGCTTGGGCTGATCAGTAAAGAGCTAAGCAGGCGAACAGGCCATTAAATATTCATCAGCTCTTTCAATTTTACGAGATAGTCCAATTCAAAATGATTGATCCTGCGGGTGCTTTCTGCGATATGACGGGCACTGTTGAATATCCTTCTCCGGGTACTGGTATCGATCTGGTTTTTATACTCGTTGAAGAACTGTACAAAGAGTTTGAACGCTTCATCTGCACTCGTAAACTGCTCTTCCAGGGTGTCAAATTCAAACTGTATCAGGAAGGCCCTTTCTGAACCAAACCTGTCTGTACTTTCATCATAATGTTTCCACGCAAACTCTATTTCATCATTCAGGGTTTTCTTTTCCTCGGGCCTGATACGAGAGTCCGCAGCAGCAATGGCATAGAACAAGTTTCCCAGCTGGATATATAGTTTCTTGTTATTGGTCATAGCTCAATGTACCTATGTAATCCAATATTTTCGCTGATTCTGGTCAACCCGCCTGCTGCATTTTATCAATCCACAGTTTCCCCACAACTGCATGTGTATGGTTATAACTGCCGCCTTTCTTCCTAACTTGCAGCCATGCAACAATACCTTGACCTGCTCCGGCATATACAGGAAAACGGTGTTCATAAAAGTGACCGTACCGGTACGGGTACACAGAGCTGCTTTGGCTACCAGCTACGGTTTGACCTGGCTAAAGGATTCCCGCTGGTGACCACTAAAAAAGTGCACCTGAAAAGTATCATTTATGAATTGCTCTGGTTCCTGAAAGGCGAGACGAATATTGCTTACCTGAAAGAGAACGGTGTTCGTATCTGGGATGAATGGGCGGATGATAATGGAGAACTCGGGCCTGTATATGGCAAACAATGGAGAAGCTGGGAAGGAAAGGATGGAAAAGTAGTGGACCAGATCAGCGAGTTGATAGAGCAGATCAAAAAGAACCCGGACAGCCGTCGGCTGATCGTGAGTGCCTGGAATGTGGCCGACTTGCCGGAAATGGCATTGATGCCCTGTCATAATATGTTCCAGTTTTATGTAGCAGAGGGCAAGCTGAGCTGCCAGTTATACCAAAGAAGTGCAGATGTCTTCCTGGGTGTTCCTTTTAATATTGCATCCTATGCTCTATTAACCATGATGATCGCACAGGTATGTGACTTGCAACCCGGAGAATTCATTCACACTTTTGGCGATGTGCATATTTACAGCAATCATATGGAGCAGGTGAACCTGCAACTGGGCCGGGAACCATTTGCATTACCAACTATGAAAATCAACCCGGCGGTAAAAAATATCTTTGATTTCAAGTTTGAAGATTTTACACTTGAGAATTACCAGTCGCACCCGGCCATTAAAGCACCGGTGGCTGTATAATGCCCCCTGTCCCCCTAAAGGGGGAACTTAAGCTGCAGGTTGCATGATCTCAATGATAGTCTGAAAGAAAATAAGTCTTACTACATTTGTAATGCAGGTATCAGTAATCATAAAATAAATCCCGGCATGATAATATCGCTTGTTGTTGCAGCAGCTTCTAATAATGCCATTGGTAAAGATGGGAAAATGCCCTGGCATTTACCGAATGACATGAAGCATTTCAAAAATGTGACCTGGGGTATGCCGGTATTGATGGGAAGAAAGACATTTGATTCATTGGGTAAACCTTTAGCAGGAAGAAAAAATATTGTGATCACCCGCCAGGCGGATTGGGCTGTGGAAGGTACCGTTACTGTTGCTACTATTGACGATGCCCTTTTTCTTGCCAAAGAAACAGATGCAAAAGAAGTAATGATAATAGGTGGCGGGGAGATATACAAAATGCTGTTCGATAAAGCAGACCGTATTTACCTGACAAGGGTGGAAGCAGAACCTGAAGCTGATACTTATTTTCCTGTCATTGATCCTGCAAAATGGAAACTGGTCAGCCAGAAGAATTATGAAGCCGATGAGAAAAATGCGTTTAATCACTCTTTTCAAACCTGGGAAAGAATTTGATTTTTCAGTTCGCTAATTTTAAAATGCGCTGATGATTCCCGTAGTTTGCTGATCATGTATTCAAAAGCCCGTCTTATACAGAAATATATTTCCTGGTATTGTACTGCCTCCAACAGTAAAGGACATGGCACTCATTCTCCTTTTATTTTTAGTTTTATCACCAAGGTACTGAATGACAAAACAGCATATGCGGATTATAACAGTATTGAATTGCTAAGAAAACAATTACGCAACGATCATACTGTTTTAACCATTGAAGATTTTGGGGCCGGTTCCACGATGGATAAATCAAATCTTCGAACAATATCTTCCATTGCAAAGAATGCCGCCAAGCCAAAGAAATTCGGCCAGCTGCTTTTCCGGATGGTAAAATATTATGAACCCCGGACAATACTTGAACTGGGAACATCATTGGGCATTACCTCTTCCTACCTGTCTTTGGGTAATCCTGCTGCTATGGTAACAACCATGGAAGGAGCTACGGAAGTTGCTGCTGTTGCCCGAAAGAATTTTACGGCTTTGGGTTTGCAGAATATCTCCGTCATGGAAGGAAATTTTGACGACATATTAGCACCCGTGGCCCAAGATCTGGGTTCAGTTGATTGCTGTTTTATTGACGGCAATCACCGCCGGGAGCCCACCGAACGATACTTTCAGCAGTTGCTGCCCATCACACATAACGACAGTATTTTAATATTTGACGATATTCACTGGAGCCCTGAAATGGAAAAGGCCTGGGGTACCATCCGGAATCATCCTGCGGTACGTTGTTCTGTTGATCTTTTTTTCATCGGGATCGTATTTTTCAGGGAGGAATTTCACGAAAAACAGCATTTCAGCATCCGTTTCTGAGGGTTGATGAATAACAGGGTACAGGCTGAAGAAAATCAAGATGTGAGGCCGTGCAGCTCCCCAAAAAATCAATATCTTCACGGCCACCAGAAATTCAATTTTCTATCCATAACCCAGGTATATTATGACGATCGGTGTTTTAAAAGAACCAGCCCACGAAACAAGAGTATCGTTACTGGCTGAAGCCGCAGCTACTCTCACCAAAAAAGGAATCACAGTTATCGTAGAAGACGGAGCAGGTGCAAAAGCATTTTGCAGTAATGCTGAGTATGAAAAGGCCGGAGTACAAATAAAGAGCAGGAACGAAGTGGCGGCCGCAGATATAGTATTGGGTATCCACCAGCCGGAGCCTGCTATCACCCATCGCCCATCGTCTGTCGTTATTGGTGTTTACCAGCCTTTATTCAATGCAGATACTATGAAGCAATGGGCGGCTGCAGGTGTAACCACTTTTTCGTTGGATATGCTGCCCCGTACTACCCGTGCACAGGCCATGGACGTACTAAGTTCACAAGCCAATATTGCTGGATATAAAGCTGTATTAACGGCCGCCAATGCCTACGGCCGGTATTTTCCCATGTTTATGACCGCAGCAGGAAGTATTGCCCCGGCAAAATTGTTGATACTTGGTGCAGGGGTAGCCGGTTTGCAAGCTATTGCCACTGCAAAAAGATTAGGAGCTGTGGTAGAAGTATTTGATACAAGACCTGCTGTGAAGGAAGAGGTAATGAGTCTTGGTGCCAAATTCGTGGAAGTGGAAGGTGCAGCTGATGCCAGCAAAGCCGGTGGTTATGCGGTGGAGCAATCAGAAGAATTTTTACAACGCCAGAAAGCGAAGATCGCAGAAAGTATTGCAAAGGCTGATATTGTGATCACGACTGCACAGATACCTGGTAAAAAAGCCCCCATACTGATCACCGAAGAAATGCTGAAAGCTATGCGGAACGGATCGGTGATCATTGATATTGCTGCTGCCACAGGAGGGAATACTCCATTTACCAAAAACAATGAGACGGTTCAGTTCAATGGTGTAACGATCATTGGTAATTCTTCCTTGCAGTCCACCATGCCTTCCGATGCCAGTAAGATGTATGGTAAGAATGTATTGAACTTCCTGCAGCTCATCATCAATAAAGAAGGGCAAACTAACCTGAACTGGGAAGATGACCTGGTAAAAGGATGTTGCATAACACATAACAAAGAAATAGTTCACGAACGATTAAAATAAGAATATGGATTCAGTATTAAATTGGATTACAGTTAACCAGCAGATCATCTACATTGTCATCCTGATGATCTTTGTCGGCATTGAAGTGATCGGTCGTGTGCCGAGTGTGTTACACACACCCCTGATGAGTGGTGCTAATGCCATCCACGGAGTGGTGATCATCGGTGCTATCATCGTGATGGGAAAAGCGGAGAGTGACGACTACCTGGCATTGGTACTTGGTTTCCTGGCGGTGATACTTGGAACACTTAACGTGGTGGGCGGATTTGTGGTGACAGACAGGATGCTTGAAATGTTTAAGAAGAAGAAAAAGTAATAGAATAAATTTTATGGAACTCAATATACTTACCGTTTGTTACCTCATTGCTTCAGTTACATTTATCCTGGGCCTTAAAATGCTCTCCAACCCGGCAACAGCCAGAAAAGGAAACCTGATTGCTGCTGCGGGGATGACGATTGCTATTTTCGGAACTATATTTCTCTATACGGATACGGAAGGACATAAGCTGCAAAACTATGTATGGATATTTGGTGGCATAATTATCGGCTCTGTGGTCGGTACACTCGCCGCCAAAAAAGTGAAGATGACGGCTATGCCGGAAATGGTAAGCTTGTTCAATGGAATGGGTGGTGCCTGTGCCGCCCTGATATCTGCTGCCGAATTCTATCATATATACAAATTGCACGAAGGATCAGATGAGACTGCTTTTTCAGCTATTGTTCCGGTTGGTTATTATATCACCATTGTGGCAGGTGCCATCATCGGTACTGTTTCTTATACCGGGAGTATCATTGCCTGGGGTAAATTAAATGGACGGGTAAAAGATTTTTCTTTTAAAGGGCAGCATATAGTCAATATGATCGTACTGGCGCTGGTGCTGGTATCGGCTGTTATTGCCTACCGGTCGGAAGTGGGAAACATGTTCATTCCCTTTATGCTGATCGGTTTGTTTGCGTTTGTATATGGTGTATTATTTGTACTGCCCATCGGTGGTGCGGATATGCCTGTTGTTATTTCTCTCCTGAACTCTTTTACCGGGGTTGCGGCCGCCTGCGGTGGTTTTTTATATGATAATAAAGCAATGCTCACTGGTGGTATACTCGTAGGAGCTGCGGGTACCTTGTTGACCATGCTGATGTGCAAAGCGATGAACCGTTCATTGACCAATGTACTGATCGGCTCCTTTGGTGGTGCTGCAAAAGCCGGCCCTGCCGGTGCTAAACAGCAGGGAGCTTACAAAGAAATTTCGCTCAGTGATACAGCCGTGGTCATGAGTTATGCGAATAAGGTATTCATTGTTCCCGGCTATGGACTGGCTGTGGCACAGGCACAACATGCCTGTCATGAGTTGGAAAAATTACTCGAAGAAAAAGGCGTGACCGTGAAATATGCCATTCACCCGGTAGCCGGACGTATGCCCGGTCATATGAATGTGCTGTTAGCTGAAGCAGATGTTCCTTATGACAAACTGCTGGAAATGGAACATGCCAATGATGAGTTTTCTACCACAGATGTGGTACTGATATTAGGTGCAAACGATGTGGTGAACCCGGCTGCCAAATCTGATCCATCTTCTCCCATATATGGTATGCCAATCCTTGATGTGGAACTGGCCAAGAATGTGATTGTTAACAAAAGAAGTATGAAACCCGGTTATGCCGGTATTGAAAACGATCTTTTCTTCCGGCCCAAAACATCCATGTTATTTGGGGATGCGAAGAAAGTATTACAAGACCTGATTGGGGAGATAAAGAATTTGTAGTTTGTAACTTGTGGTTTGTAGTTTTGCCAGGTGCAACTTCCATCTTTATTATTAAATTCATTAGCTGATGCCAAAGGCTTCGATAAAGAAGCTTTTGAACAGGTGCATACATCTGGTGAACAGGTTACTTCTATTCGGGTTAACCCACGGAAAAGGGCAGAAATCAAAAATCTGAATTCTAAAATTCCATGGACTTCTGATGGTTACTATCTGGAGCAGCGTCCGTCTTTTACATTCGACCCGCTTTTTCATGCCGGCTGTTATTATGTGCAGGAAGCGTCTTCTATGTTTGTGGAACAGGCCCTGCGCCAAACTGTTGACCTGTCAAAACCTTTAAAAGTGCTTGACCTCTGTGCATCACCGGGAGGTAAATCGACACATATACAATCACTCATCTCCAAAGAAAGTTTATTGGTCAGTAATGAAGTGATTCGTTCAAGAGCTAATGTGCTCAAGGATAATATCATCAAGTGGGGTTGTGAAAATGTAGTGATTACCAATAATGATCCTAAAGACTTTACCCGGCTGGAAAATTATTTCGATGTGATCCTGGTGGATGCTCCCTGTAGTGGCAGTGGTTTATTCCGCCGTGACCCGGAAGCTATTGAAGAATGGAGTGAGAATAATGTGCAGCTTTGCTCACAACGGCAGCAGCGGATATTAGCTGATGTATGGCCTGCATTGAAAATAGATGGAGTATTGATCTACTCCACCTGTTCGTATTCAAAAGAAGAAGATGAGGATATTGTCAATTGGTTAGTACATGAAAAATCAGCTATGCAAAGCCTGTTGACATTCGATTCATCATGGGGGATTGTTGAATCAGCCGGAGGCTACCGTTTCTGGCCGGACAAAGTAAAAGGAGAAGGTTTTTTCTTAGCCTGTTTTAAAAAGACGAATGGAGAAGAAACTGCTTCCATCAAATTTAAAAGTAAACCTGAAGCTGCTACTAAAAAAGATATTGAAATGCTGGCCCGCTGGATAAAGATGGATGGCCTGCAATTCGTAAAGCATCTCACAACTGTGTATGCATGGCCGCAGCACCTGGCTACTGATTTTTCTTTCCTGCTGGAAAACCTCCGGGTGATTTATTCCGGTGTTCTGGCCGGCGAATTGATGCGGGATAAATTAGTGCCGGACCATTCTCTTGCTATGAGCTTGCTTGTAACGGAAAAAGTGCCCCGTGCGGCGTTGAATTATGAACAGGCCATTCAATACCTGCAGCGAAAAGATATACAGCTGCAGGGTGCTGCTAAAGGATGGCAGCTCATGACCTATAATGGCCATCCGCTGGGCTGGGCCAACGTTTTACCCAACCGGGTCAACAATTATTATCCCAAGGAAATGAGGATATTAAAAGAGAATTAAATGGGTGGCCTGTGGGCAAAATTCTGCATCTTTGTAGACCAAATCTTGTCAGTATGAAGAAGTGTTTTCCCCCCTTTCTGGCCTTGTTGCTGATGGCTCATTTTGCCATCGCCCAGAAGTCTGACCTGATGATCAAAAGCAGTGATAAGGGTCTGTACCTTGAACACAAGGTGGCGGCAAAGGAGAGCTTTTTTGCAATTGGCCGTCTTTACAATGTTCATCCCAAAGCATTGGCTTCTTATAATAAACTGGACATGACCAAAGGACTGGTGATAGGCCAGGCAGTACGCATACCATTAACCGATACAAATTTCACACAAAAAGGAAACACCGGCACACCGGTCTATTACAGAACCGGGGAGAATGAAGGATTGATGAAAGTCAGTAATACACACAATAATGTGCTGTTACAAAATCTCCGTGACTGGAATAGCCTGGCTGCTGATGACATTCCCAAGGGGTCGAAACTGGTGGTGGGATTTTTATTGTCAAAAGAGATGCCTGCTGTTACGCTAAAAGGTAAAGCAGCACCAGTTACAGAACCTGTAAAAGAGACACCTGTCGTAATTACAACGCCCAGGGGGGAAGCAGTGAAGTCAGAACCTGTGGTTGAGATCAAAAAAGAAGAACCTAAACCTGAACCTAAAAAAGCAGAGCCAGTTTTTGCTAAACAGGAAGAGAAAGTCATTCCGCCATCATCTGAAAACGGGTATTTCAAATATCATTTCGAGCAACAGGTGAGAACAAGCCCCGTGTCAAAAGAGGCTACCGTTACATCCGGTATTTTTAAAACCACCAGTGGCTGGCTGGATGCAAAATATTATTTATTGATAGATGCTGTGCAACCAGGAACAATCGTAAAGATCACTAACCCGGCTAATAACAAAGTTATCTATGCAAAAGTATTGGGAGCAATGGCTGGCATCCGCCAGAATGAGGGCTTTGATATCCGGATCAGCAGTGCAGCAGCATCAGCCCTGCAGGTAACTGAGCAGGATAAATTTATTGTGAAAGTTAACTATTAGTAAAACGGTATCCTCTCAGGAATTCTTCTACAGCAATTTTCTTTTTGCCTTCTAATTGCAATTCCTTTACATGGATAAAGCCGTTATTACAGGCGAATTTTAAAAACGTCTTACCGTCAGTCTTATATTCACCGGCTGCCATACCAGTATTGCCTGGTTCCTTTTCGCTTCTGTAGATCTTCAGGGTCTTTCCATTCAGACTGGTGAAAGCTCCCGGGAAAGGGGAGAGGCCTCGGATGAGATTATGCACTTCCTCCACTGTTTTTGTAAAATCGATCTTGCAGGTCTCCGTAAAAATTTTTGGCGCATGATGCAGAAGGGTGGCCTGTGGTTTATTGTCTGTCGTCTGCGGTCTTTCCTTCAATGTTTCGTCGGCAAGCCCTTTAGTCGTTTTCACTAATAAAGCAGCTCCGATCTCCTTCATTTTGTCATGCACTTCGCCGGCAGTATCGTTTTCTCCAATCGGGAAACGTTCCTGTAATAAAATATCACCGGTGTCTATTTCATGTTTTAGTTTGAAGGTAGTTACGCCTGTTTCTTTCTCCCCATTAATTACCGCCCAGTTAATGGGTGCAGCGCCACGGTATTGGGGCAATAAGCTTCCATGTAAATTTACACTTCCCATGGGCGGCATATTCCAAACTAATTCAGGCAACATGCGGAAGGCAACCACTACCTGGAGATCCGCTTGCAGTGTTCTTAATTCTTCAATAAATTCAGGATTCTTCAGCTTCTCGGGTTGAAGGACTTTGAGATTATGTTCCACTGCATATTTCTTTACCGCACTTTGCTGCAGTTGCATGCCTCTTCCGGCAGGTTTATCAGGAGCTGTGATCACTCCCACAATAGTACACCCGGCTTTTACCAGTGCATCTAATGATGCAACGGCAAACTCAGGGGTGCCCATAAAAACAATTCGCAGCGATTGAAAGTCTTTCATCGCTGCGAAGATATTGTAAAGAAGTAAATTGAATGATAATACCTGCAACCGACCTACAGGCAACTATCTTTCTTCCAGGTCAGTGTTACACGGCATCCGCCTTTAAGAGCAGGAAGCACATTCCATTTAAATCCTAATGGGGTATGAACGCCCAGTAGTTTGGCTTTCCAGAAACTAATGCCTTTGTTAGTATTGATCTCGGTAAATGGTATTTGCACTAATGCAGTTGTTTTATTTTCACTCTGGATCAGTGAATGGTTTTGAATAGCCAGCATTGTTTCGGTATTGTTTGTTTTGGGAATACCTATTTGTTTCCACCAGGTCACGGTTTTATTGTCCATCCTGCCAAATTGCATTTTGAATTCTACCTGGTCACCAGCGACAACTCCGTATTCCACTACAAAATCAACCATATCACAGTCATCACCGGTTCTCAGTGTTCCGGTAGCATTGGCGGGAGTCGGTGGAAAGGGATAGATCAAACGGGCATACTGCCTGTCGGTAGCTGAGAAATCATTATTAGCAGGTATAGAAAAACCGTTGGTAGTTAGTTCAGCCGGAAATGAATAGTGCATGATAGAAAACCTGTCATATGCGGAAAAATTGGTAGTCGTACGGGAATATTTATTGAAAATATTAAAATCAACTTCACCTCTTGTCCATTTATTGGGCGGGTCGGCAAAATAAGCATACACTTTTTCTTTATCCCAGGGAATGCTGGTAGTTGGCGACTGGTGTTCATGAATGAATCCAAGAGCATGGCCAAATTCGTGAATAATTGTTCCCCGGATCTCAGCCTCATTGGTGACCATATCAAATGCTCCAAAGTTCATGGTGTATAAACTAAGTGGATTAAAGAGCACATCTTTGCCAACCCATGACCAGAACTTATTGTCTTTAAAAAAGCCTACTTTAATCTGAGCTGATTTAAAATCATTTACAAACTGGAACTTGATATTCGCATGGGTCTCCCATTCACGGGCATAGGTGCGTACCTTATTTCGTAATGCGTCTGATCCATTATTAGGTGACAGGTAAACTGTAATGGTTTGACCCGGGTCCCACATTTTATTAGTTTCTGCTGCCAGGGGTTGCCTGATAACAGCAGTTTGATCTATCGAGCCATCACTCTTAATTTTAGGTAATGCGGCAACGGCTGAAAAATTACGGGCGGGCAGGTTACCCGTGTTGTTAACAATGTCGGAGCACATTTTTACATTACTGAAATCATATGCGGCTCTAACCGGGATGGTTTTGATTGTCCGGATCACAGCAGGGTTGGCTTCTTTTATTTTTTTTGTGTTTTGAATGACAGTTGGCTGTGCAGCCGTAAACAGGCTGGCTAAAAGAAAGGCGACCGGGATAAGTTCTTTTTTCATGATATAGTTATTTAGTAAATGATTTTGATGCTGTAAAAATGAGTGTTGATTCAGACGGCAGCAATCCCTTAAAAACAGGATAAGCCGGGAATAGCATAAAATCATGGAAAAAGGGGAGAGTTTGTTGCCATGATCAAGCCTTATTTTGTTATCTGCCGGTAATCTTTTATTCTACTGTATGAGAAAATTCTGCTTTTTGGTGGCGCTGCTTTCCCTTTTTAGCTCTCCTGCTTTTTCGCAGCAGTCAGAAGCAGACAGCCTGAGGGCAGTTCTTTATAACTCCGGAGATGATACAACGAAGGCATTATTATACTACGAGTATGGTAAACTGTTTGAGACGGATAACCCGGATACGGCTGTTTTCTATTACAACAAAGCGTATGAACTTTCAAAGAAATTAAATTTCAAGAAAGGTCAGGCTGCTTATGCCAGTCACTACATCGTTATCCTGAACAACCAGGGAAAATTCCGGGAGGCCCTTGCCTTGTGTAAGGAGGCCCTTTCGTTGTATGAGGAAATAGGAAATAAGAGAGACCTGTCAGTCGCTTATCTCAATTATGGAAGTGAATGGCAATACTTGTCCGACTTCCAGGTGGCAGCAGAGAATTATTTAAAAGCAAAGAAGCTGGCAGAGGAAGTTGGTGATAAGCGTTTGCAGCGGATCACTAATAATAACCTGGCTTCTATTTTCATTAATATGGGAGACTATCAAAAGGGAAAAGAGTATGCGGAGAAATCATTGTTGCTGGCCAAAGAGTTAAAGAATGATTATGCAATTTCTTCCTCCACTTTCAATATCGCCACTGCCGAGCTCTATCTGAAGGATTATGACAAGGCCCTTGCCAGGTATAGAGAAATTGAGCAAATCGGGAAGGCCACCGATGATTATATAGTGATACTGGATGGGTGGCAGGGCATTGCAGATGTTTACAGCGCTTTAAACCAGGCCGGCAAGGCAGAACAGTATTATAAACAAGTCATTGATCTTTCTAAGCAAAAAACAGCTCCCGAGTATGAAATGTATGCCTATATGGGTATTACCGATCTGTACCTGAAAACAAAGCAATATAACCTGGCGAAGGAATCTGTGCAGGCAGGAATAAGACTGGCGGTGGAACTCGGCTCCAAATATGAGTTGAAGGATCTCTACTTTAAAGCCTCTGATCTTGCAGAGAAGACAGGTAATCTTCATGCAGCACTGGATTTCAGGAAGAAATTTGAATTACTGAGCGATTCGGTATTGAATGAGAAAAACCGTTCCACCATTACGCTGGTGGAAGCCAAGTATGAATCGGAAAAAAAGGAAAGCCAGATCAAAGAGCTGGAAGTGGAGAAACAATTACAACAGTTGACCATCCGCCAGAAGAATACGCTTAACTATATTCTTATTGGCGCAGCAGCAACTTTACTGGTTATTTCACTACTTTCTTACCGAAACTTTGGACAAAAGCAGAAACTGCAGCAACAGCGTATCAGCGAACTGGAGACAGAAAAACAATTAATGGCCACGGAAGCAGTATTAAAAGGAGAGGAACAGGAACGAACACGCCTGGCAAAGGATCTTCATGACGGCTTAGGCGGAATGTTGTCCGGTATTAAATACTCATTTCAGACAATGAAAGGAACCCTGGTAATGACCCCTGACAATGCCCGGGCTTTCGAAAGGGGGATGGATATGCTGGACAGCTCAATCAGGGAAATGAGGAGAGTTGCGCACAATATGATGCCGGAGGCACTGGTAAAATTCGGCCTGGATACAGCCCTGAAAGATTTTTGTAATGATATTAACCAGTCCGGTGCTTTGCAGGTAAATTACCAGTCGATTGGAATGGAGCAGGTGAAAATAGAGCACACAACAGCGATCACTATTTATAGGATCGTCCAGGAGCTGATCAATAATACCATGAAGCATGCTGCCGCCAAAACAGCGATCGTGCAGGTAAGTAAAACCAATGAAGTGATAACAGTTACCGTAGAGGATGACGGAGTGGGATTTAATCCGGTACTTTTGCAGCAGGCTAAGGGGATTGGCTGGACCAATATCCAGAGCCGGCTGGAATACCTGAAAGGGAAACTGGACATTCAGTCAGAGCCAGGTAAAGGCACATCTGTTCACATTGAATTAAATATATAAATGGCAACAAAAGTTTTTATTGTGGATGACCATTATATGGTAGTGGAAGGTATCCGTTCATTATTGCAGAATGAAAAGGGTATCGAATGGACCGGCCATGCCATGAATGCAGCCTCCTGCCTGGCTTTTTTGCAGCGGCAGCAGCCGGATATTATCCTGATGGATATCAACCTGCCGGATAAAAACGGTATTGATCTGTGCAAAGAGGTGAAAGAAAAATATCCTTCCGTATTCATTATCGGCCTCAGCACATTCAACCAGCAAAGTTTTATTCAAAAGATGATGGATAGCGGGGCTTCTGGTTATGTGCTGAAGAATGCAACACAGGAGGAATTGATGGAAGCTATCAGTGTGGTCATTAAAGGGAAGATATATTTTAGTGATGAAGCTTCCCAGGTATTAACTAAATCTGATGCCAACCCCATCCTGCTGACCCGGCGGGAAAAAGAAGTACTGGAACTGATCGCAGAGGGGCTGACCAATAATGAGATTGCACAAAAATTATTTGTAAGCCCTACTACTATTGACACACATCGTAAAAACCTGCTGGCCAAGTTTGGTGTCCGGAATACTGCATCACTGATCAGGGATGCTACGAAACTCCAGTTTATATAACTACAACTATTTATTGGGGTTTATAATAGGTTGTTTTGATCTCCGGTATCAATGCAGATAATTTTTTGATCCTGGTTTCATCAGAAGGATGGGTGGAAAGAAATTGAGGCGTTTTAACCCCTTTATTGATCGCAGACATCCGTTGCCAGAATGGTACAGCTTCTTCGGGATTATAACCAGCCATACTCATAAATATCAAGCCTAGTTTATCCGCTTCACTTTCCTGCATCCGGCTATTGGGCAGGGCCAATGCAAGGTTGGAACCGATCATATACAGGCCTAAGAATAACAATTGAGTTTCCTGTTTTTTTTCTTTCAGTGCTTCTTCGAGCACCAGCCCTCCGAGATTGATCAGTAACCCTTCGCTCATCCGTTCGTTACCATGACGGGCGATGGCATGCGCAATTTCATGTCCCATCACAACCGCCAATCCTTCCTCCGTTTGAGAAACCGGCAAGAGCCCGGTATACACTACTACTTTACCCCCCGGCATACACCAGGCATTTACAATATTCTCTTCAATGGTATTATACTCCCATTTGAAATTCTTCAGGTCCTTGCTCATATTGTTCTGCTGCATATAGGTTTCCACCGCCAGTTGTATCCTGCTGCCCACTTTGCTTACCATTTGAGCCCTTGTATCATATTGAGAAAGGGTAGGGCTTGCTTTTACCACAGAGTCATATTGCGAAAAAGCCATTGCCTGTATCATGGAGTTGGGTACCAGGTTAAGCTGCTTGCGTCCTGTTACCGGAACTGTTTTACAGGAAGCGGCAGCTACAAACAATAGCGTTACTCCCGCAATCCAGGAAAGAAATAATTTCATAGTTAAAATTTATTCAATAAAAATAGCCGCAGGTCATAAAAATTCCGTTCCCCGGAAACAGGGATTTTAAGCATACCTGTTTCCGGTATACCGTAAACTAAAAATTGGCCCATTCCTTTCCCGTTTCATTATCAAAGCCGTATTTGCGGGAAACATTTGTCTTCCCGGTATTATCTGTCTGGTAATAGGTCCAGCCAATCCGTGCAGCCGTAAGAACAGTAGTAGTGGTCATTACTCCATTACATCCCATTGACTCGGCACAGGTGTTTACCTTAATATTCTCCATTTTAATGGTGTAACTGATAGTGATACCACCACCTCCGGGTTGTGTTACAGTTAAGGTGCCATTTGGTAACAAACTGCCGCTACCCATGGCTCTTTTTAAATCAGCAGAAGCCCCGGTAACATTCATGGTGAAAGAAAGTTGTGCATTGTTTTTCCCGGATGGAGCAAAGGATAAAACGATAATATTTTTTTCAAACCCCTTGGTGGTGGCATCGCCTTTTATTGGCTGGCCGGAGGGATCGGCTAATTTGATATAGGTTTGCCCTATACTCACCATTGGGAAAACCAGGAGCAATAAAATAAGTGTACGCATGATTTTGATTTTAGATTGACGATTATTTGGCTAAGCCGTATTGAGTATAAATCCCTGATCCGGGATACTCCGCATTTAACAAATTCAATATCCTTGCTCCTTTGATACAGGAGAAGAAAGCATGGTATTTTTTGGGTTTACCTTCAATGTCAGAAAAATATACCTGCCAGTTATTTAGGATAGAAAATTTTCCGGCAGATTTCACCTGGTTGAATTTCATATTGCCCACCATGCCATTTACTACCAGTAATTTCCAGTTGTAAGTACTGCCTGCACCGAAAACAAACTCTTCATTTGATTGATTCGTATGCATTCCCGCATAGTCGCCGGTATACACATTGTATAGCTGTTGTATTCCGCTAAAATCACTTGTCCATTTTCCTTTGAAGTCGGAAGCAGCTACGGCAAACTTGTTGTACGTTTTCATAAATGATAAAGGGTTCATCAGGTCACTGTCAGTATCCCATTTTACCGTTTCGGGGTCTAATTTAAACTGCTGTATGAAGCTGTTTTTATCCGGTGCAATAAATTCGATCCAACCGGTTTCGCCCTGGCGGAATAACAATACAAATACATCTTTTCCACTGCTGTTTTCTATCAGGTATCCCATGCCAAGATAGGGCCTGTTGTAGGTAGTGATATAAGCAGTTTTGTAATTCCTGAGGTTGCTGTACCGCGGTGCCACTAAAATATTCCATGCTGCATTAGTCAATGGCTCGGGGTCTGCAGGAAAAATAGTTCCTTCCTTGGGATAATGCAGCAGCACTTTGATATTTCCCTTGGTTACTTCCACCCAGTCTGGTTGTTCTGTAGCTGTCCAGCCATCATCAAAATTGGTAGTGTTGAAGGCAAATTGGCCGGTTACAACTGCCTGTGGTTTTACCGGCTCTTCCATTTTTTTTATCACTGGTTTTTTAGCGGCAACCGGTTTTTTCAAATCCACTGATTCAAGAAATTTTGTCATTTCGGCTTCATAGGCATCTGTATTTGTTATGATCAGGATATTCACCATTTTGTCATACCCGGAAGAGGAGACCAATAAGGCGATACCTTTACTGCCCTCGCTTTCAAAAGGAGCATATCCACTCTGTACTTCCCAGCCCTTTTCTGTAACAGAGGGTTGCATTTCCGGCTCAGCAGAAACGGTTACCGCTTCTTTTACTAAGGTAGACCAGGCTGCATCAAAATTCTCCTTTGGGGTATTGGTTGCATCAATGGCCTTGTAGAGAGTAATAAGGCAGAAGGCACCTGTTGTTGCATTTTCTTTAGTAAACTGCACAGTTTGTGCGGTAGCTTTTTTGCTCCATCCTTTAGGTACTGTATATGTAGCCAGGTCAAATACCTGTTTTTGTGCAAGCACAGGTGTGGCAATCATCGAGCAACAGACAAGAAAAAGGGTTATTTTTTTATTAATCATGAGTTATTGTTTTACCAGTAAGTGCATGGGTTTATATTTATCTGTACGGCTTATTCTTTCTTTCCATAACCACTGTAGTCACCATAGCCTGTATCCTGCAACCATAATATCCTGGCACCTTTGATACAAGAGAAGAAGGCGTTATAGGTTTTTGGTTTCTTTTCTATTTCAGAGAAATATATTTGCCAGTTATTAAGCAGTTTGAAATTACCATTGGATTTCACTCCCTGGAATTTGATATTTCCAACAAAGCCACTGGCAACAGCCAGGTCCCATTTATAAGTGCCATTGGCTGAGAATTCAAAATTTTGAGCGGAAGAGTGAGTATCCATACCTGCATTAGCACCGGTATTAGCATTTACATATTGCTGTATGCCTGTGAAATTATTTGTCCATAGCCCGGTAAGGTCAGTAGCTGCTACAGCGAACTTATTATAGGAAGCCATCGCTTCCATCTTTTCCCAGCCGTATGACTCCTGGCGGTATACGCCAAATTGCTGTTCAAATGTAGCTTTATCGGGAGCTATGAATTCAAGGTACCGGCCACTACCATTACTATAATTTTTCTTAAAAAAAACAACAAATACATTTTTCCCCGATCCTTTTTCCACCATCATAGCTTCAGCATATTCAATAGGCTCCCAGCCGCTGACTGGTTTAAAATCCATTCCTGACGCACTGCTGTATCTCGGCGCCACCAGGATATTCCAGGCAACTTTTAATCCATCCATCAAAACAGTGTTATATTCATCTGCTTGTTTGTTTGGGTAGTGGATTAATACTTTTAAACTGTTTTTTTTAACCTCCACCCAGTCTTCCTGTACTGTGCTGGTCCATCCATCATCAAAATTGGTGGTGGTAAAAGCAAACCCTTTATTTTTGGCTATTATATTGACAGGTACAGGTTTTGACGGGTTGGTAACAGCTCCTTCATTTGTTTGCGGTATTGTTTTCAGGCTTATCGATTCAAGAAAAGCACTTATATCTTTTTCATAGCTGTCTGTGTTGGTAAGTATAACAAGGTTTACCATTTTACCATTTAAAGAGGAGGTAATCAGCATGGCAATACCTTTGGTGTCGTCACTCTCAAACAACGCATAGCCACTTTGTATCTCCCAGCCATTGTCAGTAGCTGCAGGCTGCATTTCGGGCGGTGATGCTATCGTTACCGCTTTTTTTACGATGGTTTCCCAGGCATCATCAAAATTAGCCTTAGGGTCAGTTGTACCTGGCAAGGCCTTATACAACTGCATGAAGCAATAGATATCCTTTCCCGGATCTTCCCTGGAAAGCAGGACTGACGAGGCTGTTGTTTCTTTTTCCCATCCTTTGGGTAAGCTATAGGTAGCAATATCAAAAGTTTGTTGCTGGGAGAAAGCCACCGAAAAGGCAACAAGCAGCATGGGCAATAATAGTTGTTTCATATAAGAAAATTTATACTTACTGAATTCTTACTTTAAAGGTGCGATACCCAAAGCGGCACAGCAATCCCTTAAAAACAGGATATTCAGCTACTTCGCTTTATTTTGATATACTTTCCCCTTTCATTATCTATTCGTTGTGATTTTTATATTACTGATATATACTTTTATTGCTTCAGAATTATTAGTGGTATTGATAAAGAAGATGGAATTGAACACTGTGCCTGCAGGCAAGCCGCATACATTGCAATTTCCCCCGTACTGCAGTTTAAAGCCGGAAGATGAAGTCAGCTCTTTGTTATTGACGAAGATGCTGAGATTATTATTCCTTACTGATACAGTAACATGAACTTTGGTTTGTTTGTCAGTAAATTCTCTCAACGCCTTTACATCATAAATACCTTCTGAAGAATTTTGTTCATTTGGTGACGGTACTGCGTTAATTTTAGTTCTTATCTCGCCACGGTAATTATTGTTGTTATAATCTGCCTCATTGCCTGAAGTAATGTTTATTTCCACCCTTGCTCCATTTCCTCCTTCTGTTTCGCTGCCATTTGCTGTTGCTTTTCTTGAATTCAATACTACTCTTACAGCGCCACCTGTACGGCTGTTATACTCCCCATCGGTAGCCAGATCAAACTCAAGTGTAAAATTTTGCGGTAGCGGCTTCTTTAATAATGATGGGGAAAAAGGAGTATTATACCCCAATGCCACCCATTTGCCGTTTTCTCCCTTAATGCCTGTTATATAGCAGCGCTTTGAATAAGTATTGAAAAACCAGTTTGCAGGTGCCTGCCCAATGGTACCTGAAGAAAAATCATCCATAAAATGAACCCCGGCCGGTAAAGTTGCTGTTTTGGCAGAGGAATTTTCACCGGGTTTATTTTTATTACGGTAGGCAGCAAGTCTTTCATTTAACTGGCCTTCATTTGCCGGCTTATACAGCATGCCTTTTATTTTTTCAGGGTTGAAAAAATAGTTGTAGATGTAATCGTAATTGATGTTTTCTGTAATGGCTGTGTACATTTCATGCAGCTGGTTGCCGTTTTCCTGTGTTTGAAACGGCAACGACACAGTTATCCATTGCGGCTCTGCCGCTTTACATTTTTCAAGCACCTCTGCGGTAAGTTTGTACAAAGGGTAGTATAGCTTATTCTGCTTATCAATTTCCGAAAGTACAAATGGATCGCTACCGTCAAAGTCATACATGCCAGGCTGCATGGTCCTCAAAATGGCAGCATCCTGCAGTGAATGTTTATGTTTTTCTTTTAGTTGTACAATACTTTTCCGGATGCGGTCTATGGCTTTTTTATCAAATTCATTTGCAGTGGTGGATTTTTTTGCCAGGGCTTCATCTGCCAATTGCAGGTATTCGCCCTTTGAAACCGGTGTAATGGGCAGTTTATTACCCGGGGCTAAAATAATATTCTGCATTTCATTGCGTACGGTAATGTATTTGGCAGCGTTGGGGTGTATGCCTGCGGGGCGGTTATTATTAGTTGATGATGCGTTGTCATATCCATCCGGCTGCCAGGTAAAAAGATACAGCCCCGTTGTATTGATAAAACTGGCCGGGTATGCGCCAAACAGTTTATTAACTGATATATAAAATTTGGTATTTTCCTCGGGTATGGGTTTGAAATTTCCTTTAGCGTCGGTCCATTCCTTTTCATGGCTAACATTCCATACCATAAACTTTACCCCATAGCCGCTATTTTGCAGATAGCGGGTTACAGTGCCCAGGCCGCCAACCGGTGTGTAACTTTTTTTCATCCATTCTATCATGTTTTTAAGGTGGACTTCTTTCTTTTTGCCAACAGGATCTGTTTGTGGTTTCCAGTTGCGGTCCCAGTAGTTATTGTTCCACCAGCCAATTACACTGTCTTGTATGCGCTGTTCGGCAGTAAGCTGCGCAAATGAAATACGAAAAAAGAATATAAGCACTATTATTAAAACTATTTGCTTCATTTTATTCTTTTGAAATTTTAATATTGCTGATATAATACTTCTGGTTATCGCCATCGCTTCTCAAATGTGATAATTGCAACCAATTAAATAGTGTACCGGGAGGTATTGCTTTGGCTATATCTGCAGTTTTATTTTCATCAATATAATATTCTAATGATTCGCCTTTTTTCTTAAGCCTGATAGTTACTTTATTTATTTCCTTGTCGTTAGAAAAGCCTGTAGCCTCATAATATGGTTTTACATTTACCGGGTAGCCGCTTCCGAATTTACATTCAAGATAGGTTTCGCCCGGCCTGCCTGAAAAACCAGGTCTTATCCGCAGGTTAATACAAGAGCCGTTCTCTACATAGTTTTTCGCTGTGCCCAAATAGAGCACAAATGCTTTTGCACCCCAGGGAATATCTTTCGGAACTGCCAAATCAAAACTTAGTTCAAAATTCTGTGGTAGTGGATAATTCATTTTCTGCGGTGTAACAGGGCTGTGACCAATGAACTCGAGCCATTTACCATCCATATTTTTTACTGATGTAACAGCCGGGTATTGAGCATTACTATTCATGCTGGTTTTCCAGCCCGTTGGTTTTTGACCGGTTGCGTTTTCCGAGAAATCTTCAAAAAAGAAAATGGAGGGGTCGGTTGCATTTTTATTAGTAGCGGATGATTTTTCAGCAGTAACAATTTTTTCTTCCCGCTCCAGCGGGCCAAGTGGTTTATATTGTTTGCCTTTTACTTTTTCAGGGTCAAAGAAAAAATTATATACATAGTCAAAATCAAAGTTATTAATGATGGATTCATGCATGTGTTTATAGGGAACCTCATACATTGATCCGCCAAACCATTTAATAACAATCCATTGTGGTTTGTCAGTACTGCATTTTGCTTGCATTTCAGGGTCAACCCTGTAAAGCGGGTTACTTTTGCTAAAACTTCCATCTGGTTTTGCGTCTCCATTGGCAAAAATATCTGCACCATTGGTTAAATCCTGTATGGAGTAACTACCCCTGAGATAGGCTTCTTCATTTAACCTGTTTTTGTACTTTTCTCTGAGTTTTGCGATGGTTGCTTTTGCAGTGCTGAATTTATTATCAAGAACCCCCATGGCTGATTTTAAATGTGTAGCATCGTATGAATTTTGTTCAATGGCAGTTTGTTTTTGCTCTGCATATTTAACCGGAAAAGCATCCTCTGCAAACTGCAGCGCTTCGCCTATGGAAACTTGTAAAAATGGCAGCCTGTTATTCTTACTGAGGATAATGAGATGGTGTACTCCCGGGGTTTTTGAGGGTTTTAAATTGAGGCAGATATATTTCTTTATAAGCGGATGAGATGATACAGCATATAACGTTCTTGTTTTTGCTTCATCTGAACCGGGGTTCTCTTGCAAATACTGTTCATCATATCCCGGCAGTGTAAATAAACAGGTTTGATTGCTATTGAAATCAATTTCCCTGTTATCAAGAGGGATTTCATTAGCAGCGATGGTCCAGTTGTTGGCAAAGTTTAAATAGGGCTGCCATTTGCCATTGGTTAGCCGCAAAAAAGTATAACTGTGGGCATTGGCTCCATAACTGTGTGGCACAGCTACATTGTACCGTTCATGGTAGAGATTTTTCTTAGGGGTTACATATTTTTTTATATCACCCAAACTGCCTTTAGGTTTATAACTCGCCTGCATCCAGTTGGCAAAGGAATCAATGACTGACAACTGCGCAATGGAATATTTTTTTTCATCTACCTGGCTTGGCTTTGTAAAACCTTTATACTTATAAATCTTAGTCCAGCCGATGTACAAATTTTCGTATGCCTCGTTGTGTTTTTGGGCAAATGCGCAGTTTGTTATAATCAAAAACAATAAAGTAATGATCAGCCGCATAGTTTTTTCATTTTGCCTGGTCCAGGTGCTCCTGTCAATCCATTAGTTTTTAATAATCGACTTCAGTTTATCTTTTAATTTTTTAGCTCCTGTTTTTTTTGCCGCCGGTGTTGTTGCAGCCGGCTCGGTTTCAGCAGGTGTAGTAGTAGCAGCCGGAGTCGTTGTTGTTGCACTGCCGTTAGTTGTGGTGACAGCAGGTTTAGTGGGGGAAGCATTTTCTGATTTAGAGGGTGTCGCCGGGTTGCCAGCCATTTTTGTTTTTTCCTTAGCAATTATTTCTCCTTTCAGCCATTCTTTTACAAAGGCAGATACCACATCATTTACTTCTTTGCCCGCACGGTAAATCGCTTTCCACTTCAGACTTTTCTTTTCATACACAGGGTTTACAAATTTTTTTATCTTGTATTTATCAGGCTCTGTAAGCTTAGCTGCAAAATCAACCGAAGCTGCCAGTTGCAGGTACTCCTGCAGTCTTTTCTTGAGAATACCGGAAGGATCGGCAGGATAGGCCTTTTCCCAGGCCTCTTTGCCAGGGAAAGGTTTTTTCGCAGCTTCTATCAAAGCATCCATCCTCTTTTGGTTCTCCTCCATCAACTTTTGCTGCTCAGCCACATATTTTGTATCTGTTTTATAATTGTTGATGTTCTTTTCGAAGACGATCTTATTTTTCCGGAGATCTGCAAGGGTTGATCCCCTGTCAGTCAGGGGCATGGCCGCTGACCGGGCATTGTTGTAGTTTTCTATAAATTCATCGCTGTTTACATATTTTTTTACATAGTCACACATTTCTGCAGCTGCGGCTGCCTTATCACCTTCGATAACATTTTTTAATGTTCTGGCATAGGGCAACCGGAATGATTTCAGCTGGTTGTAAACAGAGTTGGGGTCACCGCCCTCAGATCCTAGTTCCATCGGACCATTGTCGAAACGCCCAACCAGGTTATTAATAAAATAATACCGGGCAGTTTCCTGCTGCATACCCAGCCGGGTGATGATATCATCAGCTACTTTAAATGCTGTAGCAGTGATGCCGAAGAGTAAGCTGCATAAGATAAGTTGATTGCGTTTCATATACTTGTTTTATATTTTAATTGAATAAGTTTTTTTGCGGGTTGAATGTACCAGGTGATTGTAAGCCGGTGCTGATGGAGGGTTGTAACCCATTTGTCTGAATTTCCTTTATTAAAGCCGGTGTGGCGTCCATCTCCTCCACCATCTGCATGATCTTCTGCATATTTTCCCTGAATGTTTTTTTGTCGTCCATCTCATCCATTTCTTTCCCAAATTTTTCTGCTCTTTTTAAGAAATCATGCATTTCCTCAAACTTGTCTAATTCATCAGACGCTTTCTGAAATTCTTCAATTTTTTTTCGCATCTCTTCTTTTTTTTGTGCATTGGCTTCTTTTTCGGCTATTTCATTTTCAAGTCTTTTTATTTCATTCATCATCGTTTCAAATGCTTCCAGTTCTCTCACTTTTTTCATCATCTTATCCAGCTGATCTTTCAGATTTTCTTTGGGCGTTTTTACATTTTTACAATCGGCAGTCAGCATATTGTTCATCAGTTCTTTGAACAGTTTATATTTATTGAGTAGTTTAGGATCGAGTGGAGTTAGCTCATCCCTGGGTATATTTGGAAGTGGTACGAGTTCATCATCATCGCCCAATACGCCCTGTTTCCGTCTTTCCTGCATCCTCTTCATTGCGTCAGATAATCCTTTGTCAATAGCATCACCCACCTGCCCGTCTGTTGGTTTGGGATTGCCATTCACTCTGCGGAGGGCAGCCAGTAAACCTTTATCCATGGCCGCTTCCACATCAGCTGTTCCAGGAGTGATGCTGCCATTAGCCGTTTTGTAAGAAGGACTGATACCGGGCTGGGCTACCATTTTACCGACACCTGTGGCGATTGTAACATTAGGAACAGGGTTGTTTGTTTTTTTGATGCCATAAGCATTTTTATTAAAATCCTTTGAAGCAGCCACCAATTGCTGCCATTCAGGACCGGCCGGAATACTTACCACTGCTGGGCATGTGAAATTGGGTACTTGTGGCTCAGGAAATTCCTTTTTCACCTCGTAAACCGGAGGACTGCAATGCTCTGTAAGCGTTTCCATGCCATCTGTGATGCTGCCGTACATTTCAGCGAGATACCCGGTGAATCCAATATCCTGCAAAAGCACCGTATTTTTTACATTCCCGGCCACGTACCAGTTCCAGGTGCACCAGGCATTGAGCCATTGTCTGAACTCTTCTGTCTTTTTGATAAGATAATCCCTCAACCGTGTGTTTACTTTTCTCATGTAATCATTCTCCAGGCCATCCAACTGTGCTTTGAATGTTTCGCATCGGGTGTTTTTATTGTCGCTAATTTTTTTATAGATCGCATCAATTTTTTGTTGTTTCTCTTTATTCAGTTGTTCTTTCCAGACCCATATTTTTTTAAGTTCTTCGGTATGTTCCAGTTGCCATTTTAGCTGGTAGCTGCTCAATACCCCCAGCACTATAGTGGCAGGTTTGCTGATAAAACTTAAACCCTTCATGGTTTCGCCAGCCATCTCTTTAATAAATGCTTCTTCCCCTTTATTAAATGTTTCCTGCACTTGCTGGTCCAATTCGTCGGCCATTAAATCAATTTTACTTTTGAAATTGCTAACCATATCAGCATAGGCTTTCCTGGTGCCATAATCCTCATTGTGATTCTTCACATTATTTGATAATTGGGGTGGCTCCGGCATCCAGTTTTTCGGAAAATACTCATAGATGGCAATCAGTTTTTTGATCTTTTCAAAATCAAGATCCTGCGGATTGTAATTTTTATTATGATTTTTTAATACTTGCTCTGTAAGGGGATTGGGAGAATTCTCCAGTGCCTCTTTGTAATAGTCTTCAGCTTTGATGGGGTCGCCCTGTAGTTCTTCCAACAGGCCACCGCATAGTTTCGAATCAGGATGGTAGGGATTGATCCGGTTAGCAATAGCAAAAAATCTTTTGGCGCTGTCAGGCACACCAAACCCCAGCCAGGCCTGACCGAGATTGTTTACTACAGTACTGTTGAGTGGCAAATCATCCTGCAATTTTCTTAACAGGGGCATTGCCTGCTCCGGGTATCCATAACTGGTGAGTAAGGCAGCCATATTGTTTTGCCAGTTAAGATTGGACGGATCCAATGCAACTGCTTTTATACTTAATGCTAAAGCTGCCTGTGGATGACCTTGCAGCATGGCCAGCACTGCAGCGCTGCCTATATCTGTTGCTTTCGGTGTTTGGACAATTACTTTTTTGACAATTGCCATTTCAGCAGCATCGGCTTTTGCCATCATCTTATTGTACAAACTGGTTGCATAAGCCGCCACTTCCGTTTTTGTCAATGTTTTTTTTGACATACCAGCAATTCTTGCAGCATCTTTTCCGGGAATTAATTGTTTGTTACTGGTGAATTGCGGATAGTCAGCTATGGTTGCATTATGCTGCTCCATTGCCGGCATCACATCTTTCATCATTTTCTTCATTTCCTCCTGTTCTTCTTTCGACATGCCTTCCGCTTTCATGGCATCTTCCAGCATTTTATTCATATCGGGCTGGGTGGTGGCCGGCTGTTTGGAGGATGCAGGTTTTTTGCCCGGTTGTGCTGAAGCCTGTAGTAATAAGGTGTTTATGATAAACAGGCATATAAACCATCTGCTGATAATCCTTTGCATAGACATATTTTAAGTTACCGGCATAAAAGTCTCTTTTTGTCACATTGCATTCAATCCCTGAAAAACAGGATTTATTTAGTGATCGAAAAACTTCCACTCTCCGTTCCAGGAACATAATAGGGTGGCGCATTTGGGTCTCTTTCTCTTACCTCTGAAAAAGTGCCGGTAATTTTCCCGGTGGCCCTGTCATAAATTCCTTCAAACCGGTGTTTAAAAGGGAACAGGTAAATGTCTGCAATGAGTACGTTTTTAATGAAACTATAGGTGCCTGCCCTGGCAGGGTTATGCTCAAACCGTTGGTGCCGGAAATTAACGGTACCGTCTTTTTTAAACTCGAAGAATAAGGAGTCTACTGTTACACTAGCAGAGTTTTGAGTCAGCCGGGTGCCTTTCCATTTACCGACCACAGCAGAAAATGGCTTGGCAGTGGTTACCGGCTTGCCCAGTTCATGTTTGGGTAATTGTGTTGGCAGCTGTGGCTGGAATTGTGCTTGTACCCTATTGAAAAAAAGGAATAACAGTGTGAAAAAGGATAAGACGATAAATGAATATCTCATGCAACAATTTGAAACCTGAAATTAACCAGACTCCTGCGGCATGGAAATAGGTAAAACGACCTATGAAAAGGGAGGGATATGAGAAGAAAGGCTTATTGAACCCGGTTGCCAAAAACTTTGTTGATCGCTTCGGTCTTGTTCTGCACATGCAGTTTTTCATAGATCTTGCCAATATGCTGCCGGACAGTATGGAAGCTGATACCGAGTTGTTCTGCAATTTCTTTGTATAATAAACCTTTGGCAATGAGATTCAGCACTTCTTTTTCACGGGGTGTTAATACGGCGGCTTCAGGTGTTGCTTTAACGGTATGCTGATCTACAAATAAAGTAACCAGTTTACGGGCTATGGAGGCACTCATGGGTGAACCTCCCTGTTGTAATTCTTTGATGGATTCTATAATCTGAAGGGGAGGCGTTTTCTTCAGCAAATAGCCGCTGGCACCGGCTTTCAAGGCTTCAAACACCTGGTCATTGTTCTCATACACGGTGAACATCATGAATTGAATGGAAGGCTCCAGCACTTTTACCCTTCTCACACATTCAATACCGGTCATGCCGGGAAGGTTGATATCCATGATCACAATGTCGGGTTTCAATATAGGCAGTTCCAGCGCTGCTGCTTCAGCAGTACGGTAAGTTGCCAGTAATTGCAGGGCTTCATCCTGCTGAATGAATGCAGTCAATCCTTCTGCTACTTCTGCCAGGTCTTCTACGATAACTACCTTGATCTTCGCCATTAGTGCAAATTTAGCGATGGTTACATCACTGCCCATAGGTATTTTGTTGGATACCCGGATCTGCCGTGATACTGACTACTGTCCCGTTATTGTTTTCTATCCGTATGGTACCCAAAATTTCACCTGCTCTTTTTTTCATGTTTTCCAGCCCGTTGGCAAAAGGCCGCACAGCCTGGGGATCAAAACCTCTTCCGTTATCATGGATACTTACCTTTAGTTCTTTGTCGCAATCAATAGTAATGCTTACTTCAGAAGCATGTGCATGCTTAACAATATTATGCAGGGCTTCTTTCATAATAAGAAAGATATTACGGCGTATTTCCCCATTTATTGGTATATCTTTTACCACGGTTGAAGCGAAACTGAGGTTGATATTTTTATCTTCCAGGTATTCGGATGCATAGGAACGGCAAAAACTGACCAAATCGCCGGAAGAGTCATACCGCTGATTCAGTGCCCATACTATTTCTCCCATTTTCTCAGCCATTTCATCACTATAGGCAGATATTTTACCCAGGTCTTCATTCATTTTCAGGTCTTCATTTTTTTGCAACTGTATTTTTTCGCTCAGGAATTTTATGCGGGAGAGAGACGCCCCGAAATCATCATGCATATCAGTGGCAATACGGGTACGTTCTTTTTCAATAGCCTGTTTTTTTTCAAGAACGGCTTTCTGGTGCTCCAGTTTGCGCAGGTAATATGACCTGATAATGAACCAAACAACTGCAGCAGCCACGGTGATCAGCAGCAGTTTCCACCACCAGGTTTTTGTCCATGGTGTTTGAATGGTAAAGGAGAAAGGAGCCTGCATAATGCTCCATTCATTATCGCCTTTATGTCTTGCTCTTACTGTGAATGTATAATTACCCGGGGCCAGGTTGGCATACGAAGCAGTATTGATATTACTGTTATAGATCCAGTCCTGATCGGCCCCTGTGAGCTGGTAACTATATTCAATATCGTTGCCACTGTTAATATCCAGCCCTATGAAACGAAACTGGAGATTATTTCCTGATGAGTGAAAGCTGGTAATTACTGAACTGTCAATATGATATTGCTGGCCATTTACCATTATCTCATCAATGTAGATCGGAATTATTTTCCGGGTATTACTCAGTAAAAGATCGGGACTGAACCGCATCAATGTTGTTCTTGAACCCAGCCAAAGGTGGTTAGAGCTGCTGTCGAAATAAATACATCGTTCAGAAAAATAATCAGCAGGCAGCCCATCTTCTTTAGAAAAATTGATGAATTTGTTTTCGTTAACCAGTAAGCAGCTTAGCCCTTTAAGTGTACCGATCCATAGCCGTTTTTTATTATCAAATTGTAACGCATATACATAATTGGTGGGTAAACCATTTTGAATAGTATAATGAGTTGCAGTTCTGTTTACAGGGTTATACCGGCCAACACCAGTACCGTCGAATGCGATCCATATATTGTCGTTATCATCCATTAGCAGGTCTGTAATGCCAGCGAGATTAGTTTCATTAAGACCTTTCACAGTATCAAAAGCCACTTCGGTAAAATAATCTGCTTCTTTATTCCAGTGCAGCAGCCGTGACGATTTATTGACACCAAACCAGAGATTCCCATTTTTGTCTTCTGTATGTACGGAATAATAACTCACTGAAAAGTTCCCTCTCGGACCATCTTTTTTGTATTGATAAACAGAGCCGTCTTTAGTTATTCTTACAAAGCCGCCACCATTATTGCCGCTGTACCACTCATCTCCGTTACTGTGTTTAAAGGCGAGGATAATAACGTCGGAGAGGGGGAAGTATTTTTTTAAAAAACTGACTTCAGTATACTGTCCTGTAAGCGGGTTGAATTTTGTGGCAGCGGCCCCGCCGGAGAAGATAAGGTCATTTCCAAACGGGTTCATGCACCATATAGCCGGTATTTTTGCCCTGTTCAATAAAGTAACCCGGTCATTTTGTTGATTGAGCCTGTAAACAATGTTTGAGTTAAATGCCGGCAAGTATATATGCTGATCTTTCCCCTTTGTAATATGTAAGAATGTATTGTTCTTAACCAGTTCAGAAAATTCATTCCTCCAGCTCTTGATACCGGAAGTGGAAATATTCAGTTTACTGATTCCGTCGGTTGTGGCGATCCATTCATTTTGATCACTGTCGGTGAAATTGAAGGTGAGAGAATTGGAAAGAAGTGATGAAGCATTGTTATCACTTTTAACACGGGTAAACAGGTTGGTACGGGTGTTTAATATACTTAAACCGCCGCCTTCAGCAGCCCCTATCCAGAAAGTGCTGTCATTTTTGGGAAGAACAAAGGCAATGTTGCCATCCTCTATATCCGATGTTGAGTGACCTGCTTTCCAATGATGTAAAAGAGCCCCGGCGCCGGAATACCGGTATAAACCTTCAAAATAATTGGAGAAGTAAATAAAATCATTCTTTTCATCATAATACTTGAACTCGAGCATCCTCTCCCGATCTGGCATATCTTTTTCACCCAGGAAGAGAGTATATTTTTTGCTGACCGTATTAAAAATAAAATATTGCCAGGGCGTTCCTATCAGCCAGTTATCACCATTTAGCGAAACTATCCTGTGTATTCCCCCTTTTGTTGAGAATGGAGGAACGATCGTATCCGTTATCTGCAATTGTTCATTCACAATAAAACTACTGTCAATCTTATTGATAACGAAAAACTGATCCTTTAATGGCCTGATATAATAAACAACTTTATTCCTGAACTGCCAGGGCTGGTAGAATTCCCCGGTCATCGTGTTCATCGAAACCACCCGGCTGGCACAGGTCATCAGTAAATAACCGGGTTTGTATTCGATCAAAGATCCTATTGTATTTCCGGGTAATGCTGTGCTATCATTTTTACGGGTAAAGAAGTTTTTAAAACTGGTGCCATCATACCGGCTGAGCCCTTCCCGGGTGCCCAGCCAGATAAACCCCCGGGAATCCTGGGTAATACAATTGACTGCATTGTCTGCAAGGCCGTTTGCAATTGTATAATTGGTAAAAGTAAAAGAAGGGGATTGTGTTTTGCCAGTAAAACACAAAACAAGAATCAGGAATGCAAAAAGCCAACGCATGTTTAAATGTAAGTGTTATTCACTTTTCTTAGTAACAAATGTTTTAGCAAGAAAAACTCCGGGTATTCCCGGAGTTTTTTAAAGATTATACATCAAGTTACCGGATATTTCCAGTAGGAGATACTCCTGCTTTACTCATTACCCATTTCCCTCCTCCGCTTGCATTGCCACCGCTACCCCAGGTGCCATTTAATGAACCTGCATTTAAAGTGGCGGCTACTGAAAACTGGCCTCCGTTATTGTACTTATACGTACCGCTAAGCTGGTTGTTAATGAATGTATAGCTGCCATTAGCAATAACAGCATTATTCGCATCTAATAACTGCATAGTGCCATCAGCATTTAGCCTGAATGAATAGAAGCTTGGACTGTTGTTCTGTCCATTACCATAAGTGCCTTTCCAGGTACCGGTAATGCCACTTGCGGCAGGGGCCACAGGCATTTTCTTAAAACCACCCGGAGATTTCGTAGTGCCATTAGCGGGAGGATTTGATCCTGAGGTATTCGATGCTGCAGGTTGTTGTGTAGCCGGGTTCGGGAAAAACTCTACTTTTAAAAGTAGTGTGTAATTACCATGGTCACGGCTGTTACCAACGGCCACTTCATCATAATTAACGCTGATGACCCCTCTGCCAAATCCCATATCACTATTGCAAATACTATTCAGGTTGGGTGTATTTAACACAACCAGTTTTGGCGAAAAATCTCCATATTTTTCCATGCCAATAGGGCGGGTACCTGCCCTTCCCAATTCTCCCTGGTCCCCACCAGCTTTCGTTTTGGAGAGACCCAGGCTTGCTGCATTGAAAACAACACCACCAAGATTACCGGTAAGTATATTAAAGCCGATCATAATGGGGGCTACTTTTTGATTGATACTGTTATACAGTCCACGCATAGTAGAGCTAAATGAAAGTGAGTTGTCGGAAATAGGATCATGTTCCCAACCGGTAGGTATAACAGTAAGGATATCTCCATCTGCCATATCATATTCACCAATGATATCATTGCAGCGGTAATTATCACCAGCTTTGATACCGCCCCTGTTATTGCCAAAAGCATCCACCCATGAGCCGACGCTGATCCTGTTGGAGAAAGAACCGGTGGCATCACCATACACGGCGGTTCTTTTTTCATAACTCAGCTTTGAATTTCCGCTTCTGTCGGCAAGTGTAAAGTTGAAGGTAAAAAACACTTCATCACCCTTGCCATCCATATGTAAAATATCATCCCATGTTTCCCGGTAACAGTCAAACCCGGCAAAGGAAATGCGGATACGGCCGGATTGTGCATTTGCACTTACGAGGACTGTCATTAGTAATGCGAAAGCAACTATTTTTTTCATAACTCAAAATTTTATTTAGTGTAAAAGTGGTTGGTGAAGAGAAAGAAAGCAATCCTGTAAAAACAGGATTTCCTCCCGCTATTGTTTTAAGAATTGCAGTACAATTACAGTATTGTCGGTTTTAAGTAGCTTAAGTATGTAAAAACCGGGCTTTAAAGTGCTGATAGTATACTGCATTTGGTTGTTTGCCGTAAATGTCATGACTTGTTTACCCCCTGCATCTATCAACTGGAGCTGCAATATCCCGGACGGGTCGATGTTTTTCAGGCGGATAAAGTTAGTTGCAGGATTAGGATACAGTGTTATTTGCGGCTCTTTACCTATATTAACTTTTATGATTGCACTGTATTCGAATCTTCCATCAAGGTCAACTTGTTTTAAGCGGTAGAATATAACAGGACCTGTTATGTTGCTGTGTACATAACCATACTGATTTTTGCCCGGAAGATTTTTAGCTGTCACCCTTGTAAGGGTATTAAATAATATTCCATCAGTGGAGATTTCCACATCAAAACGGGAACTGTTTATTTCATTCTCTGTTTCCCAAGCAAGTGTAATGTCGCTGTTGTTAGGTAGCGCCGTAAAGGAAAGCAACCGAAGCGGGAGCACCCCGCCTGCAAACAGCCGGGATGAGTAAATATCATAGTCAGCAGTGCTTCTTAAATCCTGCCAGGCAATGAGAGCACCACCCGCACCATCAGTAATCAGTTGAGCTGTACTTTGTGCATGTGACTCATTGGCAACAGGTACCCCATTTGTGGTCCATAACGCATTGCCGGTAGCATCAATACCTTGTGCATAAATATCCTGCTGAAAACTGTTTCTCGAATCTGTCCATATAAAAACAGCTCCCCCGGAAACCCTGGCCACCAGTTGCGGTTCTTCCTGTGTATCGAAAGTATTACAAACGGGAATACCATTTGCGGTCCATTGGGCAGCACCGGAGGCATTGATACGTTGGGTATAAATGTCTCTGTTATTTCTCCTGTCTTCCCAGGCGATGATAGCGCCGCCTGCTGCATCAGCAACCAGTTGATGCGAAAATTGTATACCGCTGGCCGTGCAAATGGCAATACCATTGCTGGTCCATTGCGGTAAACCCGAGTTGCTGACACGCTGGGCATATAGATCCGTATTCGATCCGGCATTTCTTTTATCCTCCCAGCACATGATAGCGCCGCCGCTACCATCGGCGACTATCCTGGTATTATACTGGTGGGCAAGGTTAGATTCAGAACAGATCACCACACCATTAAAGGTCCAGTCTGTAAAACCGTTGGAGATATGTTGAGCATAAATATCCGCCTGGCTGAAATTTCTCCAGTCTTCCCATACAATAATCGCACTACCAGCTCCTCCGTCACTTATTATCTGGGGCATATTTTGAAGGGAGGATGCTGTACAAACGGGAGCACCATTTAATGTCCACAGAGCAGTGCCCATTTGATTAAGTCGTTGTGCATAAATATCTGCATTCGCACTGCCGCCTCTTCCATCACTCCAAACAATCATGGCCCCGGAGTTATCGGCCAGTAATTGCTGATTGTTTTGAATACCGGTGGCTGTACAAACCGGCACACCATCAGCAACCCACTGTACTATCCCGCTGCTATTGATACGTTGCGCATAGATATCATAGTTGCCTGCGCCGCCCCCATCCCGGTCATCTATCCATGCAATAACGGCACCACCTGCTCCATCCGTTACTATCTTGGGATTTTGCTGATTAAAAGCCGCTGTACATAAGGGAACAGCATCAGTATTCCAAAGAAGTGTACCTGTTGCACTGATGCGTTGTGCATAAATATCCGTGGATGAATTCCTGGTATCCTGCCATACCAGGATAGCACCACCGGTTCCATCTGCTACCATCTGAACATTTGTCTGGCTGCCTGTAAAATTACATACCGCATTGTTGATTGCCGGATTAGCACTCCATTGAGCAGAAGCAGTAACAAATGATAGTGTGATTAGTAGTAAAAGCAATGATCGCATAAAGGTTGGTTTAATTGAAGCCAAACCTATTGCCTTGTATACGAAATATTATCCCTTAAAAACAGGATATTACACCGGGATTTAAAATTCATGGAAAAAGGGGAGGATACCATTTATCTTAGAAGTTAAATTTGTAAAATGAAGCGTAAGGTATTTTTTGCTTTAGGTTATGTGTTAATTGCTTTTAGTGATGCAAAAGGACAGCTATATAATAAGGACAGCCTGCAAAAAATTGTTGATCAGTTGCGGAAATTGCCAGCCGATACCAGCCAGGTACGCCAGTTAAGGGAGGTTGGTTACTCTGTCATTGAAAATGATAGTGCCCTTTCAAAAACACTGTTGGAAGAAGCTTTGGCGAAGAGCTTAAAAATTAAAGAAGCGGATGCAATTACTAATAGCTATCGTATGCTGGGTATCTGGCATAGGGCATTTGGCGATAAAAACAAAGCATTAGAATTATACCGGGCTTCGTTACATTCCGCAAAAAGCAATAATCATCTTTACCTTATTGCCGGTGCCTATTTTAATATTGGAAATATTAAATATGAAAAAGGGGAATATGACAGTTGTGTAAGTTATTTTTTAAAGGCAGATGAGATTTTTGACAACCCTAAAATATTTGAAGATAAAACCCTGACTCAACGGGTTCTCGATAAGAAAAAATCAGATCTCTATTCTAATATTAGTTCGGTATTTAACACACTAAAAAACCTGCCCAAGGCAGATGAATATATTGATAAGGCTATTGTGATTGCAGAAAGTTATAAAAACGCTTCCGTTATAGCCAACTATATGCAGCAAAAGGCTGACAACTATTATGAGAACGGAGACACAGAAAAGGCACTCCGGGTACGGTTAAAATATTTGCAGCAATTAGAAGTTGCCAATTTCAGTAAAACTCCTTTACAAGGCGCCTATCAAAATATCGCACAGGAGTATTTTGAATTGGGGAAAATGGATTCCTCTGCAATTTTTGCAATGAAAAGCCTGCGCACTGCCGAAGAGTTGGGAATTAAAGATGGTATAGCCAATGCCAACTGGCAATTGGGGAGAATAGCTATGAAAGAGAATAAAATCTCAGCAGCGTATGGCTATATTGCCAAATGTGCTGATTTTTTGGAGAATAGCGAAAACCCGACCGATAAAATGAGTTATTATGATGTAATGCGGGAACTTATGTTTGCGCAGGGGCGTTATAAAGAAGCATACGTTTATTTCGAAAAATTTAAAAACTTAAGTGACACTGTTCTGAGCAGTGAAAGAACAAAAGAATTTTCTGAAAGGGAGGCGAAATACCAGTCGGAAAAAAAGGACAACCAGATAAAAAACCAGCAACTGGCTATCCGGCAAAAAAATACACTCAATTATGTTTTAATTGGAAGTGCCGTTGCCTTAGGCCTTCTTATTTTACTTTCTTACCGCACTTATAAACAAAAGCAAAAGCTCCAGCAACAACGTATTAGTGAACTGGAAACAGAAAAACAGTTAACCGCTACCGAAGCAGTACTAAAAGGAGAAGAAAAGGAACGAACCCGCCTTGCAAAAGATCTTCATGACGGATTGGGAGGGATGTTGTCAGGCATAAAATATTCATTAAACACTATGAAAGGAAACCTGATCATGACGCCTGACAATGCACAGGCATTCGAACGCAGCATGGATATGCTGGACAGTTCCATTAAAGAAATGCGCCGGGTAGCTCATAATATGATGCCGGAAGCACTTGTGAAATTTGGTCTTGATACTGCGCTGAAGGATCTTTGTAATGATACCCAACAATCAGGCGCACTGGAAGTAACCTACCAGTCTATCAATATGGAGCATGCAGAAGTAGACCAGACCACATCCATTACTATTTACAGGATCATACAGGAACTCATCAATAATGTGATGAAACATGCGGGTGCACGGACAGCTATTGTGCAGGTGAGCAAAACCAACGGAGCCATCAGTATTACCGTGGAAGATGATGGTAAAGGGTTTGACTCCTCCATACTGGGCAAAAGCCGGGGCATTGGCTGGAGCAATATCCAGAGCCGGGTGGATTTCTTAAAGGGGAAACTGGATATTCAGTCTGCCCCGGGTAAGGGCACATCTGTACATATTGAATTAGACAGCTGATCATTCAAAATCTTCGTACAATAAATATTTCTTTCTTATTTTTTTGAATTCACTCAAAGCAGGCTCCCAGCTTTTTCGGATAGCTTCTTCAGGAGTACCGGCTTTTATTTGTTGCCAGAGATCGTTATTGCCGGCCAGTTTATTGAAGAAGGATTGTTCCATGTTTCCCGACTTAGGTATAATAAAGAAATTTTCTTTTTGTGGAAATAACCTGTAAGCTTCCATCAGCCATTTTAATTGTAATTTATTTTCCAGCTTTGCAAGAACTTCTTCAGTTGTGCCGCTCAAATCCCAGCCATAGCAAACCTGGCCGTATAACTTGGAACTTTTCGCCCCTTCATTTGGATTGGGAGTAAAGGAGTACAAGTTCTTTGGTAATGATGGATGACCAAACACCTGGAACTGTTTATTCGTTCCTCTTCCTTCGCTCAGCACCGTTCCTTCAAAGAAACAGGTGGACGGATATAAGTAGATGGATTGAATATTTGGAAGATTGGGTGATGGTTTGACCGGCAACACATATTTACTTTTATGATTGTAGTTGGCACACTTGATCACCTGGAAATGAAAAGGAGTATCAACCGAATTTTCTGCAGTGAGATAATAATCATGTTTGGCATTTGCTTTTTCGCTCAGCCATTTTTCCCCGGCGATCATTCTTGCATACTCGGCAACCGTCATACCATATACAATAGGCACGGGCTGCATACCTACAAATGACCTGTACTTTTTATCCAGCACTGGACCATCCACATAATGCCCATTCGGATTGGGCCTGTCCAGTATCATCAGGGGTTTACCCAATTCAAAAGCAGACTCCATGAATTCTTCCAGCGAAGAAATGAAAGTGTAAAAACGAACACCGACATCCTGGATATCAAAGATCAGGAGATCAACACCTTTCACATCTTCCGCAGAAGGCCTTCTTTTACCACCATACAGGGATACAACAGGGATGCCTGTTTTTTCGTCGGTGTAATTGCCCACTTTTTCACCGGCATCGGCTGTTCCCCGGAAACCATGTTCGGGCCCGAAGATGACTTTGATATCAATACCCAGGCTTCGCAAGGTGTCTACAAGATGCGTATTACCCACCATCGAGGTCTGGTTGGCAAAAATGCCTACAGTTCTTCCTTTGATAAGCGGCAGGTATACATTCACTCTTTCGGCCCCGGCCAGTATCTTTTTTTCAGCCGGTTGATTAGCAAGCTGGCCAAAAATCAGGGTTACCAGCAGCAGGCAGGTAATTGTTAGCGATACTTTCATCTTGTATTGATTTATGACAATTAAAATACTGTAAAATAATAATACAGACCGGGATCAATATTTGAACGGTTGCATTGGGCATTTTGGCCTACCTTGCAGACCTGTTTTTATTAAATAATTAAAAAAATAACAATGGCACAGGTAAAAACTGGTGATAAAGTAAAGGTGCATTATCACGGCAAACTCACCAACGGTGAAACATTCGATTCTTCTGAAGGCAGGGCTCCGCTGGAGTTTGAGGTGGGCAGTGGTATGGTGATCAAAGGTTTTGATGATGGCGTTACCGGTATGAATGTGGGAGAAAAAAAGACCGTGAATATTCCTTTTGATGAAGCATATGGTCCCCGCAACCCGGAGATGCTGG
Organism: uncultured Bacteroidota bacterium; assembly: GCA_902826165.1. Taxonomy (GTDB): domain Bacteria; phylum Bacteroidota; class Bacteroidia; order Chitinophagales; family Chitinophagaceae; genus CADEDV01. Next base: position 91,102 of record CADEDV010000010.1, read on the forward strand.
TGGAATTTCCCAAAGATAAATTCCCGGAAGATATGGAGCTGGAAGTAGGTATGCCGCTGATGATGAACAATGGTGCCGGTCAGCAGTTCCAGGTGGTGGTAACAGAAATTAAAGAAGAAGTGGTGATGCTGGATGCCAATCATCCGCTGGCAGGCCAGGACCTGGTATTTGATATCGAACTGGTAGAGATCGTTGGCGGAAGCCCATTGATCATTATGCCATAATAAGTAACTGCAATAGTCAATTAGCAAATAAAAAGGTTCAGCATTGTATCAGATACTATGCTGAACCTTTTGCGTATAGAGAATTATCAATTGCTCATTGACCCTTGTTACTTCCGGTTAAGCCACCAGCCCAGCCAGAGACCGGTAATTCCCCAGGCTACTAAAGAGTCGATCAAATGCCCGGTTACAGCTTCCATTGGCGTTTGAAACCAGTTGTGCATCATATAAGGACCCACCAGCCAGCTAAATAAACCAATAGCTACAGACCCAGCCAATACTCTTATGGAAGTAGGTGTTCCTCCCCGGGTTAGTACATAGATAAGCGTAAATACCAGGAACAGGTCGATCAGGAAACCGCGGATCATGGGCCTGGCCATATCGTGTTTATAAGCACTCATGTAGGTTACCATTGCCCAGGGTTTTCCATCCATTTTCTTACCTAATTCTTCGCCGGCACTCATGGATGAACCGGGTGGGACAGTCGGGAGCATGTAAACCCCGTCTTCTTTCAAGGTGGAAGAGATGGTAGTAAGAAGTGCATCCTGCGATTCCGTGTACTTTGCCTGGCCATCATGAATACCCAGCACGGTCCAGGAAAGAAACTGCCATGCGAAAACGACGATAGCCCCGACAAGGGAGCCGATGAACCATTTTTTCATGTTAGTAGTTTTTGGTTGAGATAATAGTTGCATTAAAAGGTATGATAATTACTGGTTAAATACAAGCCCGTCAGGTAGCGGCTGCCTTTTAAGTCGTATATTCGATACCCCAAAAAGGAATTTATGTTTGACAATTACAGGTTTACAGCAGCAGAGCGGTTTCTCAGGTATGTGCAAATTGATACGCAAAGTGATCCTCTTTCCACCTCACATCCTACAACAGAAAAGCAGAAGGACCTCAGTCGCTTATTAGCAGAAGAATTAAAACAGGCAGGTCTGTCCGATGCACATATGGATGAGTGGGGTTATGTATATGCCACTATCCCTGCAACAACGGATAAGAAAGTTCCTGTGATCTGTTTTTGTGCCCATGTGGATACAGCACCAGATTGCAGCGGTACGAATGTAAAACCCATCCTGCATAAAAATTACCAGGGAGATGATATCGTGTTACCGGATGATACCATGCAGGTGCTGCGGATGAGCGAATACCCGTATTTGCAAAAACTGCTGGGTCATGATATCATCACGGCATCGGGAACAACCTTATTAGGTTCTGATGATAAAGCCGGTGTGGCTGAGATTATGGACCTGGCCAATTATTTAATCCAGCATAAAGAGATAAAGCATGGTGAAATAAAAATTTTGTTCACTCCCGATGAAGAAGTGGGGCAGGGAACCGCCAAAGTGGATATGCAAAAGCTGGGTGCTGATTTTGGCTACACATTAGATAGTGGTGATGCGGGGGCATTGGAAGATGAAACCTTCAGTGCAGATGGCGTACAAGTGATCATTCACGGGGTGATCTCACACCCGGGATATGCTAAAGGGAAAATGATCAATGCCATGAAGATTGCCGGTGAAATACTGGCCGCTTTACCAAAGGATCGTTTATCCCCCGAGTCAACAGATGGGAAAAGAGGATTCATTCACCCGGTACGAATTGAAGGGATTGCTGAAAAATGTACAATCGATTTTATCATCCGTGATTTTGAAACGGCCGGTTTGCAGAAGAAAGAAGATTACCTGCGGACACAAATAGAAGAACGGTTAAGAACCTATCCCAAAGCAAGTTTTGAATTCAAGGTGACAGAACAATACCGCAACATGAAAGAAGTGCTTGACCTGCATCCGCAGGTGGTGAATTATGCAAAGGAAGCTATTGAAAGGGCCGGACTACATCTTAAAATGGAAAGTATCCGCGGTGGCACCGACGGCAGCCGTCTTTCTTTTATGGGATTGCCTTGTCCGAATTTGTTCGCCGGGGAGCAGGCCATTCATTCCAAACTGGAGTTTATCAGCGTACAGGATATGAACAAAGCAGTGGAGACCATGGTGCACCTGGTAAAAGTGTGGGAAGAGAATAGCTGATAAAGCAGTTACTTTGTTTCTTCATTACTGGTACATGCCTTTATTCTTACTGATATTATTCCTTCTTTCACCTGTACTTTCTTTTTCCCAAAGTATTTTGGCAAATGGAGGTTTTGAAGATGTCAATACCTGTACCGAATACAAAGTAGAATGTGCACCTGAGGCCTGGATCAGTTCCTCCAACGGGTTTTCCAATTATTTCAAAGATCCCAGGCGGGCCCACAGTGGCAAGAACTGTATGGTGATTGAAGCGGGACATTTTATAAAAGAGTATAACCGCACTTTTATCCGCAGCCGGTTGTTATGTGGCCTTAGAAAAGGGAATAAATACCAGCTTAGTTTTTTTATTAAATCCCCTCACGATGTATTTGACAGCACCGGCATTTTATTCACTTACCGGGACCCTTTGTTTGAGAAAACTCCGGTAAAGGCATTAACTCCCACTTATTATTTGCGATCCTTTTTACAACCCCGTAAACAGTTGGACAGCAGTTGGCAAAAGGTGGATCTTGTATTTACAGCTACCGGGGAAGAACGGTTTATTGTTTTTGCCTACTTTGCCAAAGAAGATTTTACGGATGAACGCATTCATCCGCTGGAGAACCGGTTCTTTGTTTTCCTGGATGATATTAGTTTAGTTCCGGTAAACCCAAATGAAACGATCTGCCACGACTGGGAAAGAGTAAAAGAAGATATTTATGCTGAAAATGAACGGCATCGTTACCTGGAAATAAAGATCAAGCAGTTCAAAGCCAATCCGCCGCCACCTCCTCCGGTTACTGTCAATACCAGTTATGTCAAAGTTGATACCCTGATATTGCCCGATATCCTGTTTGATTTTTCAAAAGCCACCCTGACGCCAAGAAGTCATAAAATACTGGATAGCTTTTGTATGAAAATACAGAGTAGCCAGCCGGATTCAATCATCATTGAGGGACATACGGATAATGTAGGTAGCTTTGAAATGAATGAACAATTATCCATTGACAGGGCTTTTGCAGCAAAGTTGTATATCATGAAGAAAACCGGCTACTATAATATCATTGCCAAAGGCTATTCTTTTCTCCGGCCCGTAGCCGATAATAAAACAGCAGAAGGCCGGCAGCTCAACCGGCGGGTGGAGGTTTTGCTCTTCATGCGGGAATAGTGCAACATATCGTACCTTGCAGGATAAATTTTAAAACTATGGATTTCGCAAATTTTCTTTCCAATTACTGGTGGGTGCTGGTGCTGGTCGTCATTTTCTTTAGCTCACTGTACACTATCAACCAGGGGTATATTGGCGTTATTACTTTGTTTGGCAAATATCGCAGAGTAGCCCGTCCGGGTTTACGGATAAAGATTCCAATACTGGAACAGGTATTTAGAAAGATATCTATACAAAACAGGTCAGTTGAACTGGAATTCCAGGCGGTAACAGCAGACCAGGCCAATGTATATTTTAAAAGTATGTTATTGTATTCAGTTCAGAATGCAGAAGAAGAAACGATCAAGAAAGTTGCCTTCAAATTCTTTGCTGATAAGGACCTGATGCAGGCCCTGATCAGGACGATCGAAGGTAATATTCGTTCATTTGTGGCTACCAAGAAGCAGGCGGAGATATTAGCGTTGAGAAAGGAGATCGTGGAATATGTAAAAACCGAAATAGACCTGCAATTAGAGTCATGGGGGTATCATTTACAGGATCTGCAGATCAATGATATCACATTTGATAAAGTAATTCTTGACTCCATGAGTAAGGTGGTGGCGAGTAATAACCTGAAAGCAGCAGCAGAAAATGAAGGCCAGGCCTTACTGATCACTAAAACAAAAGCAGCAGAAGCCGATGGTAATGCCACCAAGATCGCTGCCGAAGCAGAGAAAGAAGCAGCCCGTCTCCGTGGACAGGGTGTGGCTTTGTTCCGTCGTGAAGTGGCAGCCGGTATGTCTGAAGCTGCCGAGCAAATGAAACAAGCCAATTTGGATACCAATGTGATCCTGTTCAGTATGTGGACGGAAGCTATCAAGAATTTTGCAGAATACGGGAAAGGTAATGTGATCTTCCTGGATGGCAGCCCTGATGGTATGGAAGGAACCATGAAGCAGATACAGGCGCTGATGGTCAAGCAGGCGGGTACCACAAGTACAAAATAAGTTGCAGGTTTGAGGTGTGATGTTTGAGGTTGCTGAAACTCAAAAACTCCTCCTATATGGCTACGATCAGGAAATTTGAAGACCTGGATATCTGGCAATTGGCTAGAATTCAGAGTAATGATTTTGACAATATTGTTTTGGACAGCGCTTTGGTAAAAGATTACGAATTACGTAACCAGATGAATGCATCTTCTGGTTCAGTAATGGATTGTATTGCTGAAGGATTTGAAAGATCGGGCAATAGTGAGTTTAAGAATTTCCTTGTGATTGCCAAAGGATCGAATGGCGAATTCAGGTCACAATTATACAGGTGCCTCGACCGGAAGCATATAACAGCTCAGCGATTTGAAGAATTATATGCTAAGAATGTAATCATTGGTAATAAGCTGATGGCCTTTATCAGTTATCTTCAAAAGAGCCCCTACAAAGGTCAGCGGTATAAGACACCTACTACGGGAGGAGACACCGAACCTCAAACTCCAAACCTCAAATAGCCAGCTCATCCTGTTAAAGAACTTAAAAACTTGCCACTTGCGGACAACGTGGCACTATTTTTTTCGTTCTTCTCCCGATTGTTGACAGCTGTTGAAAACAAACAAAACCGGATTTAGTAGCCTTGTGCTACATTTACCCACCTAAAGAGCATTATTGTATGATTGACCTTTTACAGATCGTTGACTCCTTGAGTAAAGTAATCAAGTTCGCTGCCGGCGATACCAATCACGACGGAAATCTCAGTTTTTTTGAATTGCTGCAAATGGGTGGCTGGATCATGATCCCGCTGGCCATTATGTTGTTGCTGGCAGTCTATGTTTTTGCAGAAAGAACCATCGCTATCAATAAAGCCGGTAAGATCGATACTAATTTCATGAATATTATCCGGGATCATATTGTTAGTGGTAATGTTTCTGCTGCCAGGAGTTTTGCCAAGAATACCAATAACCCGGTGGCCCGCATCATTGATAAAGGCATACAGCGTATCGGCAAGCCGATCGACAGTATTGAGAAAAGTATGGACAATGTGGGCCAGTTAGAAATGTATAAACTCGAAAGAAACCTCGGCATCTTATCTGTTGTTTCCAAAGCGGCGCCGATATTCGGTTTCGTGGGAACGCTGATCGGTTTGATGCAGTTGTTCTCCAATATCAATAACTCCAACGAATTTGAAGTGGGAACGATCGCCGGTGGTATCTATACCAAGCTGATCACTTCCATTACCGGGCTGGTGATAGGTTTGGGAGCTTACCTGGCGTATAGTTACCTGAATACCCAGATCGATAAGACCGCCAATAAAATGGAAGCAGCATCTGCTGATTTCTTAGACGTATTACAGGAACCAACCCGATAAACTACCCGCATGCAATTCAGAAAAAAACATAAAGGCGAAGCGGGGGAGGTGTTCACCGACTCACTGAATGATATCCTGTTCATCCTGCTGATGTTCTTTTTGATCGTGGCCACACTGGCCAACCCGAATGTGGTAAAAGTGGGTTTGCCCAGGGGAACCAAGGATACAAAGGCCAAGCAAAATATCATGGTCTCTATTGATAAAGACCAGAACTATTTCATCGGTTCGACTCAAGTCGATCATTTACAAATTGATACTCTCTTACTGCGGGAAATAGAAAAATACAGGAAGTCGCCGCTGGATACACCTACGGTAGTGATCAATGCGGATACCGCTTCTTATTATGGTGAAGTATTCCGGATCATGAGGTTATCCAAAAAATCAGGGGCGAAAGTGGTGGCAACTGTCAAGTAAGTTAGTGGTTTTACTACCTGTTTTTACGTAGAATTAGTTTAACTCCCCAGTTTAATTATTATCATCCTTGCCTTAGAGGGGCTTTACAACTAGTTTTATCGTTGATTAAATCCAATCAGGTGAAACTAGTAATTACCAGTGTTGCTTTTGTGCTTATCGCAGTACTTAATTCATGCACAAAGGAGAAAACAGACGATACTTTAGAAAGATGTGCGACTGTGTTTACGCAACCTTCGTGGGCTAAAAATTTTAAGGCAGATAGTTTATATAATATTACAGCCATTCCCCGGGTTAGTTTTCAAAGAAGGATGCCGGGAGATATTTTATGGGATACAAGTTATACAGCTTCTGTACCAATCAGATTTTTGTCGAATGGAACAGGCGAGATAAATGGGAATATATCATTTCAATACAGACTAAGTCTGACTACCGATTACCCAGTTTTAACACTTACTAATATTCAAAATCTGTCAACCATTTACACTTTTCCCAACTCATTTCTGAACAGAACCAGTATATCCATGAGAATTGAAGATTTTTCAAATGCCGGGGGTACGTTGATATTTAATAATGGGGTTAGTTATTATTCTTCAAATGAAACTTACGAGCAGTCACACCTTTCAATAGCCCGTTAAATAATTATAAAGTTGCTTTCAGCATCCTGTCTTTCCCCTGCATATCTTTTTTCAGCTCGGTTTCATAGCCCTGTTCCTTAAATAGTTTGCTTGTCGCTTCCCCCAGGCTTTCATGTATCTCCGTATAAACAGCGCCACCCGGCTTTAGTTTTTCTTTTCCAAACGCCGCAATGGCTTTGTAGAATAAGAGGGCATCGTTATCAGGAACGAACAAAGCCGTATGCGGTTCGTATTGTAATACATTCAGCTGCATGGTAGCCTTATCTTTTTCCGGTACATAGGGCGGATTACTGACGATGATATCAACAGCAGGGAGTTGTGTCCAGTTGCGGCGGTCTAAAAAATCAAGTTGTAAAAAATTGACAGCCGCACCGAGCTTATCCGCATTCTTTTTAGCAACGTCCAAAGCCTCTTTACTGATATCACAACTCCATACCTCTGCTTTTCGTAACCTTCTTTTCAGGGAAATGGGAATACAACCGCTGCCGGTGCCAATATCCAGTATGCTTAACGCATCAACCGGGAATTTGCAATTAGTAATGATCCATTCCACCAGTTCTTCTGTCTCCGGCCTTGGGATCAGTACATGTTCATCCACATAAAACTTTAAACCGCAGAACCAGGATTCCTGCAAAATATATTGAACCGGTTCATGGTTCAATAAACGATCAGCATATTGCCGCAGCATTATTTCTTCCTGCTGGGTAATGGCTGCATGTTTATAGATCATCCGTTCCGCTTTTTTGGAACCGGTCAGGTGTTCCATCACCCAGTCTGTTATTTCACTGGCTTCGCCGTCGCTGCAGATCGTACGGAGCTTGTTCAATAAAAAATAAGTGGCTTCCTGCGTGGTCATAACGGCAAACTTACGAAGAGACAAAGAATAGTCAGCCGGTCATAGTCCGTGGCCAATCATTTATCTTTGACCACTGTTTCAGTAAATGATATTGTATCACAGCCATGCACCCTCACTACTATTATATGCAACGATGCCTTGAACTGGCCCAACTGGGTGCGGGTCATGTGGCACCGAACCCGATGGTGGGAGCTGTGCTGGTACATGAAGGAAAGATCATTGGGGAAGGCTGGCACCGGCAATACGGGAAAGCACATGCGGAAGTGAATGCGATCGGTCAGGCCGTTCAAAACGGCCAGGCTGATAGGATCAGCCAATCCACTTTATATGTTTCCTTAGAACCCTGTGCTCATTTTGGGAAAACGCCGCCTTGCACTGACCTGATCATCCAATATAAAATACCCAAGGTGGTGATTGCCTGCCGTGATCCTTTTGAACAGGTGAATGGAAAAGGTATTGAGAAACTGAAAGCAGCCGGTGT
>CADEDV010000010.1:99322-102635 GCA_902826165.1 uncultured Bacteroidota bacterium
CATAAATGGAGAAGTGAGGAAGCCGGGATAATGATTGGAACCAATACGGCTTTGCTGGATGATCCTTCACTCACGGTGCGGTCATGGACAGGGCAATCGCCGGTGCGGCTGGTACTGGATATGAACCTGCGTTTACCCGCTTCATTGAAAGTTTTTAATAAAGAAGTAAGGACGGTCGTCTTTAATACAGTGAAACAACAGGAAGAAGCCAACCTGCTGTACTACCTGTTAAAGAAAGAGGAAAGCCTGCTGCCTCAATTACTGAAAGCATTACATGAATTAAAGATTCAGAGTGTGCTGGTGGAAGGCGGGGCCCGGTTACTGCAATCATTTATTGATGCCGGTTACTGGGATGAAGCCAGGGTCATTCGCAATGATCAGCTTCGTATTGGAAAAGGGCTAAACAGCCCGCAACTGTCTAATGCCCTATTGAAAGAAGTAACAACGATTGCAACAGATACACTGCGTATCTTTTATCAACCAAAAAATGAAGTATGAACTGGATCGACTGGGTTGGATATTTAGCGGCCGCACTGGTGGTGATCAGCTTTGTGGTCAGCTCCGATATAAGGGTTATCAGGACCATCAATTTTTTCGGCGCAGCTGTCTTTGTCGTGTACGGCTTCCTGCTGAATGTGAACCTGCCGGTGATCATTCCCAACGTGGTGATCGCCTGTGTGCAGCTGTATTATTTATACTTTAAAAAAGCAAAAAGTGCCTGAAGCAATCAAAGGGAGTGAATACTATAATACGATCGAAGCACCGGGTTCTGCTGAATTCAAAGACAGGGGCAGTAAATTCATTGCCTATGCTTACCCGATCGGGGATGTGAATGATTTCAAAGAAAAACTGGCTGCTTTAAAAAAGGAACATCCCAAAGCCGTGCATCACTGTTTTGCGTACCGGTTGGGATTGGATGGAAATACGTTCCGGGTGAGTGATGATGGCGAACCTTCCGGTACCGCCGGACGGCCCATACTCGGGCAGATTGACAGCAAACAGGCAACGAATATTCTCATCGTGGTGGTCCGTTATTTCGGCGGCACTTTACTGGGTGTGCCGGGACTGATCAATGCCTATAAAATGGTTTCTTCGATGGTGCTGCAGGTAACAGCGGTGGTGCCCAAACCCATTCTTATTTCATACCGGGTGCAGTTTGATTATACTCAAATGAATGAAGTGATGAAACTGGTGAAGCAGTTTGAATGTATGGTGCTGAAACAGGAAACACAATTGTTCTGTTCTGTGGAAATTGGGGTACCAAAGAACCGGCAGGAAGAATTGTTGTATAAGCTGCGGGATCTGCGGGGAGTGGAGGTAGGGAAGATATAGTTTTGATTCTTATTTTTCGCTGTGGATGGTCTCAAGAATTTGCTTAAACGTCCTTACATTTTTCTTATTCCAGCCCCATGAAGCAATTGAAATAATATTATCAGGATCACAAATGCTATTGATCAGTATTTTGTCTTCAAGTTCTATGATAGTAATCATCTCTCCCCAACTTCCACTTGCAAATCCACCACGTCTAATTGCAATAAAATAGTTATCTTCTTTTTTATAAACTTCCCAATTAAGTAGTTCTGCTGTTTCTCTTATAGCTGTCTCAACAGTATTAATATTGAATTTTCCTTTGATTTCTTGAAATTCTAATCGTTTCTTTTGAATGAAATAAAGTATAACTGCAGGAATTATCCATAAATACCCTTGTGCTAATACATTAGGATCACGAATGCCCTTATAGCTCTTGGTGATATAAATTTGAACTAATGAATAAGTAGTTAATAGAGGTACAAATAACAAAAAGGGCACTACCCAATAATGTGATAAGAGCTGCCACTTACTTAGTTTTACTGACTTTAATTCTTTCATTTTATTTTTCTACTATATTCTTATAGAATTACAAATCCAGCACCACATTCCGTTCATTAAACTCCAGTTGCTGCCCGTCAATATCCAGTAAGAATACAAACCTGGAGGCCGGGGCAATCAGGATATAGGCCAATACTCCCGGTTCAATGGCATCGAATAAATTTTTGGGAATGGGCAGCATTGGTTTTTTGGGTGACCCGGTCTTTAAAAAAAAGCTGTCGAAATAAGGCGTTTTATAAGCAGCCGGGTAAAACCAGGAAACTGTTTTTAATCCTTTCTTCAGGTCACGGGTAAAAGGATGGATGGCTTTGAAATAATAAACAACAAAACTGATGGTAAGAATGATCAGTAAAAGACCGGTTAGGATATTTGTAGCCCGGCGGTAGCGGATACTTTTCTCTATACTGGTTCCGGTAAAATCAAACTGTCCGGTCATGAAAATTAAAAAGAGAATAGCTGTTAATGAAAGATAGGCGATAACAAGGAACAAGGTTCTTTTCAACCGGACCTTAGCCAGTAATTTTTTATCTACTTCAGTCAGTAATATTTGTTCCCGGTTGACGATTCGCATAACTGATTATTTGAACCGGTCACTTACTACCAGCTCTTTACTGCCGGGAGTGTATACATAAAAACCTTCGCCGGTCTTTATACCCAGCTTACCGGCCTGCACCAGTTCAGTCAGTAAGGGAGACGGTGCATACTTGGGATTGTTGAATCCTTCATACAATACATTCAGAATAGAGTGACATACATCCAGCCCGATAAGATCAGCTAATTGCAAAGGCCCCATCGGGTGGGCCATGCCGAGCTTCATGATGGTATCAATTTCGGTGACACCCGAAACACCTTCCTGCAAACTGATAATGGCTTCATTGATCATTGGCATCAGGATACGGTTGGCAATAAAGCCCGGGAAGTCTTTCACCACGCAGGGTACTTTACCCAATTGTTTACTGGTATCAACAATTGCATCTGTTACTTCCTGGCTGGTAGCATCACTGGTGATGATCTCCACCAGTTTCATCACCGGCACAGGATTCATAAAGTGCATACCGATCACGGCTTCGGGACGCTTGGTTACGGCCGCCATTTTAGCAATGGAAATAGAAGATGTGTTCGTCGAAAGGATGCAGCCCTTCGGAGCCGCTTCATCCATTTGCTGAAATATTTTCAGTTTGAGTTCCACATTTTCGGTAGCAGCCTCTACCACCAGGCTGGCATTTTTTACACCGTCTGCAATGGATGTATTGGTATGGATACGTTGTAATGTTTCTTCTTTAACTGTAGTTGTAATAATGTCTTTACTCACCACCCGGTCCAGGTTCTTACTGATGGTGGCAATGGCCTTATCTAATTGTGCCTGCGAAATATCAATAAGTGTGACATTGTAACCATGCTGTGCAAAAACATGTGCGATACCATTTCCCATGGTGCCGGCGCC
>CADEDV010000010.1:102735-104751 GCA_902826165.1 uncultured Bacteroidota bacterium
AAATCTCCCCGTTTCCAGGCCTGGATGAACTCAGACCAGGCGGCGGGATTGAAGATATTTTGCGGGGGCGTTTGTCCCTGGTACACGGCCCGGTTTGCGATCTTATTGAACTGGATCTTGGTGGCTTCAGCACCATCACCGGGAACACTGCGCATCAGGATGCGTCGTTTGGTGGCATCAGTATTGCGGCGGGCCACTTCAATATCATCATCCGGTACTTTGGTGTTCACAAAATCACGGGCAAATTGTTCCGGGGTGGGCCGGGGGCGAATAATGGTAGCGGGCAGGTAAACCGTATCGGCCACCATCAGTTGCACAATACTATATTGATTGCCTTCCAGTGAACGGGGAATAGCGACGGTCTTGGGTTTATAGCTGACGTGGGTGAACTCCACTTCATCCCCTTTTAATACCACGATGGAGAAAACACCCTGGTTATTGGTGATGGTTCCCCGGTTCTGGCCTTTTACCACCACACTCACGGCCGGAATGCCCACCAGGCTGTCGGCGGTCATGATGATACCATATAACTGAACAACGGAGTCACGGGCAGCTTCAAACTGGGATTTGGCGGTGGCGGGTACCAGGAGAGCAGCGATGATGAGGTATTGTAAAATTTTCTTCACTGTGCCAAAAATAAAGACAAGTTGCTGATTTCGTAAAACAATTTGCAGGCGGTATTGGTTAACTTTGCCCTTCGTATTGACTTTTAACAAATACTTGGAAAATGACTAAAGAAAAAGTACTGGAAGCCTTGAGTAATGTGCAGGAACCCGACTTAGGAAAAGACCTGGTAACACTAAACATGGTAAAAGATATTGCCATTGAAGGAAACTATGTATCGTTTACGGTAGTGCTGACCACACCGGCCTGCCCGATGAAAGACATGATCAAAAACGCCTGTGTGAATGCGATCAAACTGCTGGTGAATAAAGAGGCGACCGTACAAGTGAACTTTACTTCCAATACGACTACGAAAAGAACAGATGAAGGAGCGGTGCTGCCGAAAGTAAAAAATATTATTGCCGTGGTGAGTGGAAAAGGTGGTGTGGGCAAATCAACCGTAGCAGCTAACCTTGCATTAGCTTTATCACAGGGCGGTGCCAAAGTAGGGTTAATGGATGCGGATATTTACGGACCCAGTGTGCCGATCATGTTTGGTGTTCGCGGAGAAAGACCGATGATGATGGAGATCGAAGGAAAAGGAATGATTGTACCGTTGGAAAAATATGGTATCAAATTAATGAGTATTGGTTTGCTGGTGGATGAAAAGAATGCCGTGGTATGGAGAGGCCCGATGGCCAGCAGTGCCATACGGCAATTTGTAACCGATGTATACTGGGATGAACTGGATTATCTGGTAGTGGATATGCCGCCGGGGACCGGTGATATACATTTGACATTAATGCAAACTGTTCCGGTGACCGGATCTGTGATCGTGACCACGCCGCAGGATGTGGCCCTGGCAGATGCGAAGAAAGGTATTGCTATGTTCGGACAGGCACAAATGAATGTGCCGATCATTGGATTGGTAGAAAACATGAGTTATTTCACACCGGCCGAATTACCGGAGAATAAATATTACATTTTTGGTAAGGAGGGTGGCAAGCGTTTAGCTGAAGAATATGACCTGCCATTCCTCGGGCAGATACCATTGGTGCAAAGTATCCGGGAAGGAGGTGACAGTGGTGTTCCGATCATGATGAGTGATGATGTGATTAGCCGTAAAGCCTTTGAAGGATTTGCATCTTATGTTGTAAGGAGTATTGCAATGCGGAATGCAAATATCAGTGCGGAGAAGATCGCTGAGACTGTATAGGATATAATGTTTGAAGTTTAAGGTTTGATATTGCTGAGAGCAGGTTATCAAACCCGAAATACAACTTGCTCTATGTATAAGTTACCTTATTTTATAGAAAATGATCCTTCCGTAGTCATGCGGTTCATAAAGGATCATCCTTTTGCTTTTTTATCCGGTTGCGATGAAGAAAACAAACCCGTAGTCACACAAATTCC
>CADEDV010000010.1:104851-107422 GCA_902826165.1 uncultured Bacteroidota bacterium
TGATCTTTCAATACAGCCTGGCTGTTGTTTGTTTTTTTGCTGCCTGCCATGTAAGCCAGAAAGCACAACAGGCACAGGAAACAAAACCAGCTATGCAAACTGAATTTGATAAACAGGGGCATCGTGGTTGCCGGGGTTTGATGCCGGAGAATACGGTACCCGCCATGATCAATGCATTGGGTTTCGGAGTTACTACTTTAGAGATGGATGTGGTGATAACAAAGGATAAAAAAGTGCTGTTATCGCATGAGCCCTGGTTTGGGAAAGAGATCACTACCAAACCCGACGGCACTTATATGGGCGAGCGGGAAGAGAAGAAGTTCAATATCTACTGGATGACCTATGAGCAGGTGAAAACATTTGATGTAGGCCTGAAACCGCATCCCCGTTTTCCGAAGCAGGAAAAGATGAAAGCCGTGAAGCCTTTATTGGCTGATGTACTCGACAGTGTGAAGCAATACATGATGACGGCAAGACGCCCCTTTCCTTATTTCAATATCGAAACAAAATCAAGCCCGGAGAATGATGGGGTATTTACACCAAAACCTGAAGAGTTTGTAGAACTGCTGATGGCTGTGATAAAAGATAAGCAACTGGAGGAGCAGGTGATCATCCAGTCTTTTGACTTTCGTACTTTACAATACCTGCACCAAAAATACCCGGCCATTAAAACAGCGATGCTGATCGAAGATTTTGATAAAAGAACCCTGGAGGAACAGGTAAGGGCAATGGGGTTTACTCCCACCATCTATAGTCCCGCTTACCAGTTGGTCACTGATGAGCTTATCAAAAAATGCCATGCGCAAAAAATGAAAGTCATTCCCTGGACGATCAATAGCAAAGAAGAGATCGAAAAGTATAAAGCAATGGGAGTAGACGGTATCATTACCGATTACCCGGATTTGTTTTAACAGGTGTTGATTAGTTTATCGGTTTATTAGTTAACCAGGGAATTGCCTTTTATTGTAGAGTTTCGATTCAACACGCCACCCTGTAAACTTATCAACTAGTTAACTAATCAACTACTCCGAGCCATTCTTCTGCATTTTTATACAGCAGTTTCTTCGTGGTCTTTTTATCCAGCTTCATTTTCTCAATGAGCTTGCCGGGATGATGCTCGCCTAATGGAAAGGGATAATCGCTGCCGAGACAGATCTTATCATCACCCATTACATCAACCAGGAATTCCATTGCCTTTTTATCATGCACCAAACTGTCCACCCAGAATTTACCGATATAATCTCCCGGATTCACTGCATTATCGATAGCCACCAGGTCGGGCCGCACTTCAAATCCATGTTGAATTCGTCCAAGGGTGAACGGGAAAGAACCACCGCCATGCGCAAATGCCACTCTCAGGTTGGGGAAGTTTTCAAATACGCCGCCAAATATCATAGAGCAGATAGCCCTGGATGTTTCAGCCGGCATGCCCACTAACCAGGGCAACCAGTATTGCTGCATTTGCTGTTCTCCCATCATTTCCCAGGGGTGTACAAAAAGGGCACAACCGAGTTGATCTGCTGCTTCATAGAAAGGGAAGAAATCTTTGGATGATAAATTCTTGCCATTGATATTGGAGCCAATCTCCAGACCGGGTAACTGCAATTCCTTTACACAGCGTTCCATTTCTTTTATAGCAAGATCAATATCCTGCAGGGGGACTGTACCAAGACCCATGAACCGTGCCGGATTTTTGCTTACAGTTTCAGCGATATGATCATTCAGGAACCGGGATGTTTCCAATCCATCAGCAGGGTTTGCCCAATAATTAAATAATACAGGAATTGTTGAAAGCACTTGTACGGTAACCTCTGTTTCATCCATTTCCCTGATCCGCACTTCTTCTTTGTAACAATTCTCTTCCACTTCCCGGAAGAGCTGATCACCTTTCATCATGCAGGCTTTGCAGTTGCGCTGTTCCAGGTGAATGAATTCTCCATAGCCAAACTTCTGTGTCCAGTTGGGCATCTGTTCGGGCATGATATGCGTATGGATGTCGATCTTTTTGTTCATCAGTTAATGGGTTCATCAGTGAATCGGTGTTAAACAATGGTCAACTAATCAAGGCGCTGCCTTATTAACTAATTAACCAGTTAACCTGTTAACGTCTCTTTACAGGAGGTTCCATCACAGCCCCGCATTTGTTACAGGTACGGTGCATGGTACTTTCCCAAAAGCGGTTCATCACCGGAGGTAATTGTTTAACGATATCATCCACATGTAAGGCTTCTTCATATAATTTATTCCCGCATTTTTCGCAGAACCATAAAAAGCCATCGTCCTCCGATTCTCTTTTCTTTTCGATCACCAGGCCGACCGTGCCGGGCCCCCGTTGCGGGGAATGCGGCGTTTTAGGTGGTAATAAAAATATTTCTCCCTCTTTGATCTGTATGTCTTTGAATTCCCCGTTATCAATGATCTTAACCACGATATCGCCTTCCACCTGATAATAGAGTTCTTCTGTTTCATTGAAATGATAATCTTTCCGGGCATTTGGCCCGCCCACGATCATCACAATAAAATTCTCTGCATCCTTATAGATACATTGGTTGCCTACCGGTGGTTTCAGCA
>CADEDV010000010.1:107522-110192 GCA_902826165.1 uncultured Bacteroidota bacterium
TAGGTTTGACTTCATGAATCTCTCCCTGGAAGGAAAAAAAGCGGTTGTTTGCGGTAGTACACAAGGAATCGGGCTGGCGATTGCCGAAGAACTGGCCTTGCTGGGTGCTCATTGCACCCTGATAGCCCGTAATGAAGAAACATTGAAAGAGGCGGTAAAAAAATTAGATACCAGCCTGCAGCAACAGCATCATTACCTGCTGGCTGATTTTAATAAGCCGGATGATGTTAAAAAAACGATTGAATCCTATACCGCTGCAAATACCGTTCACATTCTTATTAATAATACCGGAGGGCCTGCCGCAGGACCGATCACCGAAGCAACAGAAGAGGCCTTTTTAAATACATTCAGCCAGCATCTTATTTGTAACCATATCCTGGCAAAAGCATGCATACCTTCTATGAAAAAAGAAGGTTATGGCCGCATCGTGAATATTATTTCCACATCCGTTAAAATACCGCTGAAAAATTTAGGGGTGTCCAATACAATTCGTGGAGCCGTGGCCAGTTGGGCCAAAACTTTGTCGAATGAAGTAGGGCAGTTTAATATTACCGTGAATAATGTATTACCCGGTTTTACCAGCACGAACCGGTTAACAACCCTGATCGATAATATGGCCAAAAAGGGAAATACAGTGATTGATATCGTAGAAAAGAATATGCTGGAAGAAGTACCGATGAAACGTTTTGCCGATGCTTCGGAAGTGGCGGCCGTGGCGGCATTCCTGGCATCACCGGCAGCTTCTTATGTGAATGGGGTGAGTATACCGGTGGATGGGGGAAGAACGGGGTCTATTTAGTTAATTGGTTGATTGGTTAATTTGTTGATCAGGGACTTGTGGTTTCGGAGAGACTTCTTGTAATATCTTGTTTATGGAATATACACTGGAAAAACTGGAGGTATATGAATTGGCTGAGCAGTTCTCAGATAGTATATGGGAAATAGTGATTGACCGGGATCAGTTCAGGAAAGATACAATCGGAAAGCAGATAGTCAGGTCAGCTGATTCGATTGGTGCTAATATCGCAGAGGGGTATGGGAGATTTTATTATAAAGAAAGTAAACAGTTTTATTTTTATTCAAGGGGATCGGTACAGGAAACAAAATCATGGATTGGAAAGTGTAAAAGAAGGAAACTGATTGTAGAGGATAAATGTGTTGAGTTACTCGGTATGGCTGAAGTAATCCTTATTAAACTCAATGCCTTTATTAAATTCGTTTCCAAATCCTCAAAACATAACCCCAAATAGCAAACTGCCCCCGTTAACTGATTAACAAATAAACTAATTAACCAATCAACCTGCAAATACCATATCACTTAGAGAATTATATCGGTGGCAACCTGGTCGGGCCGCTGAGTGGTAATTTCATAGATAATATCAACCCGGCTACGGGTGAAGTAGTGGGACAAATTCCCGATAGTAATGAAAAGGATGTGAATATTGCCGTAGAAGCGGCAAAGAAAGCATTTAAAAACTGGAGTATAACTTCTCCGGAAGAACGGTTCAAAGTATTAAACCGTATAGCCGAACTCATCGATGTGCATCTTCCTGAACTGGCATTGGCAGAAACCAATGATAATGGCAAGCCTTTATGGTTAAGTAAGAAAGTGGATATTCCAAGAGCTTCTGCCAATTTCAGGTTCTTTGCTACGGGTATCATGCATTTCGCCACGGAGAGCCATAGCATGGAAGATAAGGCGGTGAATTATACCTTACGACAGCCCATTGGTATTGTCGGTTGTATCTCTCCCTGGAATTTGCCCTTGTATTTATTTACATGGAAAATAGCTCCGGCATTGGCGGCCGGCAATTGTGTGATCGCCAAACCATCGGAAGTGACACCGGTTACCGCATTCCTGTTAGCTAAAATTTGTAAAGAAGCCGGTTTACCGGATGGGGTGTTGAATATTATTCACGGAACGGGTGCCAATACCGGCGAAGCCATTGTGAAGCATCCCGATATAAAAGCGATCTCCTTTACCGGTAGCACCAGGGCAGGGGAAAGGATCGCTTCCCTGGCAGCACCGAAGTTTAAAAAATTGTCGCTGGAGCTGGGTGGCAAGAACCCCAATATCATCTTTGCTGATTGTGATTGGGAAAAGATGATGAAGACAACGATGCAATCTTCATTCAGTAACCAGGGAGAAATTTGTTTATGTGGCAGCAGGATATTGATTGAAGAAAGCGTATACGAAAAATTCAAAGCTGAATTTATAGAACGAACAAAGGCTCTGACTGTTGGTGATCCGCTGGATGAAAATTCAAAACAGGGAGCTATTGTCAGTAAAGTGCATTTTGATAAGATCATGCGTTGCCTGGATACGGCCAAACAGGAAGGCGGAAAGATACTATGTGGCGGATTTGCTGTACAACCGGAAGGACGTTGTGCCAATGGTTATTTTATACAGCCAACGGTGATTGAAGGATTAGGTCCCAATTGTCAAACTAACACAGATGAGATATTCGGACCGGTAGTGACTTTGCAATCTTTCAAAACAGAAGACGAGGCATTACAATTAGCAAATGCAACGCAATACGGTTTAGCAGCTACGATCTGGACACAGGATATTTCGAAAGCCAACCGGGTGGCGGCAAAAATGGAAAGTGGTATCATCTGGATCAATTGCTGGTTGCTGCGGGATTTAAGAACTCCTTTTGGTGGAATGAA
>CADEDV010000010.1:110292-127095 GCA_902826165.1 uncultured Bacteroidota bacterium
GTTTTGGAAGCCAGTGGCAGCAGTTGGAACAAGATCGTGGATGTAACCGTGTTCCTGACAAATATGAAAAAGGATTTCCCCGCCTACAATAAAATCTATGCGGAATATTTTACTTCTGTGCAGGCATGCCGCACCACAGTGGAAGTAAAAAGTTTACCCACGCCGATCGCTATTGAATTAAAAGTGATTGCTACACTATGATCAGTTAATTGGTTAATCCGTTAATTTGGCAAAGGATTCAATAGGGTAACCCCAGTTAACTGATTAACCAATAAACTACTAAACTAAAAAGATGGTTTACCAGAATACGTTAGCGTTTTCCAAACAAATGGATGAGGCAGATCCCTTACATGAATTCAAAAGTTATTTCTATATCCCGCAGCATGAGGGGAAGGACTGTATTTATTTTACCGGGAATTCATTAGGACTTCAGCCCCGCATCACCACACAATATGTGCAGCAGGAATTAGACGACTGGGCAAAATTGGGAGTAGAAGGACATTTCCAGGCCAAACACCCGTGGATGCCTTATCATGAGATATTTCCCCAACAATTATCAAAGATCGTTGGGTGTAAAGAGGCGGAAGTAGTGGTGATGAACCAGCTTACAGTTAACCTGCATTTACTGATGGTGAGTTTTTACCGGCCCACCCAACATCGCTATAAGATCATTTGCGAAGCCAAAGCATTTCCCTCTGACCAGTATGCTTTTGAAACACAGGCACGATATCATGGATTTGATCCGGCAGATGCAGTGGTGGAAATTGCACCAAGAGAAGGCGAACATGCATTGAGAACAGAAGACATTATCCAAACGATCAGAAAACATGGCGATTCTGTTGCTGTTGTGTTATTGGGTGGCATTAACTATTACACGGGTCAGTTTTTTGACCTGGAAGCGATCAGCAAAGCGGCACATGCTGTGGGTGCTTATGCCGGTTTTGACCTGGCACATGCTGCAGGGAATGTGGAATTACATTTACATGACTGGAATATTGATTTTGCCTGCTGGTGTTCCTATAAATACCTGAACAGCGGACCGGGAGGAGTGGCTGGTGTGTATATTCATGAAAAACATATTGCTAATAAAGAATTGCCCCGTTTTGCAGGTTGGTGGGGATATAAGAAAGATACCCGTTTTAAAATGGAGAAGGGGTTTGACCCGATCCCAACCGCAGAAGGTTGGCAACTGAGTAATGCACCTATCTTATCCATGGCTGCCCATAAAGCAGCACTTGATATTTTTGAAGAAGCAGGTATGGAAAAATTGCATACCAAACGAAAACAATTAGCCGGTTATTTACATTATTTATTGGCGGAGATCAACAGGCGGCATGCTGAAAAGGTCATTGAAGTGATAACACCTGCCGATGAAAATGAAAGAGGTTGCCAGGTGTCGATGCTGATGCTGAAAAGAGGCAAAGAAATATTTGATGAACTGGTGAAACAGGGAGTGATCGCCGACTGGCGGGAACCCAATGTGATCCGGGTGGCTCCCGTTCCTTTGTATAATACATTTGAAGAGGTGTGGCGGTTTGCTGCATTGGTTGATAAGTTGATCAGTTAACAGGTTTAATAGTAAAAGTTGTTATGAAAAAAGATGTGACGATAATTGGGGCAGGCTTAGTCGGATCATTGTTATCCATTTATTTGGCAAAGAGAGGATATCGTGTTTCCATATTTGAACGCCGTCCGGATATGCGGAAGGAAAAGATATCTGCGGGACGTTCTATCAACCTGGCTTTAAGTGACAGGGGGCTGCTGGCCCTGGATAAAGTGGGATTAGCGGATGAAATAAAAAACATTTCTATCCCCATGCACGGTCGCCATATTCATAATATGGATGGCAGCACAGCTTTTCAGCCCTATGGAAAAGAAGGGCAGTTTATTAATTCTGTTTCAAGAGGAACATTGAATATGAAACTGATGGACCTGGCCGAACAGAACGGTGTACAAATTCAATTCAATCATAAATGTTCCTCTATTGACTGGAAGACGAATACGATCAGCTTTGAATTACCCAACTCCCAACTTCAAACCACAAGCTTCGGACTCTTATTCGGTTCTGATGGTGCTTTCTCAGCTGCCCGGATGCAACACCAGCTGCAGCATGATAAATTTAACTACAGCCAGTATTATATTGATTGTGGCTATAAAGAACTGACCATTCCGCCAACCACTGCCGGTGAATTTGCCATGGAAGTAAATGCGCTGCATATCTGGCCCCGTAAAGATTATATGCTCATTGCATTGCCCAACCTTGACAAAACATTTACCTGTACCTTGTTCTTCCCTTTTGAAGGCCCCGCTTCTTTTTCTAACCTTACTACCAAAGAAAAAGTGCAAAGCTTTTTTGAAAAGACATTCCCGGATGCTATAGCACTGATGCCGGATTATGTGAACGAGTTTTTCAACAACCCGACTTCTTCTTTAGTAACTGTAAAATGTTTTCCCTGGGTGCGGGAAGATAAATTTGCTCTGATCGGCGATGCCGCCCATGCGATTGTGCCATTCTTCGGTCAGGGAATGAATTGTGGATTTGAAGACTGCCGGGTACTCGATGAACTGATTGATAAAAACGGGGAGGATTGGACTACTATTTTACAGCAATATCAAACACTGCGTAAACCCGATGGGGATGCGATCGCTGACCTGGCGATCAATAATTTTACCGAAATGCGTGACAGGACGGCTGATCCCAAATTCCTGCTCCAGAAAAAAATTGAAGCAAGACTGCATGACAAATATCCCGGCAAATGGATACCGGCGTATTCGCAGGTAACATTCAGTCCGCAAATCCGCTACTCCGAAGCCCTCCAAAGAGGACAACAACAGGAGGCGATCATGCAGGAGCTGATGAACACACCAGGCATTGAAGAAAACTGGCAAAGTGAAGAATTGGAAAAGATGATACTGGATAAGTTAATCAGTTGATCAGTTTATTTGTTAACTGGGTAGCGTATCCGGCAGGAGACACTGATTGCTTTCGTGCAACCACTTATCAACCAATTAACCAGTAAACCAATTAACTTTGCATCCATGACCCGCCAGCAACTCATCGAAGAGATCCGCCAAAAACAATCCTATCTCTGTGTGGGATTGGATACCGACATTACGAAGATCCCCCAACATTTACTGAATGATACCGATCCCGTATTTGCTTTCAACAAAGCGATCATTGATGCCACAAGGGATCTGTGCGTAAGCTATAAGATCAATACTGCTTTTTATGAAGCATTGGGTGTGAAAGGATGGCTGGCAATGGAAAAAACAGTTCGTTACATTGGTGAAGAGCATTTTAAAATTGCGGATGCCAAACGGGGCGATATTGGTAATACTTCTGACCAGTATGCCAAAGCCTTTTTTGAAGCATTGCCTTTTGATGCGGTGACGGTAGCGCCGTATATGGGTGAAGACAGTGTAAAACCTTTTTTGCAGCATGCAGGGAAATGGGCGATAGTGTTAGGACTTACTTCTAATAAAGGGGCTGAAGATTTTGAATTGCAGCGGATGGTTAGTGGGGACACTAACCATGGCACTATGTTATATGAAAAAGTGCTGACCACTGTTGCTGCCTGGGGTTCTCCCGATAATTTGATGTTTGTAGTAGGCGCTACGCAGGCTGATGCATTTACCAATATCAGGAAACAGGCTCCTGATCATTTTTACCTGGTTCCCGGTGTAGGTGCACAGGGCGGCAGCTTAAAAGAAATTTCTGAAAAAGCAATGAATAAAGATTGCGGCCTGTTGGTGAATGCCAGCCGGGCTATTATCTATTCTTCTTCCGGTGAAGATTTTGCCGAGAAGGCGAGGGGAGTGGCTAAAGCGTACCAGGAAGAAATGGCTCTTTATCTTAATCTTTGATAGGGCTTTTTTTATTTAATAATCCACCTGTCAGACCGGCTATTGCTACTAGAAAGCAAATCGTTATTTTAAGTGGGGTAATTTCATGCCCCGTTTTTTTGAATAAGTAGAAAAGAATAACGGATAAGACTATTCCTGTTATACCAGCATGTGTTTTATCTTTTCTTGTAGAAATTGAAGCTGTTAATCCGCCTCCTGCTAAAGCGCCGACAATTAACCCTAATGCAGAAAGTGTAAGTCTTGATTCTTTTGTTATCGGGTGGCCATTCGAGCTTTCAATTCTGTTTAATCTTGAATTTACTCCAATAGAAATGAGCAGGTAAACCAATAATCCCAGCAATACACCCACCACCACCGATAGGAAATTTCTCACTATTTCTTTTAATGGGTAATCCTCCATAAACCAAATATCCTGCTTTTTCATTTATCCTTTACCTTTGCCGCAGCTAAATCTGAAATCAAAAATCTTAAACAGACAATAACGATGGCAGCCCGTACAGACCTTTTTACCAGCCCTGATTATTTCAATGTAGATGAACTGCTCACCGAAGAACACCTGATGGTTCGTGAATCAGTTCGCAACTATGTAAAGAAAGAAATATCACCCATCATTGAGGACTATGCA
Organism: uncultured Bacteroidota bacterium; assembly: GCA_902826165.1. Taxonomy (GTDB): domain Bacteria; phylum Bacteroidota; class Bacteroidia; order Chitinophagales; family Chitinophagaceae; genus CADEDV01. The sequence continues at coordinate 114,782 of CADEDV010000010.1, forward strand.
CAGCAGGCAGAATTTCCCTTGCAGATCGTCAAGCAATTGGGCGAACTGGGTTGTTTCGGGCCAACTGTTCCTGAACAATATGGTGGCGGAGGTCTTGATTATATTTCTTATGGCCTGATGATGCAGGAACTGGAAAGAGGGGATAGCGGCGTACGTTCCACTGCTTCGGTACAGGGTTCATTGGTGATGTTCCCGATCTATGCGTATGGCAGCGAAGAACAGAAGATGAAATATTTGCCCAAGCTGGCAAGCGGTGAATGGCTGGGTTGTTTTGGGTTGACAGAGCCTAATCATGGCAGCGATCCCAGCAGCATGCTGACCAATATTAAAGATGCCGGTGATCATGTAATTCTGAACGGTGCAAAAATGTGGATCAGCAATGCACCTTTTTCGCAAGTGGCCGTAGTATGGGCCAAGAATGAGCAGGGCGATATACAGGGTGTGATCGTGGAAAGAGGGATGGAAGGATTTACCACACCCACCACGCATGGCAAATGGAGTTTACGGGCATCAGCTACCGGCGAACTGGTTTTTGATAATGTAAAAGTGCCTAAGCAAAATATTTTACCTGCTGTAAAAGGTTTGAAAGGTCCGTTAAGCTGTTTGACCAAAGCAAGATACGGGATTGCCTGGGGTGCAGTTGGTGCCGCCATGGACTGTTATGATACTGCTCTTCGTTATTCCAAGGAAAGAGAACAGTTTGGCAGACCTATTGGTGGCTTCCAGTTGCAGCAAAAGAAATTAGCTGAGATGCTTACGGAGATCACCAAGGCCCAATTATTGAACTGGAGACTGGGTGTATTAATGAATGAAGGTAAGGTGACACCGCAGCAAGTGAGTATGGCAAAAAGAAATGCTTGTGAGATCGCTACGAATATTGCGAGAGATGCCAGGCAGATGCTGGGCGGAATGGGTATCACCGGCGAATACCCGGTAATGCGCCACATGATGAACCTGGAAAGTGTGATCACTTATGAAGGAACACATGATATTCATTTGCTGATCACGGGTATGGATGTAACAGGGTTTAATGCATTTAAATAGGTGAATAGTTAATGAGTTAACGGGTTGACAGGTATACTGTCAGCATACAAACAGGTAATGAAAATATTCCTCATTGGTTTTATGGGCTCCGGGAAAACACACTGGGGCAGGTTACTGAGTCAAAAACTCAACATCCCTTTTTTTGACCTGGATGAACAGGTGGTTAGCCATGAGGGAAAATCCATTGCTGAGATTTTTGCAGAAAGCGGCGAAGAACATTTTCGGTTACTGGAGAAAGATGTGATGCATATCATTGCTGAAAGTCATGATAGTTTTGTGATGGCCTGTGGCGGCGGCACTCCCTGCTATTTCAATAACATTGAATACATGAACCAATCCGGAACCACCGTCTGGATCAATACCGCCATCGATACGCTTTTTTACCGGCTGATGGGGGAGAAAGAAAAACGTCCGCTGATCAAAGACCTGACAGATGAACAATTAAGAGGATTTATCGGGAAAAAATATGCCGACCGCAAGATCTATTATGAACAGGCGGATGTGGTGATCGATGAAGAACCTGTACGATTGGATTTTTTGATTGAAAAAATATTTCATGCATAAGAACTTTTTATTGAGCGGTGCCATGCTGGGTGCCCTGGCTGTTGCACTAGGTGCTTTCGGGGCACATGGATTACAACGACTGACGGATGATGAAACCATTCTCAAAGGATACCAGACCGCTGCTCAATACCAGATGTATCATGCACTGGCCCTGCTGGCTGTGGGTATTTTAGCGGAACGGTTTAACGGGAAGCTGATGAATTGGGCAGGGGCTTGTTTTATAACAGGGATCATTCTTTTCTCCGGCTCCTTATACCTGCTTACGTATTTGAAGATACAGGCCAATACGGCTGTAAAATTTGTTGGCCCGGTAACACCTGTTGGGGGTATTTTCTTTATTGTAGGATGGCTGCTGCTCTTTGCTGCCATCATGAAAAGAAAATGATCAGAGCGGTAATGTCAGCGTAGTGACGGTCCCGTTCTTATTTTCTATAGTATAAGTGCCCCCGATACTTTCCATTCTTCGTTTGATATTCTTGAGGCCATTCCCAAACTGGCGGAGTTTCTGCATATCAATACCCACTCCATCGTCCGATATCCTGATCACCAGATTTTCCTGGATCTCAATATCAATTTTTATCATCCCGGCTTTGGAATGTTTGAGGGCATTGTTCAGCGTTTCTTTCACACATAGAAAGATATTCCTGCGTTTATCACCCGTGATCTCTTTAGTGTCGATCGTTTCAGGTGTATGCACTTTACAATCGATCGGGGTACTTTCAAAATATTCCAGCGCATAGGAACGGATATAGGAAATCAGGTTATCCAGCGTATCATTCCCGCTGTTCATACTCCAGATGATCGCATTCATTTTATTCAGCACTTCATCGGCTGAATGGGATATCTTTTCAATTTCCACCGGCGTGGATTCTTTCATTTTATTCCGGGCTATTTCGCTCATCAGCCGGATGGCGGTCATACCGGCACCCAGTTCATCGTGCATATCTGCGGAGATACGTTGCCGTTCTTCCTGTTGCGCCTTATACACCGCCAGTTCTTTTTCATATTCTTTCATCTGGTTCTCTGTCCGCAACCGTTCTCTTTCTTTTGTCTGCGCAATGATATTCGTACGGTTCTTATGATTCAGGCCGGAGAAGAAGAATACAAGTTCCAGGAACAACCCGATCTCGTAATAGAAAAGAGCCGAATCCCAGATATCTGGTAGCTTGATGACTTTGGCAACCAGGTACAACAGCAATGAAATGAATGAAAAAATAAGCAGCAGCAAATTACCCCAGAAAAGATAACGTAGTAATTTATCTTTCCACTGGCGCAAACTGTAGATAAGAAAGATGACCGTCATGACCAGTAAGGCCATCTTGGTGATATTCTCCACATTGTATTCTGCGACAAAATTATCGGTGAAAAAATGAAAATAGCTGAAGACGAGTATTGATACCACGATCATGATGATCCCGGCGTTATATAATTTATACAGGAATGGATGGTTCTTTTTGGTTACCAGGAACCGCTGCATAAAGAACATATAGAACATAATGCCCAGGCTTTGCATGACATAGTCTAAATAACCTTCAAAGAAATAACCAATAGTATTGGGCCGCATGTCATAAAAAGCTTTGGTGAATAACATGCCACCCACAAAAAATGCATACGCTGCATAATAGAGAAACTCTTTGTTAGCCCCCTGCAAATAGTTAGCTATGGAGAACAGGATCATCATCAGCAAGAGACCGCTGAAAACATACGTAACCATATTATACATCCGGTGATCTTCCTGTATGTCTTTGATGAAAGATTCGACCCGGTTAATATGTACCAGCCGTGGTTTCATGGTACTGATATGGGTTCGGGTCAATCCAAGTATAGCAATGATGGCCATAGTATCGCCGGGAGCTACTGTTATTTTCCGGTAACCAAGATTATCTTTAATAAGAGCGGGGATAAGTGGTAAAGGTATTAGAGACTGACCTTCCTGTTTAAATAGCGATACATCGGTATAAAAGAATCCCGGGAAAAACCAGGCACTAACCGCAGTGTCGGCACTGTTACAAACTGAAAATCGGAGTACGGCTTTTTTAGCCACATCTTTGGCAGGAACAAGATTGGTGTGTACCATTCCTTTTTTAAAAGCCAGCGAGGAAATTGATTTCCGGGGATCATCCCCGCTTTTCATAAAGCTGCTATAAGCGTATTTTGCCAGGCTGGTGGCATATTCGACCCGGCTGATATCAAGACAACGGGGTGCTGTGCTATCCTGTGACAGGGCGCAGTTGTTACATAGTAATAAAGCCAGGAGGGCTACTAAAAGTTTACAGGTACCTGTTTTCATGTTCGTGACTGGTGGCAATCTTTCAAATGTAATGATTCAGGCCTGATAATCTAAATTTTAGCTATACCACTTTCCGGGTAGCCGGAACCCGGTTGAAGGCCCGGAAAAAAGCAAACTATGCTATCTTTGCCGCCATGGCTCAAAAGAAGAAAAAGAAGGTTGCTGAAAGTCCTAAGAATAAACCGGGTAAGGCGGACGCATTGCCCATGAAACAGGAAAAAGAGGAAAGTATTGACTGGCGCAGCCTGGCCCGTGACGAACGTACCTGGAAGATCAGCGGTGCTGTGTCCCTGCTGATGTCTATCTTCCTGTTCATCGCTTTTATTTCGTATTTCTTTACCTGGAAAGAAGACCAGGACAAAGTATCCAGGGGGGCATCAATACTATTCGACAATGATGTGAAAGTAAATAACCTGCTGGGCCGGCTTGGCGCATATATTTCTCACTTTTTTATTTATAAAGGATTCGGGGCAGCTTCTTTACTGTTCTGTACTTTCTTTTTTGTATTAGGAGTCAACCTGCTGTTTACCCGCAAAGTATTCTCTGTTTCCCGTAACCTTAAATATGTTACGATCGGCCTGCTGGTGCTTTCTGGTTCGCTGGCCTTTATTTTTTCCAACAGCGAGTTCCGGTTTGGTGGTGGGGTAGGTGCTATGATCAGCGGCTGGCTGACCGGGGCATTAGGAACAATCGGTACCGCCGCAGTATTACTTTTATTGGCTATAGGTTATTTTATCTGGCAGTTCAATCCTGCCTTTAACCTGCCAAAGAAAAAAGAACAGGCTGAATCCGCAGTTGAAGAAATACCCGCAGATGAAAATACAACTGGAGCAATCATACCCGGCGGCAAGACCATCAACGATATTTACAATGAGAATAACGGAGAGGCACTTAAAGGAAATTCGATGAAGACAACAGGCGGAATGATCCTTAACCCCAACAAGGAAGAAGCCCTGCCCGAATTCAAGATCATTGAAAAGGAAGAACCGCTGGAAGATGAAGCAACAATATTAGAACAACAGCAGCCCACACTGGAAAAAGAGATCGTTAGTGAGATCATGCACGAGCATGACCTGGCTGGAACCAAAGAATTGCCGGTAACGGTGCCGCAGGACTTTAAACCCATTAAAGAAAAACCGGTTGAAAAAATACCTTCTGCCGATGATCTTGAACTGGAAATAAAAGTGGTGCCGGATGAAACTCCAGAGACGGATGCTGTTAAACCTTCCACACCAGCCATCGCTGAAAAATATGATCCTGTACTCGGTTTAAAGAATTATAAATATCCAACACTCGACCTGCTTGATAGCCATGGCAGTGAAAAGATCGTCCAGGATACCAATGAACTGGAGAATAACAAGAACCAGATCATTGCCACCCTCCGGAACTATTCCATCGAAATACAAAAAATATTTGCCACCGTTGGTCCAACGGTTACATTATACGAGATCATCCCGGCTGCAGGCGTCCGTATCTCCCGGATCAAGAACCTGGAAGATGATATTGCCCTTAGTTTATCTGCCCTGGGTATCCGTATCATTGCACCGATACCCGGTAAGGGAACCATTGGTATTGAAGTGCCCAATGCCCGCAAGACCATCGTCAGCATGAAGACTTTATTGTCTTCTGAAAAATTTCAGAATAATACTTTTTCGCTTCCCATTGCATTGGGTAAGAAAATCGATAACGAGAATTTTATTGTTGACCTGGCCAGTATGCCCCACCTGCTGATGGCCGGTGCTACCGGGCAGGGTAAATCGGTCGGGGTAAATGCGATCCTTGTTTCGTTGTTATACAAGAAGCATCCTTCGCAACTGAAATTTATTTTAGTTGATCCCAAGAAAGTGGAGCTTAGTATTTACCGGAGGATCGAACAACATTTCCTGGCAAAATTGCCCAACGAAGAAGAAGCAATTATCACGGATACCAAAAAAGTGATCAATACACTGAATGCACTTTGTATTGAAATGGATCACCGGTATGACCTGCTGAAAGAAGCCGGTTGCCGGAATATCAAAGAATACAATGAAAAGTTTGTATCAAGAAAACTGAACCCCGAGAAAGGGCACCAGTTTCTCCCGTTCATTGTACTGGTGATCGATGAGTTTGCGGACCTGATCATGACTGCCGGTAAAGAAATTGAAATGCCGATTGCCCGTTTAGCGCAGCTGGCCCGTGCCGTAGGTATCCATCTGATCATTGCCACACAAAGACCTTCGGTGAATATCATTACCGGTACCATCAAAGCCAACTTCCCGGCCCGTATTGGTTTCAAGGTCTCCTCAAAAATTGACTCCAGGACGATACTAGACACCGGTGGTGCCGAGCAACTGATCGGTAAAGGTGATATGCTGGTCAGTTATAACGGCGAGCTGGTGCGTTTGCAATGTGCTTTTGTAGATACACCTGAAGTGGACAGGGTTGTGGAGTTTATTGGTTACCAGGAAGGCTACCCTGTGCCATTCCTGTTGCCGGAATATATTGATGAGAAAGAACTGGAGGGAAAGGATTTTGACCTCGGCGACCGGGATTCTTTATTTGAAGATGCGGCAAGACTTATTGTACAGAACCAAATTGGCTCCACTTCGTTATTGCAGAGAAGAATGAAATTGGGCTATAACCGGGCTGGCCGTTTGATGGATCAGCTGGAGGCAGCAGGTATTGTGGGACCCAACCAGGGAAGCAAAGCCCGGGATGTATTAATTAAAACAGAAATTGATCTGCAACAACACCTGGATGCATTGGGTTAGAATACTGTTAAGAAGGAATAACCCCTTGCAACCCGGCCTGATGATTGTCAGTCCTGATAACAAATAAGAGACCCTATCTTTGCACCCGTCTATAAAAAAGATAATATGATGAAGAAAGTTTACCTGTTAGCAGTAGTAGTATTGAGCGGTATTGTATCCTTTGCGCAAAAAAACCCTACGAGTAACGACCCGGAAGCTAAAAAGGTGCTGGATGCCGTCAGTGCCAAATTCAAAACCTTTACATCAGTACAGGCAGGCTTCAAATACACCGTGGAAAACGCAGCTGGTAAAGTGTTATCTACTAAAACAGGTACATTGAAAATGAAAGGCACTAAATACCGGGTAAGTTTCAGCGGGCAGGAAATATTTTGTGATGGAAAGACGGTCTGGAACTATGAAAAAGCAGCCAATGAAGTAACCATTAGCAACCTGGATGCTTCCGGTGGAACGATCACCCCGCAAAAATTATTCACTAATTTCTACGATAAAGATTTCTATTATATCCTGAACGGCGAAAAGAAACAGGCGGGTAAAACCTTACAGGAAATTGAAATGACACCGATCGATAAAACAAAAGCCTTTCACAAAGTGTACCTGTTGGTTGATAAGAATGCAAAAACTATTTATAGTACCAAAGTATTAGAGAATGCAGGTAACCGGTACAGCTACACGATGACCAGTATGAAGACAAATGCTGCAATTGCAGACGCAGATTTTGTTTTTAATAAAAGCAAATATCCCGGGGTAGAAGAAGTAGATCTGCGATAAGTAGTAGCAAGAAGTATAAAAGAAAAGGGCTGTGAAGAATGAATTCACAGCCCTTTCTTATTATTATCCAATACAATTTTATATTACCGCTTTCCTGATCTTCAATGCCTGTTCCAGCAATGGTTCCAGCAGGTCTAATCGTAACATATTAGCTCCGTCACTTTTTGCTACCCCCGGGTTGGGATGGGTTTCAATAAACAAACCATCGGCCCCGGTTGCAATGGCTGCTTTGGCAATAGTGCCGATCAGTTGCGGGTTGCCACCTGTGATACCGCTGGTTTGATTGGGCTGTTGTAAGGAGTGTGTCACATCCATCACCACAGGTGCTCCATGTTCCTGCATCCAGGGAATATTGCGGTAATCTACCACCAGGTCCTGGTAACCAAATGTGGTTCCTCTTTCGGTGAGCATTACTTTATCATTTCCTGCCTGGCGGATCTTTTGGGCTGCAAATTTCATGGACTGCCCGCTGAGGAATTGCCCTTTCTTCACATTCACGATCTTGCCTGTTTGTGCCGCAGCGATCAGCAGGTCTGTTTGCCTGCATAAAAATGCAGGTATTTGTAAAATATCAACATACTCCGCTGCCATGGCAGCTTCCTCATGTGCATGTATATCCGATACCACCGGCAAACCCAGTTGCTTTTTTACGTTACCTAAAATCTTCAATGCCGCTTCATCACCCAAACCGGTAAATGAACTGGCACTGGTGCGGTTGGCTTTGCGGTAAGATGCTTTGAATACATAGGGGATACCAAGATTCTTACAAATGCCCGCTACTTTTTCGGCCACTTCCATCACCAGTTCTTCACTTTCCACCACGCAGGGGCCTGCCAGCAGGAAAAAATTTGTTTCGTCATACGACTGACCTGTAAAAAGGTCTTTCAGAAATTGTTGCATGCTGCGAAGTTAATGAAAGGGAGGGAAGTTGACAGGTTGATAAGTTTCTAAGTTGAAAGGGGCAGCGTTGTTGTTTGTACCTATTAACCTGTCAACTTATCAACTTCACAACCTTTCCTTATATTGCAACCCTATAAAGCTTGCTATGGTAAAAGATAAAATTTTAGTGATCGGTGCATCCGGCCAGATAGGTGTAGAACTGACACTGGCCCTGCGGAAAATATATGGGAATGCCAATGTGATCGCTTCTGACCTGCGGGAACAAAATCCCCTGCTGGAAGGAACGGGTCCTTATGTATCACTGGATGTGATGAACAAAGAAATGCTGCATGTGCAGGTGATCCGCCAGAATATTACGCAGATCTATTTATTAGCAGCGATCCTTTCTGCTACCGGTGAAAAAAATCCCGGCCTGGCCTGGAACCTGAATATGCAGGGCTTACTGAATGTACTGGATATTGCCAGGGAAGAGAAATTGCATAAAGTGTACTGGCCATCTTCTATTGCGGTTTTTGGTCCGACATCTCCAAAGAAAGATTGCCCGCAACAAACCATCATCGAACCCACAACAGTATATGGGATCAGTAAGTATGCCGGCGAATTCTGGTGCCATTATTTTCATAACCGGTTTGGAGTGGATGTAAGAAGTCTTCGTTACCCCGGTCTTATCTCCTATAAATCTGCTCCCGGTGGTGGTACCACGGATTATGCAGTAGAAATATTTCATGAAGCACAGGAAGAAAAGAAATATGAATGCTTCCTGAAAGAAGATACTTATTTACCGATGATGTATATGCCCGATGCCATCAGGGCTACGATTGAACTGATGGAAGCACCGGCTAAGAAAATCTCCATCCGTACTTCCTATAATGTTTCCGGTATGAGTTTTTCTCCCAAAGAAATTGCAGCAGAGATCAAAAAGCATATTCCTGAATTTACCATCAGCTACAAACCGGATTACCGGCAGGCCATTGCCGACAGCTGGCCGCAAAGCATTGATGATTCTGTAGCGAATAAAGACTGGGGCTGGAAAGAAGAATTTGATTTGGCAGCTATGACAAAAGATATGTTCGCCAATCTGAAATAAGCACCGGTCACTATCTCTTTATACTGAATTGACCGAAGGATTGCAAAGGCTGTTCAGTTATTTCAATACTTGTTACTATTGCTTTGGACGGGCCATGTTTGCACCAGGTTATTAAAGTTTCAATTTGCTCTTTTGTGCCGGTCGCCATTATTTTTACCTGCCCGGTGGGAAGATTTTCAACGGTTCCTGTAATACCTGCTGCAACAGCTTTTTCTTTGGTGCTTTGCCGGTAAAATACTCCCTGCACTTTACCTGATACGATTATGGAATAGGTGACTAACATCAGAAATTGACCAGGCTGACCATTTCTTCCAGGAATTGTTGATCGGTTGTATCAAACTGGTCGTAGGCATCACTGTCCACATCCAGCACAGCCACCACTTCCTTATTCCGGATCACCGGCACCACAATTTCTGATTTGGATAAACTGCTGCAGGCAATATGTCCCGGGAATTTTTCTACATCCGGAACGATCAGTGTTTGTTGCTGTGCCCAGCTGCTGCCACATACGCCGCGGCCTTTTTTAATCCGGGTGCAGGCAACAGGTCCCTGGAAAGGACCGAGAACTAATTCATCATTCTTAACAAAATAAAACCCGACCCAGAACCAGCCGAATTGTTCCTTCAGTGCGGCCACTACATTCGCTGTATTAGCTATGAGATCATTTTCTCCTTCCAATAACCCTTTGATCTGCGGCAATAAGGAACTGTATTGTTCGGCTTTAGTGCCGCTGTGAATTTGTAAATCTTCTGCCATGTAGCAAAGTTAGGAAGTTAGTAGTTTGTGGTTGATAGTTCTGCCAGCTTTTGCAAAGTTTTCAGGAGTTGCTCTCGGAGATCATTAATATCACTATAAATAACCTGCTGATCACTGATGCCGGAAAGGGTGGTGGAGTGATCTGTTTTTTGGTTTCGTACATAAATTACAGGTTTGCCTTTTGCTTTGGCATACCCGGCTTCGATGCCGATACCAATCGCTTTATCGCTTGTTTCTGCGATGAGCAGGTCAGCAGCATCTATTTGTCGCATCGCTTCCTGCATCATTTCTTTTTCCTGTGCAGGATCGAATTGAAATTGTTCTGCAAATACAAAAGGGTTGATACCCGAAGTCAGTAACACTTCTTTGATGACAGTTAGTTCTTCTGCCAGTTCATTTCTTTTGCTGTAGCTGATGGCGATATAGGCGGTTCTGTTCATTCTTAAAGAGAATAATTTTTCTCCACCGAAGATAAACAGAAAGCCTTTCCGGTAAACGATACAACTATAAACCTTTATTAAAGAAGATAACTCCCTCCACGGAATAGCTGGTGGAAGAGAACTTATTTTTCAGTCCTGCGGATGCTTTCACACCCCACCCCCATTTGGAATCTTAGATCAGGTCCAGCTTTTCCCCGAAACTGACCGGGCTGCCTTTTAAAAGATCTTCCGTATCCACACCCACACCAACAGAAAGCTCATAGCTGTTATCCGAAGGATGGAATTCAACACCGGCACCTACGGGCCCGATCTCTAAACTGCCGCTGACATTCACTCCCATTTCCTGTTGTGATTGTACCCCGTTGGGTCCTTTGGTAAATGTGTTGGAGGCTTCGATGCTGACCACATCATTGGGGGAGAACGTAACTTTTGTTTTAATCGATTCAGTGGCGGCACATTTGGCTGGCTCCGGTGCCTGGGGACCATCGCATTTAGGTGCGATGTCTCCATCTGTTCTTACAATGAAAGCCTGGTAATGCACCCGGCGGATGAGTTTATCATTCAGCGCCAGGTATTGATTCACGGTTATGAAAGGAACTCCTTTTTCATCCATTTTCATTTTCATATGAAAAGGCCCTTTCATTGCTGCACCCGGACCATCCGGAGGAAGGGGTGACCATGTTTTGATCTTTTGCCATTTACCCACATTCAACAGGTCCAGTTCACCGGAAGGCATCCCATTAATTTCTACATTACCTTCTTCATCAATGGTGCCGCTGAAACTCCAGTCACGAATTTGAAAACCATCTTTGAGGTTAGTGGTAAAACCACCCATCGTGCCGGCAACAGGAGCCGGGATCACACCCATGACAGGAGCAGCAGCACCACCCTGGTACACATACAATACTTTTCCCGTGCCGCTGATATTGCCCATGCGGGAAATATCCATTGAAAATTCTTTGGCACAGGCTAGTGTTTGCAAATTGATATTGGTACTGCCCAATCCATCGCCAAATTTTGTATTGGCATCAGCAGCTGTTTCACCGGAACGGGCACTGGCCACTTCGGCTTCATAATGACCTTCCCACTGCGCCAGCTTTTCTTCCCTGGTTTGTGGCTTATTCGTTTTAGGTTTATTGCTGTTGGGTTTGGATGATTTAACGGGAGTGGGGCTTTTTGCAACAGATGCATTTTTTCCCTTGGCACCTTCCCGTCCTTCACCGGCATAGCCAAGGTCCCAGGCTTCTTCAAAACTTTTTTGTGCTTCTTCTTTCTTTCCTTTTTTCTCTTTGATCTTGCCATCGGTATAACAATACAAGCCATTCTGCGGATCAATACGACGGGCTATCCGGTTGGCAGAATCAGCTCTGACGAAATCATTGGTTTTGTAATAAGCGATAGCGAGGTTTCCAACTGGAGAAGCCAAATTAGGAAAGGTCCTTGTCACTTCTTTCAGTAAAGCAATGGCATCCCCGTATTTGCTGTTATCCATCAGCAATAAAGCAAGGTTATTTAAAAAAAGTCCGTTGGTCGGTTGTAGTTGCGCTGCTTTGGCATAACCGTACAAGGCATCGGGCCGCAGGTTTTTGAAATAACAAACCATGGCATTGATATAATAGGCCTGCGCCATATTCCCTTTTAGTTTCTTAGCGGTGGTCGCTGCATTTTTATCTACCTGTTCGTAGTATTTGGCCTTGCTTTTGGCATCGGCAAGT
>CADEDV010000011.1:0-1089 GCA_902826165.1 uncultured Bacteroidota bacterium
GTTCCTATTGCGTTTACACATGAGGATATATAAAAAGCGATGATCGGCAGGCAGGCAAAAATGAAGGCATCATTCGCTTGTGTTCCCATCACGGCAGTACCAAACCAAACTTTGACATTCCAGCCGATGAATGCTGCAATTATTGCCGGAAGAAAGACATAAGAAAATATTTTGGACAACGGCATGTCTTCGGCCTGTGCCGGTTTTTTTATATCTGCCTCTTTTATTTCTTTGTTCTTTAAAGAAGAGGAAAGAAGAAGCAAACCAATGGTCAAGCCAACTGCTGCAGCTGCAAACGCATAGCCCCAGCCATATGAATTTCTTAACCAGGCCGCCACAAAATTGCAGACAAACGCCCCAATATTGATACCCATGTAAAAGATATTGTAAGCATTATCCTTTAATGGTTTCAGATCTGCACGGTTATAGATATTACCTAGTAACGTAGAGATATTAGGCTTGAAAAATCCATTACCAACAATAATGAGGCCTAATGAAATGAACATGGCTGTGTCACCCGGAACAGCCAGCCCAATGTAGCCTGCAGCCATGAGGGTACCGCCTAAAAAAATGGATTTGATATATCCCAGGTACCTGTCAGCGATCAGGCCACCGATAAAAGGAGTCAAATAAACCAGCGCAATGAAACTTCCCACAATATCGGCGCCTACCTTTTCATCAAATCCCTTGCCTCCTGTTTTTGTATCGATCGTGTAGAGTAATAAGATACCCACCATCAGGTAGTAGGCAAATCGTTCCCACATTTCTGTGAAGAATAGCACATAGAGGGCTTTAGGGTGCTTGCCGAGTTTTGCAGGTTGATTCATACAGTGTTTTTTAGTTTATAATCAGAGACTTGAATCGTTACTAACGGCCAAAATACAGAAAAATGACCACTCGATAATTTTCCCGGCCATCTTTTAAATATCGTTCCGATATTCGCAGAGCTTTTTAACATCCGGCTATAAAACCAATTATGCGAATCCTTCTACTCGGCTCTGGTGGCAGGGAACATGCCCTTGCCTGGAAACTGAACCAAAGTGTGTGGGCCAACCCCCTCTATATTGCTCCCGGTAATCCCGGTACCGC
>CADEDV010000011.1:1189-104561 GCA_902826165.1 uncultured Bacteroidota bacterium
GAAGCCAGCAAGAAAGTGGTGGTGGAAGAATTTTTGACAGGTATTGAACTCAGTGTATTTGCTATTACGGATGGCAAAAATTATCTCATCCTCCCGGAGGCAAAAGACTATAAACGTATTGGTGAAGGTGATACCGGGTTAAATACCGGTGGCATGGGTGCCATCAGCCCCGTTCCATTTGCAACTCCCGGTTTTATGTACAAAGTGGAAGAAAGGGTTATAAAGCCAACGATAAATGGTCTGCATAAAGAAGATATTGAGTATACCGGTTTTGTTTTCTTCGGGCTTATCAGTGTGAATGGTGACCCTTATGTGATCGAATACAATTGCCGCATGGGTGACCCGGAAACAGAAGTGGTGATGGCCAGGCTGGAAACCGATTTGGTGGGCTTGTGTATTGCTGCCACACAAAAAGAACTGGACCAGGTGGAAATTAAAACAGATCCGAGAGCCGCTGCCACCATCATGGCCGTGAGTGGCGGATACCCGCTGGGTTATGAAAAAGGTTTTGAAATAGCAGGACTGAATGAACAATTTGGAAAACAATCCCTGGTTTTTCATGCAGGAACGAAGGAAGAGAATGGGAAGATAGTTACCAATGGCGGCCGGGTATTATGTGTTACTTCATTAGATAAGAACCTGGAAGAAGCCGTCAATATTTCATTGGATATACTAGATCATATCCATTACGAAGGAATTTATTACCGGACTGATATCGGCTATGAATTCAAACCGCCTGTTTCTTAATCTTATTTGCCGCTATCTCATTTATATAAATATTGCTTATGCCGTCGGACGTTCATTATCATGATTACCTGCAACTGGACAAAATCCTGAATGCTCAGTTCCCTGAAAGTGATAAGCTGCAATTACCGGCGCATGATGAAATGCTTTTTATCGTTATTCACCAGGCGTACGAACTTTGGTTCAAACAACTGCATCATGAAGTGAATTCGGTAGCAGCTATTATGAATAAACCGGCACTCAATGATAATTCTCCCGAACTACAAACAGTTGTTCACCGGCTGAGCCGCTGTGTTACCATCCTTCGGGTACTGGTCCACCAGATCGATATCATGGAAACCATGACACCGATGGACTTTTTGGATTTCCGGGATATGCTGAGACCCGCTTCCGGTTTTCAAAGCTGGCAATTCAAAGAACTGGAAGCAAAACTGGGATTGAAATTTGAACACCGGCACGGCAAAGAATATTATACGGCACAATTACGACCCGAACAAGTTGAAATCATAAAAAAAGCTGAGGGTAGTAAATCAGTACTTGATTTGTTGAACAACTGGCTGGAGCGAATGCCATTTTTAAAAGAAGGTGCCGACGATTCTTTCTGGAACAATTATAAAACGAGTTATCAATCAAGCCTTGCAGAAGCAGAGAAAAATAATATCGGGGCCTTTGATGAAATATTCAGCAGCAATAATGGAGAAAACCGTTCCTTATCCCCGGCCGCCTGCCGGGCCGCCTTATTCATTATGCTGTACAGGGGTTACCCGTTGTTGCAGTTACCGTTTCAACTGCTGAATGTGCTGCTGGAAATTGATGAACAACTGAGCAGCTGGCGTTACCGTCACATGAATATGGTGCACCGGATGATCGGCACCCGCATTGGCACAGGCGGCAGCACCGGTAAAGATTACCTGAAAGCCGCTGCGGATAAACATTATATCTTCCGGGAAATAGCACAACTCAACAGCTTCCTGATCGAACGAAGAAAATTGCCATCATTACCTGCAGCAATAGAAAAGCAATTAGGATTTGTTTCATAGAAAAGAGTTGCTGTTTTTGCAGCAACTCTTTTTAGCTGATAGATATTGAACCGATATATATTAGAAGGTGTAACGGATACCTAATCCACCCCAGCTTCCGACGAAGCCGCGGTTGTCACCAAACTCAAAGGAAGGTTGCCAGTCGATGGAGATATTGATAGGAGCACCCCGGAATTTATAATCAAGACCTAATACACCATCAATCCCAGCGAAAGCACCATCACCGTATTTGGTATTATAGAAACCAATATGAGCACCGGGTCCGATATACCATTTCAAACCTTGTGCCCCGGTGATATCACCATGTATTTCATATAAACCGGTGAAACGGGCACCCTGACCCCAGAAATAACCGATCAGTTCTCCTGCATTATTGCCATTAAAAAAATGTTTTAAAGAGATACCACCGCCGTCCCAGACTTTTACACCCAATGCGGTTTTATAAGATGAACTGTTGGTACTGCGACTTTGGGCTTGTGAAGCGATAACGAGGAATAAGGCCGCTGCTAGTACAATGACTTTTCTCATAACAATGAAATTTTTGTGGAAGAATTGTGTTCGTAAGCCCATTTTCCAGAACCGTGCCAAACTGTTGAGATTCGTCAGAGAAAGCCAATATGGGATTAAAAGAAAATTAGTTTCTCCTGATCCTGAATAGAAAATAAATGATCACAATGACAGTAATAAGAGAAGTAGCTGCAAATGTATAGAAGCTGCCGAGCCCGGACCATAAGGCGCCGGCTATAATACTGGAGAATAATGCACAAAAACTTTCAAACGAAGTATAAAAGCCAATTGCAGTGGCCGTGTTGTCTTTGTGCGCCATATTGGTGATCCATGCTTTGATCACCCCTTCTGTGGCAGCAGCATACAAGCCATAGATAAAAAACAAGACGAAGATCACCGGCACCGAAGGATTAAAAGCGAAACCTGCATATACAATGGCGAATAATAACATACCAAACAGGATCACATTCTTAAAGCCGGCTTTGTCAGCTAAAATTCCAAGCGGGTAAGAGAACAGGGCATAGATAAGGTTATAGAAAACATAAGCTGCCACACTGATGGTGACGCCATTGAAGGAGATACCCAGGAGTATGATTTTGTCATCTCCGATTGCTTCTTTGGCTTTTAGCAAGAGAAAAAAATCAGAACTGTTGAACAGTGCAAACAATAATAATCCTATCACAACTTTCCTGTATTCAGGTGAAGCAATTTTCCAATAACTGAAGTATGAAAAAAGATGACCGTCACGGAGAGTGGAAACAGGTTGTTTCTTTTCTTTCAATAAAAAGATCAGCAGCACACTGATAATGCCAGGAATGAAAGCGAAATAAAAAATCGTTGTATACTGCCCCGGGTAAAAAAATAAAAACAATAAAGCTAATGCAGGGCCGATGGTAGCACCCACTGTATCCATGCTGCGGTGAAATCCAAATACCCTTCCTTTATTTTCAGGTGTTGTTTGTTGTGAAAGCAATGCATCTCTTGCAGCAGTTCGTATTCCTTTACCCAGCCGGTCCGATGTGCGGGCAATAAAAACAAGGAAAGGGCTTGTCAGCATCACCATGATAGGTTTCGATATGGCGCTTAACAAGTAACCCAGTTTTACAAAAGGCAACCGAAGGCCTTTTTCATCACTTAGTTTGCCAAAATAACCTTTACTGATACCGGCTGTAAAGTTGGCAATGCCCTCCAGGATACCAATGGATAATGCAGAAAAACCAATGCTGTCTAAGTAAACAGGGATAATGGGATATAGTAATTCACTGGCGATATCAGCAAACAAACTGACGACGGAAAGGATCAAAACAGTTCTTGTGATGATACGCATAAAATGAAGGTAGAAGATTTTTTTGCTCCGCTGATCGCTGTTGATGAAAACAGGAACAATAATTGCAAACAAACAGGGCTAACGAGAAATGATTTTTAAAAAATGAGAAACCCGGTACAATCAGTAAAGAAAGCCCCGGAAAACCAATTTGGTGACCGGGCAGGTAAAATCACTCAAAGCCAAAAAATCTTTGTGGGACAAGGGTTTCGGCTTTGTTAATTCAAATTATTTCCTCCAACTTTGCACACATCAATCCAATAATTAAGAATGGGACTTTTTAACTGGTTTACACAAGAAATAGCTATAGACCTGGGTACCGCTAATACCCTTATCATACATAACGACGAAGTGGTGGTGAATGAGCCAAGCATAGTTGCCCTGAACCGCAACAACCCAAAAGAGGTGCTGGCCGTGGGTAAGAGAGCCCTGATGATGCATGAGAAAACACATGAAAGCATCCGGACGGTTCGTCCGCTGAAAGATGGTGTAATCGCCGACTTCAACGCTGCCGAACTGATGATCCGGGAGCTGATCAAGCTGGTTTATCCCAAAAAGCCCCTGTTTCCCCCAAGTTGGAGAATGATGATCTGTATCCCGTCTTCTATTACGGAAGTAGAGAAAAGGGCAGTAAGAGATAGTGCTGAACAAGCTGGTGCCAAAGAAGTTTACTTGTTGCACGAACCTATGGCAGCCGCCCTGGGTATAGGTATCGATGTGGAAGAGCCGGTGGGAAATATGATCATTGATATTGGTGGTGGTACCACTGGTATTACCGTGATCGCCCTGGCAGGCATCGTTTGTGACCAGTCCATCCGGATTGCCGGTGATGAATTTACGGCTGATATTATGGAGGCCCTGCGCCGCTATCATAGCCTGCTGATCGGTGAAAGAACCGCCGAGCAGATCAAGATCAATGTGGGTGCTGCGATGAAAGACCTGGATAACCCGCCGGATGATATCCCGGTGAATGGCCGTGACCTGGTAACAGGTATCCCCAAGCAGATCATGGTGAGCTACCAGGAAATTGCTGAAGCATTAGACAAGAGCATTTTCAAAATCGAAGAAGCAATCCTAAAAGCACTGGAACAAACACCTCCTGAACTGGCCGCTGACATTTACCGCCGCGGTCTGTACCTGACCGGGGGTGGTGCCTTATTACGTGGATTGGACAAACGCCTGAGTCAGAAGATCAAACTGCCGGTGCATGTGGCAGATGATCCGCTGAAAAGTGTGGTAAGGGGGACAGGTATAGCGTTAAAACATTACGACCGGTACCCTTTTGTAATGCGTTAAACATATTGTAAGTACGAAGTGAGCTATACGAAGAGTAACCAGACTGACGTTACTGACCGATACTGCTGAACTCAAACCTGCTACTTTGCGCAACGTATTTCTATTTATCCGCCGCTATTTTACGTTCATTTGTTTTCTTGCATTGCAGGTGGCAGCGCTGTATTTATTGTTTACCTATAACCGGTTTCACCGGGCGAAAGGACTTGGTTTTGCCAATGAACTGACGGGGAGGATCAATTCCAGGTATAAAACCGTGGATGATTTCTTTCACCTGAAAGCAGAAAACCAGCGGTTGCATCAACTCAATGACTCGTTGCTGAATCTTTTACCCTCCAATTTTGAAAAGATCGATACGGTTACCCGGTTTGTCAGGGATTCGATTCCTTGTGACACACTGGGCCACTACAGGCAATACCTGTGGAGGGATGCAAGGGTGCTGTATAATACAGTAACAGCAGAGAAAAACTATATTCAACTGAACAAAGGTTCCAATCATGGGATCAGGGATAATATGTCAGTCATCAATTCAGATGGAAGTGCCGTGGGAGTGGTGGTGAATGTAAGTCCCAACTTCAGCCAGGTGATGAGCCTGTTGCATGTGCAGAGTAAACGAAGTGTGGTGCTGAAAAAAAGTGGCAATATGGGAACTATCGAATGGGATGGGAAGGATCCACTTTTCCTGACCATGCGCAATATCCCCAAATCGGATTCAGTGTTGAAAGGAGATACGGTGCTGACCAGTGTCAATTCAAATTTCCCTCCGGGTTTCATGGTAGGGACGGTTGCTGAGGTTCTGGCAGATAAAAGCACCAATTTCTATGTACTAAAGTTGAAAACAGCGGCTAATTTCTTTAACCTGCAACAGGTCCATATCATTGAGAACCTTTATGATGATGAACAGGCCAGGCTGAAGGATGATACTAAAAAGAAGATCGATGATCCTAAAAATTACAACCGTTGAGTGACCTGATCAGAAATATTATCCGTTTTGCCCTGTTTATTCTTGTACAGGTGTACCTGCTCAACCAGTTGCACCTGCACCAATATATCATTCCGTATATCTATTATCTGTTCATTCTCTGGTTACCGTTCTCTGTTTCAAGGATCAACCTGCTGATCATTGGTTTTGTGACCGGCCTGACGCTGGATGCTTTCAGTATGCAGATCGGTGTGCATGCGGCGGCCTGTACCTTATTAGCTTATGTAAGACCCTTTGTAATTAATATACTTACCCCAAAAGACAGTTCGGAGTTCAATTACCGGGAACCTTCACCCCGGGCCATGGGCTGGACGCCTTACCTGGTCTATGTCCTGATCCTGACCATACTTCACCATTTTTATATGACCTTCCTGCAGTGGCTGCAGTTTGGCAATTTTCTTGATTTCGTTATTAAGGTCATTGCTACTACCGGCATCAGTATGTTACTCATCATTACAGTGGAGTTATTATTTCCCAGGAGAATGAAATTCAGAACGAATACGGCGTAGTTCATCGCTATAAAAATCGTAGAATGAACGATGCGGAGAAAGACGAAAACAGAAAATTCTCTTAAAACAAAATTTATTTCTTCAAATACTTGGAAACCGTGTTTTTGAAATCGTAATTTGTAGATTGTAATTATCACTTCCTCTTACCGGTCAATATTTATCGCTACTTCTGTCTATGCCTGTGTTCAACCAATCGAGAAGCCGTATTATCCGACTCATTTTCCTTATTGCTTTCGTGGTGATCATTGCCCAGTTGTTTTACCTGCAGGTGGTGGAAGGTAAATACCGGCAACTGGCCATGGACAATGCTGTATATCCAAAGATCATTTACCCGGAAAGGGGTATCATCTTTGACCGGAATGGTAAAGCCATTCTGAATAATACGATTATCTATGACCTGATGGTCACCCCGGCAGAGGTAAAAGGAATTGATACCCTCGAATTTTGCCGGATGCTGAATATGGATACGGCTGATTTTAAAAAGAAAATTTTGGAGGCAAAATTGAAGAACACCGCTGTTCGTCCCTCCGTTTTCAAAGGGTTACTGACTGCTGACCTGCAGGCAAAATTTGAAGAGAGCAGCTGGAAGTATCCCGGCTTTTACCTGGTGGAGCGTCCTTTGCGGATTTATCCCTTCAATGCAGCGGCCCACATCTTGGGTTATATCAAAGAGGCTGATCCAAGGGATATTGAACGGTCAGGTAACTACTACCGGATGGGTGACTATATCGGTAAAAGTGGACTGGAGGCCTATTATGAAAAGGTATTGATGGGTCAGCGGGGCGTGCAATACCTGATCAAGGACAATAAGAACAGGTTGGTCGGAAATTATGAGAATGGTGCTTTTGATACGGCGGCTACTGCCGGTCGTGGATTAAGGACTTATATTGATATTGAATTACAGCAACTGGCCGAAAAACTGATGACCAATAAAGTGGGAGCGGTTGTGGCATTAGATCCTAAGACGGGCGGTATTCTCACTATGGTTTCCGGACCCAATTTTAACCCCAATGATCTTACCGGACCGGATGGAAGTAAAAATTTCAGCAGGATGACGCTGGATGTTACAGGCCCCATGCTGAACAGGGCTATCGGCGGTTTGTATGAACCCGGCTCTACTTTCAAACCTTTAGGTGCGTTAATAGCATTAAATGAGGGTGTAATTACTCCTTCTTATGGATTCCCTTGCGGAGGCCGTTATACATTATGTGGTCACGGAAAACCAGCCTGCACCCATGCTGGGGGCGGACATGCAGACAATGTCCGGTTATCTATTGCCAATTCCTGTAATTCTTATTACGCCCATATTTACCGTCTAACGGTTGACAATCCTAAATATGGAGGGGTAAGAAAAGGATATGAAGTGTGGAGACACTATTTAAATGAGTTTGGCCTTGGGGTAAGGCTGGGTGTTGATCTGCCTGGTGAAAGTACAGGCAGAGTTTATGACGGCTCTGTGTATGATAAGGAAAATAACGGGCACTGGACTTCCTGTACCAATCTTACCTTAGGTATCGGGCAGGATAAAATGGGAACAACAGCTTTGCAAATGGCTAATGCCATGTGTATCGTAGCAAACAAAGGATACTATTACACACCACATTTTGTAAAAAAAATAGATGGGGAATCAGAAGCGGATACAACACTGATGAGTAAGTTCAGGATAAAACATGAAGTACTGACAAGAATACCCGATACTGCTTACAGGGCTGTAATTGAAGGGATGCATGATGTGGTGAAATTTGGTACAGCCCGTATTGCACAGATTCCTAATATAGATGTTTGTGCAAAAACAGGTACGGCGGAAACCTATACTATTCTTGACAGGCAGCGGATCAAGCTTCCCAATAACTCGATGTTTGTTTGTTTCGCCCCGAAAGATAACCCCAAAATTGCGGTGGCAGTATTTGTACAAAATGCGGGGTATGGTGCCACTTGGGGAGGCCCGATTGCCCGTATCATGATCGAAAAATACCTGAATGATACACTGATGAAAAAAAGTGAAGCCGATGTGGACAGGATATCAAAAGCCAACCTGATGCCGGCTTATTTTAAACGAGTGCAATACAAAGAGGATTCTGCGAGGGCTTATAAATGGTATAATGATTATAAAGACAGTACCTTGATCAAAAAATTCCTGCGATTAACAACAAGTATCAAACCGGTTAATAAAGAGCAACCTTTACCTGCAAAAGAAATAAGCAGGAAGGAAGTACTGGCCCTGCTGCCGGATGAAAAACAATTTTACAGATCCGGAGAAAATAAACTTGCATGAACGACCGTAACCCCGCGATATCAAAAGGGATAGACTGGAGCATTGTATGGATATACCTTGCCCTGGTGGCTATCGGGCTTACGGCTATTTTTGCTGCAACGTATAAAGAAGGCGATCCCTTTTTTCAAAGTTTCCTGCGTTTCAAAACAGATTACAGTAAACAGTTTTACTTTTTTGTTGTTTCCCTGCTGCTGGCTTTGTTCCTGTTACTCACCGATAGTAAATTTTTTACAGCTACAGCCAATCTTTTATATGTTTTTGGAATATTTACGTTGTTACTGGTATTTCCGTTTCATACAAATATCAGCGGAACGAAGTCTATCATTAAGTTAGGAGCATTCAACTTTCAGCCGGCAGAATTCTGTAAACTCTTTGTTTGCCTGGCCCTGGCAAAATATTTGTCAAGGCCGGAAACGGATTTTTCTAAAACCAGGTCACAATTAATTGCTGCGGGGATTGCACTTTTCCCGGCGGTACTGGCGATCATGCAGAGTGAAACGGGGCTGGCTCTTGTTTATTTCTCCTTTTTTATTGTGATGTACCGGGAAGGACTTCCTTCAGGTATTCTTGTCGTAGGATTTTCTGTAGCTGCTTTGATCGTAGCCACACTTATATTTGAAAAATTTACCTTGGCGGTTATATTAACTGTTATTGCTGCGCTGGCATTGTATATTATGCGCCGGCAGTTAAAACGCAACCGCTCCATTTTTTTAAGAGTAGCATTGCTGTGGGCTATATGTGTGGGAATCCAATTGTATGCTGTGCCTTTTGCTTTTAAGCATGTCTTGAAATTATACCAGATCGAACGTATTTATAGTACAGTAGGTAAGGAAGTACCCAGCGAATACCTGCAGGCACATCAAACAGAAACAGGGAAAGAAGTAAAAAAGAAAGACACCGATTATAATGTCCGCCAGTCCAAGATCGCCATTGGTAGCGGCCAGTTATTTGGCAAGGGCTTATTGAAAGCCACGCAAACCAGGTATGATTTTGTGCCGGAACAACGTACCGATTTCATCTTTTGCACCATCGGGGAGGGTTTTGGTTTTACCGGTAGTTTTATTTTACTGGCAATTTACCTGTTGCTGCTTTTCCGAATCGTTACCATTGCCGAACGGCAGCGAAGTGTTTTCAGTCGTTGCTATGCTTACGGGGTGGCTGCGGTCTTCTTTTTTCACATTGCTATCAATATTGCCATGACTGTTGGTTTGGCACCGGTAATCGGTATCCCGCTTCCGTTTATCAGCTATGGGGGCACCTCTTTATTGACTTTTACTATTTTATTATTCATTTTGATCCGCCTGGATGCTGACCGGCAAATGGTACTCCGGTAGTTTCAACCACTACGATTGGGAAATTGGGCAATTGTGTTGCAACTTGCAGCTTTCCTTTAATAATTATGCGAATCATCCCCATATCAGAAGGTACGTTTACGATTAACCAGTCAAAAAAATTTATTCCCTTCGATGAGAAGGTGGATGATCTGGAGAGCCGCGGAGCCGGCAGCCTGTTAGTGGAAGTGCAGCCCTTTGTGGTCATTACTTCTAAAGACATATTGCTGCTGGACACGGGTTTGGGTTTTGAGAAGAACGGGACCTTGCAATTGCATCAAAACCTTATAGATGCCGGTATCAATCCATCGGAAGTGACGAAAGTACTGATGTCGCATTTGCATAAAGATCATGCCGGTGCTGTTGGTATTGAAAGAGATGGATTGGGGGCAAGATTATCTCTCCCCAACGCTATGTATTATATACAAAGGGAAGAACTGGCTTATGCTTTTGAAAAAGGAACCCCTTCCTATTTCACGCATGAACTCGAATGTTTGCAAAATACTTCGCAGGTGGAGTTGCTCGATGGCTATGGAACGATAGATGGCTATATTGAGTATGCCATTACAGGTGCACATTCCATGTATCACCAGGTATTCACTATAAAAGATGAAGGGGAGATCGTTTTCTTTGGTGGCGATGATGCACCACAATTACAGCAGATGAAACATCGTTTTGCAGCCAAGTATGATTATGATGGAAAGAAAGCGATGGAACTGCGGCAGCAATGGTGGGAACAGGGAGAAAAAGAAAAATGGACGTTCCTGTTTTATCATGATGTGAAAAATCCAACCTGGAAATTTTCCTGAAATGCTGCTATTAGCTAAGGGCTGTAAACTAAAAGGCCCGCCCTGGATAGGGCCGGCCGTTGCTAACCTATGAAAAACACCAAGTTCAAAAATAGGGTAAAATATTTTACAACGGCATGGCCTTATTTCTTCTGGCCCCACCACCTTGTCTTTCAAGCCGGCTCTTTCCCAATTCCTTTATTCCTCTAATAAATATCTCCTGATGGTCAAACACTTGCCCACCTCTTTTTTCTCCCAAAATATCCCTGAATTCACTCCTGTACCGTAGCCGCAAATCAACGATTTTCTGTTGAAGCACAAGCCTGTCCCCACGGTTTTCACGGATGGTCGTTCTCCACTCCTTAAAATATCGGAGAAAAACAGGGGAGAATTTTTCACTTTCAGCTTTAGAAAGATGGAGCCTCTTTTGAATATATTCACTCATTTTGTCACGAATCTTTTCATAACCTTCGGACTGAGTTTCTTCATCCTGGCTGAAAGCATTGAATCCCGTGAATAAGGAAAGGGTTAATATGATAAGTAGCTTTTTCATGTTAGTTCATCATTATATCTTCATCGGTAGCAGAATTATTTTCTTCAGAAGGAAGATCATCAAGAAAATCCTGGATATCTTTTTCGGGAATATCCTTAATCAAATCTTTTACCTCCACTAATTTGTCGGAGTTGACCAATACTTCTTTTTGACCCAGGGTTTCGTCAGTTAACTTGATGAAATCTTCAATTTCATCAGTACTCACTTTTTTGGTATTTTTTTCTATCCAGGCAAATGAATTCTTATCAGGGTCAATCGTATTTTTTTTAATTAGTAAAATGCTGGTTGTTGCAATCACACCTACCAAAATCGCCGCTGCTGCATATTTGAACCATTTCCTGCTGCTGAAAGAGATAACCTTGGCAGTTTGCTTTTCTGCCGGGTTTGCGGCAGCCATATTTTCAAAATAACCCTGCGGTACACTAAATGGCATATCCTTTTTTAACCCGCTGAGTAAAGGCGAGATACCTTCCAGTTCCTCTTTTGCCGTTTGCTCTCCGCCGGTTACGGCTTTCAGCATTCTTTCTTCTATCCCGTTGAAATAACCCTGCGGAACGGTATAAGGCATCTGTTTATCCAACCCGCCCAGTAATGGTGAAAGGTTTGCTGTTTCCTCTTTTGCTGAAAGACCGATCTCACGGATCATCTGCATACTGTTTTCAGCTAATACTTCAAAATAACCAATAGGTGCATTGTAAGGTATTTGTTTTGGCAAAGCACTAACGACAGGCGACAACAAATACAACTCTTCTATAGCTGTTGTTGCTTCCATTGCTTTGATCCGGCTGAGTACCTGCGCAGCTAACCCTTCAAAATATCCTTCCGGAACGGAATAGGTATTTTGAACAGCCATCCCGGCCAGGCTGCTTTCCAGCTCCCTCAATTCTTGCAATATGTTGTTGTTCTGTGCCATTTTTACATTAATTCAGACGCAATCCGGCTTTCAAAGTTTAATGATTCCTGATATAATCCTCTATTTTTTTAACCGCATGGTGGTAACTGGCTTTCAGGGCTCCCTCGCTGGTTTCCAGCACCCGGCTCATTTCCTCGTAAGGCATTTCCTCGTAATACCGCAAACTGAATACAACTCTTTGTTTTTCAGGTAACTGTTGCATGGCTACCTGTAGTTTCCACTCCAGTTTATTAGCGTCAAAATGCCTGTCGGCCTTTATCTTGTTGCTCAGGCCGCTTTCAATGTCACTCAGGCTGACGGAGCTTCTTTTTTTCTGTTGTTCCAGGTAGGTCAGGCATTCGTTGGTAGCCACCCGGTATAACCAAGTGTAGAGTTGGCTGTCTTCCCTGAAATTTTCCAAGCCGTTCCAGACCCGGATCAGCACATTTTGCAACACGTCATTGGCATCCTCATGTTCCACCACCATCCGGCGTATATGCCAGTACAGCTTTTCCTGGTATTTACGGATAATGCTGGTATAGGCTTTCTCTTTAGTCCCGGGATTACGGAATTGTACCAGTAATTCGCTATCAGATATGGTTGTCAGGGACATGCTGTTGTTGGTTTTGGGTGGCTTTGAATATTGGAAATTATCATTGTTTAATAGAGAACTGTTATAAAAATAGAAAAGCAGGTTCAATTATGAAAAGAACCTGCCCTTGTATTTGGAACAATTTTTTAACGTTACTTCTTCCGGCTCATGGCTTTTTCAGCAGCTGTCACGATATCTGGAACGTCGAGGCCATATTTCTTCAGCAATTCCTTTGGTGTTCCGCTTTCGCCAAATGTATCTTTTGTACCTACATATTCGATCGGCACCGGGAAATTCTTAGCAGCACATTGGGCAATCGCATCACCCAAGCCACCTATGATATTATGTTCTTCGGCGGTAACAGCACATTTTGTTTTTTTCAATGAATTGATCACTGCTGCTTCATCCAGTGGTTTGATCGTATGAATATTGATCACTTCCACGCTGATTCCCTTTTCTTCTAAAATAGCACCTGCCTGGATAGCATTCCATACTAAATGGCCGCAGGCAAAAATGGAAACGTCTGTTCCCTCGCTGAAATATTGTGCCTTACCAATTTCAAAAGGCTTGTCGGAAGTGAAGATCGGCCATACCGGTCTGCCGAAACGCAGGTAAACCGGGCCTTTATATTCAGCAATGGCTTCGGTAGCTGCTTTGGTCTGCGCATAATCACAGGGAACAATAACGGTCATGCCCGGCAACATTTTCATCAGGCCAATATCTTCCAGTATCTGGTGGGTGGCACCATCTTCTCCCAGTGTAACACCGGCATGCGAGGCGCAAATCTTTACATTCTTATCGCTGTAAGCAATAGATTGGCGAATTTGGTCATACACTCTGCCCGTTGAAAAATTTGCAAAAGTGGTGGTGAAGGGAATTTTACCGCCGATGGTCATACCGGCAGCAATACCCATCATATTGGCTTCGGCAATACCACACTGTACAAAACGTTCAGGAAATTCTTTCATGAACTGTTGCAGTTTCAGCGAGCCGGCCAGGTCGGCGGTCAATGCCACCACATTGGGATTTTTGCGGGCCGCTTCCACGATGCCATCACCAAAACCGCTGCGGGTATCTTTATTTCCGGTTGATTGTATGTCTTTGAGCATGATTGAAAATTAGCTGCGCAAAAGTAAGGAACTAAGAGGGAAAGGAGTAAAAAGAGCTGAGGAGAATACAAAAGTTATTTGCTAGTAAAAAGTGGTAACAATTCAGAGGAAAATTCGACTCTTTTTCTCTTTTGTATTTCTCTTAGTCAATTGAGTTGTGCGGGTTGTCCGCTGAAAATGGTATCATCCGCTTTCAGGCGTTGCTCCCATTCCCAGGCGGTCCGCATCATATCTTCCAGCGAATATTGCGGATTCCAGCCCAGTAATTGCCGGGCAAGATCATTATTGGCATAGATGGCAATCACATCACCTGTTCTGCGGGGCCCGATCTCGTAATTCAGTTTAGTACCACTTACTTTTTCAAAAGCATGAATAGCTTCCAGTACAGTTACCCCATTCCCGGAACCAAGATTAAATACTTCGCACAAACCGGTATTTTTTTCTTCTTCCAGGTATTTGATCGCTAATGTGTGAGCATGGGCAATATCGCTTACATGAATAAAATCACGGAGGCAGGAACCATCCCTGGTATCATAATCATTACCATACACGGTCATTTTATCCAGCTTACCAATAGCGGTTTGTGTGATGGCCGGTACCAGGTTTTGTGGTTTGCCAATCGGCATTTCCCCGATCTTAATGGAAGGATGTGCCCCCACCGGGTTAAAATAGCGCAGCAGGATGCAATGGGTACCAATACTTTTCGCAAATTCATTGATGATCTGCTCGCCCATCTGTTTGGTATAGCCATACGGCGATTCAGCAGGTTTGGGAGGTGTTTTTTCAGTTACGGGTATCTGGTCAGGATTGCCATAAACAGTACAGGAAGAAGAGAAAACAAAGTAGGGTGTTTCAAACTCCTGCACACATTTCAATAAATTGATCAGTGAGGTCAGGTTATTTTCAAAATACAGCAACGGCTTCTCTACTGATTCTCCAACCGCTTTATAGGCTGCAAAATGAATAACACCGCGGATATCATTTTCATGAAAAATGGCAAAAGTGTCATCAAAATTGCAAAGATTAACTTTGTAATTCTTCACTTTTTTGCCCGTAATGCTTTCGATACCGGAGAAGATGCCGGGATTGCTCCGGGAATTATTATCTACTGAAATAACGTCATAACCATTTTCGATAAGATCCACGATCGTATGCGAACCAATATAGCCGCATCCGCCTGTTACAAGTATTGTTGCCATAAATTAAAAAATCCCGACAAAAGTCAGGATTTTTTAGCAAAGAAGCTGATATGATATTATAAGAAATAATGAGCAACATAATAAACACCTGCTGCTAACAATCCACTGATGGGAATAGTCAGTATCCAGGCCCAGATCAGGTTGATCGTTACACCCCATCTTACGGCGGATAATCTTTTGGTAGCACCCACACCCATGATGGCACCGGTGATCGTATGCGTGGTGCTCACCGGTATTTTTAATGCTTCCGTTACAAACAAGGTAATAGCTCCGGCTGTTTCGGCAGCCACACCTTCGAAAGGTGTTACTTTAGTGATCTTGGTGCCCATGGTCTTTACGATCTTCCAGCCACCGCTCATGGTTCCCAGCCCAATAGCTGCATAACAGGCAATCGGCACCCAGGGCGGCATCTGGCTGAATTCTGTAATAGAACCTCCTGCAATCAATGCCGCAGTGATAATTCCCATTACTTTTTGCGCATCATTACCACCATGACCGATACTAAAAGCAGCAGAAGAGATCAGCTGTAAACGTTTGAACCATTGATTGGCCCTATGTGCGTTCAGCTGGCTGAGGTAAAGCGAAAATACCGCCATCACTAATAGAATTATTGCCAGCAGTATCCATTTAAAGTTCTTAGAATAAAATATCACCTGTGCGGTATAGGAATCATAGTGTGTTTTTTTAGCCAGTATTTCCCTGTTGAATTCAAGATTGGTTGCCAGGAAAATGATAACACCGATAATGATGATCACGGAGAATATCTTGGAGGTCCATCCTTTTTTGAAAGAACTTAAAAACCATAATGACATCACAAATGCCATGATCATACCAATAACAGGTGCCAGGAAAATGAAACTGGCGGTCTTGATGATAATGGAAGAGTTGACCGCTCCGAATCCGCCAGCTGCTATTGCTGCCCCGGCGAAACCTCCAATCAATGTATGGGAGGAGGAAGAAGGAATACCCAGCCACCAGGTCAGCAGGTTCCAGGCGATAGCGGCAATAAGACCAGAGAAAATAACCACCATCATGATCCCTTCCTTGGAGCCGGGAGTTTCGATGACGCCGGATTTTACTGTTTTGGCTACCGTATCGGCAACACCATGATCTTTAAAAATAAAAAAGGCGATGGAGTTGAATACTGCTGCCCACAATACCGCCTGGAAAGGGGTCAGTACTTTGGTGGAAACAACGGTGGCGATAGAATTAGCTGCATCATGAAATCCATTGATATAATCAAAGATCAGGGCCAGCGCTATAATAACAATCAGGAAAGTGGTCATAAACTAATTTGAAAATGTGCGGATTTGAAAATTTGAAAATGTAACAAATCTTCAAACTATTTATGCATACTTAATAATGATGGACTCAATTACATTACTGGCATCTTCACATTTATCGGTTACGATCTCCATCACCTGGTAGATCTCTCTTTTCTTGATCACTTCTTTAGCATCGGGTTCGGTAGCGAATAAACGTTCAATGCTCATATCAAAAATATCATCGGCCTGGTTTTCAATACTATTGATCTTTACCAGGGCTTCGGTGATCTTGCGCATATTCTTCATATCCCGCAGTTCTGTTACGGCCAGTTTTACCTGATGCACACTCTGCTCAATGAGTTCGGCAAATTTCTGCATCCCCATATCATTAGGATTCACCCGGTAGAAATTGATCTTTTTGCCTGCGGCATAGATATAGTCAGCAATATCATCCAGTGAAGTAGCGAGGTAGTGAATATCCTCCCGGTCAAACGGGGTGATAAAGTTTCTGCCCAGCTCCGTAAATACGCTGTGGGTCAGCTCATCATTCGCATGTTCAAGGTCTTCCAACTGGGCTATCAGTGCTGCCCGTTTATCAAAATCAGGCTCTGCCACCACCTGCGACAGGATTTTACCCATTTTAGAGGCGTTTTCGGCCACCTGTTCAAAGAGTTCATAAAACACTTTGTTCTTGGGCATAAAGATCTTCAGAAAGGAGTTCATATGTATTGCTTTTGCTGGCTGCGAAATTACCGGGTTGCCTACATGAAGGGGGTGGCCAGCTTAGAGTTAATAATTATTTAATATAGGGATAACCATTCGATAATACAGGAGTAACAAAGATTTTATATTTGCATCCATACGGGCCGGATTTTTTCATTAATTAAGATGTATAAATGGCAAAATATAGGATTGTATTTTTAATTCTGTTCTTTCTATGTTCTTTGTTTTCAAAAAAAGCAGTTGCCCAGCGATACCTTTCGGATATTGACTCTTCTTTTTTTATTAAGGATACGGTCAGGCCGGTCCTGAAACGGTTTGAAAATCTTCGTATTTCAGGATACTTGCAGCCGCAATTCCAGGTGGCCCAGGAAAAAGGAGCCGCATCCTATAACGGGGGGAATTTTTCCGCTTTCTCTAATAATCGATTCATGCTTAGACGGGCGAGGATAAGAATTGACTATTTTCTGGCGACAAAGGATGGTTTTCCGAAAGCTGTTTTTACTTTCCAGGTAGATGCGACAGAAAGGGGGGTTGGCCTGCGGGATGTGTTTGTAAAAGTTTACGAGGCAAAAAAGCATCATTTTTCACTGACAGCAGGTATGTTTGCCCGTCCCTTTGGATTTGAAGTCAATCTTTCCTCCCAGTTCCGGGAAGCACCTGAACGGGGCCGCATGTCGCAGATACTAATGCCTTCTGAACGGGACCTGGGGGCAATGATCACTTACGACCCGCTGCCCAAAACAGCCAGGAATAAATTATTTAAAATTGATGCCGGTCTTTTTAACGGGCAGGGGCTGTCGGGCACCACTGATTTTGACAGCCATAAAGATTTTATCAGCAGGGTAACGTTCAAGCCACAAAAACTTAAAAAATGGGAATTGAGCGGGGGGCTTTCCTTATTATATGGTGGTTGGCGACAGGCTACGAAATATGTCTATGAAACCCAAACCAGTACTACAGGGGATAAGTTATATATCGTTGATTCAGCTCTATCCAATATTGGTAAAGTAGCTCCCCGTCATTATTACGGAGCCGATCTGCAGGTAAAATTCAAACACGGCTGGGGGGAGACAGAACTTAGAAATGAATACTGGAGAGGTTCACAACCGGGTACGGCCACAACCAGCACCAACCCGGGTACGTTGCCGGATGCTCCCACTTATCTGCGGCAGTTTGACGGTGGGTTCTTCTTTTTACTGCAGCATATTGTGAACCGGAATAACCAGTTACTGATCAAATACGACTGGTATGATCCTAATACTAAGGTAGAGGAGATGGAAATCGGAAAGCCGGGCACCAATTTCAACGCTACGGATATACGATATACTACATGGGGTATCGGGTTTTTAAGGGTGTTGAATGAGAATTTGCGGTTAGTGGTCTATTACGATATCGTTAAGAACGAAACCACTCAATTTACCGGCTACACCGGCGATAAAAAGGATAACATACTTACTTTCCGCTTTCATTACCGGTTTTAATACCCGGCGTAACATTGCCGTAACATTGCCATCATAATTGGTTAACACGGGAGTAACATACCGGTAATCTTACAAGCCGTCCTTTGCCCGCAAATAACTGATATGACTGCAAGGGTACGCTTCTTATTACTGATCATGTGTTTTGGGGTTGCTTCTTCCTCTTTTGCACAAACAACAATTAAATTATCCGGTAAGGTAACTAATCAGAAAAATGAGCCTGTTGCAGGTGCCTCAGTTTTGATTGAAGGCACAAACACCGGAACTGCTGCTAATATTGAAGGTCGTTTTACGTTGAACCTTGAGCCAGGGAAAAAATACACCCTCATCATTTCTGCCACAGGATACAATGGGAAATCAATAGCCGATATAGAAGTTGCGATCGGAGCTAATAATGAAATGGATATAGTGTTGGAACCAAGTAAGCAATCAGAATTAGGAGGGGTGGTGCTTAAATCAACACGCCGCCAGGAAAGCACAAATGCTTTACTTTCTTTTCAGAAAAATAATACCGCTCTTTCCAGCGGACTTGCGGCAGACTTTATCCGTCGTACGCCAGATAAAAACACAGGTGAGGTTTTAAAAAGAGTGAGCGGTACCAGTATCCAGGACAATAAATTTGTGATCGTCCGTGGCCTGAGTGACCGTTACAACTCTGCTGTAATTAATAATGCGCAGTTACCCAGCACTGAGCCGGACAAAAAAGCATTTTCTTTCGATGTAATTCCTTCCTCCCTTGTAGATAATATTATTATCAATAAAACGGCTACCCCGGAACTGCCCGGTGATTTTGCCGGCGGTCTTGTTCAGATCAATACCAAAGATGTTCCTACAAAGAATTCATTAAATATAGGTGTGAGTTTTGGCTTCAATACTCAATCAGCATTCAAAGATTTTATTAGTAATGAAAGAAACGGGCTTGACTGGCTGGGCTTTGATGATAAAACAAGAGGACTTCCGAAAGGATTCTCCACTTCACCACAGGCTTACCGGGCATTGGGCGGAACTAATACTGGTGTTCAGCAGCAAATTGAAATGAGTAAGTTGTTCAGGAACGATGTGTACAAACAGAAAAACTCCACCGCATTGCCCACACAGACTTTTAATATTACCTGGGGAAACAGTGCCAGGTTTAAAGATGGAGGTACACTGGGAACTATTTTATCCGTGCAATATCGCAGTAGTATGCTTAAATATGCCGTTGACAGAAAGCTGCATGAAGACGATGGGGATGTATTGGTTGAGCTGTATGATGAACAGAATAAGTATAGTGTGAACGTCGGTGCTCTTGCCAATATCACCTATGTAAAAGGAAAGCATAAAATATCATTCAAAAACCTGGTGAACCAGCTGTTTGAAGATAATTATTATACCCGTACAGGTGTGAGTAATGACCGGGTGCAGGATATTGATTTCCGCTCCTCTGCCCTTAACCAACGGTCTTTATATAGCGGACAATTAGAAGGTGAACATCAAATAACGAGAGGTGGTATCAAGCTCAGGTGGAATGGAAACTTTGCCTATAACTGGAAATCACAACCAGATCTACGGACTTCGTCTTATTTCCGTTCAAAAGGGACAAACGATCCGTTTGAATTTAACGATGATGATACCCGTCGTTTCTTCAGCGACCTGAAAGATTACAGTTACGGAGCAAATGGCGCCCTCACAATTCCTTTTACGATGGGTAAAAATAAGCAGACTTTTAAAGCCGGGGGTTCTACATTAATCCGTATCAGGGATTTCCGTAGCCGCATCCTTCGCTATGAGCCGGCTAATGTGACACAGTTTAATTCAAGCAAAAATTTCCTTTCATACGACCAGATATTTGCACCAGAGAATATAGGTACTGATGGATTTAAAATCCTTGATTTTACGAATAACCAGGATAAGTATTTTGGAGTGTCTGTTTTAAATGGTATGTATGGAATGCTGGATAATAATTTTGGTGAAAAGATCAGGTTGGTTTGGGGTGTGAGAGTGGAAAATTTTCAGCAATTCCTGACCACAAAAGACGTAACTGCTAAACGAGTTGTGGTGAATACGGAGAAATGGGATGTATTACCTTCCTTCAACTTTACTTTTTCTCCTAACAGCAAAAACAATATTCGTGCAGCTGCCAGCCGCACAGTAGCACGACCCGAATTCAGAGAAATAGCTCCTTTCGCTTTCTTTGACTATGAGGTGAATTATGCGGTGAATGGTAATCCTGACCTGAAAAGAAGCTCTATTCTCAACGGAGATCTGCGCTATGAATTTTATCCAAAAGGAGGAGAAGCAATAACTATAGGAGCTTTCTATAAATATTTTGATGACCCGATTGAACTGCGGCTGAACTCTTCCAGTGTACTGGACAGGCGTAACTACGAATATACCAATGCGGATAAAGCTTACTCATTAGGTGCGGAATTTGAGGTAAGAAAAAATCTTGATTTTGTCAGCAATTCACTGGAAAACTTCAGCGTGTTTGCCAACCTCACTTATATCTATTCAAAAGTTACCTTATTGTCAACTACCGGTGCAGGTAATGTAACTGCTAACCGTCCTTTACAGGGACAATCTCCCTATCTCATTAACGTCGGACTTCAGTATAATAGTAAAACCGGCGGATGGAACGGGTCCTTATTATACAACAGGATAGGACAACGTCTTGCCCTGGTTGGTATCAACGATCTTGGGTTCCCTGATGTATATGAAAGACCCCGTGACCAGGTAGATATTCAGATAGCAAAAAAAATAATGAAGAATAAAGGAGAGATCAAACTCACCTGGGCTGACCTGCTTAATCCTTCCTACTATTTCTATGAGAATGTGGATAGTAAGAAGGCCTTTGGAAGTGGAAATGACCGGTTATTCTATTCTTATAAACCCGGATCCACAATTACAGTAGGGTTTACTTATGATTTTAACCTGGGAAAAAATAAATTTTTATCATCAATAACTGCAAAAAGCAAAACAAAAATTATATGAAGAAAATTCTTTATGGTACACTGATCATGTTGTCACTTGTCAGTGCTACTTCTTGTGTGAAGGTAAATTTCGATGAAGGAGAAGTGGTTACGGCCCCTACAGATCCTACCAGTAATGTGATCTCCGGTATCATTTCTTCCAGCAAGTTCTATGCAAAAGGAAAATGGATACTGAAAGGGTATGTATACGTTACAGAAGGTGCCACAGTGACCTTTGAAGCCGGTTGCGTGGTACAAAGTGATATCACTGAAAAAGGGGCATTGATCATAGAAAGGGGAGCTAAACTAATTGCTTCTGGAACAGCTGCCAATCCCATTGTCTTCACCAGTGGTAAAGCTGTTGGTTCAAGAGCTCCCGGCGACTGGGGTGGTATTATCTTGTTGGGTAAAGCACCAACCAACCGTCCTCTTGACCCAGCTCCGACTATTGAAGGTGGTGTAGGACGCCAGTATGGTGGAACTGACCCGTTGGATGAAAGTGGTATTCTGCGTTATGTTCGCATTGAATACGCAGGTATTGCTGCCGAACCCGGTTCTGAAATTAATGGTCTGACCTGTGGTGGTGTAGGATCAGGTACTATCCTGGAAAATATCCAGGTGTCTTTTGGTAATGATGATGCATATGAATTTTTTGGTGGTACTGTAAATGCCAAAAACCTGATCGCTTTGGCAACTGCAGATGATGATTTTGACTTTGATTTTGGATATACCGGTAAAATTCAGTTTGCGGTATCCTGCCGTAAACCTGATTTCGTGGATGCAGGTGATGCAGGAAATGGTATTGAGTGCGATAATGATGCAACAGGCACAACAGCTACTCCCCGTACAAAACCTCAGTTAAGTAACTTTACTATTATCGGGCCTAATAATGCCGCTGGTACAGCAGCTAATCATAATTTTTCTAACAGGTGGAGAAGATCAACACAATTTATCTTACGTAACTCCATCCTGATGGGTCACCCAGATGCCGGTTTTTCTACTGAATCAGATAACACCCTCAATGATTATTATGTAAATAATATTTCGGAGTTTAAAAATAACCTGGTGCATGCGATTGCCCTTCCTTATAAAACAGCCAATGCTGCCATTGCATCAAATGCGCAGATACAGGCAAAGGCCGAAAGTGAGGGTTGTATCACCTATGCTGATGCTGCGGGTATTCAGCTCACCAGTCCTTTCTATTCTACTACACCTAATTTCTTACCGGTAGCAGGTTCACCTGCACTGACAGGTGCCAGCTTTACAGGTATGAATGCGTTCTTTACCAGTACTACGTACCGGGGTGCATTCGGAGCTACCAACTGGACAGCAACCTGGACCAACTGGGATCCGCAGAATGCAGCTTATTAAAAAGTAATTTTTTACTGTTATAAAAACGTTCCGGAATATTCCGGAACGTTTTATTTTAGAGAAATTTGTAAATGAATTGACATCCATGATACGGTTCTGTTTTTTTGTATTTTATACAGGCATTATTTCTTTTGTTATTTCATGTAAGCAAGGCGGTAAAACCGGCCTCCAGCCGGAAATTATGGCTTGTGACAGTGCTGTTGTTATGTATTACAATACAGCCGGGGATCCTCGTTTCTTCAGGATGGTAAAGAATTATGATAAGGATTTTATTGTATCTGTACACAATGCCGTAAATGATAAAGTGATAGCAGCTAAAGACAGCTGTATTACGCAGGGTAAAATCTATTTTTATGGTATGAAAGGAGCGGTATATGTAGTTTATTTTTCCCGGTTGGAAGATTGCATGACACTTTCTTTAATTAAAACAGGAGAGAAATATTTTACAGCAATGACAAAAGAAGTAAAACAGGTACTGGATGAACTGGAAAAATCGGCCGGTACTCCAGGCCAGGAATAAATTACTTCATCCCAGGTTCATACGAATAAGCAACTTCATAGTCAACAGATCTTAATTCCGGCAATAATTTGCCCAGGGGCAATTCTTTTTTCTGCGGGGTTGGTTCACACACGGTATATTTTTCTCCGTTGTACAATACTGGTTTCCCGACCGGTTTTTTCAATTGTACAGCTATTGTTACATGCGTTGGAAAACTAAGGACGATCATCGGCAGGTTATAAATTTCTTTTACCAGGTAGAAGAATAAGGCCGCCCTGTCCTCGCAATCGCTTTGTTCATATAAAAGAGTTTGTTCCGGTGACAATCGTTTCTCCCTGCCGAAAACTGCTGAATCAGCTTCAAATAAAAAGGCATCCCGGGTAAAATGCACCAGGAAATCAATACCTTTTTTTGTACTTAGTTTTCTAATCTTTTGCTTCAGCACCGGGATAAGCGACTGGTAGGTTTCCCGGCTCAGGGGAATATTAAAATAGGATTCATAATCCACTACCGGGTAGTTATTAAATATTGCTTTGACCTCAGGATTCAGTCTTATTTTGAAATAATAGTCGCTGTTATGAAAATTGAACCGGATGTCTTTTTCAAGGTATGCATCAGGCCTGAAATTCGGCAGATGGCTGATCTTATACGAAAACCCTTTTAGCAGTTTTGCAGCCAACGGTAATTCAAGTTCCCTGAATTGTACTTTTTCAAAATCAATACTGCCATAATCGTGATAATTTAGGCAGATATATTGCCGGCCATTCTTTAACCGGTAAGGAATATTATAAATATTCTCGTCACTCTGCACATAAAAGAGTAACTGGTCGCCGGCAATTGCCAGGATGGCATCATACCCGGAGCGGGTCAGCAGGAACCATTTATATAAAGTGTAGCGGTAATAATTATCTGCTTTTGGGCTTACCTGCTGGGCTGTCTTCCGCACCAACTGGTAAAAAAGCCAGTCATCCAGCTTATAATCTTTTTTATATGCCAGGAGGGCATTGATGACAGGAGAATAATCTGACCGGCTGATTGTTTGTACGAATGACTGAACCGCTTTTTCTTCCAGTTTACCCGGCAAAGGCACGAATGAGGTTTTGTCAAACGGAAGAATGATGCTGTCGCCATAAAAATCAAAACGGACAGGAACCTGTTCTTTTTGTGCAGCAGAAAAAGTGGCCAGACTTAGTCCGGTAAAGAATAATAATATGTATCGGTTTAGTTTCAACAGGCAGACTTCACCAATAAAAATACGAAACTTGCACTAAGTACAAGGAACTGGGAGGATAAGCCAGTTGGGATGGGCCTGGTTTAATAATGTTAGCATAATCTTCATCTAACAAGCAGGTAATACTGGAGGGGCAACTTTACAACAGCTCTTATATTTACCCAATCGTCCCAGTCACATTTCCCATGTGTTAGTAATCTTTACCGGGAGCAGATTTCTCATGCAGTTGCCACACCGCGGCAGGACAGGCCCGGTGTGGTTTTTTATTTTAGTATAGTATTGAAATGATCAGCAGAGTATTTCTTCGGACAGAATGGTTTCCATCATCCTGCTCTCTGCCAGGGAAAAGATATGCTCAAGACATTGGGGAATGGTGCGGCTGTAATCTTTGGCAGTAGGGGCGGGGGATTGTATCCATGTATAAAATTGTTGTTTGAACTGCTGGCCTGCAGACGATAAACTGGTAACACCCAGCTGTTCCAGTGCAGCGGCATTGCATTGCTGTTCGTATTGCCCGCGGATGGGTATGACCATGATCTTTTTGCCGAGCTGTAAGGCTTCTGCCGGTGTTTCAAAACCAGCCCCGCAAATAATACCGGTGCAACTGACCAGGCTTTTATTGAATAACTCCTTATTTACCGGGATAAATTGAATGTTCCCCTCCTTATGTATCGTTGTGGCCTCCCTGCTGAAAACCTCGAAGCGAAATGCCGGTAATGCCTGTAATAATTGTAGCAACTGTGCTTCGCACCAGGAAGGGAGATAGACCGTGATATGGCCTTTGTCAACAGCTGTGGCATCAATGATGGATTGTTTGACAACAGCCCCGAAAATATTTTCATCATAGCTCTCGAAATGAAACCCGGCGTGATGGGAAGCTTTTACATAGTTCTTCAACAGCCATTCTCCGTGCAGGCTTTTCTTTTCTGGTCTCGGGGTGAGATCCGATTGAAAACTGGCCTGGTGACCAAAATGGATTGAAGGTATTTTTTTCCTTGCACAGGCAATGCCGGTGATAAAATCAAAATCATTCAGTACCAGGTCATATTTCTCCACCGGCAGGTCCCTGATCTCTTCCCAAAGTTCAATGGGACGAAGTTGTTTAACCGTATGCCAGTAATTCAATCCTCCTTTACGATTATAAAAAAGGCTGATACCCTTGCTGCGGTATTTTACAGGAGCATCCAGTAACAGGTTGCTGTTATCTCCACTCAGGAAAATATCAACGCTGCCATACCGTTGCAGGTGCGGCAGCAGTTCCATCGCCCGGCTGATATGTCCATTACCGGTGGCCTGTACAGCATAAAATATTTTCATATCATTTTATTTATGCACCCAATGAGTGCAGGTAAAAGTCAATTTCACTTGGGATCACATCCGGATGTGTCTTCACTTGTTTGATGTTCAGTGTTTTCATCTTGTTTTCATCATAGTGATAGATATGCCACTCTTTATCATAATACTCTAATGATGTCAGGTGTTCTATCCAGTCGCCTGAATTGAGATAGGTTACTTTTCCCAGTGCTGTTTCAATGATTCTTTTTTTGGGCTGGTGAATATGCCCGCAGATCACATAGTCATATTTTTTTTCAATGGCCAGTTCGGCCACCAGGGTTTCAAATTCATCAATGCGGACAATGGATTCGTTCACTCTTTGCATCACCCGTTTGGATAAAGAGATGCGTTCCCGTCCCATCATTTTCATGGCCCGGTTGATCACCCGGTTAAATCCCAATAAAACTGCATAGCCATTACTGCCCATCCGTGCCCAGAATCTTGCACTGCCTTTGGTGGTATTATCAAAAGCATCGCCATGAAAGATCCAGGTCATTTTGCCATCGATCTCGATCACTATCTTATCGGTGAGTTGAAGGTTACCGAGTTGCAGATCATTATAGCGGCGCAGGTTCTCATCGTGGTTGCCGGTAATATAGATCACCCTTGTTCCGGAAGAAAGCAATTGAAATATTTCTTTGATCACGGCCATATGTGGCGGCGGAAAATAATGTTTGCTGAACTGCCAGACATCAATAATATCACCATTCAATACCAGTAATCTTGGTGAAATGCTTTTGAGATAGGTGAGTACTTCAGCTGCCCGGCTTCCGTAGGTGCCTAAGTGCAGGTCGGAGATCACAGCTACATCAACAGGCCTTTTTTGCATGAGTGCGGTTTGGTAAATATCTGGTTTTACTACTACCTGTATGTTTCCCGGTGGTTATCTGTGTATGAGTAAAAGGTTAAGAAAATATGAAGCTGCAACAGGTTTTCAACTCAAACGATTGCTTCGCTTAAAATAATGACGACTTGTTACTCAAATATTATCATTTCAAAAGATGGTACTGAATTCACGTTTCAATAACGATTCGTTCATCTGGCCATAAGAGTTTCTTCATATTCAACCGGCAATTTCGCATCTCAATCGGATGGGTTACTAAAAACTAAAATCACTGGCTTATGTCTCTACAAAAATTTTCTCAATTCAAATCATTTTTATTTACCGGTTTACTGCTAATGCTGTCCTATATCAGTATGGCGCAATCATCTATTACTGGTAAAGTCGTATCTGCTGAAAATCAGCAACCGGTTTCCGGGGCTACCGTTATCGTGAAAGGAACAAAAATCCAAACCACAACGGATAATGCGGGAACATTTAAAATCAATGCAACAGAGAACGCCATGCTGCAGATCAGCAACGTGGGTTTCATCAGCCAGGAAGTAAAAGCCGCTGATGCTGCTTCTGTCCTGTTACAAGTGGATTTAAAAAACCTCGATGAAGTGGTAGTGACTGCATTGGGGATCAAAAAAGAAAAAAAGAAACTGGGTTATTCCATCCAGGAAGTAAAGGGAGAAGACCTGACCGTGGCAAGAGAGACCAACGTGGTGAACCAACTGGCGGGTAAAGTAGCTGGTGTTACTGTCGTGGGAAGTCCCTCCGGTATCGGCGGTTCTGCCCGGGTGTCTATCCGTGGCGAACGATCCGTTGACCTGAATAAGAACCAACCTCTTTATGTTATTGATGGGGTGCCGGTGAGTAATTCAATTACCGGGGCATCTGGTCGTGGTAACCTGGAAGTGGATTTTGGTAATGGTGCCAGCTTTATTAACCCGGATGATATTGAAAGTTTGAGTGTATTAAAAGGACCTGCTGCTGCTGCGTTGTATGGTTCAAGAGCAGCCAATGGTGTGATA
Organism: uncultured Bacteroidota bacterium; assembly: GCA_902826165.1. Classification (GTDB taxonomy): domain Bacteria; phylum Bacteroidota; class Bacteroidia; order Chitinophagales; family Chitinophagaceae; genus CADEDV01. The sequence goes on from CADEDV010000011.1 coordinate 29,035, forward strand.
CTGATCAAAACCAAAAGCGGGAAAAAGCAAAAAGGGATTGGTGTTGAAGTGAGCAGCAATCTTACATTAGAGTCTGCTTTGAAATTACCCAAGTATCAAACCGTATACGGACAAGGAAATGGTAGTGGTGGCGCTTTCGCCTTTGTGAATGGTGGTGGTAGCGGATTAGCAGATGGAACGGATGAAGGCTGGGGTCCTGCTTTTAACGGGCAGTCTTATCCGCAATTCAACTCTCCCCGCACACTGAACGGACAAGTAATTCCTTTTACCGGTGGTGATCTGAATGCGCCTCCGGGATCAGTGATCACAGCTACACCCTGGGTGGCAGATAAAGATAATTTAAAGAACTTCTTACAAACCGGAAGCACCTTTACGAATAATGTAGCACTGGTGGGTGGAAATAAGGATGGTGATTTCAGACTGAGTTATACCAACCTTGATCAGAAAGGAATTGTACCCAATACCGATCTTACAAGAAATACATTGTCTCTTTCCGGCGGCTATAATCTTACCAATAAATTATCTGCGAAGGCATTTGTAAGTTATATCAAGAGCGAAAGTGACAACAGGCCTTCGATCAGTTATGGTACGGAGAGTATCATGTACTTATTTAACTGCTGGTTACCCGCCTCTGTGAAAGTGAGTGATATGAAAAGATTATGGCAGCCCGGACTGGAAAACCAGAAACAATACAGCTGGAACTATAATTACCATGATAATCCTTACCTGACCGTACTGGAAAATACGAACGGCCAGTACTATGACCGGATCATTGGTAATATCATTTTGAAATATGATTTCACGAACTGGCTGAGCCTGCAGGTGCGAACAGCTACCGACTGGAGCAATGAACGTCGTGAATACCGCCGCGGATTCAGTACCCAACGTTTTCCTTTCGGACAATACCGGGAAACGGATATTGTGAATGAAGAACGAAATACTGATTTCCTGTTCACCCTGAACAGGAATATCAACAGTGACTTCAGCATCAATGGAACATTGGGCGGCAACCAGATGCGCCAGACGTCACGGTTCAAAGAAGAAGTGGCGGGTCAATTGAATATACCCGGTATTTACAGTTTGAATAACTCAAGAATTGCACTGGTGGTTGAACAAAGCAATGTGGCAAAAAGGATCAACAGTTTATATGGTTCAGCTGGTGTTTCCTGGAAGAACAAGATATTTTTAGATATAACCGGTCGTAATGATTGGAGCAGTGCTTTAACATTGCCTGAAAATCTGAAAGCATTTGGTACAGAAGATAATTCTTATTTCTATTCATCTGTTGCACTTAGCGGCATCATCAGCGATATGATCAAATTACCATCTGTGATCAGCTTCCTGAAATTGAGAGCCAGCGTGGCACAGGTAGGTAATGATACCGATCCTTTTGCCTTCACCCAAACCTATAACCGCAGTGAGCCTTTTGGTGCGGCACAGATCTATGGTGAAACCAGCAGCCTGGCAAACCTGAATTTGAAACCAGAGATCAGTTCTGCTTACGAGTTTGGTACCGATATCCGTTTCTTCAGCAACAGGCTGGGTATTGATATTACGTATTACCAGAGCCGTACCAAGAACCAGATATTGAATATTCCTTTGTCCAATACCAGCGGTTATAATACCCGTAAGATCAATGCCGGTTTAATCAAGAATAATGGTATCGAGATCATGCTGACAGGCTCTCCCATTAAAAAGAAGAACCTGACCTGGGATGCTTTTGTTAACTTCTCAGCGAACAGGAGTAAAGTACTGGAGTTAAGTGATGGCCTTACCAATTATGTCATGGCCAGCCGGCGTGTAAGTGTGGAGGCAAGAGTAGGTGAAAGAATGGGTGATTTGTATGGAATTGGTTTTGCAAGAGTGCAAAGCAATGATCCCACTGCTCCTTATTATGATGCATCTGGTCAATACACCGGCCAGATGGTATTCGGTGCCAATGGCCGCCCGGTAGCTACTACGAACCGTATCAAACTGGGTAATTATAACCCCGACTGGTTAATGGGTATCGGCAACAGCCTTAATTATAAAGGTATCCGCCTCAGTTTCCTTTTTGATATCCGCCAGGGTGGTGAATTATATTCTGAAACACAAACCGTAGGTCGTGAAGGTGGTATCATTACTGAAACATTGGAAGGCCGTGCAGACGGATATGATCTGAGTAAAGAAGGTAACGGAGTGGTTGGACAAGGTGTTGTATTTTCTAATGGAACAAACGGCACTATCAGTGCGAATACAAGAAAAGTAACGGCACGGGAATGGCATACCGCCTGGACAGGTGGCCGCAGTATTGCAGAAGGTGTGATGTATGATGCTTCATTTGTGAAGCTGCGTGAATTACAGATCGGGTATACGATTCCTGATAAAGTATTTGGCAAGCTGCCTATCAGGGGAATGACCATCTCTTTAGTAGGACGTAATCTTTTCCTCTGGGATAATGTACCGCATATTGATCCGGAAACGATGTCTTACTCAGGTGGTACTGCATTACCCGGTATTGAATACATGAGTTTGCCTTCCACCCGCAGTTACGGTGTCAACCTCAGTTTCAAATTATAATCAACGATCAAACTAAAAATTACAAACAATGAAACTGTTTAAACTAACAATACCTGTACTGGCAGTTATGGTGCTGGTCGCTGCCTGTACTAAAGATTTTGCTGATACGAACACCAACAATAATAATCCTACCGGTGTGACACCTGATCTTTTATTAAGTGGTGTGATCAAAAGTACCATGGACCAACAGGTGAGCGAAGCCTGGGGTATTGGTAATATCGTGGTGCAACATCACGCTAAGATCCAGTTTGTGAATGAAGACCGCTATGGCTGGACGGAACAAAATGGTATCTGGAATAATGTGTATGGCAACTACCGGAACCTCCAGAATATTTTCACCGCTGTGGAAGGCAATGAAAGCAGCCCTTATTATGGTGTGAGCCTGGTACTCAAATCATGGATGTTCTCCTTAGTTACAGATGCCTATGGTGATGTTCCTTATTCAGAAGCCGGTAAGGGGAAAGTGGGAGCCATCTACCAGCCTGTATATGATAAACAGGAAGATATTTATACCGGAATTCTTGCTGATCTGAAAAAGGCAAATGAAGTATTAGCTACCGCAGGTACCACGTTAAACGGGGACATATTATACGGTGGTGGTGCAACAGGTGTGGCTAAATGGAGAAAATTAGCCAATTCACTTCGGTTGCGTTACCTGCTGCGTTTATCCAAAAAGAAAAATGTAAGCGCTGAGATGCAGGCAATCGTAAGCGACCCGGTCAATAATCCCATTTTTACGGGCAATGCAGATAATGCAGAACTGAAATACTTAGCAGCCGCTCCTAACCAGTGGCCGTTGTATGGAACCCGTGTTGGTTCATTTGATGAATTCAGGGTGAGCAAAACATTATCTGATCGTCTTACTGCATTAAGTGATCCGCGGCTAAAAGTTTTCGGCAGACCCACACAAGCTTCAGTGACAGCAGGTACACCTGTTATACAAGGTGTGCCAAACGGATTGAGTGACGTGGATGCCCTGGCTTATAATGGCGGTGTACAGGGTGTGTCGAGAGTGGGGTATACGTTTGCCTGTTTGGTTTGCAATGATAACGGGCAGGCAGCCCCTGTACCGGATGCACCAAGGGCATTGTTAATGACGTATGCAGAATTGCAATTCATCCTGGCCGAAGCCCGCCAGAAAGGATTTATTACAACCGGTGCGGCAGACACTTATTATAATAATGGCATCACGGCCAATTTTGCTTACTGGCAGTCGGTAGTGCCTGCTGCGTATAACCTGGATGTGGCCATGCCTGCGGGTTACCTGGCACAGGCTGATGTTACTTTAACCGGAACTGATACTGAAAAGCTGGCGAAGATCGCTTTGCAAAAATGGGTATCCCTTTATTTCAATGGCCTGGAAGCCTGGTTTGACTGGAAAAGAACAGGTATGCCAACCATCACTCCCGGCCCTGCCAACCTGAATAATAACAAAGTACCGGTACGATATATCTATCCTTTATCAGAACAATCATTGAACGGAACGAACAGGGCTGCTGCGGTGCAACGGCAAGGAACCGATGATCTGAACACCAGGACCTGGATCGCACAATAATCGTCTCAAGCAGAGCAGTTTTCTCATATTTAGCAATCGTCATGCGTTAGTCCGGGGCGAAACTTTTCCAGGTTTCGCCCCTTTTTAAACAGAACCAGATGAACAGGAAAATGATATTGTTGATTTGTATTTCAGTATGGCTGCAACAACTCAATGCGCAACCTGTTGAGACTGGGAAAACCTTACCCGCCTGGCAAAAGGGATTTTTAGATATACATCATATCAATACCGGAAGGGGGAATGCGGTGTATTGTATTTTTCCCGATGGCACCACGATGCTGATTGATGCAGGAGAACTTTCCCCGTTGGACAGCAGAACGTTTACGAAACGCAATGCGGAGATAAGACCAGATTCCTCGAAGAAACCCTTTGAGTGGATCGTGCAATATATACAACAAGTCGCACCCTCTTTTAACAACCGTTCAATTGATTATGCACTGATCACTCATTTTCATGATGATCATTTTGGAGCCTGGTATCCCACGGCACCACGGTCTGTATCCGGTACATTTTTGCTGACAGGTATTACAGGTGTTGCAGACAAACTACCAGTGAAAATTCTGATTGACCGGGGCTACCCGGAGTATAATTATCCGTATGCTATTAAAAGACTGGCGCAGCAATACGGCGGTGGTGAAATTGAATTTGGCCATACCATGCAAAACTATTTTGTATTCATGGCTGAAAAGGAAAAGCAGGGAATGATACCGGCTTCACTGAAAGCCGGTACCCGTAAACAAATTCATCTTCTTAAAGAACCGGGAGCCTATCCTTCTTTTTTTGTGCAGAACGTAAAAGCAAATCAATGGATATGGACAGGGAAAGACAGTGCTGTACAACAACATTTCCCTGTTATTGACAGCAATAACCGGAAAACATGGCCGGATGAAAATAGTCTGAGCCTGGCACTCACCATCAACTATGGCCCTTTTACGTATTATACCGGCGGTGATAATCCCGGAACTATTTTCTCCGGCGATAATCCTCTGCGGGATGTGGAAACACCCATCGCTAAAGCGGTTGGTGAAGTGGATATTGCCACCATGGATCATCATGGCAACCGGGATGCAGTGAATGAATTTATGGTGAAGACATTACAACCTTCGGTATGGATCGGGCAAAGTTGGTCCTCCGATCATCCGGGACATGAAGTGTTGTTGCGGATCATGAACCAGCATATCGTACAGGGCCCAAGAGATTTATATGCTACCAATATGCTTGAAGCGAATCAGCTGGTGATCGGCCCCTTAGTGGACAGGGCTTATAAAAGCCAGCAGGGACATATTATAGTAAGAGTGCTGCCCGGCGGCACCACTTATTATATCATTATACTGGATGACAGTAAAACAACAATGCCGGTAAAAGCCGTATTCGGTCCTTATACTTCCAAAGCCAATAAAAATAATTCTCACAGCAACAATTAGCCAGTTATGAAAAAAATTACAAGTACACTATTGTCATTATTCTTTCTTGTATCTGCATTTGCACAACCAGGAAAATCGGAAAATATAGTAGTGGTAACCATGGATGGACTCCGCTGGCAGGAAATATTTGGCGGAGCCGATAGTGTGTTGACCTATGATACCACGGCGAAATACAGCATCAAATATGTACAAAAACATTTCTGGGCAACTGATGCAACAGCAAGAAGGAAAAAACTCATGCCTTTTTTCTGGTCGGAGATTGCTTCGAAAGGAATTTTACTCGGCAACAGGAACTATAGCAATTATTTTAATAATGCTAATCCCTATTGGTTTTCCTACCCAGGGTATAATGAAATTTTTACCGGCTATCCTGATACAGCCGTTAATTCAAACGATAAGATCCCGAACAAGAATGAAAATGTATTTGAATACCTGAATAAACTCCCTGAGTTCAAAGGCAAGACAGCTGTCTTCGGTTCATGGGATGTATTTGCTTCCATTTTTAACGAAGGTCGTTCCGGTTTACTGGTGAATGATGGTTTCAGGGATTTGAAAGGGAATCTTACTGAAAAACAAAAATTGTTCAACCGCTTGCAGCATGAGATGCCTGATCTTTTTCATGGAGGTGAAAGATTAGATGCTGCTACATTCAATATTGCTTTTGAGTACATGAAAGAGCATAAACCGAAACTGATCTTTTTTGGGCTGGGTGATACCGATGAGTTTGCCCATGCCGGTCAATATGATTATTACCTGGATGCTGCACAAAAATCAGATACCTGGATCAGACAGATATGGGATTATATCCAATCAACACCAGGTTACAAGGATAAAACAACACTGATCATTACAACGGATCACGGAAGAGGGTTGGCCGAAGGAAGCAATTGGCGGCATCATGGCAATAAAATAGGAGAAGCCAGTGAAATGTGGATGGCAGCCATCGGGCCATCGGTAAAACCAACAGGGGAGAGTAAAGAAAAAGCACAGGCTTACCAGGGACAGATCGCTGCCACGATCGCAGCTATGCTGGGCAAGGAGTTCAAACCAGCTCACCCCGTATTGCCTGCATTAACACTGAATAGTAAATAATATAACGATGGAAACGATCAGCATGAAAAAACAAAGTGCAGAAGAAACAGCTTCACTGATCATCGGGCTGTATGCGCAGTATGGAAACGAAGATTATATCGGCGAACCGGTCTCCCAAATCGAACACATGTGCCAGGCTGCCCAATTAGCCGAAGCAGAAGGATATGATGAGCCGGTGATACTCGCTGCTTTCTTTCATGATATTGGGCATCTTTGTGAACATATCATGCCCGTGAAGCAGATGGACGGCTATGGCGTGGTGGATCATGAAAAACTGGGAGCCGATTTTTTACGGGAAAAGGGATTTGCTGAAACCATTGCTTCCCTAGTGGAAAATCATGTACAGGCCAAGCGATACCTCACCTATCATTTCCCGGAATACTATGACCAGTTATCAGCAGCCAGTAAACAAACACTGGCTTTCCAGGGTGGACCGATGACACTGGAAGAAGCGATGGCGTTCGAGGCTGATCCTTTATTTGAACTTCATATCAAACTGAGAAGATGGGATGAGAAAGCTAAACTGGAGCAGCAACCTTTACCGGCATTGGATAAATATAAAGAAATGATCATCCGTCAGCTGCTGGCACAGAATTAAGAGTTTGTTCATGCTGGCTTAACAGCACTGCTGTTGCTTCCGGCTACCTTTCCAAAAATCTTTTTATGTCTATACGACTTGCTGTTTTTGATATTGCCGGCACCACCGTGCAGGACGAAGGTTCTGTTGCCAATGCCTTCCGGAATGCGTTTGTAAAAAACGGGTATGCGATCAGCCTGGAAGATACACATCCCTATATGGGTGTAAAAAAGATCATGGCTGTGCGGATGATGCTGGAAAAACTGGGCGAAGAGTTTACGGATACCGACGTCGAAGATATCCATGCTGATTTTGTGAACGAGATGGTTGACTATTATGAATATGATCCTTCCGTAAAACAATTTACCGATACAGAAGATGTTTTCCTGCAGCTGAAGGAAATGGGGGTGAGGATCACCCTGAACACCGGGTTTCCAAAGATCATTGCCGATACCATTGTTAACCGGTTTCAATGGAAAGAAAAAAACCTGGTGGATGATTATATCGCCAGTGATGAAGTGGAAAATGGACGGCCGGCTGCTTTGATGATTGAAGAGCTTATGCAAAGAGCCGGTATTGATGACCCGATGGAAGTAATTAAAGTCGGTGATACGTTTGTGGATATTGAAGAAGGCAGAAATGCCGGTTGTAAATATATAGTAGCTGTTACAACCGGTTCAGGAACCAAAGAAGAATTAGAGGAATATTCACCGACACATATTATCAGCAGCCTTTCTGAACTACCGGTAATACTGCAGTAATGAGGCCATCCTCCACTTCTGTCAAACGGCCGGAATGGCTGACTACCGCACTGGCGGCTGTTGCGGCTTTTTGTGTATACACTTCCATGTATGCATTTCGTAAACCCTTTACAGCAGCAGGATTTGAACAGAACCAGTTATGGGGGATTGATTATAAGATTTGGTTAGTGATCGCTCAGACCATTGGCTATACGATCAGTAAATTTTTTGGTATCGGTTTTATTGGGGGATTGAATCATGAAAAAAGAGCCATCGCTATCATTAAACTGATCGCTGTAGCCTGGATCGCTTTATTATTCTTTGCCATTTTTCCCACACCCTATAATATTATTTTTTTACTGATCAATGGTTTGCCGCTGGGTGTTATTTATGGTTTAGTGTTCAGCTACCTGGAAGGAAGAAGAACCACTGAACTCCTCGGTGCAGTACTGGCTACCAGTTTTATTTTTGCTTCCGGCTTCACACAAAGTGTTGGCAAATATGTGATGTTATCCTGGGGTATTAGTGAATGGTGGATGCCCTGGGTCACTGGTCTTCTCTTTTTTCCCCCACTTGTTTTTTTTACATGGTTGCTGGAAAGAACACCGGCACCTGATTACCGGGATGTAAATGAAAGAACACAACGGTTACCGATGACCAAAAAAGACCGGCGTGATTTTATCCGGTCCTTTATGCCCGGCCTGTTCATGCTGATCGCTGCCTATGTAATGCTGACCGTGATCCGGGACTACCGCAGCAATTTCGCTTCCAATATCTGGAATGAACTCGGCTATGGTAAAGATGCGGCTGTGTTTACACAAAGTGAATTACCGGCTTCCTTATTTGTACTGGTACTGATGAGCCTCCTGGTATTCATCCGGAAAAATATCTATGCCCTGCTGATCAATCATATAATTATCATTATAGGATTCGGGGTGGCTATGACCAGCACATTATTATATATGAATGAAGGATTATCCGCTTTCTGGTGGATGACGCTGACCGGTGTGGGTTTATATATGGGCTATGTGCCTTTCAACTGTATGTTATTTGAACGGCTGATCGCCAGTTTCCGCTATGTGAGTAATGCCGGGTTTATTATTTATGTAGCAGATTCTTTCGGCTATCTTGGCAGTGATGCTATTCTGCTGGTTAAAAATTTTATGCAGTTGCAGGTATCCTGGACCGATTTTTTTATCCGGATGGTCCTGGTTGTTTCCGTGGCAGGAATCCTTCTCGTTGCATGTTCTGCCGTTTATTTCAAAAAGAAATACCAAAACTATTTTCCTGTTGTTGACCCAAAACTGAACTATGAATAAAAAAGCAATTGTTATCGGGGCCGGAATTGTTGGTCTTGCCACAGCAAGAGCATTAGCGGTTCGTGGTTATAAAGTAACGGTGATTGAAAGAACACATAAAGCCGTTGGTGCTTCCATCCGGAATTTCGGAATGATCTGGCCTGTGGGTCAGCCGGAAGGTGAACTCTATGAAAGAGCCCTGCTTTCCCGTGGCATCTGGAAGCAAGTTTGTGAGGAAGCAAAAATATGGTATGATGAAGTGGGTTCTTTGCATATGGCCTATGCAAAGGACGAGTTAGCGGTGATGACTGAATTTGCAGAACAAACTGGTGCATCCCGGCAGTGCAGGATATTAACTGTGGAAGAAACGGCGGTTAAATCTGCTGCTGTTGTTACAACCGGTTTACTGGGTGCTTTATGGAGCCCCGATGAAATGATCGTGGACCCAAGAAAAGCTATTGAAGCTCTTCCATTCTGGTTGCAGGAAAAATACAGCATTGAGTTTGTATGGGGTAAGGTTGTAACCGATATTGCTTATCCTGCTGTTTATTCCGGCACACAGGAATGGGAGGCAGACCGGATATTTGTTTGCAGTGGTGCTGATTTTGAAACCCTGTACCCGCAATTATTTGCTGCTGCCCCGCTCACGAAATGCAAACTACAGATGATGCGGCTGGGAGCACAACCTGCTAATGAAAGGATCGGACCTTCCCTCTGCGGGGCATTATCCCTGGCACATTATAAAGGATTTGCAGTGGCCCCGTCGCTGCAACAACTGAAACAGCGGTTTGAAACGGACTATGCTGCATATCTGCAATGGGGCATTCATGTAATGGTATCACAAAGCCAGGCCGGGGAGTTAACGGTGGGTGATTCGCATGAGTATGGCCCCACGCATGATCCTTTTGATAAACAATTCATCAACCGGCTGATCCTTGATTACCTGCAGCAATTTGCCCGGTTCAGTAATGAAACTGTCATTGAAACCTGGAATGGTATTTATCCCAAACTCACGAATGGAGAACCGCACCTGGTCCTGGAGCCGGAAGAAGGCGTCACAATCATTAACGGCCTGGGTGGTGCGGGGATGACATTGAGTTTCGGGCTTTGCGAGCAATTGATAAGTAAAGGTTAGTCTTTTCTTCTGCCCACATCTTCCCATGCCGACGTAAGGGCACTCGCTGTAAACCGGTAGGATGCTGTAAATTTGATATAGCCTGTTAATTAATAACACCGGGTTCATGGCTGCCACAAAAGGTAAGCTATGAGACTCGGCTGCGAAATATCCTAGTAATATTGATCGATTAATTAATCGAATTTTTTATGAGAAAAATTGTAAATAGCTTAATTATTATATTGGTTGTTTTTATTTGTATGTTATTGGTTAGTAATTTTTATCCGATTAGCTTTCCAGGTGAAAATATTAGCGATACTAGAGATCAGGTATTGATTTTAATACTTAAAGTGTTATTTGTTATAAGCTTTCTGTCGGCGATTTTCCTTTTTTTCTATGGTATATTTGGATCGTTTAAGGTAAGAAAATTGCTTAGGATGGTTTGTATAGGGTTGCCAATTTTGTATTATTTAGTATTAGTATATACAATTGGCGATTCTATTTGAGTCACTTCCCCAGACTTCTATAATTTTTTTTCACAGCCGGGTCACCCAGTTGTCATGAGTATTCTATCTCAATAAAGAGAATAAATCCCTTTTTTATCCCGAAAATATGCTTCGGTGAAACTAAACAAGAATTAGCAAAAGCCCCAACCGTATTTAATCCTTCCTCCTGTCCAGCGTAAACCCGATCGTGGTGCCGATATCTTCGGTGCTTCTTACATGGATGGTTTGTCCATGGGCTTCGATGATATGTTTGCAGATGGCCAGTCCCAGCCCGCTGCCGGTTACATCAATGCTGCGGCCTTCATCGGTGCGGTAAAAACGTTCAAAAATCCGGGGCAGGAATTTTTCATTGATCCCGATACCATCATCGCTGAGTTCTATTAAAATATGTTTACCGTCTGTATTGTACATGCTGGCCACAATGCTACCACCGGTCTTGCCATATTTGATGGAGTTCTCGATCAGGTTAGTGACCACCTGTCTTATTTTTTCTTTATCTGCATGTACTGTTAATGGAGACTCGCAGCCTTTTTTTATGCTGAAGTGAATTTGCCTTGCTTCTGCCCGGATGGATAAACTTTCAAACGCTTCCCTTACCAGTTCCTGGATCACAAAATTCTGTTTGTATAAAACGAGCTCTCCTCTTTCCAATCTTGATATCTCATCCAGGTCATTTAGAAGATTGGTCAGCCGTTCCACATTCTTCGCTGTTTTCTTCAGGAATTTTTTATTGACTTCCGGATTTTCCAAAGCACCTTGTAACAAAGTATCCACGTAACCCTGTATGGCAAATACCGGTGTTTTGAATTCATGCGAAAGGTTTTGCAAAAATTCTTTGCGGAACTGCTCGTTCTTGCGCAGCAATTCTATTTCCTGTTTGTTTTCTTCGGCCCAGGCTTCCACATCTTCCCGTACTTCATCAATACTTTTCTGTGGCAGCACATATTTATAATAGGTCTCTTCTTTTTTGGTAGCCTTGGTCTGGTAAATGAATTTATAAATGAGTTTGATCTTGCGGTAAATGAAACGTTCCAGCATGAAGGAGATGAGTAAGTAACTGCCGCCGAATATCACCACCAGGCAGATCAGCCCGATCCACCAGCTTTTTTCCACGTAGCCAATGAGCAGGCTGATAGGTACGGCCAGCACAAAGGCTGTAAAGGCTGCCAACTGGCGGGGAGAAATATTTTTAGCGGAGAACATCGGGGATCATGGTTGATGGTAACAGAGATCAAAAGTAAAGATATTGGCTATGAACTATTACCATGAACGATGAACTTTCTCACAGCTCAAACTTGTAGCCCACCCCTTTTACCGTAGTAATGCAATCAATCCCCAGTTTCTGGCGGATCTTGCGGATATGCACATCAATGGTACGGTCGCCCACGATCACATCATTGCCCCATACCTGGTTCAGTATTTCATTGCGGAGAAAAACACGGCCGGGCTTCTGTGCTAATAAATACAAAAGTTCAAATTCCTTTTTTGCCAGCACGATATCATTACCGTCCACCTGTATCATGAACCGTTCGGGGTCGATGGTAAGATTATCAATGGTCAGCACCTTGGCTTCCGTTTTATTCAGCCGGCGGAACAGGGCATTCACCCGGCTCAGGAAAACTTTGGGGCTGATGGGTTTGCTTACATAATCATCGGCTCCTGTTTCCAGGCCTTTGATCTGTGTGCCCTCATCATTGACAGCGGTAAGAAATATGATCAGTGTTTCTTTAAAAGCGGGTTGGGCACGGAGCAACTGGCAAACTTCCACCCCGGTCTTTTTGGGCATCATTACATCCAGCACCACCAGGTCGGGCTGGGTGCGGCGGGCTTTTTCAAGGGCTTCATCGCCATCTTTGGCGGTTACCACCTCGTACCCTTCGTTGGAGAGGTTGTATTTCAGGATTTCAAGGATGTCCGGCTCATCATCTGCTATCAGCACCTTACGGGCTTTGGTATCCATGCAGCGAAATTTTGCGCAAACCTAACGGGAATTCAGCTCCCGGTGAAATCCGGGTCACTTGTTCACGCAGACTTAATGATAAGTTAATAAGCACTGCTTTCGGTAAAATGACCGGGATACTGTCTCTTTCCTGCAACCCCGGAAACAGTTTGATAGTCATTCCGGTAAGTAATTAGGACCGGCTTAGTCATGTCGGTTCTTGTTACTACATTTGTACTTCGATCCTTATGACAGCAATTACCAGATACCTTATCGTTTTCGTCTGCCTGGCCGGTTTTCAAACCAGCGAGGCCCAGGGTGTATCCAGTTCCGATACCATCGTTATCCCTCCCAACTACAAAGCAGAATTCAGGCGGCAGATCAATCATGAAGCCATTGATGCCGAACAGAAAGCAATCATGGCCATGGATAATAAAGCGGATCAGTCATTCAACCCCACCGCCAACGAGGAGATCAATGTATTACTGACCAGGGCACTCTCCAAAAAAGTGGACCTGCTGCAATACGTATATGAAACAGACAAAGGCTTTGATCACCGGCTGAAAGTGAATTACCTGAAAGGATTAGAGAACCTGCTGAAGACCTTTCGCCAGAATTACCGGGGCAGTTCGGATAAAAAAGTAAATCCCGTTCTCCTGCCAGATATTATTGCCGCTTACCAGCAGGCCGTTACCAATGACCGCAAAGGAGAAACAATCGAATATATAGTAAAGGGACTTTCATTTGATGCAGGAACCGTATTACTGGGGGCCAGCATTTTCGAAAAGAACCCCGGCTTTAACGGGTCGAAGCAAACACTGGTATTGAAGTATTGTGTGCTGCACCCGGAAAAAACCTTTCCAACTCTACGGGAAAATCCTGACCTGCCTTTTGCTGATAGTTTGATCAGGGTAGTGGCTAAAAAGTATCCCCGCCAGTTATATGATTATTCGCAGGCCGCCAACCGGCTGGGTAATCTTATTCGCAGTATCCAGGACGATGATTTTATCCGTGCCATTACAAGGATGTCGAGAAGTAAAAGCGGTCAACAGTATTTTCCTTTCCTGGATAATATCGTCAATGGTAAAATGACCATTGAAGGTATTGATGCCGTCAAAGATGATTCCATCCAGTACTTCCGGTTATTGGTGAACACGCAGATGGATTATGTGCAACGGGCTATTAATAAAGACACGGCATTTGAATTAAAAGCACTGACGGCAAAATTAGAGACAAGGGCAAGAGATGTATTTGTGAATACTATCAACGGCCTACATGAGCAGGATGATGTGGTCCGGTTTAAGATACTGCAACCACTGAATGCACAGGAGTTATATTACCTGGCGGTTCTTTCAGATGGATTGATCTATACTTCCAGTTTTGTGAATGGGGTGTACCCGCTGATGATGAAAAAAGTGAATAACCGCAGCGATTCCTTGCTGATGCTGCTGAATTTTGATAAGTACAGGAAGTTTATCAAAATGTCCGCTGGGTATAATACCCTCAGCAATTTTCTCAGTTCTTTCCCCGATCCCGATGATGCGGGCAACCTGATGCGGGCCTTTGTGATGAACCTGGAAAAATCGGATGGGCTGGAAGATGGGGTGGATGTAGCCGATTCGTATGCCAGCATTGCAGAAACTGTAAAGCCATTGGCTAATGAAATGCTGGCCAATGTGCAGCGGAACTATGAAAGAAATGCAGCACAGAATAATAAAAGAGGAATGGCGATCTATAATATCCTCAATAAACTTTTTCAATCAGCTGATACGGTGAACCAGGTTGACCTGACCAGGGAGCTGGGAATACCGCCCGTATATGAAGTGCCGTTCAAGTCGATGGTCAATGACAGCGGCCGTGTCATCATGCAGGTATTCTTTTATGGTGATAAAGACGGCCAGGGAATTTTCAAAGGCTTTGTAGGTATGTTCAGCAATGCCAACTGGAGGATCACATCTACTGATAAATGGGTGGCAATCTCTTCAGCTAAAGGAAAACCGGTGACCATCTATGCAAATAAAGCATTACCGGAAGAAGGGGGTGAGGATGAAAAAGCACAGCGGGCATTGGGAGAATACCTGGAGAAGAATAAACTCTATCCTACAATCACTATTCACCGGGGGCATAGTTATTATGCCAATTCAACCATTGAGCAAATGTTCCCGACTTCCAAGATCGTTTTCATGGGGTCCTGCGGCGGTTATCACCTGATCCATGATGTACTCGAAAAAGCGTCGGATGCACATATCATTGCTTCCAAACAAATTGGTAAAACAGCGGTAAACAAGCCTTTTTTCCAGTTGTTAACGGAGAAAATAAGGAATGGTAATAATATCGACTGGATACCTTTCTGGAAAGAACTGGAGAAGATGGTGAAAGTGGAAGGATTTGAAGATTATATCCCACCGTATAAAAATCTTGGTGCTTTATTTATCAAAGCCTACAAAAAAGCAATGGGAGAAGAAGCCGAAATTCAATAAACGGCAAATCTTTCTGTTGGCTTCTGTCTAAATTTGCGGTTCTATTAATTGTTTACAGTTGCCAGACTCCAAAAAACGTTTTTTTGATATTGCCCAGCTGAAACGGGTCTTTCGCTATGCAGCCCCCTATAAGAAGAAATTCTACTGGTCGGTAGTACTTGCCATCCTGCTGGCACTCATCACTCCGTTACGACCTTTGCTTATTCAACGGACAGTAAATGATTATATCGCCAACTCTGTCACCAGTATGGTGATTACTATTACCATCATCCAGGTGGGGTTGATACTGGTGGAAACCGTATTCCGTTTTCTTTTTACGTTTACCACTGCCTGGCTCGGGCAATCTGTAGTTAGAGATATGCGGGTGGCTGTCTATAAAAAGATATTGGGATTAAATCTTTCCCAGTTTGATAAGACCCCGATTGGTACTTTAACAACCAGAACGATCAATGATATCGAATCCATCAATGATATTTTTGCAGATGGCCTGGTGCCGATACTGGCTGATATGCTTTCCATTGTTTGTGTGCTGACCTATATGTTCATTGCAGACTGGCAATTAACGCTGATCGCATTGATCCCTTTCCCGATCATCCTTATTGCCACTTATTATTTTAAAGAGAGCATCAATAAATCATTCTTCCGGGTAAGAAATGCAGTGGCTCACCTGAATGCATTTGTGCAGGAACATTTAACAGGCATGTCGGTGGTACAGGCCTTTGCATCCGAAGAAAGAGAGTACAAAAAATTCAATACCATCAATAAGGAACACAGGAATGCGAATGTCAAAGCCATTTTTGCGTATTCGGTTTTCTTCCCGGTGGTGGAGATTGTGCTGGCTTTATCAATCGGCCTTATTGTGTGGTGGACCTCGAAGGAAGCACTGCAGTTGCAGCAAAGTCAGCAGGGAACAGTCATCTCCTTTATTCTTTGTCTCAATTTATTGTTTCGCCCCTTGCGGGTGATCGCTGATAAATTCAATGTACTGCAAATGGGCATTATTGCAAGTGAACGGGTTTTTAAAGTGCTGGATAACGATGATTTCATACCCGAATCTCATGAAAGTGCTTATAAACCGGCAGGGCAATTAAAAGGGAAGATCGGTTTTGATAAAGTATGGTTTGCCTATACCCAGGAGAATTATGTATTGAAAGACGTAAGTTTTTCGGTGAAACCCGGGGAAACAGTAGCTATTGTGGGACATACGGGCAGTGGTAAGACCACCATCATCAGTTTGCTGAACAGGTTATACCATATTCAGAAAGGCACCATTCATATTGATGATGTCAATATTGAAGATTATGACCTTGATATACTGAGAAAGAATGTAGGTGTCGTGCTACAGGATGTTTTCCTGTTCTCCGGTTCGGTAATGGATAATATCACACTGCGGAACCCGGAGATAACACGGGAAAAAGTGATCGAAGCGGCCCAGCTGATCGATATGCATGATTTTATTATGCAGTTGCCGGGAGGGTATGATTATAATGTAATGGAAAGGGGAGCAACATTGTCACTAGGACAGCGGCAATTGCTGTCATTTATCCGGGCCATGTTATACAACCCCTCCATTCTTATCCTGGATGAAGCTACCTCTTCGGTAGACACTGAAAGTGAAATGCTGATACAGCAAGCCATTGACAAACTGATAAAGGGAAGAACATCCATCGTGATAGCTCACCGTCTTTCAACCATCCGCAAAGCCGATAAGATCATTGTGCTGGATAAAGGCGAAATAAAAGAAGCCGGTACCCACGAAGAGTTGTTGTCAAATGGGGGCTTTTATGCCCGTTTGCATGAAATGCAGTTTGAAAAACACCACCCGGTCACAAGATAAAAAACCACTCCTGGAAAGGAGCGGTTTTGAACACGAGATCAAATGCGCAAATAAAAGAATTACACTTTTAAGCAAGGCTGGCGGAAATGAATGTTCCATCAGCCCGGAAAAAAGCCTTCCAGCGAACAGTTCCAACAAAGAATTTCACTTTCCAGGTATTTCCGTCTTCGGCCTGCCATTCCATGCGGGTGGCAGTGGGGTAGCGGGCCGTAAATGAAGCCTGGACAGCGGCCGGTAAGTTAGATGGAGGCGGAACGGGTGCATCATCAGCACCGCGACGACCGGCAATTGTGCTGTTGTCGGCATTGGGACTTACGGATGGTTTTTGACAGGAAGCAAAAAGCAGGCAAGCAGCCAAAGCAGGGAGCAAAAGGGTGTTTTTCATGACTAAACTGTTTAAAATATTCAATAATGTTTACAGCAATAGGTCAACCCCAAAAATGGTTTTGTAACTGCGGGTCATTTTTTGCGTAATTCAAGGTTTTTCATGGTCACCCCCTTATCTTTGCGGCAAATTTCAGGATGGGTATGAGTCACAGGCTAATAAAATCCTTTACTGTAGCGGCTTTCAGCATATTTTTATCAATTATTTCCCTGCCATCTTTTGCAGGCGACGGAGGCCATGGTGAGGGTGATAAAGCGGAAAAATTTAATGCGTCAGAAGTCATCTTTGGCCACGTCCTGAACGGCCATGAATTTCACTTTTTCGGTGTTTCGGTTCCCCTGCCCGTTATCCTCTATTCTCCCCAAAAAGGCCTGAGTACTTTTATGTCTTCCAGCTTTCATCATGGTGAAGAGGCGCATGAGGGTTATGTGATCCTGACCAAGCACAACATGGAGAAATATGGCCTCGACCCTAAAAAATTTCATGAAGAAGATATCCTGGCTGTAGATGCCAACGGTAATATAGACCACTCTGTAAAAGTGTATGACTTTTCATTGACCCGTAACGTAGTGCAGATGCTGCTGGCCCTGGTCATTTTTGTATGGATCATGCTGCGAATCGCAAAAAGATATAAAAAAGGGGTGGGTGTTACTTCGGCACCAAAAGGTTCCCAGAGCCTTATCGAACCAGTTATCACTTTTGTCCGTGATGAAGTGGCAAAACCTAATCTTGGGCATAAGGCCGACAGGTACCTGCCTTACCTGCTGACGGTTTTCTTTTTCATTTTGATTAATAACATCTTTGGCCTGATTCCCGGATCGGCGAACGTAACGGGCAATATTGCTTTTACAGCGGTATTGGGTGTTATTTCTTTCATTGTTATCCTGGCTAGTACCAATAAGCATTACTGGGGTCATATTTTCAATCCCCCGGGAGTACCGCTGGGAGTAAAATTCATCCTGGTTCCTGTAGAGTTTTTGAGTGTATTTATCAAGCCCTTTGCTTTGATCATTCGTCTTTTTGCCAACATGGTGGCCGGGCACATTATCATTATCTGCCTGATATCGCTCATATTCATATTCGGTGAATTAAGCCCGATAGCTGGATGGGGAGCTTCGCCACTTTCAATTGCATTTACTGTCTTTATATATATGATTGAGGTATTGGTTGCATTTCTGCAGGCATTCATTTTCACCATGCTGACAGCAGTATTTATCGGGCAGGCCTTTGAAGGCGAGCATCATCATGAAGAGGCAGTAGCCCATCATTAAAAACGTATTTTTTAATAATCAATAATAATAACATGGACTTATTGAATGTAATGTTGAGCGAGGTTGCCAATGCTAATGCAGGTGGTGCAATTGGTGCAGGTCTTGCTGCAATCGGTGCCGGTATCGGTATCGGTCAGATCGGTAAAGGCGCTGTTGAAGCGATTGCCCGTCAACCAGAGGCATCTAACGACATCCGTGCAAACATGATCCTGACAGCGGCCCTGGTTGAAGGAGCTGCCCTGTTTGCGATCATCGTTGGCTTCCTTGCAATGGTATTATAAGTAATACCCGCAACAAAAAATTACTGCATCCAATGCACAGGGCGGAGGATGCAGTATTTAAAAAACTGAAACAAGAAATTGATATAGACAATGAAACTTCTTACTCCCGAAATTGGTTTGCTCGTCTGGACCTTACTGGCTTTCCTGATTGTATTTTTTATCTTGGCAAAATTTGCCTGGCCGGCTATTGTGAAGGGACTGCGTGAAAGAGAAAACAGTATTACTGAATCGTTGGCCACTGCTGAAAGAGTGAAGGCTGAAATGGCCCAGTTGCAAAGTGAAAATGAAGCCCTGCTGGCCAAAGCCCGTGAAGAAAGATCTCAATTGCTGAAAGAAGCAAGAGAAACGAAAGACAGGATCATTAACGAAGCAAAAGAGCAGGCTAAAACGGAAGCAAATAAGATCGTAACTGAAGCCCAGATCGCTATCAACGCACAGAAGATGGCGGCACTCACGGAAGTAAAGAACCAGGTGGGTAAACTGGTAATCGAAGTGAGTGAAAAAGTGTTGAGAAGAGAACTGGGAAATAAAGATGCCCAGGAAGCGCATATCAAAGGCCTGGTTGACGAAGTAAAATTAAACTAAGAAAAGTTACAGAATGCCTAATCCACGTTTAGCATCGAGATACGCCAAATCACTGATTGACCTCGCTATCGAAAGGGGGCAGTTAGAGAATGTATTTGCTGATATGCAATGGCTGAAGGCCGTCTGCAAAAGCAACCGTGATTTTGTGAACCTGCTGCGCAGCCCCGTGATCAAGGCCGATACCAAAAAGAAGATTGTTGACGCAGTAACTACCGGCAAGATCAGTGAACTGACCACTGCTTTTACGACATTGCTGATCACTAAAGGAAGAGAAAGTAATTTACCCGAGATCATTACTGCTTTCATTTCTGCTTATAACGAGCATAAGAATATTCATACCATACAACTGACCACTGCACACCCGGTTAGTGATGCGATGAGAAATGCGATTGTGGAGCAGGTGAAAAAATCAGCCGGATTTCAGCATGTGGAACTGGAAGAAAAAGTCGATACAGACCTGATCGGCGGTTTTGTATTGCAGGTAGGTGATAAACTGGTAGATGCCAGTGTGGCTTATGACCTGAGAGCAATTGCCAAGCAGTTTAAGAACAATGATTTCATTTATAAGCTCAGATAATTTTTAAAAAGATAAACAGAAATATATGGCAGAGATTAAACCCGATGAGATAAGTGCGATACTGCGCCAGCAGTTGAGCAACTTCAACGCCGCTGCGGACCTGGAAGAAGTGGGTACCGTATTGCAGGTGGGTGATGGTATTGCCCGAGTTTACGGGTTGGGCAATGTTCGCTATGGTGAACTCGTTGAATTTGAAAATGGTGTTCGTGCCATCGCTTTGAACCTGGAGGAAGATAACGTGGGTGTGGTATTGATGGGTGAAAGCGGTGCCATTAAAGAAGGTGCCAAAGTAAAACGTACCGGTCAGATCGCTTCTATCAAAGTAGGAGAAGGCATGGTGGGGCGAGTTGTAAATACCCTGGGTCAGCCAATAGATGGTAAAGGGCCTATAAGCGGCGAACTGTATGAAATGCCATTGGAGCGTAAAGCACCAGGGGTTATCTTTCGTGAACCGGTAAAAGAACCACTGCAGACCGGTATCAAAGCAATTGATGCGATGATCCCCATCGGTCGTGGTCAGCGGGAACTGATCATCGGTGACCGCCAGACTGGTAAAACAGCTATCGCTGTGGATACCATCATCAACCAGAAAGAGTTTTTCAAAGCAGGTAAAACTGTTTATTGTATATATGTGGCGATCGGTCAGAAAGCTTCTACTATTGCCGGTGTAATGAAAACATTACAGGACAATGGTGCGATGGAATACACAACTATTGTTGCGGCTTCTGCATCTGACCCGGCTCCGTTACAATTCTATGCTCCTTTTGCCGGTGCAGCGATCGGTGAGTTCTTCCGTGATACCGGACGTCCTGCGCTTATTATCTATGACGATCTTTCTAAACAAGCTGTGGCTTACCGTGAGGTATCCTTGCTGTTGCGCCGCCCTCCGGGTCGTGAAGCTTATCCGGGCGATGTGTTCTACCTGCATAGTCGTTTGCTGGAAAGAGCAGCGAAAGTGATCAGTGATGATGGGGTTGCCAAAAACATGAATGATGTGCCCGACAGTATCCGCCACCTGATAAAAGGCGGTGGTTCTTTAACTGCATTGCCAATTATCGAAACACAGGCGGGTGACGTATCTGCCTATATCCCAACTAACGTAATTTCTATTACTGACGGACAGATATTCCTCGAAACAAACCTCTTCTTATCTGGTATCCGCCCGGCGATCAACGTAGGTATCTCTGTAAGCCGTGTGGGTGGTAATGCGCAGATCAAATCCATGAAGAAGGTTGCAGGTACACTGAAACTGGACCAGGCTTTATACCGTGAGCTGGAAGCCTTCTCTAAATTTGGTGGCGACCTGGATGCTGCTACCAAGAATGTGATCGATAAAGGTGCCCGTAACGTGGAAGTGCTGAAGCAACCACAGTACTCTCCTTTTGCGGTAGAGAAGCAGGTAGCGATCATTTACCTTGGTACCAATGGTTTGTTGAAAGATGTGGCCGTAAGAAGGGTGAAAGAATTTGAAGAACATTTCTTGATGGAGATGGAAAGTAAACTGCCCGATGTAATGGCTGAATTCAAAAAAGGAAATCTACCTGAAGATGGCATTAAGAAAATGGTCGAACTGGCCAACGGATTAATTCCTTCTTATAAATCTTAAGATTACTAATATAATACTTACAAAGGCGATCGACAGATCGCCTTTTTTTATGCTTGCCTGGGTTGGGGAAGAGTATTTTCAGTACGTACAAACCACTTGTACACCCTAAGGTTCAGCTTTATTTTTACGTAGTATTTCATTTAAAATAGGGGATTTACGTATTTTCCCGGCAAAATTTTATTAAGAAAAATGCCATTTAAATAGTTGATAATCATTAGCTATAGTATTTATCATGCATAAAATACGGTACTTCTTGCGAAAAAATTCTCGAAAAACTTGCATCAGTAAAAACCACATACTACTTTAGCAACAGAATTCGAAAATACCCTAAAGAAAACAACGTAATCCGATCATGAAACTAACCTCCTTCAATAAGGGATTTTACCTCCCTGGATGTTTAGCCTCCACTACGTCGGTTTCCATTGCAATCTGATAAAGGGTTTTCAAGTAACCAACAAGATCCAAGCCTATAGCCGTACAAAGAATCTTGAACCCTAAAACGAAAACGATGACAACAATTGTAAACAATGTAAAAAGAACAGCAAAGGCGGCTATCCTTTGTATGCTCACCCTGCTGACAGCTGCTGCTTCAGCACAATCTGTATCAGGTGCTAACGGACTTGCATTTAGAAACCCGACTCTTGTCTCCGGTACCAATCTGCTGACAGGAGCTACTTACCGGTTTTCAAATGTGACTACTAATGTGTATGCTTTGGTGAAAATTGATAGCCTTGTTAATGGAGTAGAAGTAAGACAGATTGACGATAATTCAGGAGGACTTGGTTACCTGGATGCTTTTCAGCCTGAAATAAGAATACCACAAGGTGCTGGTGAGAAATACGCAGTATTCACTATTAGTTTTTATAATGCTGTTACAAATAATATACAGTTTTTAGATTCAATCAGGGCAACAGCAGTGGATATAGATGGCAACCTGCAGTTAAAGGAATTAGCAGAGATAAATATGAACGGAGGTTCAGCTTCATTCATGGGCAGTGCTTTGGATATTTTAGTTAGCCAGTTATCAGCAACTAAGTTCAGGGCTGAAAATATTTTAGGAATTGAAAGAAGTGGTATTGATACATCGGGCTGGGGTAATATGATAACAGTTAAAAAGTCATCTGTATCTTCATTTACTATTAAGTATGGAGCAAAGACCATTGGTGCGGCTAATGGCTCAAGGCAGTATAGTTTATATATGAAGGGATTCACCTATCCTAACCAAATTACTTTACCGGTAAAACTGGAGTCATTTACTGCTATTCTCAATAATAACAGTAATAAAGTTGATCTGAGATGGATTACCTCTTATGAAAAGAATGTGAGCCATTTTGTGGTGGAAAAAAGTACAGATGGAAAGAATTATGCTGATGCAGGTGTAGTATTTGCATACGGTAATTCAAGTGATATAATGGACTATACATTTACAGATATTATCAATACGCAACAGAACATCATCTATTACAGGTTGCGTTCTGTGGACGCTGACGGAAAATTCGATTATTCAGCCACCCGTATTATACGTACTGCCAAACAAACTGAAAATACAGTCACCATCCTCACCTATCCTAACCCGGTTACCAGCGAACTGAGGATCACTATCCCGAACAACTGGCAAGGGAAAAAGGTAACCTACGAACTGTTGAATGCCAATGCACAGGTCACTAAAAAAACAGAAGCTGGCAGCGGTAGCCAGACTGAGACTCTGAATGTGAGCAGCTTATCACCTGGTTTATATGTAGTTAAGGTGAGCTGCGGGGCAGAATCTGCGACACAAAAGATAATAAAGAGATAAGTTAGTTTTTATTGGGGGTCATAGCCAGGTTCGAAAGAGCCTGGTTTTTTTGTTCTAAAATAATTTGGTTTATATTGTAAACTACTTTACGTTTGTGCAAAGAATTCAAAACCAACAACCATGAAACGAGTACGAAACATCCTTTTCTTAGTGTTTGCAGCACTGCTTTCAGTGCTGGCTAATGGACAAACAACTGTGAAAGGAGTGGTGAAAGACAACAAGGGAAAGGCAATGCCCGGTATCAGTATCACATTAAAGGATACCTATGACGGGGCCACTACTGATTCTACCGGAAAGTACTCCTTTAAAACAACCGAGAGAGGGGAGCAATTGATCGTAGCTAGTTCTATTGGCTATAAATCATTTGAGCAAAAGATCATTCTGGATGGAACAACACAAACAATAGATATCTCTTTAAAAGAAGAAATAACAGAATTGAGAGCCGTAGTATTAACTGCCGGAACCTTTGAAGCCAGTGATAGGAAAAGAGCAGCGGTTGTACTGGACCCGATAGATATTGTTACAACAGCCAGTGCCAATGGTGATATTACAGGTGCATTAAAAACATTACCCGGCGCCCAGCAGGTGGGTGAAAGTGAAGGCTTGTATGTCCGTGGTGGTACCGCAGCAGAAACAAAAACATTTATAGATGGTACCCTGGTTAATAACTTCTTTTTTAGCAGTGTGCCCAATATTGCCCAGTTCGGAAGATTCTCACCCTTTATTTTCAAAGGAACCGTTTTCAGTACAGGCGGGTATTCAGCTTTATATGGCCAGGCTTTATCTTCTGCACTAATATTAGAGTCCATTGATCTTCCTGATCAGTCTTCTGCTAATATCGGTCTCACCGTATTGAGCGGTAGCGCAGGTTACCAGCATTTGGCAAAGAATAAAAAATATTCCTGGGGTGGCAGTTATAGCTACACGAATCTCGGGTTGGCTTTTGCTATTATTAAACAAAAGCAGGATTACCAGAAAGTTCCGGCCTATCATAATGCCGATGCTAATTTTCGTATTAAAACCTCTAAAACCGGGATGCTGAAATATTATGGTTACTTCAGTAATAACCGGCTGGCGTTTACAACCAACAGTATTGATTCATTGGGTTATAAAGACAGGTTTGCACTTGGCAATACCAATATTTACCACAACCTGGCCTGGCGGGAAAACCTGGGCAGCAGGTGGAAATTAAATATGGGAGTATCTTATACGAATAACAAAGATGAGATCAGCAGCTCCATGCAGGATAATAATAAGAACGAAGTATTGCTGGGTGGGCTGGAGTTTAAAAAATTCAATGTGGATGCAAAAGGCAATTACTTCAATGCCAAGTTTGTACTGGAAAAGAGACTGAAAGGATTGAGTGCCCTTCGCTTTGGCAGCGAGTATAATTACAGTAATGATAAAACGGCCTATACGGATTTTAATGGGAACACATACCCCGGGTCTGTTAAAGAGCATATCAATTCAGTATTTGCAGAAGCAGATATATATATCACCAATGATGTGGCAGCCAAGGCGGGTACCCGGTTTGAACATTCTGCGTTGCTGGGTAAAACGAATATTGCTCCCCGGCTTTCGATAGCATATAAACTGGGCCAAGGATCACAGGCCTCGCTGGCTTATGGTATCTTTTATCAGAACCCGGAGAGAAGATATTTGCCTTCAACCAGCAGCCTGACTTTTATGAAGGCGACACATTATATCGCCCAGTTTCAGAAAGTGGCAAACCAGCAATCTTTCCGCACTGAGATATTTTATAAGAAATACGACAACCTGCTGAAGACGGCACAAACCACCGGCCAGGAAACAGCGATTAATAACAAAGGCTTTGGGGATGCCAAAGGAATTGAATTTTTCTGGAGAGATAAAAAGACGATCAAAAATTTTGATTACTGGATATCCTATTCCTACCTGGATACGAAACGGGATTTCCTGAATTTTCCTTTTGCAATCACACCCAACTTTGCCGCAAAACACACCGCTTCGTTAGTGACGAAAAAATTTGTGCAAAAATGGAAAATGAACCTGAATGCGGCATATAATTTCGCCAGCGGCCGTCCTTATTATAATATTGGGTTTGACGGATCTAATTATAAATTCAATGACAGGGGAACGATCCCTGACTATCATAACGTAAGTTTTTCGATCAATTACCTGCCTTTCATCGGTAAGAAAAATCCTAAAGCTTTTGCTGTATATGTGTTTCAGGTAAGTAATATTTTCAACATCAAACAGACCTACGGCTACCAGTACTCTTATAATGGCTACCGGAAAGAAGCCATCGTACCTACATCAAGAATGTTTGTATTCCTGGGTGCTTTTATCAGTTTTGGTGTGGACAGAAGCGATGAGGTAATTAATAACGGGTTATAAAAATAAAATCTATGATACAGCAAACTATTCCCCAGGATAAAGACCCCAAACTCTGGGAAATCGCCCAGAAAAGGGCCAGTTTTAAAACAAACCTGATCACTTATCTTGTCGTCAATGCATTTCTTTGGATACTCTGGTATATTTCGGATGGCAAAGAGTATAATAAAGGCCTGCCCTGGCCTGTCTGGCCAACCCTGGGTTGGGGTGTGGGCATCGTATTTCATTATTTTGGAGCCTATGTATACCCGGAGGCCAACTCTGCAGAAAGGGAATATGAGAAATTAAAAAACAAACAATAATATATCAACCATTTAAAACTGATCAATAATGAAAAAGACAATTTTCTTCCTGGTAGCCACTTTCCTGGTGGCAACAAGTTTTTCACAAAGTGAAAAGTATATTGCTGCGATGAAAAAAAATATTGCAGAGATAGACAGCGCATTAATTAAGAATGATGCGGCCAGGCTGGTGGACATTGCAGCCAGTTTTGAACGTATCGGTGATGCCGAGAAAACCCAGTGGCTCCCTTTTTATTATGCGGCGTATTGCCAGGTCACTTTCTCGTTTATAAAAAATGACCCTGCCAGTAATGATGGTATAGCTGATAAGGCAGACCAGTTACTGGAGAAGGCAGAAGCATTAGAAAAGAGCAATAGCGAGATCAGCCTGTTAAAAGCAATGAGTGCTTCGTTACGGATGCTGGTTAATCCCATGGAACGCTGGATGGACCTGGGACCCAAGATCCAGAACTATAGCCAGGATGCTATGACCCAAGACCCTACTAATCCCCGTCCTTACTGGTTCAGCGGTGTTTCATTAAAAAATACACCGGAACAATTTGGTGGTGGTTGCGGAACAGCCAAGCCTCAATTAGATAAAGCCATGGAATTGTTTGGGACATTCAAGCCTGCCAGCGATTTGCACCCGAACTGGGGTAAACAGGTTTGTGAAAGAGATGCAGCAGGATGTAAATAAATTCATCGGTCAGTATATACCGGGAAGTTGATTAAGCAGCTTCCCGGTATACCTGTTTATAATTAAAAACTAATACCATGGCTGAAGAGAAATTTTCGCCGGAGCAAAGCCTGCAGCTTATCCAATCGATGATAAGCAAGACCAAGCAGACTATGTCTGATAACAGCATCTATTTCCTGATCTGGGGATGGCTCACTTTTATTGCTTTCATCGGGCAGTTTATATTGAAACATATTTTGCAATATGAAAAACACTATATGATCTGGCTTGTAGTGATCATAGGTATTGTTTTTTCTATTTACCAGGGAAAGAAAGATGAGAAAAAAGTGCGGGCCAAAACCTGGGTTGGTGAAAATATGAGCCATCTGTGGCTTGGCATGGCTATCAGTTTTTTTGTATTGTCCATGATCATAACAAGAATGGGATGGGGAACGGAGATGTATCCTTTCTATATTATGCTATATGGCCTCGGTACTTTTGTTTCAGGTAATTTTCTTCAGTTCAGGCCATTGATAATCGGCGGCATTATAGCCTGGGTTTTAGCGATCGGATCAACATGGGTAAGCTATGATTACCAGATGCTGTTTGCTGCAGCATCTATTCTGTTCAGTTATATTATACCAGCCTATATGTTACGCCGGAGAGATAAAATCATCAACCAATAATTTTGCCATGAGTCAGCCCGAAAAACAACTCACTGAAAAGGAAAGCCTTGATCTCATTGCTAAAATGATCAGCAAGGCCAAAGATTCTTATCATGATACCGGTATTGGTGCAATAATGTGGGGCGCCTTAATTGCAATTTGTTCAATTGTGAAATTGTCAGAGATCCATTTTGGGTACCAACTTCCTTTTGATATTTACCTGCTCACATTTATAGCCGTCATCCCTCAAGTATTCATTACGATCAGGGAAAAAAAAGAAAGAAAAGTAAAATCATTTGATGATAGTTATATGGATTATATCTGGCTGGGATTTGGCATCTGTATTTTCCTGTTGATTTTTATCGTTAATTCAGTATTTCATGTGTGGGAGCCCGTTGCCATTGAATACAGGCAATTGACAGGGCATCGTTCTGCTTTCCAGTTTAGCGAATTCATATCACCCCTTTTTCTTTTGTTATATGGCCTGCCAACGTTTATTACCGGGGCAGCCTGTAAATTTAAACCGATGTTGTGGGGGGGTATCTTTTGCTGGGTATGTTGTATTACAGCCATTTTTACATCCATAAAAATTGACCTCTTGTTAACAGCTGCTTCAGCTATTATGGCCTGGCTTATACCGGGTATTTTAATGGAGAGAGAGTACAGGGTATATAAAAAAGAACAAGTGGTATCGCATGTTTAAAGAACTTGATCCGATATTACATTCACAACTCCGGTTGGCTGTCATTTCACTCCTCATCAGTGTGAAAGAGGCAGAATTTACTTTCCTGCGGGAAAAAACAAATGCTACCGCCGGTAACCTGAGTGTGCAGATACAGAAACTGAAGGAAGCAGGTTATATTGATGTGGTCAAACAATTTAAAGATAATTACCCGCAAACGATCTGTAAGATCACCCCGCTGGGTATAACAGCTTTTGAAGAATATGTAAAGAACCTGCAATCTTATCTTGGCACTAACACATAAGCCATGCATTTCTATTCTCTATTTAAACTGGTACATATTTTTGCTGTTGTCATTTTCCTTGGCAATATCATCACGGGTTTATTCTGGATGAAAAAGGCTGATAAAACAAATGACCGGCCTGTTATTGCATTTGCCATGAAGACCATCATTCTCAGTGACCGGTTATTTACTATTCCCGGGGTGATCATTATTACCATAGGCGGGTTTGCCACTGCTATCGAAGGAGGCATCCCACTACTTAGGACAGGATGGATTTTCTGGTCTATTGTTTTGTTCAGCTTATCCGGTCTTGTCTTTAGCTGGAAGCTGGCTCCTTTGCAAAAGAAAATTTTTAAACTCGTTAATGTATCAGCGGATGAATTCTTTGATAAGGCTCTTTACCAGTCTTGTTTTAAAAAATGGGAGAACTGGGGGTTAGTTGCATTGATTACCCCTGTTGCCGCAATGATCATGATGGTGCTGAAAATTCCTTTGCCATCTTTGTTTTAATTACCGGTTTAGTATATAAATGAGGAAGCCCTTTAGACAAAGGGCTTCTTCTCTTTTGGTACTCTTTAGTGTATGTATGAAAAAAGTAAAGATGGTACCCCTCAAAAACTCTTTTTGTTCCGGTAAGGTTGTAATACCAGTTGTGGTTGTTTGCCTCCGGGTTTCAATATTTTTTCAACGGCTCTTTTAAGGCCTTTTAATTTCTCTTTTAATGTATTTTTTATTTCAGCCATGTTCCAGGTTATCAAATGCCGGTACTATTGACAGATACAATTTCTGAATAAATCACTTTTTTATCCTTCCCGATCAATTTGATCCTGAACTGCAATTTCTCTTTCCCGATTTTTTCGAAATACTGGTAATTATCTTTTTCTGTTTTTTCAGAACCGAAGACCAGCGCTGCCAAACTAAAATTTTTCCCATCCACACTTTTCTCCACTTCAAAAAGATTAGTTGATTCGTTGGTGTTTACTTCCCAATCAAGGATAACTTTATCATTATGGATAGTCGCTTTGAAACTAGTAAGCTTTGCTGCTGATGCAGCAGGATTTTCCTGAGCAACCAGGGTTTGTGTCAGCAAGCTGAATATTACGGCGATCAGTACGGTTAAAATTTGCTTCATTTCCAGGGTTTGAATGATGGTCTTCAAGTCCCACAGAAATATTGGATCAAAGGGTGCGGTTCGCAGGAATTGGGGGAATTTATTCCGGGGAAGACTACTTGAGATGCAGACCTGGCAGTGAATGAAAAGTGAGAGACAGGTACGGGTTTTTACGTAGTTTTCCGGGTAAAAATGTGGTTTTCCGAATCGTAAAACAAACATAGGCATGGGTTGTTACTTATGCAAGTGATTTGTAAAATATATTTTTCAAAAGGTTAAATCGCTCATTTACAGCAGAAACCTTCAATACATTTGCATACTAAGTTTTGACCATGTCTTCTATTATACAGGTAAAGGATTTAAACAAAGATTTCGGGGAAATAAAGGCCGTCAGTAACCTGAGTTTTTCAGTTCCGGCTGGACAGGTGTATGGTTTTTTGGGGCAAAATGGCGCCGGCAAATCAACCACTATCAGGATGCTGCTCACCCTGATCAAACCCAGCTCCGGTACCATCCAGATCTTTGGAATGGAATTGCAGAAACACCGGAAAGAGATATTGCGAAAAGTGGGAGCGATCATCGAACGCCCCGACCTCTATAAATACCTGACTGCGCTGGAGAACTTGCGGATCTTCGGGATCATGAGCGGTATTAAAATCTCAGAAAAGAAACTAATGGACCAGTTGGCGATGGTAGGATTGGCAGAAAGGGCGCATAGTAAGGTAAAAACCTATTCACAGGGGATGAAGCAACGGCTCGGTATTGCCACTGCACTGGTGCATGACCCGGAGCTGATCATTTTAGATGAACCCACGAATGGACTAGATCCGCAGGGTATTGCTGATATAAGAAACCTGATCTTGCACCTTAAAAAAGATCTTGGTAAAACACTGGTTGTTTCTTCGCATTTACTGAGTGAAGTTGAACTGATCGCAGACTCCATGATCATCATTGATAAAGGCAAAAAACTGGTGGAAGGAAAAGTGAATGAGCTGTTTGATCCCTCAGAAACGGTGGTAGAAGTGAAAACGATCAATGATGAGATCGCCCGGGAGAAATTAAAAGCGTCCCAATTGGGTGAGTTTATCTTAAGTAAAAGAAATGATGCCGTATTGCTGAAGCTGCACCGGGAGCAGGTTCCTGTTGTAATGAAGGAAATGGTGCAGATGGATATCGGCATACTTTCATTTCACTCCAAGCATTCGCTGGAGGATTATTTTTTATCATTAACAACTGCCAATCAGTATGTGGAAACTGTTGCAAATTGAACTCTTCAAGATATTTAAGCGGCCAAGAACCTATATTGCTTTTGGGGCAATCGCAGCTGTGGTTTTCCTCATACAGGTTGCTTTAAAGTTTGATGGCAAGTCGTACATCGATCTGTTGATGAGTAACCTTAAAGATTCATTTGACTTTAACGATGATTTTAAACTGGACTTGCTCAATGGGTATCTTATCTGTTTTGTCATTTTGAATACATTATTGATTCAAATGCCTTTACTGGTGGCATTGATATCCGGGGATTCTATAGCAGGAGAGGCGAATATGGGTACACTCCGCCTCTCCCTGACCAAACCCATCAGCCGAACGCAATATATGCTGGTCAAATTTTTAGCTTCTGTCATTTATACCGTTGCCCTGTTGATATGGATGGCTGTACTGGCATTATTTGGCAGTATGCTGATATTCGGGACCAATGATATGGTGGTACTCCGGTCAGAAGGGATTGAGCAGATACAAAGTTTTGATGTGATGTGGCGGTATATCGCCGCATTTGGTTACGCTGCAGTGGCATTGACCACTGTGTCAGCCCTTTCATTCTTACTAAGTGTGTTTGCCGAAAATTCCATCGGCCCGATCATTGCCACCATGAGCATTGTAATAGTGTTTACCATCCTCTCTGAAATGAATATCCCGATTTATGATCAGACCGTAAAACCTTATTTATTTACTTCCCATATGGTGGCCTGGAAAGGGTTCTTTTATGTAAAGGCCGATGCAGAAGGGACAACTATCAACGGCAGTATCGAGAATCTGCCTGCTATTATGCGTAGTTTAAGTATCCTTCTGATCTATATCGGCTTATTTTTTGGTAGCGCAGTATGGGTGTTCAGGAAAAAAGACATTCTGACTTAAAACTAATTTGTATGATGGAAAAAATGTGTCGTTTGATTCCGGGTAAGGCAATACTGATGCTTGCGATAATTCCCCTTTTCGCTGGTTATAGGTCCATGACTTCCACCCCGGAGGAGGTTATTGCCAATGTAAGAGCTAAATTGGATAAAGTAAATGACTATGAGGCAAGTGGAAAAATGAAGACCAATGTGATTTTCATTAAGGCACCGATCGCTAAAGTGAAAGTATATTTTAAAAAACCGAATAAGTTACGGATCAATAACGAAAGCGGTATATCATTCATTCCTAAAGGTTCGGTGAATATCAACCTGAGTAATATTTTCCTGAATGGAACGGCCAGTTTCGATATTATTGATGTGGGCAATGAAGCCGGAACAAACCTGCGCATCATTAAACTGTTGCCAAAGGATGAGAATTCAGATGTAGTGTTATCAACACTGTATATTGATGAAGCACAGTCGCTCATCAAAAAGGCAAAAACAACAACTAAAGACAATGGTACTTACGAGTTGGAGATGACCTACGGGAAATACGCCGAGTATGGACTGGCAGATAAAGTAATCTTTAGTTTTAACACCAAGGATTATAAACTACCTAAAGGCATCACGTTTGACTATGATGATGGCTCTAAAAAGGAACAAGATCCGAATAAACTGAAAAATAAAAAAGGTAAAGTAGAGATTGTGTACTCAAGTTATTCGGTTAATAAAGGTGTATCAGATACTGTCTTTCGGTAACCGGTTTACCCTTCATCAATTCTTTCATCCACTGCATTGGCCAGGAAGGAAGGAGTCATTTTCTTCAATGGATTCTTACGGTTTTCTTCATACTCACCTCTTCGGTTGATAATATCAATGCATTCAAATATGGCAGTTATGAAGGAAGATGCATCGGCTTTGTCTTTCCCCGCTATGTCAAAAGCCACACCGTGATCTGGTGATGTTCGCACGGCCGGTAGGCCTGCTGTATAATTTACACCTTCTCCGCTGGCTAAAGTTTTAAAGGGAATAAGCCCCTGGTCATGATACATGGCTAGTACCGCATCAAATTTGTCAAAACTGCGGCGGGCAAAAAAAGCATCCGCACTGTAAGGACCTACTACCAGCATATTACTATTCTTCGCTTCTTTAATTGCAGGACGGATAATTGTTTCTTCCTCATTACCGATCAGGCCTTCATCGCCGGCATGCGGGTTTAATCCCAATACTGCAATGCGGGGTTTGTCAATGCCAAAATCTTTTTGCAGGCTTTGCTGAATAATATTCAGCTTGCTGACGATCTTTTCTTTGGTAATATGTTTTGCTATTTCAGCAACAGGAATATGTTCTGTTAGCAGGGCCACCCTGAAATTACCGGCACAAAGCATCATGGCCACATCATTACCCCCAAACATAGCTTTCAGGTAAGGAGTATGACCTGTGTAATTGAAATCAGCAGATTGTATATTCTTTTTATGAATAGGTGCTGTGACCAGGCCATCGATTTGCTTTTGTTTTAATGCGGCAACAGCCGTTTGTAGTGAAAGCACCGCATATTTTCCTCCCGTCTCCGTTAACTGTCCCGGGTTAATTTCCACTTCTTCTTCCCAGCAGTTAAAGAGGTTGATCTGTTTATGATTAAGGCGGCTGAATTCTTTGGTGCTTTGGTAGCTAAAGTGAAGATCCGGCATCGACTTTTTATAGAAATTGATGGCTTTGTTAGAAGCAAAAATAACCGGGGTGCATTGTTCCAGGATGCGGTTATCCGAAAAGGTCTTAATGATCAGCTCAATGCCGATGCCATTCAGGTCGCCGCAGGAAATGCCAATAACAGGTTTTTGCTGGTTCATGAGTTGATAATTAGCTATAAAAATACAGAATTAATTACAGTAATCACTGCTGAAATCATTACTGCCGGTAAGGGGTTTTTATAGTTTTATACCAGCGGGTTTAATGGATAGAAAGATGCTGGTTGTTGGTATTCTACAATCCAGGAGTAACAGGGTTAGCTATAAAATCACACCCGGCTGTAAACGGGTTGTATTTTTTAACCTGTGACAAATCATAAGTGTTAACCAGTAACATGATGTAGTGAAAAGAATGTAGTATAGTAAATCAGTTGGATTTAATACGCGGGACTTATACTGGGATCATAAATTTTAAATACATACGCTGACTGTTGTCATGGTTTTCTAATACAATTTTGGTTTATTTAGTCATGATAAAAGAAGTTCAGATATACAGCCTGCTAATGAGTGCAGTAATTCTGAGTGCAATACATGAGCGACTTTTATAAATCCAAGAACCGACTATGAAACTAATAACCACTATACAAAAAGCAGTATTCTTTTGCATTGCATTTTGCTCCCTCTCTTTTTTTTCGGTAGGACAAACAACTGTTATCTCTTACGGAAGTTCCTGGAAGTACTGGGCCAATAACCTGGCTAGTTTCCCAACAGGTTGGCAGAACACTATATTTGATGATTCGGCCTGGCCTGCTGGTAATGGTGAATTGGGTTATGGTGATGGTGATGAGGCCACCTGTGTTCCCGCCGGTGGTGGAGGAACACTTTGCTTGCCTTCGGGAAATAAATATGCTACAACTTATTTCCGAAAAACGATTACTATCAGCAACCCGCTTTTGTTTACAAACTTTTCCTGTAATGTAGAAAGGGATGATGGATATGTGGTTTATGTAAACGGAACAGAGGTGGGAAGGGATAACCTGCCGGCTTTTCCAGCTGTTATCAGTTACGGAACTTCCGCATCAGCTGCAATAGAGGATGGGATTACCAGTTTTACAATTCCCAATACTGCGTTTGTCGCTGGTGATAATGTGATCGCTGTTGAGATTCACCAGGCTTCTGTTTCAGGAACACCCCCAACATCAACCAGCTCAGATATATCCTTTAACCTGGAGCTGACAGGTAATGATGCCTTTTCAGCAACACTTACAAGAGGACCTTATTTGCAAATGGGCAGCCAGACCGCTATTACTGTACGCTGGAGAACTTCAATTTCTCAAAACTCGAGGATAGAAATCGGTACTTCATTTGGAACTTATCCAACCGTGATTTCAGATGCGGCAAACGTGACTGAACATATCGTTAATGTTACCGGTTTGAATCCAGATACAAAATACTATTACCGTATTGGGAATAGTACCACTATGGGAGCCCCGGATGCAGATAAATTTTTTAAGACTGTTCCACCAACCACTACAACGGGAAAGGTCAGGATCATTGCGTTTGGTGATTGCGGCCGGGGCAATATTGCCTACCAGGATGAGAACCTTGCCAATTACAGAAATTTCCTTGCAACAAGTGGTATTGATGCAGCTGATGCATGGTTGCTGCTGGGTGACAACGCTTATAACTCCGGAACGGATGCGGAGTATACCACGAATTTTTTTGATATCTACGCCGGTAGTCTTTTAAAGAACCATAAGTTATATCCTAGTCCGGGTAACCATGACTATGGAAATAACCCGGCGAATAAAACTTCACGGGCAATGCCCTATTACAATTGTTTTACTGTGCCGAAATTCGGTGAATGCGGCGGAGTAGCTTCTAATAAACCTAATTTTTATTCTTTCGATATTGGTAATATTCATTTTTTATCCCTGGATTCATGGGGCATAGAGGCTGATCTTACTCATATGGGCACCAGTGGCACTACCCCGTTAAAGACATGGGTGGATGCGGATCTTGCAGCTAATACACAAAAATGGACGGTCGCATACTGGCACCATCCGCCCTATACAAAAGGAAGTCATGATTCTGATGCCGAATCTGAACTGGCAGCCATTCGGCAGAATTTTATTACCTACCTGGAATCAAGGGGAGTTGATATAATACTATGTGGTCATAGCCATGGGTATGAAAGGGGATATATGTTAAAGAACTATACAGGATCCTGGAGTTCTTTTAATGCAGGCACCCATGCTGTAAGTACATCAAGTGCAACTTATGCCAGTAATAGTACCTGTCCTTATGTTTATAATTCAACTCCACTGAACCACGGAACTGTTTACGTGGTTTCTGGTTCTGCAGGTGCAAGCGGTGCTAATACTGCAAGCTTTGGCACCAATGCGATGCCTTATGCGCTCAACGATGGAGGTGTTTTCTATTTTGAGACAGAAGATAACCGGTTAGATGCAAAAATGTTACGAAGAAACGGAACTGTATTTGACAGGTTTACGATCATGAAAGATGTAAACAAGTCCGTGTCTCAGAATATTGTGACAGGCAATACAGCAATACTTACGGCTTCGTGGCCCGGAAATTACAACTGGAGTAATGCAGCAACAACCCGTTCTATCAATTTTACCCCACTTGTTTCCGGTACAACAAATTTTACTGTTACGGACGATTATGGGTGTATAACGGACCAGTTTACGATAAACGCAACTGGCATCTTGCCGGTGGACCTGCTGAGTTTTGATGTGCAGTTGAACCGTAATAAGAAGGTGGATATTCAATGGGCTACAGCGACGGAATCAGGAAATGATCATTTCAACATCGAAAGATCGGTAAACGGCAGCGATTATACTGTGCTTACCAGGATATCCGGTAGTGGCAATTCAACCAGTATTCAGCGATATTCATTTATAGATGGTTCTCCTTTGCCCGGCATTTCATTTTACCGGTTATCTCAAAAAGATCAAAATGGTAATACTGCTTATCTGGGTGTAAAAAGAATTATAAATAATTATACAGGTGATTTTGAAGTTAAAACTGTTTCGGTAGCTAACAGCAGGCTGATAGTTGAGATCAGTACAAAAAAGCAGGCAAATTGTTATTTAAGGGTGCATGACCTGGCTGGCCGGGAAAGGCTAAATGAGAGGATCAACCTTCAGCCGGGTATAACAAGAAAAGAAATTACCCTTACAGCGGGAGCCTACATCTGGGAGGTGAGAGAAGAAAACGGAACTATTCATTTTCAGAAAGTAATAATGTAGTAAACAGAAACATATTTGACTATGATATTTTGAAACCCTGCCCTGAACATGAAAACGAACAACTATATTATAATCCTGTTTGCCATGTCGATCAGTTGTAGTACAACTGGTCAGGTATTGCGTGCCTTTAGCCCACGTTACAGTAATCCCTCTGTTAGAGGTAATATAGTTTTTATTTCAAATAATAGTATTACCTCATCGGGAGTCAATACAACAGAAGCTCCTCCGGGAGGTACTGCTGTTAATAATGGGAATACAGGGGCGAATATTAATATAACAGGTACAACTCTTATACCATTTGGATCGGCATGGAAATATTATTCCACAGGTGCTGCTCCTGCCGGCGCCTGGGCGGGCCCTGGATATAATGATGCGGCGTGGCCATCCGGGGCCAGTGAATTAGGATACGGTGATGGAGATGAAACGACCTGCATTCCTTCGGGTGGAGGTGGTACCTTATGTACACCCACAGGTAATAAATATATCACAAGTTATTTTCGGAAAACAATCAATATCCCCAATGCGTCTCTTTACGGAACATATCAATTTAATGTGGAAAGAGATGATGGGTATGTTGTGTATGTGAATGGTACCGAAGTGGCAAGAAATAATATGCCTGCCGGAGCTGTTACTTATACAACAACAGCCTCTTCCGCTATCGAAGATGCTGTGATCAGTTTTTCGATAGCCAATACTTTTTTTGTAAACGGTAATAATGATATTGCAGTGGAGATGCACCAGGCAAATGCTACCAGCTCAGACCTTTCTTTTAATCTTGAACTGACTGGGGCTGATCCTGCTATTTTTAATTCATCTTCCGCTGATCTCTCATTACCTTCCTGTACGCAGGTCCTTTTTGCTGGTTTATATTGGGGTGCTTCACAGGGTACTGACGGAACCAATACCAGTTGGATCATCAGCGAAACCTCCGTAAAATTTAAAATACCGGGTTCGGTAGTTTTCCAGGACCTCACGTCAACCCAAACGGATTATCATAATAATACCTTAGTGCCGGGGTTGCCGCACACCGGGTATCGCTGCTTCATTGATATCACCTCATTGGTCAATACATTAAATCCTAATGGTACATATACTGTAGCTAACCTGGCAAGCCCTGCGGGTATTGTAAATGCGTCGGGGGGATGGACCATTGTTATTGTTTATGCTGACCCCGCCACTATTGTGAGAAACCTTACAGTCTTTGATGGCTCGGCCATTATGAACGGAGGTGATCCTCCATTATATGTTCCGATAACCGGTTTTTTAACTCCTCCATCCGGCCCGGTTAGCTGTGAATTGGGTGCTGTAGTGTTTGATGGAGACAGGGTATCGACAGATGAATACTCATTTAAGCAGAATTCAAACCCCTTAGTTGGTGTTTACACAAGCCTGACTCCGAATGCCACTGCTAACCTGAATGACATGTGGAATAGTACGATCAGTTATAAAGGAGCAGTGGTAACCACCAGGAACCCTGCACATCAGAATACGTTGGGTTATGACGCAGATATTTTAGTTGTACCGAATGCGCTGAACGCAGTTCTTGCCAACAGTCAGAATTCCGCCAGTATAAGATTTAGTTCTCCCTCAGAAAATTATATGCTGCAGGTGGCTACTACTTCTATCTCACAATACACTCCTTCTTTTAATCTTTCCAAGACTTCGCTGGATGTTAATGGAGGGTCATTATTGCCAGGCGAACAGCTGCAGTATGAAATTACATACCAAAATGGGGGCAATGATATAAGTACTGGGACTATTATCTACGATAATATACCAGTTGGTACAACTTATAAACCAAACAGTTTACTAATCGGCGGGATAGCAAAAACGGATGCGGCTGGCGACGATGAAGCGGAGTATGATTTTGTAAACAACAGGGTTATTTTCAGAATAGGTACGGGTGCTAACAGCACTACCGGCGGCGAAGTAAGCCCCGCAGGTTCCGGAACCGTGGGATTTGATGTATATGTTGCTAATTCCTGCGAGGTTTTCACTTGTAACAATACGATCAGCAACAGGGCATGGATCAGCTATGCCGGGAAATTATCGCTGATCAACCTGGCCGACTCAAGTGGTGTGATGACAGCCGGATGTAATGTGCCCGGCCCTGTTACGAATACGGTTGCAGGTACTTGCTTTCCTTTAATTGATACGATACTTGTCAATAGTTGCCCGTCAGTAACAGTTCTGTTGCCAGTGATCAGGTACGCCGGCTACCGGTTCTATACAGCCATGCCATTTACTGCGGGTAATGAATATAATCCTGCTGTACCTGTTTCTTTAACCCGGCATTTTTATGCCTTCTATGACGGGCCAGGTTCTTGTGATGATACATTGGATATAAATGTATTTATTATTGCCTGCCCGGATATTGATGATGATGACGATGGCATTCCTGACTATGTAGAATTAGATAACCCGGTAGCTTTACAGGACGCAGATACAGATGGTATTCCTAACTGGAATGATAATACCTACCCTGGCTTTATAGATAATAATGCGGATGGTTTCAATGACAATTTTGATCCCGGCGCAGATTCAGATGCAGATGGCACACCGAAT
Source organism: uncultured Bacteroidota bacterium (assembly GCA_902826165.1). GTDB lineage: Bacteria > Bacteroidota > Bacteroidia > Chitinophagales > Chitinophagaceae > CADEDV01. The sequence goes on from CADEDV010000011.1 coordinate 68,366, forward strand.
TTTTATGATACAAATTTCCCCGGTTGGGTAGATAGTAACAGCGATGGCGTCAATGATACCATGGACAAAGATCTTGATGGTATCCCTAATAATCTTGACCTTGATAGCGATAATGACGGTATCCCGGATGTGGTGGAAAGTTTTGGAGTCGATACCAACGGGGATGGAAGAATTGATAATTATACAGAAACGGATAATGATGGATTATCTCAAAATGTAGATGCCAATAATACAGGGGTTGCTGGTTCAGGATTGGCCCTTGGTGCTCTTGATACAGATGGAGATGGCATCGGCAATTACCTTGATTTAGATAGTGATAATGATGGTATCCCGGACGTGACCGAAGTATATGGTACCGATGCAGATAATAACGGAAGAATTGATAATTATACCGATTCGGATGGGGATGGTTATTCGGATACGGTGGATGGGGATGTTGGCAATGATGGCACAGCAGAAAATGCAGCTTCTTCCTTACTCCGGACAAGTAGTGATGGTAATAATGATGGCAGGACTGACTCGTTTCCCTATAAGAATATCGATAAGGACAGTAAACCCAATCCTTATGATCTTGACAGTGATGGCGATGGCTTAACAGATGTAAGAGAAGCACAGTTTACAGATGCAGATTTTAACGGTCGTATTGATGGTGCTTTGAATAACGACGGATGGAATAGCGGCATTGCGTCATCCGGTTCTTTATCATTACCCGATTCAGATGGCACGGGGAGGTATAACCCGTATGATATTGATGCAGATGATGATGGTATTCCTGATAATGTGGAAGGTATGTCAACGCCAGGATATTTATTACCGGCCGGCCTTGATAGTGATAATGATGGTATTGATAATACCTATGATAATTTTGCGGGCTTTGGTGGTAACGGAGTTGCTCCGTATGATAATGATGGAGATACTGTACCTGATTATCTCGACCAGGATACAGACAACGACGGGGTAATAGATATAATAGAGGGGAATGATTTTAATTTTAATGGATTTCCTGATGATAATGTATCCCTGACGGGTATAGATACCGATGATGACGGTCTTGATGACCGGTTTGATAATAACAACCTGAATGCCGAAGCAACATCTGCATATATGGGTAATGGGGGCACCACTTCTGGTGATCCTACTCCCGGCTCGGTTACTACGGTGCAGCATACAGCCATTGCATCAGGTCTTGGCTGTCCTGTAGAAAGAGACTGGAGATGTATCTGGTATATCCTGAGCTGTGATATCATCAGCTTTAAAGCCGTTTTACAGGACCATCAGGTAGTGGCAGAATGGAAAACATTTTGCAGGCAATCTGTTGATCACTTTGTAATAGAGCGAAGTACTGATGGTTCATTATTCAATGATGTTATAATGATACCTGGAAGAACGATAATCAACGAAACCGAGTTGTATACTACGAATGATAATATTGCACTAATCCATGCAGATAAGATATATTACCGGCTGCGAACAATACTGACAAGTGGGAAAGTAAGTAAAAGTAGTATCATCGTTATTCAGCCGGGCAAGAGTAGTATTATAACTATGCAAATAGCTCCCAACCCTGTCAAAGATCGTGTACAGCTATTCGTCAGTAGTAATCAATCTTGTACAACCCGCATAAATATATTTGATGCCAGCGGTAAGAATATTTATCAACAAAGGGATAAGATTTTACCTGGCAGCACAACGATTCAGATAAGGCTGCCTGATGATTTTTCTAACGGCATATACTACCTTTCTTTAGATTGCGGTGGAAAATTACTGACCAGTAAATTTGTTGTACTTAAATAAATGGTAACGAATTTTCTTCAGGGATCAAGTAGTGCATTGTTCGATGACGGAGAATAGTTTATCCCTGTAATTATCGCTTACCGGCAAGGTTTGATTTCCGATAGTAACAGATTTCCTGGAGACCGTATTGATCTTCCGGATAGGCACTATATAAGAACGGTGTATCCGGGAGAATTCATTTTCGTCAAAAAGATCCTCAAAGTATTTCAGGTTATGAAGAATAAGTAAAGGGCTCGTAGCTGTTTTGAGATACAATTTTGTATAGTCTTTGTAACCTTCAAGGTAAAGGATATCGTCGTAGAAAAGTTTATGGAGTTTATGAGACACGTTGATGAAAAAGTAATCTCTTTTTACCACGCCTTTATTGTTCTTCAGTTCGGTGTATTCCTTTACCCGGTTACAGGCAGCAATGAATTTCTCAAACGATACAGGTTTAAGTAAATAATCGATTGCTTTAAGTTCAAACCCATCAATTGCAAACTCACTGTAGGCAGTTGTAAAAATAACTTCCGGTTTATGTGCCAGGGAGCGAAAGAAATCAATACCCGAGATATCCGGCATTTTAATATCAAGGAACAGGAGATCCACCTGTTGAGATTCCAGCAGGGGTAAAGCCTGCAGGGGTTCTTCAAAACGGCCAGCAAGTTTTAAATAAGGGGTTTTGCGCACATGATCTTCCAGCAGCTGCAAAGCCAGTGGTTCATCATCGATGAGTAAGCAGTTAATCACTGTTTAAATTGATTTTGAGATTAACGATATGCAAGTGATCGTTGTGGATGATATCGAGCCAATATTTATCAGGATACAATAAATCGAGCCTTCGTATAACATTCTTTAGTCCTAATCCACCGCCGGCAAAGCTATTTGTTTCAGTTACCGGGTTGCTGACCAGCAGTGTTAATGTTTTTTCAAAAATCTGCAGCTGTATTTTGATAACAGAAGGATTCGTGTAGCTGATGCCGTGTTTAAAAGCATTTTCTACAAAAGTGATGAGAAGCAAAGGGGCAATCTGGTGGCCAGTTGCTTCACCTGTTACCTCATATTCAATTTTTACTTTCTGCGAAAGCCTTAGTTTTTGCAAATCAACATAGTTGCTGAGATACTGAATATCTTTTGAAAGAGCTACTTTGTCCTCACCTGATTCATATAACACATATCGTAACAGATCGGATAATTTCAGGATGGAATGTTCCGTATGCTCTGATTTGGCATGTGCCTGCGAATAAATTCCATTAAGTGTGTTAAACAGGAAATGCGGGTTGATCTGAGATTTCAGAAAATTTACTTCTGCATTCAGGTTCGCATTTTCCAATATTTTTTTCTCATTCTGACTTTTGACAAATGAGTGAGCCAGCCGTATGAATCCCCCCATCAATAACAATAAAGCAAACGAGCTGATCGTGTTATTAAGGCTCATGGCCCAGATACCTTTAGGTATTCCAAGCAAACCGGGTTCCCGCATAGGAAATCCCGGCATTGCCCTGGCAATGCTATCATTTAACAGAATACCCGAAGCATATGGCCGGGAGCCGTAGACTGAATCAATGCCAATCATTACATCATTGATGAACACCACTCTTCCATCACGGGTAACTGAGGTAATTGAATTTTGTTTTTCTGCCGGAGGCAAAGGAGCCTGGAAGAATTGAATAGGTCCGCCCGGTCTGTCAAAATAGCTAAGCCTGACCGCAAGATGCTGGGAGAAATACAGTAGAAATGCAAGAATTACCAGGCTGCTATAACTGAAATATTTTTTCTTTTCAAAAAAGGAGGGGATCAGCCAGTAGTAATGCAGGTAAAATAGGACGATCAATACCAGTTTGTCAACAACCTCACGGGTTATGAACCGGTTGTCATTTATTCTGACGGGATAAAGCATTACCGGGAGAAAGAAAAAAAAGCACCAGCCGGTAATATGTATAAGTATGATCAGCAGGATATGTATCCAACTGCTGGCCTTTTTAAAGCCAAACAATGTAAACAAAAAGCTGCTAATGCTTTCCCTGCTCTGCATTTGCTGTATCATTCATCGTGAATAACTTTTGAAGCTCAAAAGTAGTGACCGTTGGCGGCTCACCTCTTTCCATTTTGTTAATTATCAGTTGAGCTGTTTTTTCAGCCTGCTCCCTACGGAAAAATCCGTTTCTGCCACTAACAACAGGGATAGATTCCTGGTGAATGAATAACTTATCATCCACCAGGATATCGTATCCCCAACCACTGACAGCCTTAAAAACCCTGCTGTCAAACCTGTGTTGCCTTTTCTCTTCTGTAAAGAGAAAAAGGATAATGACGGATAGGATTACAGATACACCAAGTATAAGTATATGCTGATATTTAGTATTCATTAATTATCATCATCATTTTGTTCTGCAGCAGGATCAAATTCGTACATATTGTCAAATGACAGGGAGCCACTGCGACCTGTTAACAGGAACCCACGGTTACTCAAAGTAAATGCAACAGCACCCACCCTTGCCGATCCTTCAAAAGCGGTTTTCTCTGTCCACAGGTCGGAGGGGGGATCATATTGCCAGGTAGTGGAAATATAAGAACTGTTTTCCCCTGAGCTAACAAACGCATAATCACCCATCACAAATGCCACCCCATTACTGCGTTGTATGGTATAGTCGTCGTCGAAGTCATCATCACTGACATTGGATATTTTTCTTTTCTCCGTCCAGGTATCAACAGCTGCATCATATACCCACAGATCATTGATGGAATTACCATTGTTATTTCCGGAACAGATATAAGCTTTGTCATCAATTACGAAACTCATTGCAGCAGACCGCTTACTGCCTCCCAAACTTGCTTTTTGTGCCCATGTGTTAGTGGCAGGATCATATTGATAAAGATCTTTGAGATAGTTGCCGTCAAAGCCGCAGGAAATATAACCCTTGCTGCCGGCAGCAAAGCCTACTGCATCATAGCGGCCACTACCGGCAAAATCTGCTTTTTGTGTCCATGTGTTGGTGGAGGGGTCGTATTCCCAGAAATCATTCAGCTTGCTAATGCCATCATAGCCGGTACCTACATACCCCTTTCCATTAATAGCAAAGCCAACAGCTGAATTCCGGGCTACACCGGGAAGATCGGCTTTCTGTGACCAGTATTGTCGGGCCAGGCTGAACTCCCAGCAATCTTTAAAACGGTCACGATCGGTAGTCCCGGTGGTAAGGTATACATAATCACCAATCGTAAATGTTACAGCTTCACTCCTGGCATTACCATCAAAGTCAGAACTTTTTTTCCAGTTCCCGATCAGGTCATCATCACTGTCGCCGGATGAATCACATCCCTGGGAAATAATTGCCGAAGAGAGAACCATGATACTGCCCAGCAGGTACGAGTATTTTTTTTGCATAACTGATTTTTGATAAAAGTAGCGGCAGCTGTATCAAACAGTATCCTAAAATAGACCAGCACCTATACTGAACCGATAAACAATGCGCTGAAATCTATTTTAATAAAAAAGCAGCTTAGCAAGGAAAACTATACCCGCTTTTAAGCTCATCCATGCAGAAGCTGAATTGGCCGATTTTAAAGACCGGTTAATATACTATAACAATTCAGCGGTGGTAAGCAGGAATAAATTGCGCCGGCTTATCAATATAATCTATATGCTATCAATTCAACACCGGAAATTATTACTGGTATTCTGTCTTTTTTCATTGCTTATTCTGTCCTGTACTAAAAAGGAGATAGAGTTTGGGGAAGAGCCGGAGAACAGCTACACAAAACTTGTTTATATTGATACGGTCGGGGTACAGCTCTCTACCCTTGTAACCGATTCTTTTGCAACTAATGGTATTACTTCTTTACTACTGGGAAAATATAAGGATCCCTATCTCGGTATCATCAGTACCAGCCCTTTTTTTCAACTGAACCCGGTATCGGAATCTGTGGATATTCCTTCCACAGCAGTTTTTGATTCATTGATCTTCATTATACGGCTCAATAAATATTATTATGGAGATACCAGTCGTGTGCAAACTATCACTGTACATGAGTTGGCTCAGTCAATCAGTTATTCCTATAACGATAAATTGTATAACAGCAGCTCCGTTGGTAAGAAGCCTGTACCTCTTGGAAGCAGGACGTTGAAAATCAGCCCAGCTGCTACGGATTCTGTCATAATACGGTTGAGCGATGCCAACGGATTGGAATTATTTGAAAAGCTGAGACAAAGATCTGATGACGTAACCAATGCAGATGACTTTCTCAATTATTTCAAGGGAATAAATCTTTCTGTAAGTGATAATGATACGACGGCCGTATATGGCCTGAGCGGATCTGTATCCATGCTGATGCGGGTAGCCTATCACCATACCATACCGGCTATAGAAAAAAAGTATGTTGATTTTACAATGAATCCCAACAGCTATACATTCAACCAGGTATTGGCTGACAGAACGGGTACAACCTTCCCTTCATCTGGTTCCGGGTTGCAGGAAATCAGTTCCACACAAACCGGTAATGTTGCTTTCACGCAATTTGGTACAGGGCTCTTATTAAAAATGACTTTTCCCTCCCTGCGTGATATTATCCGGAATGACAATATCGTAAAGCTCCTGAAAGCTGAACTCATCATCCGGCCAGCCTACCTCAGTTTTGACCGTTACCGGTATAAACTTCCTTCCTCGTTATACCTTGCGCAGACCAACGGCTCCAACATTATCGGGGAAACCATATTGGATTCAACAGGTGCTAACCAGGTAATTGCTCCTTCCATTGATGCTATTTACGGTGAAAATTCTCATTACAGGTTCAATGTTACAGGCTATATCAATCAATTATTGGTGAATCCCGGCAGCGAAGATTATGGCTTCTTCCTGATGGAGGACAGGGGAAGTACTACAATGCAGGTGAACCGGACAGTGATTAACGATGCCAACAGATCCAGTTATAAAACCCAGCTTCTTCTTTCTGTATTAGTCATTAATCAATAAACTATGCAACAAGTTAATCCGGCTAAATTTCTTTTCCTGTTGCTGATACCGCTTTGCGGTTTGCAGGCAAGCACTCAGACTATGAATAGCCCTTATTCTGTTTACGGTATCGGCGATATTGATTTCAAGTCCTATAACCGCACCAGTGGCATGGCAGGTACAGGGTTGGCCCTGAGTTCAAATAAGTATATCATTAATAACAATCCTGCATCCATTGCAGCACTGGAAAGAAGTTTTTTTATTGTAAATATATCCACAACGGGTAAATCGGCTACTTACCAGGGCGATGCTATTACGGCTATCAATAATAAGAACCGGGATTTCTGGATCAAAGGAGTATCGCTGGCTGCTAAGATCAATAAGTCATGGGCCAGTAATATCGGTATCGGTCAGTTCAGTAATGTGAATTATAAATTTAACGGTGAACAGAGAATAGAAGGAACAACCCGGGTTTATACTACCGCTTATGAAGGTGATGGAGGACTGAATGAGTTTTACTGGAATAATGCTGTTGCATTGAATAAGCATTTTTCCGTTGGGATAAAGTCATCTTTCATTACGGGTACTATTAACCAGTCAGAAACATTATATGAGCCTTCTTTACAAAGCACTATTGTAACAAAGCAACAGGATTACTTCAATAATTTTCGCTTTCAGTATGGAGTATTGTATACTGGTCAGCTTAGTAAGAAATGGGATATGTCACTGGGTGCCCGGTATTCCGGAACAACAAAATTAGCAGCAGAGCGGTCATTAACAGTGACACAGGATGATGAAGTGATTGTCGAAGATGAGTTTATTAAAAAAGAGCGTTTTTTTTTGCCGGCTACCTATGCTGGAGGTATAGCATTTACTAAGAATAAGAAAACTACTTTTTCTGTCGATTATACCTATGAGGATTGGTCAGCACTTAATATCAGGGGAAATGGATGGAGATATAAAAGCGGCCAACGATTATCTGCCGGTGTTGAATTCTCTAAACAGCTGCAATACTGGAATAAGCCGGAGGAGCAAAAATTTTATCAACTAGGTGCCGTCTTCAATAACTCCTACCTGCAGGTGAGGGGGGTGCCTGTTAAAGAGTACGGTATCACTGCCGGAATGGGAGGGAGGCTCGGTAATAGCTTGCTTTATTCATTCTCCGGGGAATTTGGGGTGCGGGGCACCACCAGTTCAAACCTGATCAAAGAGAATTATTTCCAGTTTACTCTTTCACTTTCTTACCGGGATTTCTTGTTTAGTAAGGGACGAAAATATAATTAGTATCGTATGAAACTAAAGAAGTTTTTACTTGTGCTGATATTACTGAATGGCAAAAACCAGTTACATGGCCAGGTGGATGAAAAATACCATTCTGTTGTATTGGGAATGGAATCCCTGCGGGTCAAAGATGAGTCGGTTTTACCGGTTTCTGTAACAGGGACGGGGGGCAGTGTTAGTTACAGCTACAGGAAACAAACTGCAACCAGGAATTCTGTTTTTTCAATAGCGTGGGCGAAAGCTCTATTTTCTTCAGCTGATAGCAGGTTGCAGCTAAATAAATTTTCTATAATGCTCTCGGATGGTTTTTTGATCAACAGAAAAGGAGCAGGCTTCTTTAAGGCGTATTTGGGATATAGCATTGATGCCAATCCTTCGTTCATAAAACTTCGAGATAAGCAATTCGAAAAGTTTAGCTGGAATTCGGTGAATTCTTTGAACATTTACCAGGCCTATACCTATAAATGCAAAGGGAGAAGTTTTTCTTTTTCTTTTCATATTCCCCTGATCGGTTTTTCGTCAAGGCCAGGTAAAAACACAAAATACCCCACTGACTTCAACGGGGTTTTGTATAACAGTTATAGCAACTTATCGCTTACTTCATTGCATAACTATAAGGCAGTTAACCTGGATTTGAGTTATGAACACCGGATAAATGCTAAATGGAAATTTAAAGCCGGGTTGAATTACAAGTATAGCGACCTGGAAACAACACTGCCTGTCCAAATGCAGTCGGCAGGTATACAGGCAGGCCTTTTAGTGCAAATAAATTAGCTTATTTACCGATCAATTGCTGGGAAGTAATATTGGATAGCTCAACCTTGTTTTCCTGTTTTTGCTCAGTATCAAAATTAACATCCACCCGCAGGGCCTTCAAGCCGATTACTCCCTGCAATTCTTCCAGCTCCAGTTTTTCAACTGGCCCAGGTTTGATGAGTTTCTGGTTTTGTAAAAACTCAATATACTCCATGTATTCACCAGCATCTTTTGCCTGGGAATACACAATGGCGATCTTGCCCGGTTGTGTTAGTCTTTCGTTCGTATCCTTGATCCGTACTTTATCAATTCTTTTCTTAATGATCTCGTACCGGATATTATAAGCCCCATCCACATCAAATTTTCTTTCTTCTGTTCTGAAACTGATAGAAAGAGGGATGCTGTGGGAAAGGATCAGCTGCGTTGTCTTTAACGGATGACTCAATTCGGCCTCTAACTTATGTGTAACCCTTGCTGCTTTAGCGAGAACTGTGAGTTGCCACATTTTCATATTCCGCAGGTACAGTTCATCAAATTTTTTCCTTGGAGCAATGGATTGTCCCATGTAAATATTGAACTCAACCCCATCGGTTACATATCTTTCAAAATAGTGCGGGTACACTTTTTGAGCAGAAACCTGTTCTTTGTCGATCATCCGGGCGAGAGTGTCATTGATTTTGGCAATACTATTCTCATATTCCTTCCGGTGGTGATAGATCATATTCAGTTGCGGATCCAGTGCCGCAAAATAATGTTCAATATCATTTTTCAATGCAGGCAGCGTACTGCGCAGGTGGTTAAAGATGGAGACAACCTGGTTCTGCATAAATTCATGAATGGTGATCTCTTCTTCCGATAATAATACATCCGATGCTGAAGCAATGTATTTATCCAGCTTGAACTCTATTTCCTGTAACAACGGGAAAGGCATTTCAAGATGGGCCTTCCGCAGCACCCGCTGCGCCATTTCTAATTGTTCGATCAGGTCCAACTGGATAGAGTGAGATCTTTCGGTTGATGAATTCCGGATATCAATGGCACCATACAGGGGGTATACTTCAGGAAAGCTAATCCGTTCGATACGGGCATCCTCCTGGTGTTGCTGGTTAACAATGTAATTCAGCGCCACTTCGGTGAACTTCCATTCAACAGAAGGCTGAACCGCAGTGAATTTATCTTTAATGACCCGGTCAATTTTGTTATTCAGATTCTCTGCTCCTTTTTCCAGGGCCAATACAAACAAAGGAATTACCGGCTCCAGTTTGGTAATATGAGCTGGTTTCAATGTGCCCGGCTTTTCAGATACAATCTCCAGTATTCCCAGCAATTCATTATTCTGTTTGATCGGGCAAACGATGATGCTACGCCCACCCTGAGCATAATAATATTCCAGGTAATCCACTTCAGCCATCACGGCATCGTTCAGTTCTTCAAACAACACCGGCTGGTCATTATCCCTGAAAAGCATTTTGCAGCAATCACTCACTTCATCTTTATCAGAATTGGTATAAAAGTGTTTGAACAAAAGACTGTTGCTGTTATGAATCTCCGAGTAGATATAGTGACCATTAACTTTAAAAAAAGGAGTGATACCAATCTTTACGTCTTTGATACCGATCAGGCTCTGGATATATTCCTCCAGTTGCTGGTAAGACGAACTGCCGGGATTCATATTCAGATCCAGCAGGCGGTTCTTCATTAATGAAATCACTTCCAGTTCAGTCACGTCGTTTACCCGCATTACAGAGATGCCTTCAAATACAAATTGATCCAGTGGGATTTCTTGCATTAATTCGGTGATGGTCTTCAGCCGGTTGGTTCGCTGGCACATGATACTGTCCGGCATTTTGGGCATTTCGCCAGCTGGCCGTACGTCTATAAACCTGGCATCGATTCTCAACTCCATATATTTCGTAACACCTGTTACCGGGTCAGTAAAGGGATGAACACTCCTTGTATTATCAGGACTGTTATACCCTAAATATTTTTGCAAAATCATACCATGAGCAAATTGCAGTTTCTCCTCGCTTAGTTGCGCCCCGGTTTTATTATCCGGTACATTGATCTCGTTACTTCCGGGTTTTAATAAAATGGATTTGAAAAGAGGAGAGGTGTATACAGTTGTAAATTTAAAAGGGAGTGCCACCCCGTATAAAAAATTCCTGGTAGTAGGGGGGAAAACGGCTGACAAAAGCTCTTCAATTAATTCTGAATGGGGTTCTAAAAGTGACAGGTCAGTGATTGGATTCAGCAGCTCCGGATGAGCTTCCACATCTTTCACCACTTTACCATATAGTTTCTTCATACCAGGGTTACCCTCAGTAATATTCTTCTTTAGTGCCTCAACAAGAGGCAGGAAGGAGAGCTGGCTGTTGAAGACAGCTTCATTGATATGTATATTTCCGGTTTGCATATTATTCTCAGTTTCACTTTGAAGAGCCTCCTCACTACTTTCACAGGTTACCGGATCGGTTTAATTAAGTAATAAGATACGCAAAACTAATAAATAAGGATCGGTTCTTACTACCCAATAGCGGTGAGAAGTGGCAGGCGGGCGGTGAACTGCGACAAACAAAGGGTGACCTGGATGGCAAACAATACAAAAATAAAAGCCAGCGATTTTTGTTACTGGTTTTAAATAATATGGCAGAATTTGATCTATCGCCTTAATCTTCCCAGTGTAATACCCAGTTTTACCTGCACTGTGAAATAAGCGTCATTGTTTTTAGGATTACCTCTTTGAGAGCCTACCTGCGTGGTATGACTTCCATTCAATTCTCCCTGCCTGTCAAATAATTGCTGGGCAATAGCCGCCTGGTTAGCTGGAAGATAATTGTTGAAAAGAGCTGGATCCACATAATCTTTACTAACATCATCCAGGTAATCTGTTTGCAGGATACGATGTACCACTTCCACTCTTGCATTCAGGAATGAATTTACTTCATACCGGATACCAATACCAACGGGGAAATTGACCTGGCTGAGTTTGTAGGGGGTGCGGTCACGGTATTCTGCAAAACCCTGTCCTTCTGTCCGGAGTGGCTGAAGTGAATACACCTGGCCATTTATTTCCGCCTGTGGATCAAAAGAAAAATAACCTACTCCTGCAACGAGGTAAGGAGAGAAATAAGGAGCTTCATCTTCATCATACTCCCTGAAAAACAACGGATGTATTTCTAAAGCCAGCTGCACATCAGTGATCTTACTTTTGAAGCTTAAGTTTCTTTCATACCGGCCAAATGTTGATGTGGCTACTGATCTTAAAGAACTGTCTGCAGCTTGTACAGATCCAAAAGTCCCTTCCAGCCGGATACCCACTGCATATTTGTACATAGCTAATGCATATACACTGAAGCTTGGTTTCGCATTCTTCCAGTTAAGATCTTTGATAAAACTTTTCCCGATACCTTTTTTACCACCCAGGTCGGTCAGTGAGTTCATCAGTCCTGCTGAACCACCTATTTCAAAAGCAAGGGGGCTGTCGTAATATCTATCGTTATAATAATAGAACTGAGCTTTCAGTGAAGAAGCGTTAATGGAAAACACCAATACCCACAGCACTACTGCTGATCTTTTCATCAGTCAACGATTTTTAATGATCAAGAAATAGAAGGACTATGGATGGGTGAAGCGTTTCAAATAGGATGGGTAAGGGGTTTAAAAATATGGAATATTAGTAATACAAGGAGTTTGAAATGCAATCAATGTGGAAAAAACTATCTTTTTTTAAATTGGCGGGTATAAAAAAAGCCGGCCCAAACCAGCTTTTAAAAAATTGGAAAACACTTTTATTGTACTTTCATAATACTGATCACTTTCTGAAGCGATTGATTCTGAAGGCGAAGGAAATATACCCCGGAAGCAAAACCATCATTATAAATATCGATATTATAGGTACCGGCTGCATAATCCTGGTTGGTAAGTACTTTTACTACCCTTCCAAGTGCATCAATCTGCTGTATCATGGTATGTCCGCCTGTAGTCGAGAATTGAATAGTGGCACTGATAGTATAAGGGTTCGGCCACATCTTCAGTATGAGCTTTTCAGAGTTATTATTAGTGTCATTCGGGTCTTCGGGTAATCCGCAGGGCCCGCCTTGTACTAATGGTAATGCCTGGTAGTTTTGCAATAATATTTCGTTCAGTGCCGGTTGTTTAACGCAGAACCATTGTTCCAGCACAGAGGCATACACACTTCTGAAATCATACTGGAACGGAATGTTATTGACAACTTGTATATCAGCAGGAATATCAGGGCTGTTACCAAGTATTCCTTTTTTAGCATGGGTACCGAACATAATCAGTGGTGCTGCTGCACCATGATCTGTTCCCAAACTTGCATTGGATTTGATACGGCGTCCAAATTCGGAGAAGGTCATTCCCATTACACGGTCATCAAGATCCATCAGCTCAAGATCCTGCTGGAAAGCACTGATACCAGCCGAAAGATCTTTCATCAGTTTTGCATGCAGCCCGGTAGTTGTATCACTGGCATTTACCTGTCGTTTATGGGTGTCAAACCCACCTATCGTTACGGTATAAACTCTTGTTTTTAATCCTCCTTTGATCAAACGGGCAACTATCTTCAGTTGATCGGCAAGATTATTTTCAGTTGGATACGTAGCCATTGTTGCGGCTCTCCGGTAAGCAGCCCGGATAATATCTGAATAGATCTTTGTTTTTTCTGAAATGACACGAAGGAATTTCAATTCCTTATTAGCAGGTACTGAGTTCAGCGGGTAATCAGAAAAGGGATTGGCGAATGTGTAGATCTTTTCCGGGTTCGTAATGGACAAACCCATTGAGTAAATAGAGCCCTGGACAGTCAGCGTAGGTACATTACTGATCTGGATAGCTAACGGATCGGGCATTTCTGCATCGGGGTAAGCATCAGGATAACCAGGAAATTCATTTTCGAGATACCGGCCCATCCATCCTGTTTTTACTCTTTCACTCCTGTTTCTTCTTGTATCACCGCTGTTCCATACGTCTGTATCCCTGAAGTGAGAAAAGCTCGGATTCTCATACCCAACAGACTGTACAATGGCTGCTTTGCCTTCATTATACATATTCTGTAAGGCAGTCATGGCGGGATGCAAACCCGATTTGTCAGTGCCATCTAACCGGAGTACCTGGCTTTGCGGGATAGCCACATTGGTCCTTGCATTATAATAGTTCCCATATACATCTAATGGTATCACCATGTTAAGCCCGTCATTACCGCCTGCCAGTTGTATCAATACAAATACATGGTCTGTATCGGTAGCTGTTTGTTCGAGTAATCTCGCCAGGCTGCTTGTTTCCGCACCATGCGCTGTGAAGGAAAATCCATTCAATAAGGCGGGCATGGTAACTGCCACAGGTACTGTATTGCGTAAAAATTTTCTCCTGTTCATACTTTCTTTTTTACATAGGTTAATCAGGTACTGTTACTGTAATGACTTAGCAGAGATGATACTCTGGCAAATTCATCAGGAATTTGAACATTTCTCTTAATGAGCTATCGATAACTGTATTATTATTTGTATTCCATGCATTGGTCCAGATGGTATCATCTGTTGTATTGTTCAATAGGAAATTTCTTTTTACATAGGCCTTTGAATTAGCAGATAAAGGATAACGGAGCAGTAATGCGGTGACGTCACTGATTAGCTGGTTCGGATCGGCCGGGTTAGAAGAGTAATTAGCGAAAGCCCTCAGATCAATGACAGAATCATTAACCAGTGCATCCGTGAAATCAGCTCTTTTGGGTAAGGAATTACTGTTTACCCATAATTCATAATGCATGGGCTCCTGGTAATAAGAAGGCCAGCCAGATACATCTGGCGGCTGGAATAATTGCTGTTGCATATCCGCTGCGTTCTGGTACAGTGAATAGAACAAAGGATAACCGGTTGTATAATTCGTATAAGCCGGGAAACTGACGTTAAACTCCCGCAGCGTACCGACGATCATGTCAAACGGCGACTTGATATAGCAAGCCTGGTTGATCGTATCAAAGAAATGTTCGCTTTTGAACAGTAAGGACAGGGCTGGACCGATCTCATAATTATTACTTTGCAAAGCTGCTGCCATGGGAATAATAACATCCGTTTCGGTAGCATCATCTATTTCATAATACACAAACCATTTATATAGTTTGCGGCAGATAAACCTGGCTGCTTCAGTAGTACCAAAAATCATATTCATCAGTGCATCCAGCTCTGCGTTGGGATCGGTGCTGCCCGGAATGGTTGTATTATTATAAAACGCAGTGAATGTTTTAGCCCCCATATCATGGGCACTGGTATCCAGGAATGAACTAAGCGGATCGTTAAGGATACGCCAGCCGGTTAATACCCTTGCAGCAGCGATCACATCATCCTCTGTATATTGAGAATCATTACCTTTCCCGATGGTGAATAATTCCTGTAATTCACGGGCAAAGTTTTCATCCGGTGCCTGTCTTGAATTTAAATAGCCATTCAGGTGCACCAGCATAGCCGGATCAATACACACTTCCCGGGTAATATTTTTAACGTTGCCCAGCACATTACTCCGCAACAGGTTATGATGCCGCCATAAAAATTGTGCATTACCCACTTCTTCTTCCTGCACGGAAAAATGATGATGCCAGAAAAGCACCATTTTCTCCTGTATACTTCTTTGCTGGTTAATGATCAGGCCAGCCCACCATTTTTTAAGACTTTCACGACGAAGATTATTGATCTGTCCTCTTACTTCAGCATTGCTCAGCATATTCGGATCGTTGACCCAGGTTTGCCCCTGCGCCACACCCAGGTCATCGTGCATCACACCATCATCATCTTCAATCAATCCATAATCCCTTACAGGCGGGCTTGGGGCCACTATATTATTGAGGAGTTCATCCACAGCGGCACCCGGCGATAGGGTTAAAAAATAATCAATGTCTGCTTTCTTAGCGCCAAACATGGTTCGCTTCAGCAAATGCGTTACTTCATTTACTGTCCAGCTGCCCGCATAGGGGGCTAACCCTGCAAACATGGTGCGTTGGGATTTACTACTCCTGGCTCTTTTAAAAAATTCTCTTCTGTCCATAGGTATCAATTTTTTGCTATAAATGAGATCAGCGGATTAGTACAAAAGTTCCTTTTTGCTGACGGGATTTATTCTGTATATCCTTATAATCGATCAGGTAAATAAATACACCGGATGGTTGTACTGCACCTTTGAAAGTGCCATTCCACAGTTGGTACATATTGGTACTTCTGAATACCATCTCACCATTCCGGTTAAAGATTTGCATCCTGTATCCATCAGGCACCTTACCAATCGGCCCATAGAAATCATTTTTCCCATCGCCGTTCGGTGTAAAACCGGTGGGCACAAATACCATGGCATCATTCAGCACCACTACGGTAAACTGGTCAGATACCTGGCAACCATTGGGGAGGTAATTGGTAGCGGTATAATAAGTAGTAGCTGCTGGTGATGCAACCGGATCAGTACAATCAGTGCAGCTTAAGGAAGCATGGGCATTCCAAATGATATTGCCATTACCGTTAGCATGGAGTGTAACACTCTGGCCAACAAAAATAGTATCAGCTTTTCTGACACTGTCAAAGGGGCCACCTAAAAGGACAGGATGATAATCCACAATAGCGGAATCATAACCACAGGCATCAGTGAGGGTGTCTCTGAATGGAACGAAGCTGCTGAGATTGCATACGGTGGAGTCAAGCGTCAATACCTGCGGTATTTTTAATTTAATGACAGCAAAGTCAGCATCACCCAGTGCGTTGTTAAAATCACCATCACCTGATTCGGAATCACCGGCGAGGTAATATTCCTGCATGACAGGATTATGAACCATGAAACGCAAATGGTCATTATCACTGCCACCCCAGTTCTGCTGCCAGAGTACCTGGCCCGAAGGACTGAGTTTAATGGTCCAAAAATCGCCTTCGCCCAGCGGGTTGGCCACATCGCCATCATTGGAGTAAGTGATGCCACCCACTATATAAGTGCTGTCGCTATCCGTAATAATTGTTTTTGCATATTCAGCATCTGTTCCACCCAATACTTTTTGCCAGTTCAGGTTTCCCCGCTGATCCACATTCAGGATCCAGTAGTCCTGGCTGCCTCTTGCACCACTTACATCGCCATCGGTTGAGGTTGTATAACCTGCTAACGTTAATGAACCATCAGCTCCTTTAGTCATCGTATAAGCCACATCATTTTGTGAACCGCCATATATTTTACTGAATACTTTGTTGCCATTGTTGTCTAAGGCCAGCAGCCAAACGTCATAGTTCTTTTGATTAGGAGGGATATCGCCATCCACGGAGTTGGCAAAGCCTGCGAGATAGGTAGTACCATTGATGATCTCAATATCAAACAACTCTTCATTCTTGGTGCCACCATAGCATTTACTCCATTGTACTACACCGGCTGCATTTATTTTCATGATCACACCATCAGTATACCCACCTGTGCCGTGGTTGCCGCGGATATCCCCATCATTAGAAGAGGAGGAAGCCGCAATAAGATAACTGCCATCAGCAGTGATCTCAATATGATTACCGATATCCAGGCCGCTGCCACCATAGCGTTTTTGCCATTCCAGCGTTCCGGCCGCAGATAATTTTAATAGCCAAATATCTTTGGTGCCGCCAAAGCCAGCCACCACACCGCCATCAGTTGAATTTGTTTCTCCCAATACCATATAACCACCATCGGCAGTTTGTACCACATCTCTTGCACTTTCATAACCAGTGCCACCAAAAGAACGTTCCCATTGTATAGTGCCGCAACGGTCCAGCTTGGATATCCACAGATCCCAGTACTCCCGGTTGGGTTGAGGACTGATATCACCGGATTTTGAATCTGTATAACCGGCCACAACAGTGCCGCCATCGCTGGTGATCTTTATTACATAAGGGATATCAACATCAGGGCCGCCATAATGCTGTGCCCATTGACGGGGAGGTAATTGTGCCTCTGCTGCTGTATATGTAAACAGGGCAGCATTGAGGCAGAAGATTTTTATCAGTTGGTTGTAGAATCTCACAAGTTGGCGGTTTAACATAGTTGGTAAGGCCGCCTGTCAAGTGCAAGTATTATGCTAAACTTTAATTTTTGGGTATAAGTTTTCCCTATGCGGGCATGAAAAATTTCATGGGATTTTACTCAGCGTTTTTTCAGGGCGGGTAACACAATATTTTCACTGCTGTTGAAATAACGGCAGGCGGGTTGCAGGCCGCATTGTTCGCATTTGGGGTTGCGAGCCAGGCAGGTATAGCGGCCATGAAGGATCAGCCAGTGATGTGCCTTATGAATTAGTTCTTTGGGGAAATGTTTGATCAGCTCTTTTTCCACAGCCAGCGGGGTCGAAGCCGTTTGTGGCACCAAACCGATTCGTTTACTTACCCGGAATACATGGGTATCAAC
Source organism: uncultured Bacteroidota bacterium (assembly GCA_902826165.1). Classification (GTDB taxonomy): domain Bacteria; phylum Bacteroidota; class Bacteroidia; order Chitinophagales; family Chitinophagaceae; genus CADEDV01. The sequence goes on from CADEDV010000011.1 coordinate 86,539, forward strand.
GGCCATGTTGGGTTGATTATCGATCACCGAGGTAATTACGTTTGCTGTCTTTCTTCCCACACCGGGAAGTTGTATTAATTCCTCTACGGTCATCGGGATAGTTCCGGCAAATTCTGTTACTACTTTTTGCCCCATCCCGATCAGGTGTTTTGTTTTATTGTTGGGATACGAAATACTTTTTATCAATGGATAAAGATCATCAAAAGTTGCTTTGCTTAGTGTATATACATCCGGGTACTTTTCAAAGATGGCCGGGGTGGTCATATTCACCCGTTTGTCGGTGCATTGTGCGGAGAGAATAACCGCCACTAATAATTCATAGGGATTATCATAGAGTAATTCTGTTTCTGCTTCAGGAGCATGCCTTTCAAAATAATCAATTACAAACTGGTAGCGTTGCTGGCGGGTCATATTGCAAATCTATGGCTAAGAGGGTAAATCGGTAAATATGGATTTATTATTAATGCAATATCTGTTTCGGAACATTTTCTTTTTCCTCCCTAAACTCTTAGCACAAAAAAAGCACCCCGGTTTGGAGTGCTTCAATTTTTTAATAACTGCTGAAAATTACTTTACACGTTCGGCTGATCTTTCTCTTGCATAGCTCAGTACATTCAGCACCACTTCTGTGCGGGGTGAAGTAACAAGCTTGTCTAAACGTTGCATGGATGCTTTAAGAACGTTCAGCTTTTCCCGTAGTGTCCAGTCTTTTTTCAATGCTTCTTCTATAGCAGCGGTCTGTTTAAAAGAGGGTTCTTTATACAAATACAGTAAAAGATCCTCAGGAGTAAAATTTGTCATTGGGCAAACCATTAATGTCCTTAAAAATTGTGTCCAGTAAGTGATTATGTCGAAACGTCCGTGTAATAAACGGGGGTGGGTTTGCCTTATTGTGTAATGAATACTAATTATTTGCCGGTACGGGCTTTTCCGGTACGATGAACAGGTCCTCATTCTCCCGTTTCATCAGGTATTTTTCCCGGGCATATTTTTCAAGAGTGGCAGGATTATTCTTAAGTGCCTCTAACTCTTTACGTTCGGCGGCTATTTTCTCTGTATAATAGGCCTTGCTTTGTTTCAGTTCCCGCAACTCTTTGTTACGGGCCATCACGGTAAAAACATCGTTTTTGTCCAGGAACAACAAAATCACGGCAAAGGCAGCCAGAGCAATCAGGAATTTGCTTTTAAGCCAGGTAGGTATGTGACTGAAAATGCTCATAGTTGATGGTTAATAGTTCATAGTCAGAAGAGATAGTTCATGGCCCGGTTATGAACCATGAACTATTTGCTATAAACTATTTCCCAAATTTAATCTTTCCTTTTGGATATACTGCAGAACTGCCCAGTAACTCTTCGATACGGATCAGCTGGTTGTATTTCGCCATACGGTCAGTACGGGAAGCCGAACCGGTTTTGATCTGGCCGCAATTCAATGCTACTGCCAGATCTGCGATGGTGGTATCTTCAGTTTCACCACTCCGGTGACTCATGATGGTATTGTAACCGTTATGCTGGGCCAGTGTAACGGCATTGATCGTTTCAGTAACGGTGCCGATCTGGTTTACTTTTACCAGCAATGCATTACCAATACTTTTATCAATGCCCTGTTGCAGCCTGGTAACGTTGGTAACGAAAAGATCGTCACCCACCAGTTGGCATTTATCACCTACCGCTTCGGTCAGCATTTTCCAGCCTGCCCAGTCATCTTCAGCCATACCATCTTCGATACTGCAGATAGGATATTTCTTCACCCAGCTCTCCCAATATTTAGCCAGCTGTTCGCTGCTCATTTCTTTACCACTGCTTTTGTGGAATACATATTTTTTCTTCTTGCTGTCCCAGAGTTCACTGTTGGCAGCATCCATAGCGATCTTTACCTGTGTGCCTGCTTTATAACCGGCAGCTTCAATAGCGGTCAGCACAATTTCAATCGCTTCTTCGTTCGATTGAATATTGGGTGCAAAACCACCCTCATCACCTACGTTGGTGCTGAATCCTTTTTTCTTTAAAACGCTTTTCAATGAATGGAAAATCTCCACACCCCAGCGAAGACCTTCACTGAAATCGGGTGCACCAATGGGCATTACCATAAATTCCTGGAAGTCGATCTTATTATCAGCATGGGCACCACCATTCAGGATATTCATCATCGGGATGGGCAATGTCTTGGCATTGGTACCACCGATATAGCGGTATAATGGTAAAGAAGCTTCTTCCGCGGCTGCTTTGGCCACGGCCATACTAACAGCAAGAATGGCATTAGCACCCAGTTTACCTTTATTCGGAGTACCATCCAATTGTATCATCATTTCATCGATACCGGTCTGGTCGGCCACATCATAACCCAACAGGGCAGGAGCAATTGATTTGTTGACATTGCTGACGGCTTTCAGCACACCTTTTCCAACATATTTTTTCTTGTCGTTATCGCGGAGTTCAACGGCTTCGTGAATACCGGTGCTGGCACCACTGGGTACCGCCGCACGGCCTAATGCACCTTCGTCGGTGATCACATCTACTTCCACGGTGGGGTTTCCGCGGCTGTCTAAAATTTGCCTGGCAAAGATCTCGGAAATGTAACTCATGATTGATTGTCTGTTTTAGAGTGAATATTTTTATTAATTGTTGGCAAGCGGTAGTGCAGATGGCATCGTTTGTTGCGTCGCACTCTTCAGCGTCCGGTATGTTACTGGGCTTTTTGTGTCAGCGTCCTGAAAACATCTTCCAAACTCTGGTTTTCACTTTGCAAAGAAACGATGTTGAGATTATGCTGCAAAGACAACTCCATGATTTGTTTGCGCAACTGATCAGAATCATCCGTTGTTAACTGCCAGTTGTTCGCATCATGCTTTGTCACCGTTTTAGCAGCGGAGAGATTTTTGAGTAATTGCTGATTGATATCTTCCCTGAAGCTGACCCTGATCAGGTTGGATACTGAAGATGTTTTTCTCAGGTTGCTCAGCTTGTCATCCGCCACCAGGTTGCCTTTATTAATAATGATCACCCGGTCACAAATAGCTTCCACTTCCTGCAGGATATGCGAGGAAAACAACACCGTTTTATCCTTTCCCTGTTTTTTGATCACTTCCCGGATCTCAATGATCTGGTTGGGGTCAAGCCCTGAAGTGGGCTCATCCAGTATCAATACTTCAGGATCATGTATGAGGGCAGCAGCCAGCCCCACCCGTTGTTTGTATCCTTTGGATAATTGCCCGATCCTTTTTTTGCTTTCAACGGTCAATCCTGTCAGGGCTATTACTTCTTCAATTTTTGTTTTTGAATTGGTTACCTGGTGCACTTCTGCCACAAAGCCGAGGTATTCCCGCACATACATATCATAATACAAAGCATTCAACTCGGGCAGGTAGCCGATCTTCTTTTTGGTTTCTAATGGTTGTTCGGCCACATTGATACCACAAACCCAGGCTTCGCCACCTGTTTGCTGCAAGTAACCTGTAATGATCTTCATCGTGGTAGATTTACCGGCACCATTGGGTCCCAGGAAACCAACAATCTCCCCTTTGTCTACTTTGAAGGAAATACTATTGACAGCTTTTTGTTCGCCGTATTGCTTAAGAAGGTTTTTTACTTCGATGGACATAGATCTCTTGTGGTTGGCTTTACTACCAATATTGCGAATTTAGGTTATTCAAACCATAGCTGCTGAAGGCAGTGTTACAGGTCATCAAATTCATACAACGGATCAATGTCAATACCGGCTTTCATCTCCACAATTGGTTTTATCAGGCCGTCATGCAGATCGTATACCCAGCCATGCAGGTCGGGTCGCTGTTCGTTGGTCCATGCCCGTTGTATCAATGCCGTTTTTGCCAGGTTGAATACTTGTTCTTTTACATTCAGTTCCACCATCCGGTTCACCCGCTGTTCTTCGTTGGGTATACTTTCGAGCTCCTTCCGGTGAATGCGATAAATATCTTTGATATTCCGCAGCCACATATTCAGCACCTGGTTAAAGTCTTCATTCGACATGGCTGCTTTAATGCCTCCGCATCCATAGTGCCCGCATACTACCACATGTTTTATCTTCAGGTGGTTAACAGCATAATCCACCACACTCATCAGGTTCACATCAGTATTGACCACCAGGTTTGCTACATTACGGTGAATGAATATTTCACCCGGCTCAGTCTGGGTAATTTGGTCGGGGGGCACCCGGCTGTCGCTGCACCCGATCCATAAAAATTCAGGAGACTGTACATGTAGCAGCCGTTCAAAAAAACCGGGATCTTCTGCCAGTTTCTTAGCCGCCCAGTGCTTATTATCATTGAGTAATACTTCGTAAGGTTTCATATACTTATCAATTGGTGATCAAAAGTAGTTTTAAACGAGCCGAAATAAGCAAACAGTTGTTCGTTTTTGCTGGAAATCAAAAAGTTGAAATTTTTTAATCAAGAAATGACAATATAGTTCAACAAGTACCGGGGTTCACTGTTATTTTTACGTCTTATGCTGGTAACGGGTATTTTATCGTAAAAGGGTCAGCACAGGCGGGTGAATGGTTTGGACAACAGGGCATAATGTATTACTTTGCAACACTTTTCAATGGTGAAGTACAAAAAGACATATAGTGGTTCTCAACTGGCTTCAGCCGTATGTATGATACTGGCATTGCTGTGGCTTACCATCAGTGCTCCTTTTGTCTATGCCTGCCAGCAGGAAGTAGCCAAACAGAATAAAACAGAACAAACCCAGTCACCCCTGGCTGGCAATGAAGAAGAAACAGCCAACCCGTTTGGCAATAACACGGAAGAAAAAGCTCCCAGCAGTAGTTCTTTCTCCGAAGAATATCTCCACGATCAGAATCATGATGCTCATTTCCTGTTGCTGACTTTGTCGTATCATAAATGCGAGAGTGCCAGTACTTATGTAGCTTATCATGGCGAACTGCTTGTTCCCCCTCCGAATGTTGGATAATTCCAAACAATCCTGAACACATTTTCTATGCCTGTCAAAGGGCTTATTATGTAATTACATTATTAATTAATGTCACTGCTATTTGTGGTGACCGTATAAAACTATATAACTGATGAGAAAACATTCTAAAGAATACCTGGAAAATCTTACCCCCTACAAATGCTATGAAATTTTGGTGGAAGGGAACGAGCGGTTTGTTAACAACCTGAACTCTGATCATGATCATCTGGAAATGATCAATGAAACCCGGGAAGGGCAATATCCCTTTGCTGTAATACTGAGTTGTATGGATTCCCGCACTTCTGTGGAGTTGGTATTTGACCAGGGTCTTGGCGACCTGTTCAGCATCCGTGTGGCTGGTAATGTGGTGAATAATGATATCATCGCCAGTATTGAATATGCGGTGAAATATGTTGGGTCAAAATTACTAGTAGTGCTGGGTCATACAGAGTGTGGCGCCATCAAGAGTGCGAAAGCAGGGGTAAAGGACGGGCACATTACTGAGTTACTGAACCGGATACAGCCTTCTATCAGTAAGGCAATGCTGAAGAACGAAAAGGACCACCTGTTCCATGATAATGTGGCCTATGCCAACGTGGAGAACAGCCTGGAAGAAATTCTAACCCGCAGCGAAATAATAAAAGAAATGTTTGCAAAAGGCGAGATAGGCCTGGTAGGAGGTATGTATAATATTGAAAATGGGAAAGTTGATTTCTTTAAGAACCTGACCAAAATGAAAAAAGAAGATAAGCAACTGAAGGCTGTAGCTCTGTAAGGAAGCAAAACCTGAATAAATTTAAAACAAGAACTAAAGATGAAGTTAAGTACGAAGTATTTCAAAGCGGATATGTTATCTGGTATGGTCGTTTTTCTGGTAGCATTGCCGCTTTGCCTGGGTATTGCAGTGGCCAGTGGTGCACCTCCTTTTGCCGGTATTATTACCGGGGTTATTGGGGGAATTGTGGTGGGATTATTAAGTAGTTCAAACGTAAGCGTATCAGGACCGGCTGCGGGTCTGATCGCCATCGTTGTAGCGGCTATCACAGACCTTGGGTACGAGCCTTTTTTAGTCGCAGTGGTTATTGCCGGGTTGATTCAACTGACGCTGGGTTTTATTAAAGCAGGAAGTATATCAAGCTATTTTCCCACCAGTGTAATCGAAGGAATGCTGGTAGCTATCGGTATCATTATCATTAAAAAAGAAATACCGCATGCTATCGGTTACGACAAAGAACATGAAGGGGATTTCTTTTCCTATGAGTTACTGAGCGAGGATAAAGGCTTCTTTACAGAGATCATCCATGCGTTTAATTATGCCCACCTGGGGGCTATTATGATCACTGTTATCTCAATAGGTATTCTCGTAGCATTTAATAAAGTGCCTGCGTTGAAAAAGATCAAAGCCATTCCGGGTGCATTGGTGGTGGTGGTCGTGGGTATCATCCTGAATGAGATTTTCAAATCAACCGGCTCCCCGTTAGCTATCGTGGGACAGGAACATATGGTTACTCTTCCTACTGCTTCCTCTTTCAGTGAGTTTTTTGGTCAGTTCTCCACGCCTGATTTTTCTGCTTTTTCCAATAGTAAAGTCTGGGTGGTGGGTGTTACTATTGCCATAGTTGCCAGTATTGAAACGCTATTATGCCTGGAAGCCGGCGATAAGATGGACTCGATGAAACGATATTCAAGTGCCAACGTTGAATTAAAGGCGCAGGGAGTAGGAAATATCCTGACCGGCCTGATCGGTGGTATACCCATGACATCTGTTATTGTAAGAACATCTGCCAATGTTAATTCAGGTGCAAAAACAAAATTATCAGCCATTGCCCATGGTGTTTTCCTGCTGCTGGCCGTAGTGAGCATTCCGTCTTTATTGAATAAGATACCAATGGCCTGCCTGGCAGCTATCCTGATCATGATCGGTTTGAAACTGGCAAGCCCTAGAGTATTTAAGCATATGTGGCATACCGGCAAACACCAGTTCATTCCTTTTATTGTGACTGTAGTTGCGGTGGTGCTGACGGATTTGCTGAAAGGTGTTGGTATTGGCCTGGCGGTAAGCATCTTCTTTATCCTGCGGGGCAATATGAAGCTGGCTTACTTCTTCAAAAAAGAAAAACATAAAGAAGGAGAGACCATTTATATTGACCTGGCACAGGAGGTTTCTTTTCTGAATAAAGCAGCGGTAAAACAAACACTGGCACATCTTCCTCCAAATAGTAAAGTGGTAATTGATGCGGCTAATACAGTATATATTGACTATGATGTATTGGAGCTGATCAGGGACTTTTTGAATTTTGGTTCAAAAGACAAGAATATTGCAGTCATCCTGCAAAACTTCAAACCAGCATATAAGATGGAGGATGCCATACATGTGCATTCAGGAAAAAACTAAACGACACTAATGCCAAATGAAACAGGAGCGATTGTAAAGCCGGTGATCCGGCATGAGCATTTTGATGAAGAACATGTACTGCATGAACTCAAGCATTACCTGCCATCACAGCAGGCCTTAAGGGATTTTATCCATCATAATTCCCTGCATGCTTTTCAGCATATGAAATTCTATGGAGGCATTTTCAAAGCCTCAAGGATATTCGGTTTCCAGGTACACCTCCAGTTGTCAGAATACAGGGAGATGTACAAGACTGGAAGGATCAGGCAAGATATATTGGAGATGATCATAGCACGGAAAAAAGGTAAAGGCGCAGCCGGTACGTGGAAAGAAAACCTTATCTCCAAATCATACGATACGCTCAATCATCCACGTATCGGTCAACTGCGCAACTATTGGAAAGAGGTTTACCAGGTTGACCTCGATAATAAAGTTCATCCGCTGTTATTTCGTATTCTCTGCAGTTTTTTAGACCAGGGTATTGCAATACAGCCCTTCCCGGTGGTTAACAAACCCTTCCTGGAAAGTATTAAAGAACTGGAACAAAACGGGCTGGTCAGTTTTTTTAAGACCAAAGCAGTAAGAAAACAATTCCTGTCAGGTGATTATTCCATCAATGGCTTATTAAAAACCATAGTTGGAAAGGAAGAATATTTTGAACAATATTTATTTGATCAGCAGTTTGCACATCATGGGTGGAGTGGTTTTGTAAGTGCTGTAGAAGACAACCCGCATACCTTACTTGACAGGAAACAGATCAGTTTGAAGGAGTCGGTGGAGTTTGAATTGTTGCTGGAACTGGATGCATTGCAACATACACTTGGCAACACTTGGCAACCCCTGGCTCATCATGTTTTGGTTCCGCCGGTTGATTTATTCACCAATGTTCCGCAAACAGAATTTGCAGAAGTCATAGAACTATGGCAGGATGCCTTTGAATGGAGTTATTATGATTCAGTGTTGAAAGGGATCCTCTTAGCCTCCCCCAACCCCTCCGCAGGAGGGGCTTTAGAGTCTTCAAAGCAAAAAACGGTTTCTGAATTATCGGAAACCAAGATTCCCCTTGCGGGAGGCGGGGGGGCTGAGCCCTCTTTGCAGGCGATCTTTTGTATTGATGAAAGAGAAGACTCTATCCGCCGCCATATTGAAGCGGTAGATAAGAAGGCAGTAACATTCGGAGCTCCCGGGTTTTTTGGTGTAGAATTTTATTTTCAGCAACAGGGTGGAAAGTTCTATGATAAACTTTGCCCTGCACCGGTGACACCAAAATTCCTGATCAAAGAATCTGGCGCAACATCTGTAGCAAAAGAAGAACTGATCTATACAAAGTACACACACGGTATTCTATCGGGCTTTTTCCTGAGCATTGGTTTCGGTTTCTGGGCTTTTGTCAAAAAAATGCAGATGCTGTTCCGCCCCAAAATGAGCCCGGCTATTTCCAATGCGTATGGGCATATGGACAAATTATCGGTCTTAACTATTGAGAATACAAATCCTGATGATGTCGAGAACGGGCTGCAGATCGGTTATACTATTGATGAGATGACGGCCAGGGCTGAAGGTTTTTTAAGAGGCATCGGGTTGGTGAAAATTTTTGCCCCCGTGGTCTATATAGTGGCCCACGGCAGCAGCAGTGCGAACAACCCTCATCATGGTGCCCATGATTGTGGCGCCTGCAGCGGAAGACCCGGCGCTACCAATGCCAGGGTGCAGGCATTTATTTTAAATCACAAAAAAGTAAGAGAGGCATTAGCGGCAAAAGGAATCAGTATCCCGGCTTCAACACAGTTTGTTGGCGCCATGCATGATACGGCTGCAGATGTAATGGCCTATTATGATGAAAAAGTGCTGACTGAAGAAAATACAAAACTGCATATTATCAATATTCAGCATTTTGAAACAGCACTTAACCTGAATGCCAAAGAACGAAGCCGGCGGTTTGCTTCTATTAATACCAAACAGGAACTGGAACAGGTTCGTAAAGCTATTCATAGCCGCTCTGTTTCTTTGTTTGAACCCAGGCCAGAGTTGGGACATGGGACCAATACGTTAGCCATTATCGGCCGCAGGCAGGTAACAAAAGGATTATTCCTCGACCGCCGTGCCTTCCTCAACAGTTACGATCATACTACTGATCCGGATGGTACTATTCTTTCAGCAGTGATGCGACCCATTGGTTTGGTTTGCGGAGGGATCAACCTGGAATATTATTTTTCAAGAGTGGATAATATCAAGATGGGTGCAGGCACCAAACTTCCGCATAATGTGATGGGATTATTTGGTGTGGCCAACAGCAGTGATGGAGATCTCCGGCCCGGCCTTCCCTGGCAAATGATCGAAGTACATGACCCCGTTCGTTTGCTGGTGATCGTTGAACATCAACCAGACATTGTATTAAAGGCTATTCAATCCTCACCCGAAGTGTTTGAATGGTACAATAATGAGTGGGTGCATATTGTGGCGCTTCATCCTGAAGAAAAACAGTTTTACTATTTCAGGAATGGAGAATTTGTAAAATATGAACCAGTCACTGACGCCGGCGAGATAAAAACCATTCATAACATGGAGCAGTTTATTGAAGGGGCGAAGGAGATGGAAACGAATCATATTGTACATGCCACGGAAGAGAATTTGCCGGTTTACCTGCTGGATTAAAAAAAACTAAATGGACCAACTACTTTTTTTGTTTATCGCTGTGCCAATGCTGGCTTTTTTTGCCACCCTTTTCTGGCAAAATAAAAATGAAAGGCCCATTGGCAACATTGTGCGGTTTGCAAAAGTGTTCAATATACTGATTGCCGTCTCTTTTGCCAGCTGGTGGATGATCAATGGTCTCAACCCCGTAACTTATAAACTGGCCACGATTTACGAAACAGAGCATTTCATTTTTGCTATTCAATTGTATTACGATGAAGTAACAGCGGTATTCAGCATCGTCGGGGCATTGTTATTCTTTTTAGTAGCCACTTTCAGTAAGTATTATATGCACCGGGATGCAGGCTATAAGCGTTTTTTTAATACCATCTTATTATTTTCAACGGCGTATAACTTTATCATTCTCTCCGGGAACTTTGAAACACTTTTTATCGGCTGGGAGATAAAAGGCATTTGCTCGTTTTTGTTGATTGCTTTTTACCGTAATCGTTATTTGCCGGTAAAGAATGCTTTCAAAGCAGTGTCTAATTACCGTATCAGCGATGTGGCATTAATGCTGGCCATGTGGATGATGCACCATCTTACGAACAGGAATATCAGTTTCCCCGAACTGGGAGTAGCAAAAGAACTGGCTGTTGCATCAGGGCAGGCCGGTATGGCCATCTTTATTGTTTGTATGCTGATCTTACCCGCTGTTATCAAATCGGCACAGTTTCCCTTCACCACCTGGCTGCCAAGAGCAATGGAAGGGCCTACTTCTTCATCGGCTATCTTTTATGGCTCACTGAGTGTACATATTGGTGTTTTCTTATTGCTCCGCACTCATCCTTTCTGGGAAGATATGGCATGGGCAAAAGCAGTTATTATTGTCATTGGCGCATTAACAGCCATTATTGCAACGATGATTGCCAGGGTGCAGCCAACCGTAAAAACGCAGATTGCTTATTCTTCGGCAGCACAAATTGGTTTGATGTTCATCGAAGTGGCACTGGGTTTTCACTGGCTGGTATTGATCCATTTTGCCGGTAATGCTTTTTTAAGAACGTACCAGTTACTCGTGTCGCCTTCTGTCCTGAACTACCTGGTGCATCACCAGTTCTTTCACTATATAAAGCCTGAACAAAAAATCATCTCCAAACTAAAAGCCGCTTTATACATGCTCAGTATCAAAGAATGGAATTTAGATACTATCATGTTCAGGTATATATGGAGTCCTTTTAAATGGCTGGGAAAAAGAATGGAATTCTTTCAATCGGGTGTTCTAAGTAGTTTACTTGCTGTAGTGGGTATCGCACTGGTGGCGGCTGGGTACAGCAGTCCTGCCACTTTTGAGTCAATGCAGGATGTTTTACCAATTGTTTTCATCAGTATCGCCCTTGCAGTGATCCTGTTTGCATTCTCTTTCCGGCAATCTGCTTTAAAGGCCTGGCAATACTTAATAGTCGGACATATATATATAATCGCTGCGGTAACATTCAATGCTGATCATATTAACGGTATTGAACTTGTTTATTATACCAGTGGAGTACTGGTTGCTTTTCTTTTAGGCTATTATTGCCTGCAAAAAATAAAAGCCATTGACAATGATATTTCGCTCAACCGGTTTCATGGCTATGTGTATGAACAGGAAACAACCGGCTTTTTGTTTTTATTATCTGCGATGGGTATGCTGGGCTTCCCGATCACGGCTGCTTTTGTAGGTATTGATGTATTGTTCACTTACGTACACAGCGGGCAGACGATCCTGATCATCCTCCTGGCTTTATGTTTTATATTTATTGAACTGGCTGCATTCCGGATTTTACTCCGCATCTTCTTCGGACCGCATAAGAAACTGGATCACCCGGTAGCGTTCAAGAGCTCCTGATCGGTGTACTAATTATTTTTTTCCTCTTCCGAAAAATGCTCATTCAGTTTAACCGGATGTGCATTTTTGCCGGCTACTTTCATCTGGATCACATCCACGAGGAAGGCAAAAGCCATCGCAAAATAAATATAGCCTTTGGGTATATGCACATCAAAGCCTTCTACCAGTAAAGTGAACCCGATCAGCAAAAGAAAACTCAACGCCAGGATTTTAAATGCAGGGTGTTTATTTACAAAATTACTGATGGGTGCAGCTGCCACCAGCATGATAGCTACTGTAACAATAACGGCTACATACATGATCCATACCTGGTCTACCAGTCCCACAGCTGTAATAATGGAATCTACCGAGAAAACCAGATCGAGTAGAAGTATCTGGCCGATGATGGCCCGCAGGGTTGCTTTTTTGACCTTGTGTTCCTGGTCTTCATGCTCTCCTTCCATTTTATGATAGATCTCTTTGGCACTTTTATAAATAAGAAATAAACCCCCGGTTATAAGGATCAGGTCTTTGCCGCTGATGCTGGTATCAAAGACATTGAATAGCTCATTATCCAGCTTCATGATAACTGAGATCGCAGCGAGCAAGGCCAGTCGCATGAACATTGCCAATACGATTCCCCAGGTTCTCGCTTTTTTCTGCTGTTCCGGGGGCAACTTGCCGGCGAGTATCGAAATAAAAATGATATTATCTATTCCTAATACTACTTCCAGTGCGATCAGGGTGAGCAAAGAAATGACGATCTCGTAATCCATGAGGATGATTTTTAGGCCGTAAAAATGGCTATGTTCAAGGTAATACAAAATTGGTTCTTAACCGGACTGGTTAGTCGAAGTCGAATAAATTACCGAGGAAACCACCTTTTCTTTTTTGCTGGTAGTTTCTTTTTTGATACTCATCATCGTCATTATACTCCTTTTTATACCCTTTGTTTTCATTATAGGGTCTATCCTGCTGAGTTTTTTCTGCGGACATTGATTTTTCTATGATCTTATCCAGTTCGCCCCGGTCCAACCATACACCCCGGCAGTTGGGGCAATAATCGATCTCTATTCCCTGTCTCTCCGACATAACTAATAAGGATTCGCAATTCGGACATTTCATAAAAAAGCATTTTATGGTTTAAGTAATCAGCTGCCTAATATACCCGCAGCCCATTTCAACATATTTTCTGTTTTAAAATAACTTGCTTTTAGTTCCTGTAATTTTTGTAAGGCTTCCAGTGTTTTTGTTTCCCTGGCATTAACCAGGAATAAGGAGCTTTCTCCTGATTGAAAACGGATATCTTCACCCCTTTGCAAAGCCAGGTAATTCTTATACGCTTTTTCCTGTAAGGATACCTGGGTTCTCAACGCCAGCAATTCATTATAATACCTTCTGACCTTTGTCTCAATCTGCCATTGTTTCTGGTTGAATTGTAAACGGGTCTCCGCAATTTTCAATTTAGCTTTTTTGAATTCACCTCTTCCTTCTGAGAGACGGAGGGGTATTCCCAGTGAAAGACCATACCGGAAATTATTTTCAAATAAAGCTGCACGGGTAGTTTTCAGCAAATCATATCCCTTGCCCAGTTGATTGTAGCTGAAGTTGACCGTTGGCAGCAGCTCCTGGAATTTTAGTTTTTTCTCCACCTGCAGCACATCCAGTTTGTAATCATAGATCATTACTTCCGGGTGATTCTTCTTTGCAGCTTCCAGCAAGCCGGATAGTTCAGGGAGAATAGCTTCCTGCACATTGTTTAAACTGCTGCTTTTATCGGGGATAATAGTAGCAGGCAGGTTATAAGGAATGGTATTTTCAGTCCACAGGAACACAGATAAGTCAAGCCCCGTATTTTGAAACTCCAGCAAGGCTTTCGTCTTTAGGACTTCAAAATTCTGTAACTGTGCAATAGCTTCGATGGTATCAATGGCGGGCCTGTCACCAAGCCTGAAAGCTGTTTTAACAAATGCCACCCGTTGTTCATTCACGGTCACAACTTCAGACAGTATTTTGTATTGCTGGTAATACTGCACCCAGTTCCAGTACGTCTTCATGGCATCAAGCAGAAGGTTGTTCAATATGTTCCTTCTTTCTACAGTTGATGCATCCCGAAATATCTTCGCCGTTTGTAAAGCAGCCCGGCGTTTATCCATCAGTAAATTCTTTGCCAATGGTATGCTGAGGCCAATAAAATTGGTTTCACCTTTTGTTTCTACCGGATCGGTACGATTACCGGAAAGAAATTCGGTACCGCCGCTGATTTCGACACCAAACCAGGTAGGTATTGTTAATTCAGGACGATTGTAATAATAGTAATCGGTGCCGTCAAAAGTTTTCTGTGCCGATTCATTCTTAATATAAGGATCAAATCCGCCCCTGGCAGTAGTTACATCTGCTTTTGCTTTCTCCACAAAAATATCAGCCTGTTTTGCCACCGGGTGATATTTTTTCACGATCTCCAATACCTGGCCAGCAGAAAGGGTTTTGCCGGGTATTGAATCCTGGGCTAAAGACAGCTTTGATAAGAAAAGCAGGAGTAGTAATGCACTTATGACAATGATGATCTTACCCCGCTGTTGGTTCCTGCTACGCAGCCATTGATATGTCCTGTATTTTTTATAGGGTCTCATTTTGATTGTTTGTTAATAGCTGTTGATGTATAATAATCCGGGGGAAAACCATTGATATTACGCCAGAGTTCATACCACACCGGCACATCTTTTAACAAAGTGATCCCTTGTGCACCCGCACCGATCTTTAACTCTTTGGGCCATGGTTTATCCTCGAGGTCTTCTTTCACCAAGACCCGGAATTTTCCATTCACACTTACATTGCTTTCAACTGCCACGATCTCACCGCCAAAAGTGCCTGAGGAAGCATTGGGCCAGCCACTGAATACGATGGCCGGAAAACCGTCAAACAGGAAACGCACTTTTTGCCCTTTCATTAATAAAGGAAGATCTAATGGATCTGTAAACATCTCCACGGCATACTGTACTTTATCAGGTACGATCTCTGCGATCATGTCACCATCTTTTACAAATTCACCGATACCGGCTTTTTGTGCTTTCACCACCTGGCCGCTTTGTGAAGCGAGGATATAATACATCCCATTGCGGATATTATAGCTGGCATAAAGATTTTCGAGTTTCGCTACATCCGCTTCTCCGCTGGCAATTTGGGTGAGTGATTGAAACTGGTCGCCCTGCGCCTTCGTTACTTTCTCAATATTCTCCTGTTGCAGGGCATTCATTTCTATCCGTGTGATCGTCAGGTCCTGTTTACTATTGGTGAGTTTATTCTCGGCACTGATCTTTTTTGCCAGTGCATTCTGAAATTGCTGGTTCCTGATCTCCAGTTGTGTCAGTGAAACAAGTCCGCTGTCATACATCGCCTTTTGCCGTTCATATTGTTTGTTGGCGATGGTATAGTCATTGTTAGCAGCTACTGCATCTGCACTATCAGCCTGTACTTTCAGCCGCAACTGAGCCAGCTTATTCGTAAGCTGGTCTAATTTTAGTTGCAGCCCCGTATTGATAGCCCCGATCTGCTGCCCGGTAACCGCTACTTTGTTTTTGTAGTATTCAACTGACTGTTGTTTGCCGGCTAATTGTTCTTTGGTACGTTCCAGCAAAGCAGGATCGAGATAATCTGTTTTCACCTCGGTGAGTTGCACCAGCGTGTCACCTGCATTTACATAATCTCCCTCTTTGATATACCATTTCATCACCCTGCCTCCAATAATAGTATTGACCTGATGTGGCCGCTGGTCCTGGTATAATGTAGTGACGGTGCCCTTTGCTCTTACATTCTGTGTCCAGGGTAAAAACAAAAAGATCATAAAAACCAGCATACAGAAGAAGAACCAGGACCGTACCCGGCTTTCTTTATCATGCAGGTATATATGCGTATAAGATCGTATTGTGAAATTGTTCATGATTGATGGTTTAGCGATTGTTAACAATAGTAGTGACTCCGTTATTGATCGTTATGATCTTGTCACAATGGCTGGCAAATTCCGGGTCATTACTAACGACTACGACAGTACTGTTTTTGATTTCTCCCAATAGCTCTATGATGGAACGACGATAACCATTTTCATTATTCATCCAGGGTTCTTCCAGCAACAATAGCCGTGGTTTAGCTGCCAGGGCCCTCACTAATAAAATTTTATGAATAACATTCCTCGGCAACCGTTTCCCGGTGGGATCTAATACTGCGTCATAACCGTTTTTGAGGGTGGCAATAAAATCAGTAAGCCCCACTTTTGTTGCACAGTGAATCACTGATTCCAGGCTGACTGCCGGATTGCCCAACGTAATATTTTCCCATAGTGTGCCATGGAAAATGTCCAGGTGGTTCAGCAATACGCCTGTTTGAGAACGGAGTGAAGGAAGATCATAGTTACCCAGCGGGACTTCATCCAAAAGTATAGCTCCTTTAAAATCAGTATACGCACCTGCCATCAAACGCAGTAAGGTTGATTTTCCTGAACTGTCTTTCCCGCTGATACAAACCTTTTCACCGCTTTTTATTTGCAGGTTAATGTTTTGAAGAACATCTGTCTCATTGTTATAACTGAAACTTACCTCTTTCATTTCCAGTTCTAAGCCTTTTTCAACAGCGGCTAATTGAATAGTACCATTTTGTTCGGTGGGTTTATCTGTCAGCTTAGCAATTTTCTCAACAGAAGTCAGCGTATCATAGACACTGCCCAGGTTCATGATCAGTTTTTCAACGGAGTTCAGCACCAGCAGTATCACAATCTCGGCGGCAATGAATTGCCCGATATTCAGTTGCTGATCGACCAGTAACATCGTTCCGACGATCAGCATGGCAGCGGTGATCACGGTTTTGAATAATACCAGTACATTGTACTGAAACAATAATATTTTAAAGTGACTGTTGCGGGCATCCAGATAACCCACCACACTCTCATCCGTTTTTTTCAGGTGGAGATCATTACTTTTTGTCAGTTTGATCGATTTGATCACCCGGGCCATTTCTTCCAGCCACCCAGCCACCCTGTATTTATACATACTTTCATTCAGACTGGTTTGTAAACCGGAACTGCCGGTATACCGGAGAATGAGCCAGAGCAATAAAATGAGTATAAGACCAAACAGGATGAAAGCCGGGTGATAAAAACTTAATAGTATCAATCCGAACAAAATCTGGATACTGGCTGTCGGAATATCCAGTAATATCTTGGATAAACTTTTTTGCAGTACCGGGATATCAAAAAAGCGGTTGACCAGCTCGGGCAAATAAATATTGTCTGTCTTTTTGAGGTCCAGCCGGGGTATATGTTCGGCAAAAGCAAAGGCATAGCGTACAAATATTTTTTGCTGAATTTTCTCAATGATCTTCATCTGGTTTACCTGCATCATTCCTGCAACGAGTACGCCGGTTACCACCAACCCGATCAGTATGACCAGTGAAGCCCGCATGGAGGCGCCGAGTACAAAACCTACAATTGCCTGCACACCCAGCGGTAATGAGAGTTGTATCAGGCCATTCAGAATAGCATAGAAGTAAACAGTCGTTATTTCTTTACGCTCCAGTTTAACCAGGTCCAATATCCTGGCAACCGGGCTTGCAGTCGAAGCCATAGCAATAGTTATTAAAATGTTTTACAGAAAGTTCAAGGTATGCAGTCACACACCCTGGTTGCAGAAACGAAAAATAGGTCTAACAGAAATCAGGAGGCGGGGTTAGCTTCTGCATGGAAGGCGATGGAAGAATCGCTTCCGCCAGATGAATGGCGGTAGAGAGTTTGCCGGATAAAATAGCCGATAGGCTGTCGTAAGCAGGATATTCTTTTTTTTCTTTGATCTCGTCGATGGTTGTCTTGTCTACACTTTTTTCTTCGTCCACGTTGAAGATCAGGGCCTTGCTTTCACTGAAAAAAGATTGCACAGCCGGTATGGTTTGTACGGCTGCAAAGAGGAGCAATATGAATAGTGCAATCTTTTTCATTCCGCTGCAAAGTTATCAGCCTATACAACATTGCCAAGCCCGGATTGTTTAAAGATTGTAAAATATTTTCTACTAAATCTATAACTCTTCTGAACTCTCCGGAAGGTGGTCATATTCTCCTTTGATGGCATACCAGCCAAAGATCATCAGGCCGATGGCAATAGGAGTAAAAATGCCGATAATGATGACCCAGATCACCGGGTTATTGAT